>NC_006138.1:0-600000 GCF_000025945.1 Desulfotalea psychrophila LSv54 | reverse complement strand
GCAGTGGAAAGCCACCGGGGGCCTTAAAGGTCACGCCAAGTGCCAAGAGAGGCGCTTTGATTTCTTCAACAAGATTCTCTGGTACATTGAGGAGGCGAAGGTTTTGGGCAGTTGTGAAGAAAATTTCAAGCTTATATTGTTCAGCAAGAGCTTGGGCTGTCTTCATGACATCGAGGGGAAGGCGCCCTGCTGGCAGCATGATTGTTAAATGAACTGTGGTCTTGTTGGTCATGGTCTGTTTCCTTATTTTCCGTTAAGTATGTCTTCTATGCTTTTTTCATCCACTTTGGTGGAAAAAATGGACTGAAGCAGTGGGCCTGCTACCTGTAAATCTTCTTCGGTAAGCAGGAAGCCCGTCAACGGTTTAGCTGTAAGTGTTCTCAGGCGAGCGTTAAATGTCTCTACTGCAGTCAATTTTTCTGCAGTCTCTTTATACGCAGAGATATCCGACATGGCAATAAGGACATCGAATAAATTTCCCCAGTACTCTTTTTGGCCAAGGTGCTCAATTATCTGGCTTACCGCTGTAACCGTTGCTGCGTAGCCTTCTGAGATGGTCGCAGGTTCATTCTGACTGCAGGGTGAACTTGAGACAAAGGCACGGCAGGCAAAGGGGCGTACCGAGTAGATTTGGCAGATGTTCTCTTTGAGGAATGGGCAGGGGGCAAGGGAGCCCCATGGTGCCGGGGTCTACGTCTCTTCCTTCCAAACAGGCCTTGGCGAAGTCGTTGGTGGTCATCTTGGGTTTTTCGAGGTCACGTTTTGCGGAAAGTATTTCAGCCAGCCACTCCTGTTTGTCCTCTTCTACTGCGAACTTATGTATAAGTTCGGCCTCTGTTGCTGTGACAGTGATATTTTGCGTGCAGCAGGTGGAGCAACCCCTGTGGCAGGATTTTTCACCATCGTTCCATTGATTAAAGGTTTGGTAAATAGCCTGAAGTGTTTTCTCTTTCATGTCATGTCCTATTGATGAAGGTTTATTTGCTTGTATTCATGGGCGATACTGAAGGCTTAAGTTCTGTAGATTGTTTTTATTGGGTTCGGCTATCAATTGCTGGGCGATAGCTGTGGAAAAAATATAAGCTATTGCTATTTTTTTGTCAAAACAGGATGTTGGCTGTGAGGTATATGCCTTTCTTGGTAGGAGGAGCTGTTTAAGTCGTGCTGTTTTATTATTGTCCTCATTTACCTGTTTAATTCATAATGGACTCATTTTTGTTTTTGTTGAGGATATGGCGAAGGGTGTAAACTCAGTTACTTCACAAAAAAAGCAGTGTTAAACTAGTTAATTGTAAGACCTTTGTTGAGATGTGAAAAATATCACTTTGTGAGACGTCATTTTTTGATACAATGATGAGTTGATGTTGCATCGTAAATATGTGGCTAATTCGATTAAATGAGTTTAGGATGCATTAAAATTTCATTGTTGCGCGGAATGCTCTAGCGGCAAGCTGAGTAAAGTCGTTGTCTTATGGTATATTTTTAAATTGTGGCATGGGCTTTGCATGGTGGGTCGAAGGCGAAGGAGCAGTTTTTTTGCACCAAAAACTTTGTGACTCAGATGAATTGAGACTTTTACGTGATGACAGTTAGGGTCATCACTTATTATTTATAAGCTGTCGTTTTTGGCAGCACAGTTTTGGGAGCGCATTTTGATGGATAAGAAAGCAGCAGTGACTGAAAGAGCAGAATTGAAGAAGTCGATTAAGCCCGTTCAGGCTTGGGCCCTCGCCTTGGGTGCGATTCTTGGATGGGGTGCATTTGTCTTACCAGGTCTACGCTTTTTGCCTCAGGCCGGGCCACTTGCCTCTTGCATCGGTTTTGTTCTGGGTGGTGTAATGCTGTTTTCCGTGGCAATCAGTTACGGAAATATGGTGAGTAAGTACAAGGTGACCGGCGGAGCTTTTGCCTTCTCCTTTGTTGGTTTTGGTCCCACCGTGGCCTTTATCTGTGGATGGGCCCTTGTGCTTGGTTATATCTGTATCATTGCCCTGAATGCGACAGCTGTCTCTCTGCTGACCCGTTTTGTTTTCCCGGGCGTCTTTGAAGTAGGGATGCTGTACTCCATTGTTGGCTGGGATGTCTATGCAGGTGAGATAGCCATGCTGGTCGGCATACTCTGTCTTTGTGGGTTTTTGAATTTCCGTGGCGCAGATCTTGTTGGTAAGATTCAGGTATTCCTTGCCTTTGCCCTCTGTGCTAGTGTCTTTATTGTTTTCGGCGGTTCCGTTTCCCATGAGACTGCAGCTGTTTCTAACCTCTCTCCTCTTTTTGCTGATAACAAGAGCCCGCTTGCCAGTATTATGGCCATTGTTGCCATTGCACCATGGCTCTATGTGGGTTTTGATACCATTCCTCAGGCAGCTGAGGAATTCGACTTCCCGCACAAGCGCGCTGAAAAGCTCATGCTTTCCGCAATTGGCTGGGGCATTGTCCTTTATGCAATGGTAACCATCGCCGTTGCCTGCATCATGCCATATAAAGAGCTTCTCGCCATGAATAGCCCCTGGGCTACCGGAACCGTAGCAAACATGGCCCTTGGTCGGGTTGGTAGTGTGATTCTTGCCACTGCTGTTCTTGCCGCAATCTTTACCGGAATCAATGGTTTCTTTATTGCATCTTCTCGTCTGCTCTTTGCCATGGGTCGGGCAACCATCCTGCCATCTTGGTTTGCTGATATCCATCCAAAATACCAAACCCCTCATAAGGCGATCCTCTTTGTTCTTGCCATTGCCGTAACCGCGCCCTTCTTTGGTCGTGAAGTATTGAATTGGGTTGTTGATATGTCTGCTGTCGGTACTGTTATTGCCTATCTTATCTCTTGCCTCAGTGCCTATAAGGTAATGAAGCATGCCCAGAATAAGAGAGGTGTTATGCATGCAGTGCTTGGCTCAATTAGTTCTGTTGTCTGTATTTTGCTTCTTACCGTTCCGGGTTCACCCGGTGCCATTGGCATGCAGTCTTGGGTTGCTCTCTGTCTCTGGGTTATCCTTGGCGCTTGGTTCTATAATGCAAGAATGGGTGATTTTAAAGCCCTTACCACGGAAGAGCAGAGTACTCTCATTTTAGGAAGTTCACGTCGAGTTTTCTTTGGTAAAGGTAAAAAAGCTCCGGCTCAGCAGCCAGCATCCAAAGAAGCGTAAGCTAATATAAATATTAACTATAAAACGTAGAAGGTGATTAATATGCTTCATACATTTAAATCTGTAAGTAAGATCGTTCACGGTGCAGGATCTATTGCTGACACAGGTAAAGAGGTGAAACGTCTTGGTGGCGAGCGTGCCATTATCGTAACTGATCCAGGTCTTGCTTCACTTGGTTTGCATGTAGCTGTGGAAGAGGCATTGGCTCTTGCTGGTATTGAGTTTGTTCTTTACGCCAAGGCAGAGCTTGAACCAAATGCAACCTCTATTCAAGACTGTGCTGATGCTGCTAAGGCTTTTAACGCAGACGTTATCATCGGTTTTGGTGGTGGTAGTGCTCTTGATACCGCCAAGGCTGCATCCGTTCTTGCCGTTCACGAAGGTCCAATCTCTAAATACTTCGGTGTTGATGTTGTTCCTGGACCATGTATGCCACTTATTGCAGTGCCAACCACCGCTGGTACCGGTAGCGAGATGACCTCTATCTCTGTACTCACCAACAACGAGACCGGCGCAAAACTTGGTATCGTTAGTGACTATATCTACGCAGCTGCTGTTATTCTTGACCCAGCATTGACTACAGGTCTTCCACCACATATAACTGCAATGACCGGTGTTGATGCCTTTGTTCACGCCATGGAATCCTTTGTAGGCCTTATGTCTACTCCATTCACAGATGCCCTTAATCTTCAGGCGATGAAGATTATTGCTAAGAATATCCGTAAGGCATATGCCAACGGTAATAATCTTGAGGCTCGTGAGGCGATGCTTTACGGTTCTGCTCTTGCTGGTATGGGTTTTGGTAATACCCAGAACGGTGTTATCCACGCTGTTGGTACCTCTGTTCCTGCAAAGTATAAGTTGCCACACGGTTTGCTTATGGCAGCAGTAGCTCCAATTGGTATCGATTACAACTATATGGCTAACCCAGAGAAGTATGCAGTTGTTGCTGATATCCTTACCCACGTTGTGGCTGGTGAAGAGTCGGTAGAAGATCGTGCCGCTTATTGTGCAGATGCATTTGTGCAAATGCTTGAAGATCTTGATATTGCTCCAGGCCTTTCTCCCTACGGTGTAACCGAGGAAGATCTGCCAGGAATCGCTACCCGCGCCGCCGCAGCCAAGCGTTTGATGGATAATAATCCACGCCAAGGTAACGAGAAACAACTCTTGACCATGTTGCAAAAGCACTTCTAGGAAATAGTAGAAGGTGTCTGGATGATTCCAGGCACCTCCTTTCTCTGTAGATGGATTGAATAGGAGAAGTATCATGACACAAGAAGCAATGAAAAAAGTTATCGCTCAAAATAAAAAAAATTGCTGGCATCACCTCACTCAACATAGCGCCTATGATAAAGACGGTGCTGCTCCTATGGTAGTTGTTGAGGGTAAGGGAATGCGTATCAAGGATGCTAACGGCAATGAGTTCCTTGATGCAGTATCCGGTGGTGTTTGGACTGTAAACGTTGGATATGGTCGTGAGTCTATCGCCAATGCTGTACGTGATCAGTTGGTAAAACTCTGTTACTTCGCAGGAAGTGCAGGTAGTATTCCTGGTGCTCAGTTTGCTGAAGCTCTTCTTGATAAGATGCCAGGAATGGGTCGTGTATACTACTCAAACTCAGGTTCTGAGGCAAACGAGAAGTGTTTTAAGATCATTCGTCAGCTTGCTCACCTTGAAGGTGATGGCACCAAGAACAAGATCATCTACCGCGACCGTGACTACCATGGAACTACCATTGGTGCTCTCAGTGCCACCGGTCAGTTCGAGCGTAAAGCGCAGTATGGTCCATTTGCTCCAGGTTTTGTTGAGCTTACCAACTGCTGTTGTTACCGCTGTCCTTTCGGTAAAAAATATGGCGAATGTAATATCGAGTGTGCCCATGCCCTTGAAGATCTCATCCAAGCGGAAGGTCCAGAGACCGTTGGCGGAATCATTCTTGAGCCTATCACCGCAGGTGGTGGTGTAATTGTTCCTGTACCTGAGTACTTCCCAATCATCCGTGAGATCTGTGATCGTCATGGCGTACTTCTTCAAATTGATGAGGTTGTATGTGGTCTTGGTCGTACCGGTAAGTGGTTCGGTTATCAGCACTTTGATGTAGTTCCTGACATGGTTACCATGGCTAAGGGTGTAGCAAGTGGATACGCAGGTATCTCTTGTACCACAACCACCGAGGCTGTATTTGATCGTTTCAAGGCTGATCCAAGTGATAAAATGCATTACTTTCGTGATATCTCTACCTTTGGTGGATGTACCGCAGGTCCTGCAGCCGCTCTTGAGAACATGGCCATCATCGTTCGTGAGAACCTTCTTGATAATGTTGTTAAGATGGGAGATTACTTCCAGGATCGTCTTTTCGAGCTTAAAGATAAGTACGAAGTTATTGGCGATGTTCGTGGTAAAGGTCTCTTTCAAGGTCTTGAGCTTGTTAAAGATCGTACCACTAAAGAGCCTGTTGATGAGTCTGTTGCCGCAGGTGTTGCGGGTCACTGTGCCGCTAAGAGTCGTGTTATCATTGGTCGTACTAATCGATCCTTTGAGAAGCACAACAACACCCTTGCCTTCAGTCCTGCATTGATCTCCAGCAAAACTGAGATTGATGAAGTTATAAATGCTCTTGATCTGGCTTTTGCTGATCAAAAATAAGTAATATTCATTTATATAAGTTAATAATTTAGGAGAAGTAAAATGATTGTAGGTATCTTAAAAGAAATTAAAATCAAAGAAGATCGTGTTTGTATGACCCCTGGCGGAGTTGTAACCATGGTAGCTAATGGTCACGATGTAATTGTAGAGAAAGGTGCTGGTCTTGGTTCTAGTTTCTCTGATGCAGAATACGTAGCAGCAGGCGCTACCATCATCGATGCAGCTGCAGACGTTTATGCAAAAGCTGATATGGTAATGCACGTTAAAGAGCCACAGCCTTCTGAGTACGCGATGATCCGTAAAGGTCAAATCGTTTTCACCTACCTTCACTTGGCAGCAGATAAGCCACAAACCGATGGTTTGGTTGCATCTGGCGCTACCTGTATCGCTTACGAGACTGTTCAAATGGCAGATCGTTCACTTCCTCTTCTTACCCCAATGTCTGAGGTTGCTGGTCGTATGGCAATTCAGCAGGGTGCTAAGGCTCTCGAGGCTGTAAACGGCGGAATTGGCAAACTCATCGGTGGTGTACCGGGTGTTGCTCCAGCTAAAATCATGGTTATCGGTGGTGGTGTTGTTGGTGTTCAGGCTGCTAAGATGGCCTGTGGACTTGGCGCTCAAGTTTACCTTCTTGATATCAACCTTGATCGTCTTCGTTATCTTGAAGATGTAATGCCTGCTAACTGTACCACCATCATGTCTTCTAAGGCTGCTATCCACGAGCTTCTTCCACAGGTTGACCTTGTGGTTGGTGCGGTACTTATCCCAGGCGCTAAGGCTCCTTCAGTACTTACCCGCGCAGACCTTAAACTTATGCGTCCTAAGACTGCTGTTGTTGATGTTGCTATCGATCAAGGTGGTTGTTTTGAGACCTCTAAGCCTACCACTCACACCGAGCCTACCTACGTTGTAGACGAGATCGTTCATTACTGTGTTGCTAACATCCCTGGCGCAGTACCTTTGACCTCTACCATGGCTCTTACCAATGCAACCCTTCCATTTGCAGTACAACTTGCAAACAAAGGTTGGAAGAAAGCATGTCAGGACAACAGAGCGCTTGCACTTGGTTTGAACGTACACGAAGGAAAACTTACCTTCAAAGCAGTATGTGATGCATTTGACATGCCTTACACCCCAGTAGAAGAGGTTCTCGCATAGAGAATACCTCAAAAAAGGCAAGTTGTAGCCTTGGTTGAATAGAGGGTGGGAGTTTAGGTTTCCATTCTCTTTTGGGTTGTCGCTCCTTGCTGAATCCCCAAGCTCTTTTTAGAGCCTGGGGATTTTTTTTTGCTGGCTTGCGTTTTTTGGGAGTTAATGCAAAAAAGAATTGCCTGAAAGGGCCGATAAATGAATTTGTTTTTCCTGCTCTCTGCGCCTGGGCTTTCCTCTCTGGCTGGACGATGTTGCGATGTTATAAGTGATCTCACCTTGCCTCGCTTGTTTTTTTTTGCTGGTTGGCAGGACTCTTCTTTCCTCCTGTTTCTGTTCTCTTTTTTCCTCCTCCTTTTTTTGTTATTTCGGAAGTAAGTTGAAATTGCATCGCGAAGATTGGGGCTGGTGGTAGTTAACGATGCAATATTGACTCATGGCTGTTTGGTAGGATATTTTGTGCTTATGATAAAGTAAAGAAAAACAAGTAGTTACAGAGTTTTCTTTTGAATGGCATGTCCATTGCATGTATTATAAAGGTTGAGGATGATTTCTTTCGAAGGAAGAGACTATGCTTAAGCAAGTTATCATGCCTTTCTAAGAGAGGCTGATGCCCCTCACTGAGTAGCTGGCAGTGTTTATGTAATTTATATAATAAAAGCAGAAGGTGACTAACATGCTCCATACATTCAAATCCGTAAGTAAGATTGTTCACGGTGCAGGCTCTATTGCTGACGCAGGTAAAGAGGTAAAACGTCTTGGTGGCAAGCGCGCCATCATCGTGACTGATCCAGGTCTTGCTTCACTGGGTTTGCACATTGCAGTAGAGGAAGCTCTTGCCCATGCAGGTATTGAATTTGTTCTTTATGCAAAAGCAGAGCTTGAACCAAACGCAACCTCTATTCAGCATTGTGCTGATGTTGCTAAGGAATTCAAGGCAGACGTTATCATCGGTTTTGGTGGTGGTAGTGCTCTTGATACCGCCAAGGCTGCATCCGTTCTTGCCGTTCACGAAGGTCCAATCTCTAAATATTTCGG
The DNA here is from genome assembly GCF_000025945.1 of Desulfotalea psychrophila LSv54. Lineage (GTDB taxonomy): Bacteria > Desulfobacterota > Desulfobulbia > Desulfobulbales > Desulfocapsaceae > Desulfotalea > Desulfotalea psychrophila. The sequence continues at coordinate 592,020 of NC_006138.1, read as the reverse complement.
TGTTGATGTTGTTCCTGGACCATGTATGCCACTTATTGCAGTGCCAACCACCGCTGGTACCGGTAGCGAGATGACCTCTATCTCTGTACTCACCAACAACGAGACCGGCGCAAAGCTTGGTATCGTTAGTGACTATATCTACGCATCTGCTGTTATCCTTGACCCAGCATTGACTACAGGTCTTCCACCACATATAACCGCAATGACCGGTGTTGATGCCTTTGTTCACGCCATGGAATCCTTTGTAGGCCTTATGTCTACTCCATTCACGGATGCCCTTAATCTTCAGGCAATGAAGATTATTGCTAAGAATATCCGCAAGGCATATGCCAACGGTAATAATCTTGAGGCTCGTGAGGCAATGCTTTACGGTTCTGCCCTTGCTGGAATGGGTTTTGGTAATACCCAGAACGGTGTTATCCACGCTGTTGGTACCTCTGTTCCTGCAAAGTATAAGTTGCCACACGGTTTGCTTATGGCAGCAGTAGCTCCAATCGGTATCGATTACAACTACATGTCTAACCCAGAGAAGTATGCAGTTGTTGCTGATATCTTGAGCCACGTTGTGGAGAGCGACGAGCCAGTAGAAGATCGCGCAGCTTACTGTGCAGATGCATTTGTGCAAATGCTTGAAGATCTTGATATTGCTCCAGGCCTTGCTCCTTATGGTGTGACCGCAGAAGATCTGCCAGGAATTGCTACCCGCGCTGCAGCAGCTAAGCGTTTGATGGATAATAATCCACGTCAGGGTAATGAGAAGCAACTCTTGACCATGTTGGAAAAACATTTCTAGGAAATAGTAGAAGGTGTCTGGATTACTCCAGGCACCTCCTTTCTTAATAGATGGATGAATAGGAGAAGTATCATGACACAAGAAGCAATGAAAAAAGTTATCGCCCAAAATAAAAAAAATTGCTGGCATCACCTCACTCAACATAGCGCCTATGATAAAGACGGTGCTGCTCCTATGGTAGTTGTTGAGGGTAAGGGAATGCGTATCAAGGATGCTAACGGCAATGAGTTCCTTGATGCAGTATCCGGTGGTGTTTGGACTGTAAACGTTGGATATGGTCGTGAGTCTATCGCCAATGCTGTACGTGATCAGTTGGTAAAACTCTGTTACTTCGCAGGAAGTGCAGGTAGTGTTCCAGGCGCTCAGTTTGCTGAAGCTCTTCTTGACAAGATGCCAGGAATGGATCGTGTCTACTACTCAAACTCAGGTTCTGAGGCAAATGAGAAGTGTTTTAAGATCATTCGTCAGCTTGCTCACCTTGAAGGTGATGGCAAGAAGAACAAGATCATCTACCGCGACCGTGACTACCATGGAACTACCATTGGCGCTTTGAGCTCCACCGGTCAGTTCGAGCGTAAAGCACAGTATGGTCCATTTGCTCCAGGTTTTGTTGAGCTTACCAACTGCTGTTGTTACCGCTGTCCTTTCGGTAAAAAATATGGCGAATGTAATATCGAGTGTGCTCATGCCCTTGAAGATCTCATCCAAGCGGAAGGTCCAGAGACCGTTGGTGGAATCATTCTTGAGCCTATCACCGCAGGTGGTGGTGTAATCGTTCCTGTACCAGAGTACTTCCCAATCATCCGTGAGATCTGTGATCGTCATGGCGTACTTCTTCACATTGATGAGGTTGTATGTGGTCTTGGTCGTACCGGTAAGTGGTTTGGTTATCAGCACTTTGATGTAGTTCCTGACATGGTTACCATGGCCAAGGGTGTAGCAAGTGGATACGCAGGTATCTCTTGTACCACAACCACCGAGGCTGTATTTGATCGTTTCAAGGCTGATCCAAGTGATAAAATGCATTACTTTCGTGATATCTCTACCTTTGGTGGATGTACCGCAGGTCCTGCAGCCGCTCTTGAGAACATGGCCATCATCATTCGTGAGAATCTTCTTGACAATGTTGTTAAGATGGGAGATTACTTTTCTGATCGTCTTTTCGAGCTTAAAGATAAGTACGAAATCATTGGCGATGTTCGTGGTAAAGGTCTCTTTCAAGGTCTTGAGCTTGTTAAAGATCGTACAACCAAAGAGCCTGTTGATGAGTCTGTTGCCGCAGGTGTTGCGGGTCACTGTGCAGCTAAGAGTCGTGTTATCATTGGTCGTACTAATCGATCTTTTGAGAAGCACAACAACACCCTTGCATTTAGCCCTGCATTGATCTCCAGCAAAACTGAGATTGATGAAGTTATAAATGCTCTTGATCTGGCTTTTGCTGATCAAAAATAAGTAGTACCCATTTATAAGTAGCAGTTATTTATATACGTTAATAATTTAGGAGAAGTAAAATGATTGTAGGTATCTTAAAAGAAATTAAAATCAAAGAAGATCGTGTTTGTATGACCCCTGGCGGAGTTGTAACCATGGTAGCTAATGGTCACGATGTAATTGTAGAGAAAGGTGCTGGTCTTGGTTCTAGTTTCTCTGATGCAGAATACGTAGCAGCAGGCGCTACCATCATTGATGCAGCTGCAGATGTTTATGCAAAAGCTGATATGGTAATGCACGTTAAAGAGCCACAGCCTTCTGAGTACGCAATGATCCGTAAAGGTCAAATCGTTTTCACTTACCTTCACTTGGCAGCAGATAAGCCACAAACCGATGGTTTGGTTGCATCTGGCGCTACCTGTATCGCTTACGAGACTGTTCAAATGGCAGATCGTTCACTTCCTCTTCTTACCCCAATGTCTGAGGTTGCTGGTCGTATGGCAATTCAGCAGGGTGCTAAGGCTCTCGAGGCTGTAAACGGCGGAATTGGCAAACTCATCGGTGGTGTACCGGGTGTTGCTCCAGCTAAAATCATGGTTATCGGTGGTGGTGTTGTTGGTGTTCAGGCTGCTAAGATGGCTTGTGGACTTGGCGCTCAAGTTTACCTTCTTGACATCAACCTTGATCGTCTTCGTTATCTTGAAGATGTAATGCCTGCTAACTGTACCACCATCATGTCTTCTAAAGCTGCTATCCACGAGCTTCTTCCACAGGTTGACCTTGTGGTTGGTGCGGTACTTATCCCAGGCGCTAAGGCTCCTTCAGTACTTACCCGCGCAGATCTTAAACTTATGCGTCCTAAGACTGCTATTGTTGATGTTGCTATCGATCAAGGTGGTTGTTTTGAGACCTCTAAGCCTACCACTCACACCGATCCTACCTACGTTGTAGACGAGATCGTTCATTACTGTGTTGCTAACATCCCTGGCGCAGTACCTTTGACCTCTACCATGGCTCTTACCAATGCAACCCTCCCATTTGCAGTACAACTTGCAAACAAAGGTTGGAAAAAAGCATGTCAGGACAACCACGCTCTTGCACTTGGTTTGAACGTACACGAAGGAAAACTTACCTTCAAAGGTGTATGTGATGCATTCGACATGCCTTACACCCCAGTAGAAGAGGTTCTCGCATAGAGAATACCTCAAAAACAGATTAGGCCCTATTGGCATAGAGGCGGGGGAGGATCTCCTGCCCCACCAATCTGGTAGAGTTTTTGTTTTAGCCCCTAGCCTCTGTGAGAACAGAAGATAGGGGCTTTTTTTTAATCTTTTATAAGTCTGTGCTTATTCGTATTTTCGCATTTTAAGGCAGTTTTTGTGGATGGAAGCCTGCTTTTATGTTAGTTGTTCTGGCATCCTTTTCTCTTAAAGTCTCCTGTGGAAGATGCAGAGGCTGTATTTTATCTTTAGGTTCTTATGGCCGGTTTAATTTCAAAATATATTTGTCCCGAATATCGTCAACGCATTGCTGACAATCTCTCTGGAATTTTTAATTTATGCACTGATGGTCTGTATATAACTAATCGAGAGGGAATCACCCTTGCTCTGAATAGGGCCTACGAAGAGCTGATGGGGCTTCGTGCTGAGGATCTTTTGGCCAGGAGTGTCTATGACCTTGATGCAGATGGTATCTTTGTTGGCGTAGAGCATGCTGGAATTGTGCGGACGGGTGAGAGCTTCAGCAGCGTGCAGCTTGTTGGTGACAAGAAGATTCTGCTTGCGGAGCATCCTCTGTTTGATGTCCATGGAGAAGTAGAGCTTGTGGTGACCTTTGTGCGTGATGTCACCCACAGCTCCGAGGCAGGTCGGGGCGAGCGGGCCAGCAAGGTCAAAGAGGAACTTCTCTCTAAAGAGCATCGTTTGGTGGCTCAGAGTTCGGGGATGTTGGATCTCTTACAGAGACTTGAGTGGGTAGCGAGCACCGATGCAACAATTTTGTTATTGGGAGAGCCAGGGGTAGGCAAGGATATTCTCGCCAGAAAAATACATGAAATGAGTCCCCGTCGGGACAAAAAATTCTTTAAAATTGATTGTACCCATATTGCTGAGAATTTTGAAGAGTCAGAGCTAGTCGATCAAGTATCGAAGAAGTTTTCAGGTATAGATATTGGGGATAGCGTGGGGTTTTTAACGGCTGCCGAGCATGGCACTCTTTTTCTGGATGGAATTGGTGAACTGCCTCTCCCCCTCCAGAGTCGCCTGCTAGAGGCACTTCAGGATGGACGAGGCGATGTGCGTATTATTGCCGGAACCCGTCGGAATTTAGAGGAAGAGGTGAAGGCGGGGCGTTTCAGGCAGGATCTTTTTTATCGTCTGCGAGTTGCTGTTTCTCATATCCCGCCACTGCGTGAACGTAAGGTCGATATAATTCCGCTTGCGCATATGTTTTTCGAAAGATTTTGTCTTCAGTACCAGCGTAGGCTCCGTTTGTTGCCTGAAGTTGAAGAGGCAATGTCTCTCTATCAGTGGCCAGGTAATGTTTGGGAACTTGAAAACATCATACTCAGCCTGGTGGTAAGCTGTGAGAATGAAGCCATTGGTCTGGCAGATCTTCCTCTTGCCATACAGGATATTCACAGGGGCCAGGGGGGAGATATAGATCAAGGTGAGCAGGTGGCTGGCTTAGATCTTCATTTGGAAAAATTTTTTCGTGGTAAAAGTCTCAAGGATATTATGGAGGCGGTGGAGAAAGAGGCCATACGCTATGGCATGCAGAATCATGATTCTATCTCAAGCCTGGCCAAGGTCTTTAAGGTAGAACGTTCGACTCTTTCCCGAAAGGTAAAAAAATACGGGATAAGCTCTTAGGCTTATTTTGCTCATGTTGACCTTGGCAAAATTACCGATGCATCTTCTGTAATTTTGGCCTATTTCTTCTTCCAGCTCTTTTCTGTACCGGTCATCAATCGTTTGATATTTTTTCTATGTTTAATCCAGATAAGCAGAGCCACAAATCCTGCGGTGATAATCTTTAGTTGAGAGGCACCGAGCAGATAGAGCCAGAGGGGGATAAGTCCTGAGGCCAGTAGCGATCCCACCGAGACAAATCCTGAGAAAAAAACAGAGGCCGCAAAAACTCCGAGGCTGATGGCAATTGCTGCTGGAGAGAGAAAGAGGAAAACTCCCAGCCCCGTGGCCACTCCCTTGCCTCCCTTGAATCCCAGGTAGACGGGAAACATATGGCCAAGGACGCCCATTACTCCCGAGAGGCAGACAATGAGTTCTCTGTTTTCTGAAGATGGTAAAAGGGTTGCCGCCAGAACCATTGGTAGGAAACCCTTGAGGCTGTCGCAGAGGAGGGTGGCAAAACCAAGCTTTTTGCCAAGTATGCGACTGACGTTTGTGGCACCGATGTTTTTGCTGCCTTCGAGGCGAACATCTCGGCCTGCAAGCTTGCCGATAAGGAGTCCAAAGGGGATTGCTCCCAATAGGTAACTGATAAGGGGGAAGATAAAATCCATGATATTTTTAATTGTGTTTAGTGTTAAGGGGTGCTAAATTTTTTTGAGGTAGTAATGACCTTAGCCTACTCAATGATATGTTATAAGTAAATAGCAACAACTCACGCTAATATACATCTATTTTGCTTTAATTAAATATTGTTTCTCATTATAGAGTGGCAGTATTGACAAGCCTCCTGCCGACCTGTACATAGAAGACCCTTTTACAATGTGTCTTATCGTTTTAGACTATAATATATGGTGTTTTTATTAAATTTTAAGGAGAAAGTTTATGAAGAAGATTTTGATTTTGTTGGCTATTTTGATGTTTGCCATGCCCGCTCTTGCCAAGGACTATCCTGGTAAGAAACCTATTACTATTATTGTTCCTTCCAAGGCCGGTGGCTCCACCGATGCTTCTGCCCGTCTCTTTATTCAATCAGCCAAGAAATTCTGGCCTGAGGCAAACTTTGTCATCAAGAATGTTCCTGGTTCTGGTGGTCAAAAGGGTTTTGAAGAAATTGCCCGAGCCAAGGCAAATGGACATACCATTGGTATGGTTTTTACCACCCAGGTTGTGGCTCACATTGTTTCCAAGCGCGCCCGTTATACCCTTGATAGCTTTCATGTAATGGGTAACGTTATGCAGGATCCTTTGATTGTTGCCGTGCCCACCGATAGCAATATCACCAATATGTCCCAGTTCATTAAGGCCGCCAAGGCAGGTAGTCTTACCACTGCTGTAAACGGCATTGGTTCCGATGACTTTATTGCGGCCAAAAAGATTGAGAAAATGGCAGACATAAAATTTAACCTTATGCCAACCAAGGGCTCAACCGAGCAAAAGGCAATGATTCTTGGCGCCCACGTTGATGCAAGTATCATGAATCTCTCTCAGCTGCAGGCGCAGCATAAGGCTGGCAAGGCGCGTATTATTGCTATTCTTGATGGGAGTCGTTCTCCGATTATTGCTGACGTTCCAACTGCAATCGAGCAGGGTTTTGAGGTAACCATGACCGCCACCCGTGGTTTTGTTGCCCCTGCTCAGGTTGATCCTGCAATTCTTGCCAAGCTTGATGACCTTCTTGCTCAGGTGCAAAAAGATCCCACCTTCATTGCCGAGTGCACCAAGCAGGTCTTTACTCTTTGGCCCCTGAATGGTGCTGAATATCTTAAGTATTTGCTAGAGCTTAAAGCAGAAACCCAATCTTTCTATGATAACAATCCCTGGTAGAGAGCTATGTCAAAACGCGCAATGGAACTATTATTTCTAGGCGCCTTCTTGATTCTTGCCGTGCTTCTTTATAGAAGCACGGCAAGTTATCCTGAGAGCGTACAGGGTTCAACGGCTAACTATGTTCGTTTCCTTGCCCTGTCACTTGGTCTGCTCTGTGCGGCTGAATTTTTTCTCTGCCTCTCAAAGGTAGGTGCGGGAAGAGATAAGGTCATTATCAGCAAGGCACCGCTCCGTTTTTGGGGGATTTTGGCCCTTCTTCTTCTCTATTCAGTTGCCCTGGAACCCCTTGGTTTCTATATGGCCTCAGCCCTGTTTCTTCCTGCGGGCATGATCACCCTCGGCGCCCGTAAAAAGCTAGGTATTGTCCTGACATCAGCAGGAGTGCTGTTCTTTGTCTACCTTGTCTTTGAACAACTACTTTCAGTGCCTCTGCCAGAGCGTATCTGGTTTACCTAATCGATCCGAACGAGGAAAATAATGCTTGTTGATGCCTTTACTCAACTCATGACACCGATTTCACTGCTTGCAGTGTTTATTGGTACAGTATCGGGTGTTCTGGTAGGTGGAATGCCCGGACTTACAGCTACCATGGCGGTTGCCCTTTTGATCCCCATTACCTTTGCCTTAGAACCGCTCACAGGTTTGCTCCTTATGGGTGGTGTTTACTGTGGCGCCATGTACGGTGGCTCTATTCCTGCTATTCTGTTGCGGACCCCAGGGACTCCGGCTGCCGTTGCCACCGCTCTTGAGGGCTATCCCATGACCCAGAAGGGGCAGGGAGGATTGGCGCTTAAGGTTTCTGTTATCTCTAGTTTTGTCGGTGGAACATTTTCCACCCTGGTGCTTCTCCTGGTGGCACCTATTCTGGCCTCCTTTGCCCTGAGCTTCGGTCCACCGGAATATTTCCTTCTCGCCCTTCTCGGTCTGGCGGGAATTGTCTCCATGGCTGAGGATGAAAGTCGTCTTATCAAGGCGCTTATTTCAGGTCTGCTTGGCCTTGTTGTAGCAGTGGTGGGTACAGATCCCATTTCGGGGATGTTGCGCTATACTGGAGGCATTACTGATCTTTTTGACGGGGTTGCCTTTATGCCAGCCCTCATTGGTCTCTTCTCTATCTCTCAGATGTTGGAGCTGACCGGTGAAAAAAATATCGTTGCCGATACCAGTAAGCTGACCAAGATGAAGAGGGAACCCATGCCCAAGGGTCTTGCTAAGTTCATTGGTACCGGGTCCATTGTGGGCACGGTTGTTGGTATTCTGCCGGGCGAGGGGGCAACCATTGCCGCCTTTTTGTCCTATAATATTGCCAGACAGCGCTCGAAGAACAAAGAGCTCTTTGGCCATGGCAATCCCGAGGGGATTGCAGCTGCTGAGGCTGGAAATAATGGTTGTGTCGGTGGTTCTCTCATCCCCACCCTTACCCTGGGTATTCCGGGTAACAGTGTAGCGGCTGCTCTGCTCGGTGGCTTGCTTGTCCATGGACTTATTCCCGGGCCGGATCTCTTTACCGTCCACGGCACCATGACCTATGCCTTTATTCTCTCCCTATTTGTGGCCAATCTGGTCTTTCTGGTGATGGGCCTCTGCATGGCGCCCTATTTTGCCAAAATTGCCTTGACCCCGATCAATTTGCTGATCCCTGTTGTCTGCCTCTTCTCTGTTTTGGGGGCATATGCGATGAATAACAGTCTCTTTGATATCTTTGTCGCTCTTGCCTGCGGTATTACAGCGGTACTCCTCCATCGGGCTGGTTTCTCTCTCGGCGCCCTGATTCTCGGTCTTATTCTGGGTCCTATTGCCGAAACAGGATTTGCTCAGGCACTTATTATGGGGCATGGTAGTTATTCTATCTTCTTTGCCAGTCCCCAGGCCTTGGGCCTTTGGGCTGTTATAGTTGTCCTTATTGCCACGCCTGTTTGGCAGATCATTAAAAAGCGTCGCTTGGCAGCAGCTGTTTAGGAAAATGGTCTGATCCCCTTTCGGGAGATTGTCAGGGGATCTCTCTCTTTTGCCGAGTGATGAAAGATGAAACTATTGAGGTGTTTTGTGGCTAGAATTTTTGTTATGTCTCTGTTCGTTATGCTCTTGTCTGCCTGTGGAGCTCCCCAATATACTGTGCAGCCAATTTCTCAATTGGACCGGGAAGTTAATATTGTTGTGGTGGATGATAGAGAAACCCGTGCTGGATTTTTGCAGACGATAGAGGCCTGGTTGCAAAGGCATGATTATCGCTATGAGGTTGTAGCCGATGGTTCTCGGCATGACCTTGAGAAACTAACTCTGGAGTATGTAGGGCATTGGACTTGGGACATGGCTCTCTATCTGGAAGATGCGAGGATAGATGCCTTTTATGGGGGGCAGAGAGTTGGCGAAGCAAGATATGAGGTTCCAGAGGTAACGGCCAGCCCGAGTAAATTTGGTAAAGCTTCACTACGAATTGACTCTATGATGAATGCGCTTTTTGCTAAAATAAATGGCGTGGATGCGAAAGCTGGGATTTTAAAATAATTAGGGGTAATTGTTAAGATTACCCCTGGCTCTGTGGATAGTATGAAATATATAGAAGAACAAATTTTTGAGCAGCAGGATTTTCGGGAGATGAGTTTTCCTCTCGCCGAATATGAAGGTTGTCTCTTTACCGCTTGTAACTGGGCCTCTGCCTCTCTGGCTGGCTCTGTTTTTATTAACTGTCGTTTTGAAAATTGCGATCTTTCCTCGGCCAAGATCGATGGTGTTACCCTTCGGGACGTGGCGTTTAAGGACTGTAAGTTACTGGGGATGCGTTTTGACCTCTGTAACTCCTTTCTTATCTCCTTCTCCTTTGATACCTGTATTCTTGATTTCTCTTCCTTTCGGGGATTGGAGATCCAGAAGACCAGCTTTCGGGACTGTCGGCTTGAAGAGGTGGATTTTGTCGGGGCAAATCTGACGGCGGCGCTTTTTGCCGACTGTGATCTGCAGGGCGCTGCCTTTGAGGGTACGACTCTGATAAAGGCCGATTTTCGTTCTGCCTTCTACTTCTGCATAGATCCCGATGCCAACAGGCTGAAAAAGGCAAAATTTTCCATGATGGGGTTGGATGGCCTGCTCAGCAAATACGATCTGGATATAGAATAGCTATTGCTCGCCTGCAGTGCTCTGCGCAGATAGGAGTATTTCTATATCCGGGGCGATTATAGCTGGGGCGGTGATGGGGGCAAACCTCTTTACCGGATCTCCCCTGTGGTCGATGAGGAATTTTGTGAAGTTCCATTTAATGTCGGGACCCATTATGCCCTCTAATCTATTTTCCAGATAGGAGAAGAGGGGGTGGGCTCCCTTGCCAACGACCTCTGTTTTGGTGAAGAGGGGAAAGGAGGCACCGTAGTTGAGGAGGTACTCTTCGGCAATGTTCTGCGCGTCTCTGGATTCCTGAGGGGTGAATTGATTGCAGGGAAAACCCAGAACCACAAATCCTAGTGGGGCGTATTTCTTATAAAGTATCTCTAAGCCCCTGAGTTGCGAGCTCAGGGCGCATTTACTGGCGGTGTTTACCACCAGCATCACCTTGCCCCGATACTCCTTCATGGCTATCTTCTGGCCCTGCAGGTTTGTTGCTGAAAATTGGTAGAAGTCTCTCTTCATAATTATTCTCAACGGTAGGGTTTGATTTTTTAGGGTATTCATCAGTTTATGCTGAGTATAGAGGGAAAACAAGGGGGAGGTGGAGAGAGAGTCGCTGGATCGGAGGGTTTTTTCCCCTAGGGAAAAATTTTAACTGGTAAATACTATTGATTTTTTATAGGCCAATATGCTAGAGATGTGGCCTCGGTATAACCTCCCAGTAATACCCCCTGTATCTGAGCGAGAGACTTCCCAACCGCGAGCCTCTACCCTAAACTCTGATAATTCTTATCTCATCAATAGATAAGGGGGAAGGGATAGCTTTAGGATGTGATTATTATGGAACAGATGGTCGAAGTTGAGAAAGGTGAAGCTGAGAGACGTAGCAGTACCATTGCGGCAAGAAATATCCAGCTGATTCTTGCTGAAAAGCGTACCTCGCTGGCTTTGATGAGGACTGGGATTGCAACCTTGGCGCTTCCCCTCTCTATCTTGAGTCTGCTTGTAGCAACCTCACGATACTATCATATAATGGGGGTTATCTCGTTTTTAATTCCCCTTATTGGTATTCTTCTTATGTTGGTCTGTTTGGGTGGTTATTTTATCTTTCGGGCCCTGCGTAATGTCCTCTATCAGGATGCCCTTATCTCGGAAATTAAATCCCATCATAAGGAACTGGCACTTTAGCCTATTGTCTCTAGCGCTTGCGTATTTAGTCTAAGATGCTATTCTTATAGCTTCCTTGTTTAGAAGGATGATGGGATCTTGAGTTCTTGTGGGCTATTGATAGATAATATTCTGAGTGGTTTCGGTATAGCCTTGCCATAGGATGGGTGATACGGAAAGGTTGCTCAGGCGGGAAAAACGGTGCGGATCGGTTATGAGAGAGAGTGAAAAGCAGAAAGAAGATGATAGAAACGTGGCGGAGGCTTCGGCTCAGATCTTGAGTGTGCTTGCGGAAAAGCGTACCTCGCTGGCCATGATGAAAATAGGAATTGTAACTCTTGCCCTGCCTCTCTCCGTTTTGGGACTGTTGGTTGCAACCTCCAAACAGTATCACATCTCAGATGTATTCTCTCTGGTCGTACTTCTCTATTGCCTCCTCGCCGTATTTGTGGGGCTGGGGGGGTATTTGGTATATCGTGCCGGAAGGAATATTTTACGTCAGGACAGGCGTATTTCAAAAATAAAGCGAACGCATAGACAGATTGCAAATATCTATGAGTTGGATCCCCACTATTCAGGGAACAAAAAAATGTTCTCTAAAAGGCGGGGATAGAATGTCTCTCTTCTAGGAGGGATAGGACAGGTTCTTTTCTGCAATATTGTCCAGAACTTCAGTAAAGTATTTTCCTGCTTCCTCTTTGGCTTGGATCAGATCCATAAAACGGAAATTACCACACTCAACGGCACTCTCTCCAGGAATAGTTCCTGTAAATTGGGCAACATAAGCAAACATTTCCTGCATCAGGGGTACAATGTCCTTGGCCTTCCAGTCGCCAGCGAGGATGAGGTAAAACCCTGTTTGGCATCCCATGGGGCCAAAATAGATTGTTCTGTCAGCCCATGTCTTATGGTTGCGCAGAAATGTGGCACCAATATGTTCGATGGTATGGCTAGCTGCCCCGTCAAGTGCTGGCTCATTATTGGGCTCTTTGAGACGGAGATCAAAGGTGGTTATTACATTGCCTGCGACCTTGTCCTGGCGGGAGACATAGACTCCACGCTTGAGTTTGGTGTGGTCGATGGTGAAACTTGCTATCTTTTCCATTTACATTCCCTCCTTGAGTTGCTCAACCATTTCGAAAACAACCTGTACGGAGTTTTTGGCAGATTCTTCCATGGATTGGGTATAGGTATCGGCACTTTTTGTTTCGCGGACCTTATCAGAGATAGAGCGGATCAGGACAAAAGGGATATTAAAGAGATGGCTGGTTTGGGCAATGGATGCACCTTCCATCTCCACCGCCATGATCTGGGGAAAATTTTTCAGAATATTTTCCACCTGTTCCGTGGTATGGATAAAGGAGTCGCCTGAGAAGACCGGTCCTTCGAAGATACGGGCCTTGCTCTTCAGGTTAACCTTGGTGGCCATCTCAACCAGTCGCCTGTCAGCTTGGAATTCTGAGGGCATGTCGGGGATCTGTCCCAACTCATAGCCAAAGGCAGTGGCGTCGGCATCGTGGTGGCGAACGGATGAGGAGATAACAATATCACCAACGTTCATCTCATTGATAAAGCCGCCGGCAACGCCGGTGTTGATAAGGCATTTTGGTTTCAGCTTATCTATCATTAGAGTGGTGCCTATCGCTGCATTTACCTTGCCAATGCCACAGCGCATGAGTCCAACCTCAACTCCATTGATCTGGCCAGTGTAATACTTACAATGACCTAGCTGTACTTCCTCACAGTTATCGAGGCGATCAACTAAGAGTGTAAGTTCTTCCTCCATTGCTGCAATAATTCCGACTTTCAAGATATCCACCATAGTGTTTTTTATAAAGAGAAGATCCGTCGCGCTTCTTGTTCTCAGGCCGACCTTAGAAATATAAGCATGAAAACTTGATTAGTAAATTTAATCTTAAGCATAGATCTTTTTTCTCCGTTTTTATTGGTTTTGACACCTCTTTTGCCGTATTCCAGTCCTGATCTTTGCTTAGGAGTAATGCCTGCCAGATATGCAGTCCTCAGTTGTTTTCAGAATTGTGGCTGATCTACGGGCGTCTCCTTGATGCCTGCTGAAATTGTTCCCACGGTACCGGTATGCCAATGCTGATGAGAAGCCAGCCTGAGTATAATATTCCCCTGCAGTTCAAAGAGAGATAGGCTAGATTGCTTCTTGGCTGCTCAGGATGGCGGAAAAATTTGCTAGAAGTTTTTCTTTCCAGCTTGATTGGCCTCTACTACTTACAGTGTAGCAGAAAGGGGCACGGATGTTTTGCCATAAGGGCTGGATGCGAGTAGCCTGTTAATGTTTACCACCGAGCTCTTCGCCTCTGGTAATAAAAAATATTCTAAGTCACTAAACATCAAAGAACATTTTAGATTTTGCAATCTATAGCAGATATAACGATATGAAATTTCTCCATACCTCTGACTGGCATCTGGGACGAAGCCTCTATGGCCATAAACGTTACCGGGAATTTGCCCTCTTTTTAGACTGGCTCGCTGAAACCATCATGGAGAGGGAGGTCGATACCCTGCTGGTGGCAGGCGATATCTTTGATACCTCTACTCCCAGCAACAGGGCTCAGGAGCTCTACTATGCCTTTCTCTGCCGGGTGGCAGGCTCCTGCTGTCACCACATTGTTATAATTGGCGGTAATCATGATTCTCCCTCTTTTTTGGATGCTCCCAAGGAGTTGCTTCGAGCCCTTGATGTTCATGTGGTTGGCGCTAAAACAGCTCTGCCCGAGGAGGAGGTCATTGCCCTAAGGGATGGGACGGGGCAGGTGGAGGCTCTGGTCTGTGCCGTTCCCTATCTGCGGGACCGTGATGTGCGAACGCTTGTCCTCGGTGAATCCTGTGCCGATAAGCAACTGCGTCTTATTGCCGGCATTGAAGAGCATTATCAGCAGGTGGTGGCAATAGCCCTGGAGAAACAGCGACAGGAGGAGAGGTATATACCAATCATTGGCATGGGCCATCTCTTTACCATTGGCGGTAAAACCGTTGATGGCGATGGGGTGCGTGATCTCTATGTGGGCACCCTTGCCTCCGTCGAGGCGGCCGCCATCTCTTGCCACCTTGACTATCTGGCCCTGGGCCATCTCCATGTTCCGCAGAGGGTTGCCGGCAGTGAGGTGATTCGCTATTCGGGTTCCCCCCTGCCCATGGGATTTGGTGAGGCGAGCCAACAAAAAATTGTGGTGGAGGCAGAGTTTCTACCGGGCGTAGAGGCTCCTCCTCGTTTGGAGCTTGTCGCCGTCCCTTGTTTTCAACAGTTGGCGACGGTATCTGGTTCGCTAGAAGAGATACTCATCCGTCTTGCCGAATACCGGCAGGCAGAGGGGAGTCTCTGGTTGCAGGTGGAGTATACTGGCGAGCTACCCGTTGCCGATCTTCGTCAGCAGATAGAGTCTGCCCTTGAGGGGAGTCAGGTTACAGTGCTGCGGATTAAGAATTTGAATATTCGCGAGCAGATTCTCTGTCAGCTAGAGGACGAGGAGAGCCTTGATGATCTTGGTCTGGAGGAGGTCTTTGACCGTTGTCTCAGTGCCTACGATCTTGATGAGGGGACGCGGGCTGAACTGGCGGCGAGTTATGGCGAAATTGTCCGGGATCTGTTGGAAAAGGACGAGAATAGGGAGTAGGAGTGCCTCTGATACTATGAAAATATTACAACTTCGATTTAAGAACCTCAACTCCCTGGTGGGGGAGTGGGCCATTGATTTTACCGCTGCCGAATATCTGGCCGATGGTATTTTTGCCATTACCGGGCCGACGGGGGCCGGTAAATCAACCATCCTTGATGCCATCTGTCTTGCCCTCTATGGCAAAACCCCCCGCCTGGACAAGGTAAATAAGACGACCAACGAGATCATGTCCCGACAGACGGGTGAATGTTTTGCCGAGATTGTCTTCAGTACCCAGGCGGGAATCTTCTCCTGTCACTGGGGGCAGCATCGGGCCCGAAAAAAACCGGGTGCTAAGCTTGCCGATCAGAGACATGAAATAGCCGATGTCAGCAGTGGTCAGATCATAGAGTCGAAAAAGAGCAATGTTCCCAAGGTGGTGGCAGAGGTGACGGGGATGGATTTTCAGCAGTTCACCCGTTCTATTCTCCTGGCCCAGGGAGGCTTTGATACCTTCTTGAAGGCGGCCGGTGATAAGCGCAGTCCCATTCTTGAACAGATTACCGGTACGGAGATATACAGTACCATCTCGCAGAGGGTGCATGAGCGTTGGCGTGATGAGCGGGAAAATCTGAACTTGTTGCAGGCCGAAACTTCCAGCATTGTGACTCTAGAGCCGGAACAGGAAAAAGAGATTGAGCAGAATCTTGAGGCAAAGCAGAAACAGGGGACTGAGCTTGTCGCTAAATCAACCGAAACCGGCAAAGCCATTACATGGCTTGCCACCACCGAAGGCCTGCAAAGGGAAATAGATAGCCTTACGGATGAGGCGGCAAAACTGCAAACCGAGGTTGAAACTTTCAAGCCGAAACGTGGTAAACTTGAACAGGCCGTCAGAGCTGCTTCGCTGGATGGGACATATGCAAGCCTCACCGCCCTCCGCAAACAGCAGTCTGAAGATCAGGCTGCATTGAAAAAAGAGGACGCCGCGTTTCCTGAACTGGAGACATCGACAAATACGCAAGCTGAAGCCCTTAAAAGCACCGAACAACTCACCCTCAAAACAAAAGAGAATTTGAAATCGGCAGCACCTTTGATTCAGAAAATTCGATCTCTTGATCAACAGATTACGGACCGGGCAAAGGCTGTTTCGGAAGGCGATGAGACCTGTAGCAGGGAAGCAGCAAAGATTGAGACGGACAGGCAGACCTGGGTGAAAGAACAGGAAAAGCGGACTGGGGCTGGAAGATCACTGGAGCTTGCAGAACAATACCTCAAAGAGCATGCACAGGATGAATGGCTGATCAGTGGTCTGGCAGGCATCGAAGAACAGTTCGGCAACCTACTCGCCAGACAAGGGGAGATTACTCAGAAAGAAACCGA
This sequence comes from Desulfotalea psychrophila LSv54, assembly GCF_000025945.1. Taxonomy (GTDB): domain Bacteria; phylum Desulfobacterota; class Desulfobulbia; order Desulfobulbales; family Desulfocapsaceae; genus Desulfotalea; species Desulfotalea psychrophila. The sequence goes on along the minus strand of NC_006138.1, from coordinate 575,776 downwards.
TCTCAAAAATGCTGCTACTGCCATGGTAGAAGCGGCAAAGAAGCTGGAGGATACCACAAAGCAGAGCGCCATCCGTAGGCAGAAGCTTGAGGATGCCGCAGGAAATCTTCGGCAAGGCAAGGATACCTTGAGCGAATTACTGGGCGATAACTTGCTCCGGGAATATCGCACCGAAAAGGAGACCCTGCTACGTGAAATCGCATACATCAGAAAGATCGAGGAGCTTGAAGATCACCGGGCTAAGCTGGAAGATGGCAAACCTTGTCCGCTCTGCGGTTCAACCGAGCATCCTTTTGCCGAGGGTAATGTACCGGTTCCCGATGAAAACGAGCAGAAGATCGAGTTACTGACCAGGCTGATCTCTAGGGCAGAGGATCAGGAGGCTATCGTCAAAAAACTGGAAGAAGCACAAACCACTGCCCGCAGAGATCTGGAGAACAGCGAAAAGCTGGAAAGCAATGTAGCCAACGATAAGAGGGCCGTTGAAAAAGATTTCACGGAATTGCAGGGTGGTTTGGAAAAATTCCGGAGCGGATTCAAAGAACTGAAGCTGGCGGTATCAGGGAAGCTTCAGCCGCTTGGCATCACGGAAATACCGGAGGCTCAAGTCTCATCACTGCTCGAATCTCTCAAGTCACGGCAGAAAAAATGGCAGGAACAGGTCTGGCAAAAGAGTGACATCGAAAAACAGATCGCTACCATCAACAGTGAGATGAAGCGTCTTACTGCCGTGATTGAAATTCAAAGCGCGGCTCTGAATGAAAAGCAGGAAAACCTGAAACGGCTTCAACGGGAACATGCCGATGGAACGGATCAACGCAAGAAACTGTATGGCGACAAAAATCCCGCCGATCAAGAAGGCCGTCTGAACGAGGCTATTGCGGATGCCGAGAAAGCGGAAAAGAGAGCCAGAAGCCTGAACAGTGGACTGCAGGAGAAACTAACGACTGCAAGGGCCCATGTTGAATCCCTGGGAAAACGTATTGAGCAAAGAGAGCCGGATCTAAAAAAAGCGGAAACAGACTTCTCAACAGCACTGGAACCGGCGGGCTTTGCAGAGGAAAAACAGTTCCTTGAGGCCAGGCTGACAAATAATGAGCGGGAAGCCTTGTCTTACCGGGCAAGGAAACTGGATGATGCTGGGACGGAACTGAAGGGCAGGCAGAAAGACCGGGAGACGCGCTTGGCCTCCGAAATAGCAAAGAAGCTTACTGATAAATCTCTTGAAGAGCTGGAGGCGCAGTTCAAAGAGTATGGAGAATCCCTGAAAGAATTAGGCGATGCCATTGCCGGTTTCAGGCACAGGCTGAACGAGAATAGAGCAATCAAGGAGCGGATTAAGGAAAAGCAACCCGCCATCGAGGCACAGAAAAAAGAGTGCGGCCGTTGGGATCTGCTTCATGAACTGATCGGTTCCGCCGACGGTAAAAAATATCGTGATTTTGCGCAAGGGTTGACCTTTGAACTGATGGTGCATCAGGCCAACCGCCAACTGGTGAAGATGACAGATCGTTATCTGCTTATCCGTGATGCGGAAAAGCCTCTGGAACTGCAGGTTGTGGATAACTATCAGGGCGGTGATCTGCGCTCGACTAAAAACCTCTCCGGTGGTGAGAGCTTTATTGTCAGTCTGGCCCTTGCTCTAGGGCTCTCCTCTATGGCCAGTCGCAAGGTGCGGGTGGATTCTCTTTTTCTTGATGAGGGATTTGGCACCCTGGATGATGACGCTCTGGAGGTTGCCCTGGAGACGCTTGCTGGTCTGCGGCAGGAAGATAAACTTATCGGCGTTATTTCCCATGTCCCCGCCCTTAAAGAACGGATAGCAACGCAAATACAGGTGATGCCTCTTTCTGGAGGCAGGAGCTCCATTCAGGGCCCTGGCTGTCGCCTGCTTTAAAAACGGAGAGTTGGTTTTATGTATAACAATTTCATATATTTTTTGGTGGCTATCTTTATCTTTAGTTTCAGCCCCAATATTGAACCGACGGGTTCTTCCCTCTGGCCCCTCCTTGCCCTTATGGCTCTGGTTATAGGCTATAGAGGTATCTGTCGCCGTCTCTTTAGACGGTTGGCAGGCGCTGGGGTCGGCAGCTATCTGCAGACTGAGAGGAGGCTTTCAATTATTGCTCTGGTCTTTTATGGGCTGGGCTTTTATCTGTTTAACCTGAAGTATTATTTTCAGTTTTTTTCCCTGGCGGGGCATTTGCCGGCCCTGGCAGATATTGCTGCCCTCTGTTTTTTCCTTTTTCTTCTGGCCGTCATGTGGGCAGAGGGAAGTGCCTGTCATGCCCGTATTACCGGCGGCGGCCAGGGGCGGTGGCGATTTATTGTCGCTAATATTGGCAGTAGTCTGCCCATTATTTTGCCCTGGATGATATTTTCCCTGGCAGTGGATATTGTTCAGGGGCTACCCATTTCCGGTGCGGAAAATATCTTTGTCGGTGAGCGGGGAGAGCTGTATCTCTTTGCTCTCTTCTTTGTCTTTGTCCTCCTGCTCTTACCGCCTCTTATTCGTAGATTGTGGAGATGCACCCCTCTGCCGGCAGGTCCTCTGCGTGACCATTTGGATCGATTCTGCGCCCGGCAGAAATTTTCTGCCCAGTATTTTATCTGGCCCCTGCTGGAGGGTAGGGCCATGACGGCGGGTGTAGTGGGCGTTATCCCTGGCCTTCGCTATATTCTCTTGACCCCGGCAATTATCGAGACCATGGATAGTGACGAACTGGACGCTATTATGGCCCATGAAATAGCCCATGTCAAACGTGGACATATCTTCTTCTACATTTGTCTCATTCTTGGTTTTAGTGTCATCGTTGGTTGGCTGATAGAGCCTCTACTCTATACCGTCCTCAGTCTGCCGCCCGTTATGGCCCTTGCGGTTTCGGGCAGGGTGGATTCGGAGAACCTTGCCTCTCTTGCCAGCGGCATTCCTCTTGTGCTTCTTCTCGTCCTCTACTTCAGATATTTTTTTGGTTTTTTTATTCGTAACTTTGAGAGACAGGCGGATCTCTATACCATCTCTGTTATGGGCTCTGCCTCTCCCCTGATCGCAGCCTTTGAAAAAATTTCTCTCTTTACCGGGACAAAACGAGAGGAGCCGAGTTGGCATCACTTTGGCTTGGGCCAACGTATAGATTGTCTGGCTCAGGCTGAGGTGGATGCTTCTCGGGTTAAGAGGCATAATCGTATTTTGGCCTGCTGTCTGGCCTCCTATTTTATCGGTGCGACCCTCCTCTTTTTTCTTTTAAACTCTATTTCTGTTGAAAAGATGGAGCTTGAGTATAAGGAAAAATATGCCATTGCCACCATTATTCATAAGGCCGCTGAGGAGCCAAATAATGTTCTCTGGCAGCATCTGCTGGGAGACGTCTACCTCAGCCAAAAGAGAACAGAACAGGCCCTTGCCGCCTATGAAAAGACGGTTGCCTTAGATCCTAAGAATGCAGAACTGCTCAATAACCTCTCCTGGCTTCTCCTTACCGTGGAGGGCAGGGAACTGCGTGATCCTGAAAGGGCCCTGGCTTTAGCGGAAACGGCTGCCTTTCTCTCTCAGCAGAGCCATATTCTCGATACCCTGGCCACTGCATATTGGGCTACGGGTAGAAAGGGGCTTGCCGTACAGACAGAGCGTCTTGCCCTGCGCGGAGATCCAGATAGGGCGGATTATTATAGGCAGAGAATAGAGATGTTTTTGGGCCAGAATTATTTGGACTCAGCCGCCGGTGGTAGTTAAGCCGTGGCGGGGCCCAGTCTCTTTTCTTTAACTGCCTATTGGTAAAATGATTGAATGCTCATGGTTTGTTTTTATAAATAAAGAGGGTCATAGATGAAATTTATTAATAGCGAATCCCTGCTCGACCTTCTCGTGGAGCAGGAAATAATCAGCCCTAAACAGCGGGATATTATTGGTCTGGAAAAGGGTAAACAGCGGCAGAAATTACTGAGGGCCCTGCCTCGTGCAGAGCGTGAAGAGAAGAATAGGGTTGATCTCGTTGATGTGATCGCCGCATTTAATTTTCAGAGTGGCGGTGATAAGAGCAGGTTGGTGGATGAAGAGCTTATTATGCGGACGGTGGCTTATGCCCGTCGTCTGGAGTTAAAAAGCTTGATCCTCTGGATCTTGATATGAATATTGTCACCAAGACAATCCCCTATAGCTTTGCCTCCCGCCATCTTATTGTGCCCATAGAGCAAAAGGGGACTCATCTTAAGGTGGCCGTTTATCATCCCGATAGTAAGGATGTCCTGCATGATATTGAGCAGGCAAATCAGCTTCAGGTTTCCGCCTGTCTGGCCACTAAGGCAGATATACGGAAAATACTGTCGGAATTTTTTGGTTTTCAACGCTCTATCTCGGCGGCAGAGAGTCAATGTGGCTCCTTCCGGGATGATATGTCTGTGGATATAGGCAATCTTGAGAGGTATGTGAAGATATCTTCCACCAAGGAGCTGACCTCTTCTGATCAGCATATAAAGTCTGCTCTGAACCATATCTTTCAGTATGCCCTGGATCAGCGGGCCAGTGATATCCATGTTGAGCCCAAACGGGAAACGACCATGGTCCGTTTTCGTATAGATGGGGCCCTCCATATCATCTATACCCTGCCCAAGGCCGTTCACTCTGCCCTGATCTCTCGGATAAAATTTTTAGCCCGTCTCGATATTGCAGAAAAACGAAGACCACAGGATGGCCGTATTAAACTGGGAGCTAAGAATAATCTGGAGGTTGAGGTGCGGGTGTCGACGGTGCCCGTCTCCTTTGGCGAAAAGGTGGTGATGCGTATCCTTGATCCCTCGGTCATCTTTCAGGATATTTCGGGCCTTGGTCTCTCTCCCCGTGATTTGCATGTCTATAATAGTTGTATAGCTGCCCCCCACGGTATCTTCCTGGTGACCGGGCCGACGGGTAGTGGTAAATCGACGACCCTCTACTCCACCCTCAAGGCTATCTCCAGCTCAGAGAAGAATATTGTCACCGTTGAAGATCCTGTGGAGATGGTCTATGAGGAGTTTAATCAAATTGCCGTTCAGCCACTGATCGACGTCACCTTCTCAACCATTCTGCGTAATATTCTCCGGCAGGATCCCGATATTATTATGATCGGGGAGATTCGTGATCATGAAACAGCGGCCCATGCGGTCCAGGCGGCCATGACCGGCCATCTGGTCTTTTCCACCCTTCATACCAACGATGCCGCCAGTGCAGTGGCCCGTCTTGAGGATCTGGGCCTGCAACCATTTATGATTGCCTCCACCCTGCTTGGCTGTATGGCCCAACGTCTGGTCAAGACTATTTGCACCTCCTGTGCCGAGGAGTATTCGGTGAGTTGTCAGGAGCTGCGGCGGATGGGCTTTCCTGTCGAGGGCGATGGCGAGATGCGTTTGAAGAGGGGCAAGGGCTGTCGGGAGTGCCGTGGTACCGGCTATAGAGGCAGATGTGGCATCTTCGAGATTTTTCCTGTATCACCGCCCCTGAAACGGTTGATTGGTACTGGTGAGCTGGGTGGCGATGTAGAACAGCTTGCAATTCGTGAGGGAATGACTACCTTAAGAGAGGATGCTTGGCAGAAGGTACAGGCAGGGATAACCACTTGCGAAGAAGTCCTGCGGGTCACCTCCGATGATAATTTTAAACCCTTCAGCGCCTAGAAAGACGGGTTGCTGGGTTGAGGATAGAAAGAGATGGGTATTAAGATAGTTTGTAAAAACAAGAAGGCCTACCATGAGTACGAGATTCTCGACACCTATGAGGCGGGTATGGTGCTCTCCGGCCCGGAGGTCAAATCCCTGCGGGGTGGACGAGGTAACCTCGTCGATGGTCATGTGGCCATTAATGCCCGTGGTGAAGCGATGCTCTATAATGTTCATATTTCACATTATATGTTTACCAGCCACAATCCGGTAGAGCCTCTGCGGGTGCGTAAATTACTTCTCCACAAGAGAGAGCTGCACAAACTAAATGGAAAATTAAAAGAGAAAGGCCTTGCCCTCATCCCCTTGAAGATATACTTTATAGAGAATGGTAAGGCGAAAATCGAATTAGGTCTTGCCAAGGGTAAGAAAATGTACGATAAACGGGCTACTCTCAAAGAGCAGCAAGGCAAACGCGAGTTAGCTCGTGTAATGCGCCGTGGTTAGATAATAAAAAAACTTGTTGAAGATATATGGGGGCGAAACGGCTTCGACGGGGATGTATAAGCTCTACGTTGCATGTCGAGCAACTGCCAGCTCGTAAAAAAGGCGGAAACTAATATAATCGCAGACGATTATAACTACGCAGTAGCAGCTTAATAACTGTCATACTGCCGTCTCTCCAGTCCTCCGCTCATGAGGGTTGGGTCCGAGGCGTCGACCAAAATGAGCTAGCAATCGGGTGGTGTTCTGGTCGCCCCGGCGCGAAAATATACAGAATAGCGTTATAGTATCCCTGTTCCGACGGAAGCTAAATCGCGAAAACTAAGTGGGAACTAAACATGTAGATACGAGAGGGGAGCATTTGCGGACGCGGGTTCGACTCCCGCCGCCTCCACCAGATTAGGCCGTAGTTGAAGAGTTTTCTTCGATTACGGCCTTTTTTCTTTCCCAATATGATTTTAGCTATTCAAGTATATCTTTAAACTTCAAGCAGCCCTACATTTTCTTAAATCCCCACAAATATCTCTCTTCTTTATCGCGTTTTTGCAAGTACCTTTGCTTTACTAAGAAATGTTTCTTACTGTAAACGCCTTATAATATCTCTGTTTTCTTTATTTTTTTTCATGACTGACTCATCTCTCAAGATATCAATATTATTGGCATTTAGGCTTAGCGCAAAAATATGTTTGTGAATCACGGTGTCACCGTAAATATTTTCACATCTTGAATATAATATAATCATCTCAGATGAGAAAGGATCAAGAGTATTTGGAACTGTTAGAAGCATTTCGCTTCTCGCCCCAGGTTCAAACAACTTAATATTATGGCCGTGATGGTGAAAGACTCCCCTTCTGTCAACATTCACGAATTGAATATTTCTTGCTTTTCCCAACCCAATATTCTCAATAAAAAATAATTCTTCCATTCTAGCCTGAGAATCGTTGTTCTCACCCAAGCCTTCAATATTTAATTCAATAACACCTGTAGCCAATGGGTGCTGATTTTTTTTAAAGCCAGAAAAGGTTAAAATTGGCTTAACAGAATTTTCCCGTTGCTGCTCACTTGCTAATCGCGCCTCCCTTATTGATGCATATACACCAAACAAAGTAAGTAATGCCGCTAAGCATGGGATGAAAATTGTTATAAAATCGTTTTGAGATACAACTATATTATCTTGAAGCGCTAAGGAGAAAATAGTTATAATTGATGCTAAAAATGCAGATATAGATGATGCTAGAAAATAAGGTAGCATGTCTATAATCTGTTCACTTATCCTCTTAACATCTATCCTTTTAAAGAAAACTTTAATCTTAGAACGAATCGTCCTGTAAAAAGGCATATAAATTTTCCCATACTTGTATTTAAAATTTAATATTTTATATTTATGAGAAACCATAGGCTCAATCAACTCATTTTCAACATCAATATAATTAATACCATTATGATGCTGTATCTCGCCGCCTTCAACGTAATGAATAATGTCACCACTCTTGTTCACTCCAATTGTAGCCATACCTTCCTGCGTGACCTATAATATTATTAAAATTAATGTCTTACTGAACACTCTTTCTCGCTATTTCTACAACCTGTTTTACGATAAATACTTCGTACATCATTAGCACCAACCCGAAACGGTCAAAAGCCTTATTGGTCTGGTGCATGGTGCTTGTCCGCTCGGGAGAAAAGTGTTCACGCAGGGCGATGGCAGAGCTATGACCTGTCCCGGCATCCTTCTACCCCAATATTCTTGCAGGCACGTTTCCACCACAAATGCATATCGCTGGCAACACCGTCTTTTTCTGTTTATTGGCCAAAGTAGCGCGGAAAAGCTCCTCTGTAGGTAAAGAGGCCATCATTAACCTTAGCGATCTTATCGCCTCTCCTCTCATCATATTGTTTGTTATTACCACTTCTCTCTCTCTGTTTAAACGCTCTGCCCGGTTAATGTCTATTTTCTGTGCAGATTTTTTATAAACTTTCTTAAATTTTTTGATGTGATATCGGATTTATAGGGTTATTAGCAGAGGCCTTGAGGAAAAGAGTTTGAGTCTTTTAGGGCGTGTAGATTGAATCTCTTGTCTGGAATGCTCTTCGCATGTTAGGGTGTGTCTTTTTCAGGAGTAGATATTTTGACATCGGAGAGTCCTTTATGAGTGAACAACTACCTGCTGGTATATATGAGAGAGTGCTTGATACAGAGCTTCAGGAGTTGTTGCAAAATCATCCTGAGTTGAAGGTGATCCTGCGAAAAATAGATGATGAGCTTGCACCTCACGTCTATAGCCAGTTTGTAGGCAAGCTTATACAGGAAACGCTTCATTCAGCTAAAAAAGAGCAGCGAATAGATATTTTTAATCGAATTCTTGATGTGCTCTCGGCAACGGATGGTTTGGCGTATCAGCAGAGGCATAAATTACTGGGTGCTGAGAGCAATCTTTTGCTTCAGGTCAGTAAGGATTCCCAGGCCTATGTTCGCCCTAAGACCCCCATGACAACCAGTTCCCTCTTAACGGGTCTTGGTATAGATCCTCCACTGGAGCATGAACTTCGGGCAGAGATGTTTACTGCCGATCGGGTTGATATTCTTATTTCCTTTATAAAATGGTCGGGTTTGCGTCTTTTGCGACCAGCTCTGGAGGCCTTGGCAGAGAGAAATGTACCTGTCCGTATACTCTCCACCAGCTATATGGGGGTAAGTGATCCTGCCGCCTTGGAGTGGCTTGATAGGCAACCCAATATAGAGGTAAGGGTCTCCTATGATAGTGGTGGCACAAGGCTTCATGCTAAGGCCTACCATTTTATGCGCGAGAGTGGTTGCTCTACAGCATATATTGGTTCAGCTAATATGTCCCATTCTGCCATGACCAATGGTTTAGAGTGGACGGTTAAAGTCACAGCACATGATATGCCCCATATTCTCTCCAGATTTATTGCTGATTTTGCGAGCTACTGGCAAAGCCCGGAGTTTGAGGTTTTTGATAAAGATCGCTTTCAATCGGTTATTCAACGTTTTAAGCAGGGCGTTGAAAATAGTACACCCTTTTTTGCAGAGATTACACCCCGTCCTTTTCAGCTTCGAATATTAGAATCCCTTACTGCGGCAAGACAAAATAACTCTTTTAGAAATCTTATTGTTGCCGCAACAGGTACAGGGAAGACGGTTATTTCTGCCCTTGATTATCAGCGATATATAGCTGGCAGAGGAAAACAGGAACCCCTTTTGTTTGTAGCCCATCGCAAAGAGATTCTTGAACAGGCAATGGGTTGTTTCAGAACCGTGCTACGGGACCAAAATTTTGGAGAGTTGTTAGTTGATCATAGGGTGCCCACTGAGTGGAATCATGTATTTGCCTCAATACAGAGTTTAAATAGTAAACGACCTTGGCGGGATTTTAGCAGAGAGCATTTTCGTTTTGTTATTATTGATGAGGCTCATCATGGCAGGGCAGCAAGTTATCGATGCCTGTTTGATGAAACCTGCATAGATCCAGAAATTTTGCTTGGCCTAACGGCAACTCCAGAGCGAATGGATGGCAGTCAGATCGTGGCCGATTTTGATAATCGTTTTGCGGCAGAGATTCGACTTCCAGAGGCATTGGAAGAGAAGCTGCTCTGCCCCTTTCACTATTTTGGTGTCTCGGACAGTATTGACCTTGCCAGTGATACCTTTTGGCGCAATGGACGCTATGACTCTAAAGAGCTGGAAAAAGTTTTGACCGGGGATGATATTCGGGCAAGACAAAGGCTTGATGTTGTTTTGCAGGCACTGGAGCGTTATCAACCAAACTTAGCCGAGGTGAAGGCTATAGGCTTTTGTGCCGGGGTGAAACATGCCCAGTATATGGCAGATAATTTTAATAAGGCTGGCATTGTCTCTAAGACCTTATTGGGAGAAACACCGCGTGAAGAGCGGGCAGAGAGTTTGCGGGCGTTTCGGGCAGGGAAAATCCACTTTTTGTTTACAGTTGATGTCTTGAGTGAGGGTGTTGATATTCCAGAGATTAATCTTGTCCTTTTTCTGAGACCTACAGAAAGTGTCACTGTCTTTCTCCAGCAGCTTGGTCGAGGACTTCGCCATGCGCCAAATAAAGATTGTCTAACCGTTCTTGATTTTGTCGGGCAGACACATAGGAAATACCGGCTTGATAATAAATTTGCGGCCCTGCTCTCTCGCCGTCGGCAAAGAATAGACCGGGAGGTGGAGGATGATTTCCCCAGTCTTCCCCCTGGCTGTAGTATTATTTTGGAGCGTATAGCCCGTGAACGTATCATTGCCAAGATAAAAAGTGTTCTTGGCAGTTTGAACAATTTTGTTCCCGAGGTTCTGAGAACATGGGAACAAGATCACGGCTCACCTGTGACATTTGCTGCCTTCATAGAGGAGACAGGGCTTTCGCCTGTGCAGATTTTACGTAAAAAGACATGGTCAGAGTGGAAGGCTCTTGCCAATAATCAACCTCAACCCGCTGATCCTGATCTGCAAAAAGCACGGAAGGCCTTGCCTCGAATTGCCCTGAGGACAGATCCTCAGTTGTTGGAGGATCTTAGCTCTTCATCATTGGATTTGTCCTTGGAAGATCCTGAGGAAAGGTATGGGGTGGAACAGGCAACAGCCATGCATTATCTGTTTTGGGGAGAGAAGGCAGAGAAAATTGGGGTTGTAGGGGTGCAAGAATCTTTTCTGAAATGGAGACGAAATAGCTCTGTTTTGGCAGATGTTGCAGAAATTGCAGAATGGCGCCGGCAAGGACCAGCTTTTCCGGTGAGAAAAATAGCACTCCCCTTTCCCTGCAATTTGCAGCTTCATGCCTGCTATGGCTCGGCGGAAATTAAAGCAGCCCTGGGTCTTGCCACGGTTGACAGGCCAGGGCCTGCTGGCCAGGGTGTTATTCATGCGAAAGAGTTGAAAGCGTACGTGCATCTGCTTACTTTCCGGAAGGTTGAGCGAGATTTCTCGCCGACAACCTTGTATCGGGACTACCCTATTAGCCCGGCTCAACTTCATTGGGAAAGTCAGTCAACGATAAGACAAGAAAGTGGTACAGGACAAAATTATATTCACTTTCAAGAGCGGGGCTATACGATTTTGTTTTTTGCAAGATTGGAGAAATGCATTGATGGGGAGACGGCCCCTTTCATCTATCTTGGCCCAGCGAAAGAGCTCCTCTCATGTCAGGACAATCGTCCCATGAAGATGGTTTGGCAACTTGAGTATGACATGCCAGCAGCTCTGTTTGAAGATGCAAGAAATGTGTAATGCAGGGATCGGTGTTGTAACAAACTGTATCTGTTCTTTTTTTGTGGGGTGGTATTGGGCTAAAATGTATTTGATATCGTTTTTTGCCTAGATGGCTAATTTGGGTATCAGCATGGTGCTGAGTTTCTCTTGGGAAAGATTGTTTAACCCGCCAGGGAAAAGAGTTACATTAACAGTTGAAGAGTGTGCTATCTGCCCCTCCCCATAAAAATAAGGAAGAGTTTATGTTGATTTTCAACTGCACCAAGGCTGCGGCTGATTTTTTTACCCTTACCCGCAAGGGAGAGAAGGTATCTCCTTTGAGTGCTCCGCCCAAAAAGGCCATTGATGATTTGGGCTCTGGCAATGAGATAATTTCGCCCTGGCAGTTGCATGTTGTTTCGGTAAAGCGGAGAAAGGTGTTGTTTGCCATGCATATCATGACTCGTTACTGCATGCTTTTCACGGGGCTGAAAAAGGGTGATGTTGCTGGCTTTCTCTCTCTTTTCTGCGAACGTTTGCTCAATAGCATGGGTTTTTTGGCGGAAGGAATTGATGGTTGTGATGAATTCTTATCGCGCTCAATATTTGACAAATTTCTTGAAAAAAACAGTGAGTACTACTTTTGTCAGCGAAGTGATAATAGTGTGCTGGCCCATCTTCGGGATGCCAAGTGGCTTTTTGAAAATCAATTGGATCATGTTGGCTATTTTCCTAATAATATGGAAGAGGCAGCTGGTTTTGATGAGCAGGCCAATGATACGCCTCGTAGAAGTAAGGGGCATAAGCACCATTTTTTCCCAGATGAGGAGATGTTGATTAGCTGGGTAAATCGATATAGTAAGCCTGGCGCTTACTCTGAGACAAGGCTACGGGAGTTCTTTGGGAAAAAGCGTAGCGAGAGGTATCTGAAAATTATTGCTGAACATGCAGGGTTTGAAGATGTTTACGAGAAGATGGCGGAGTTTGCCCAGATGGATGATGGCTCACTCGAAGAGCAGGCGAAGGGACCAAAGAAAGATAATATCATTCCATTTCCAGGTCTTGGCAAGAAATAGAGACATTTGCTACTCATCTGCATAATTTCCAGCCCTGGTTGCTACAGTTTTTTCTTAAAGCTGATAGCTGATAGCTGATGGCTATCTCCTTCGTCTCTTTTGAGTAAAAGAGATCAATAAATCTGGATGCAACTGGTGGTAAGATAAAAAAAATTGTAAACTATTATTTCGTCGGGGCTTTGTTGCAATAACTCGCCTCTCTGCTATCTTCTTAATATTAAACAAGAGTATCCATGTCGTTTGGCAAGGTAGTTTTTTTGAAAAATTTCTGTAAACATCAGTTCTTGTTTCGACGAATAGTTGTGTTATTTATCCTCCTGATCTCTCTTCTAGGGGTTGTGGAGGGCAGCAATCTCTTTACCATTTCCGATAAGACTCTTGAATCTGCCGAGTTAAAATATGGTGAAAGGGCTAAGCGACGACTTCTTGCCTGGCAGAATCTGATTCGTGAAGATGTAAGCAGTGCGGATGGGGAAAAGTTGGAAAAGGTGAATGCCTTTTTTAATCAACTACAGTTTGTCTCTGATATAAAACACTGGAAAAAGAAAGATTATTGGGCGACCCCCGTCGAATTTCTGGCCTCAGGGGCAGGCGATTGCGAAGATTTTTCTCTGGCAAAATATTTTACCCTTAAAGCCATCGGCATACCAGAAAAAAAGCTTAACCTTACCTATGTTAAGGCCCTGCGTCTTAATCAAGCCCATATGGTTGTCACCTATTATGGCAAACCCGGTGCGATACCTCTGGTTCTCGATAATCTTATCCCTGCTATTAAGCTGGCGACAAAGAGAAAGGATCTCTTACCTGTTTTTAGTTTTAATGGTTCGGGACTCTGGCTTTCCAAATCCCGTGGTCAGGGAAAGAAGGTGGGCGGCAGTGATAGACTCAAAAATTGGCAAAATCTTCTCAAGAGAATGCCAGCAGGACTCAACTGATCCCAAGGACTTATTATGACACTCTATAGGCAACTTGTTATATTTACACTCATTCTTTTTGTGTTGCTCTTCTCCGCTATCTGGGTTGAAAAATTGCAGAGTACCCGTTCATTCCTGCTCACTCAGATGGAATCCCACGCTCAGGATACGGCCACATCTCTTAGTCTCTCCCTGTCGCCGATAGTGGCTGAAGGCGATATTCCAACCGTTGAGACGATGATGAATGCGGTGTTTGATGGAGGCTATTACCGGGTTATCAGCTTTAAAGATATGGAGGGTGCGGTTATTACTGAGCGTCTCCTCAAAATTACCCTCGAAGGTGTACCCCAGTGGTTTATTGACCTTGTTCCTATCCAGGCCCCGAGTGCAGAGGCTTTGGTCATGGCGGGCTGGACTCAGGCGGGGGTGCTCTATGTGGAAAGTCATCCCGGTTATGCCTATAGGGCCATGTGGGATGCGGCTGTAAAGATGAGTCTCTATTTTCTGCTGGCCGGATCTCTGGTTCTTCTTTTGGGTGGTTTTGGTTTACGTCTGCTCTTGAAACCGCTTAAACGTGTTGAACTACAGGCCGAGGCTATTTGTCGTAGAGATTTTCGTATTCAGGAGAAACTGCCGAAAACCAAGGAACTGCGTCAGGTTGTGCAATCTATGAATCGGATGACAAATCAGGTGCGGGAGATGTTTTCCGGGCAGGTAAAGATTGCAGAGCGTTTTCGGCGAAATGCCTACAGCGATCAGCTGACGGGACTTGGTAATAGGCGATATATAACAGGTCAGGTTGAAGCTCGTCTTGAATCGGGTGGGGAATCGATGCATGGAGCGCTTCTCATGCTTCAGTTGGATAATCTGCAGAAGGTCAATGAGCTTGATGGTTTTGCCGCAGGTGATGAGCTCTTGAAAAAGGTTGCCGATATCATTAAGCAAGAAACAAAAATGCTCAACGATGTTGCCCTGGCAAGACTTACAGGTGGTGATTTTGCAATTTTTATCTCCGAGATCAGTTCCGTCGCAGTCTATGACCTTGCTGAAAAAATCAGCCAAAAAGTTACTCGACTAGCAGTGGAAAATGCAAGCCATTCTGACAATATTGCTCATATAGGAGGGGTTGTCTATGAGGAGACGCCCACCCTGCCAAAGCTTTTGGCCGAGGCGGATAATGCTCTGCAGGCCGCCAGGCAGCAGGGACCGAATAAGTGGCTGGTCAATTTCCTCTCTTCAGGGGCCGATGATCTTATCAAGGGAAAATCGTGGTGGAAAGAGACCCTGGAGAATGTTTTAGAGAGGGGTGAAATTATTCTTTTTCGCCAACCTGTAATGAACAGTACGGATCAAAACAGGGTGCAACACCAAGAGCTCTTATCACGCATTGCCATGGACTCTGGTGAAATTGTCAGTGCGGGTGTTTTTGTTCCACTCGCCGAGCGATTACAACTCGTCTCCAGGCTTGACAAGGTGGTATTGGAAAAGGTTTTTGCCCAGAAAGAGAAGATGGCAGATCTGCATACGATTGCCGTTAATGTTTCTCCCTCATCCCTTGATGATAGTGCTTTTGTTGATTGGGTGCTGGCTGAACTCGGTCAACTACAGGACAAATCAATACATATTATTTTTGAATTCCCAGAGTTTGGAGCTGTGCAGTATCTTGATGTGGTGAAGGATTTTGCTCGAAAAATTCAAAAGCTAGGTCATGGTATAGGGCTTGATCATTTTGGCCAGAGTTTTTCTAATTTTGGTTACCTCAAATCTCTTCGTCCCGAATATGTAAAGATTGACCGGGCCTTTACCAAAGAGTTGGACGCGGACAATGGCGATAGTGAATTTTTCATCGGCGCCCTCTGCGGCGTGGCGCACAGTCTTGATATCCGAGTAATTGCCGAGGGTGTCGAGCGAGCGGAACAGGTTGATCTCTTAGTTGAGCTCAATGTTGACGCCCTGCAGGGCTACCTGTTCGGTGAGCCTAAGCATGTGTAACTGCTTTTTTCGGCAGTTGTTGGCCAGGAAATGGCCATTATCTACCAAGATACCTGAGATAAACTGTACCTTGGTACAATGCCATTCCTAGCCAAATAGTATAAAATGTCTCAGGAAAGTATAGAAAAATACCAATATCTCTGCCCTCTCTTCATCCAGAATGAAGATGAGCAAAAATAAGGGCAGGGGGTTTCAATATAAGCATCAAAAACGAGGTTAATCATGGCTCTATCAGGCAAAATCCAGGCAGTCACAGGTCTTGTAACAGCGCGTACCTCAGAGGGTGAGGTTCGTGAATTACGGGTTGGTGATTTTGTTTATGAGAATGATACCATCATAACTGCAGACGGAGCCAGCCTCTCAATTATCCAGGAAGACGGAAACCTGATTAACCTGGCCGGCAACGAGCAGCTCCTTCTCGATGAGTCTGTCCTTGCTGCGATTGACCCCAGTGATGCCGTCAGCGACGAGCAGAGCGCCCTGCAGGATGCGATTGTTCAGGCCCTTGCGGAAGGCAAGAGCATCGATGATGTTCTGGAAAAGACCGCCGCCGGTACAGAAGGTTCGGGTGGTTCATACGATTTCATCGACAGTGACTATTACGCCGGTGACGCCAGCAAAGGCGACGTCGGCACCTACCTCCTCGGCACCGAGAATGATGGCCAAGTCCCAGATGTGTCTGACCAGTTTTATGATGATGTGGGGGATGTGGATGATGAGACAGCTACCGCAGCTCCAAAAGTTGAAATTACCGAAGATATTAATGATGACGGTACGATTTCTAATACTGAAATTGACGGTACAGTTGGTGTCCTGGTAAATACCCCTGTCGGAACCGTTATTGGCGATGTTCTTAATATAACTAATTCCGATGGAATTATTACGGACTACCCCATTACCCAGGATATTCTTGATAACGGTCTGAGTCTTGAATACGATCGTCCTGCTGACGGTACGGCGATTACTGTAAGTGCTACCCTTACCGACCAGGCGGACAATATCTCTGGTTCTGGTAGCGGTACAGCTACTATGGGTGATACAACAGCCACCGTAGCGCCAACGGTTGTTATTAGCGAAGATCGTGATACTGACGGAACTATTAGTAATACCGAGATTGACGGTAAGGTTGATGTAACTGTTACAGCACCTGCTGGTGCATTAGTAGATGATATTCTTAACGTAACCAACCCCGATGGAACGGTAACAGCATATACTGTAAACCAGGATATTATTGATAACGGACTGAAACTTGAATACGACCGACCAGCGGATGGTGATGGCATAACCGTAAGTGCGACCCTTACTGATCAGGCTGGGAATATTTCAGTTCCTGGTAGTGGTACAGCTACTATGGGTGATACAACAGCCACCGTAGCGCCAACGGTTGTTATTAGCGAAGATCGTGATACTGACGGAACTATTAGCAATACCGAGATTGACGGTAAGGTTGATGTAACTGTTACAGCACCTGCTGGTGCATTAATAGATGATGTTCTTAATGTAACCAACCCCGATGGAACGGTAACAGCACATACTGTAAACCAGGATATTCTTGATAACGGACTCAAACTTGAATACGACCGACCAGCGGATGGTGATGGCATAACCGTAAGTGCAACCCTCACCGATCAGGCTGGGAATACCTCTGGTTCTGGTAGCGGTACAGCTACTATGGGGGATACAACAGCCACCGTAGCGCCAACGGTTGTTATTAGCGAAGATCGTGATACTGACGGAACTATTAGTAATACCGAGATTGACGGTAAGGTTGATGTAACTGTTACAGCACCTGCTGGTGCATTAGTAGATGATGTTCTTAATGTAACCAACCCCGATGGAACTGTAACAGCACATCCTGTAACCCAGGATATTATTGATAGCGGACTCAAACTTGAATACGACCGACCAGCGGATGGTGATGGAATAACCGTAAGTGCAACCCTCACCGATCAGGCTGGAAATATCTCTGTTTCTGGTAGCGGTACAGCTACTATGGGTGATACAACTGCCCCGACGGTGAGTATAGATAACCCTATAGAAGTGGATAATGTTGCCGACGATACGGAAGACGACGATGTAAGCATAAGTGGAACGACCATCGGTGTTGAAGATGGTCAGAATGTGACCGTGAGTCTTGTTGACAATAGCGATTCAGCCAATCCAGTTACAGTAGTTCTTGGTACTGCCGCAGTTACGGGTAACACCTGGACTTTAGCAGACCATAATCTGAGTATTTACGCTGATCACTCCGACTACACGATTACGGCAGATGTAAGTGATGCAGCAGGTAACGCAGCGACACAGGCAGTACAGACTTTAGAACTCAGTGATACGACTGTTCCTACGGTGAGCATTGCCGCACCGATCGAAGGCGACAATATAGCCGACGATACGGAAGACGACGATGTAAGCATAAGTGGAACGACCATCGGTGTTGAAGATGGTCAGAATGTGACCGTGAGTCTTGTTGACAATAGCGATTCAGCCAATCCAGTTACAGTAGTTCTTGGTACTGCCGCAGTTACGGGTAACACCTGGACTTTAGCAGACCATAATCTGAGTATTTACGCTGATCACTCCGACTACACGATTACGGCAGATGTAAGTGATGCAGCAGGTAACGCAGCGACACAGGCAGTACAGGCTTTAGAACTCAGTGATACGACTGTTCCTACGGTGAGCATTAATACCCCTATTGAAGGCGACAATATAGCCGACGATACGGAAGACGACGATGTAAGCATAAGTGGAACGACCATCGGTGTTGAAGATGGTCAGAATGTGACCGTGAGTCTTGTTGACAATAGCGATTCAGCCAATCCAGTTACAGTAGTTCTTGGTACTGCCGCAGTTACGGGTAACACCTGGACTTTAGCAGACCATAATCTGAGTATTTACGCTGATCACTCCGACTACACGATTACGGCAGATGTAAGTGATGCAGCAGGTAACGCAGCGACACAGGCAGTACAGACTTTAGAACTCAGTGATACGACTGTTCCTACGGTGAGCATTGCCGCACCGATCGAAGGCGACAATATAGCCGACGATACGGAAGACGACGATGTAAGCATAAGTGGAACGACCATCGGTGTTGAAGATGGTCAGAATGTGACCGTGAGTCTTGTTGACAATAGCGATTCAGCCAATCCAGTTACAGTAGTTCTTGGTACTGCCGCAGTTACGGGTAACACCTGGACTTTAGCAGACCATAATCTGAGTATTTACGCTGATCACTCCGACTACACGATTACGGCAGATGTAAGTGATGCAGCAGGTAACGCAGCGACACAGGCAGTACAGGCTTTAGAACTCAGTGATACGACTGTTCCTACGGTGAGCATTAATACCCCTATTGAAGGCGACAATATAGCCGACGATACGGAAGACGACGATGTAAGCATAAGTGGAACGACCATCGGTGTTGAAGATGGTCAGAATGTGACCGTGAGTCTTGTTGACAATAGCGATTCAGCCAATCCAGTTACAGTAGTTCTTGGTACTGCCGCAGTTACGGGTAACACCTGGACTTTAGCAGACCATAATCTGAGTATTTACGCTGATCACTCCGACTACACGATTACGGCAGATGTAAGTGATGCAGCAGGTAACGCAGCGACACAGGCAGTACAGGCTTTAGAACTCAGTGATACGACTGTTCCTACGGTGAGCATTAATACCCCTATTGAAGGCGACAATATAGCCGACGATACGGAAGACGACGATGTAAGCATAAGTGGAACGACCATCGGTGTTGAAGATGGTCAGAATGTGACCGTGAGTCTTGTTGACAATAGCGATTCAGCCAATCCAGTTACAGTAGTTCTTGGTACTGCCGCAGTTACGGGTAACACCTGGACTTTAGCAGACCATAATCTGAGTATTTACGCTGATCACTCCGACTACACGATTACGGCAGATGTAAGTGATGCAGCAGGTAACGCAGCGACACAGGCAGTACAGACTTTAGAACTCAGTGATACGACTGTTCCTACGGTGAGCATTACCGCACCGATCGAAGGCGACAATATAGCCGACGATACGGAAGACGACGATGTAAGCATAAGTGGAACGACCATCGGTGTTGAAGATGGTCAGAATGTGACCGTGAGTCTTGTTGACAATAGCGATTCAGCCAATCCAGTTACAGTAGTTCTTGGTACTGCCGCAGTTACGGGTAACACCTGGACTTTAGCAGACCATAATCTGAGTATTTACGCTGATCACTCCGACTACACGATTACGGCAGATGTAAGTGATGCAGCAGGTAACGCAGCGACACAGGCAGTACAGACTTTAGAACTCAGTGATACGACTGTTCCTACGGTGAGCATTACCGCACCGATCGAAGGCGACAATATAGCCGACGATACGGAAGACGACGATGTAAGCATAAGTGGAACGACCATCGGTGTTGAAGATGGTCAGAATGTGACCGTGAGTCTTGTTGACAATAGCGATTCAGCCAATCCAGTTACAGTAGTTCTTGGTACTGCCGCAGTTACGGGTAACACCTGGACTTTAGCAGACCATAATCTGAGTATTTACGCTGATCACTCCGACTACACGATTACGGCAGATGTAAGTGATGCAGCAGGTAACGTAGCGACACAGGCAGTACAGGCTTTAGAACTCAGTGATACGACTGTTCCTACGGTGAGCATTACCGCACCGATCGAAGGCGACAATATAGCCGACGATACGGAAGACGATGATGTAAGCATAAGTGGAACGACCATCGGTGTTGAAGATGGTCAGAATGTGACCGTGAGTCTTGTTGACAATAGCGATTCAGCCAATCCAGTTACAGTAGTTCTTGGTACTGCCGCAGTTACGGGTAACACCTGGACTTTAGCAGACCATAATCTGAGTATTTACGCTGATCACTCCGACTACACGATTACGGCAGATGTAAGTGATGCAGCAGGTAACGCAGCGACACAGGCAGTACAGGCTTTAGAACTTAGTGATACGACTGTTCCTACGGTGAGCATTAATACCCCTATTGAAGGCGACAATATAGCCGACGATACGGAAGACGATGATGTAAGCATAAGTGGAACGACCATCGGTGTTGAAGATGGTCAGAATGTGACCGTGAGTCTTGTTGACAATAGCGATTCAGCCAATCCAGTTACAGTAGTTCTTGGTACTGCCGCAGTTACGGGTAACACCTGGACTTTAGCAGACCATAATCTGAGTATTTACGCTGATCACTCCGACTACACGATTACGGCAGATGTAAGTGATGCAGCAGGTAACGCAGCGACACAGGCAGTACAGGCTTTAGAACTTAGTGATACGACTGTTCCTACGGTGAGCATTAATACCCCTATTGAAGGCGACAATATAGCCGACGATACGGAAGACGATGATGTAAGCATAAGTGGAACGACCATCGGTGTTGAAGATGGTCAGAATGTGACCGTGAGTCTTGTTGACAATAGCGATTCAGCCAATCCAGTTACAGTAGTTCTTGGTACTGCCGCAGTTACGGGTAACACCTGGACTTTAGCAGACCATAATCTGAGTATTTACGCTGATCACTCCGACTACACGATTACGGCAGATGTAAGTGATGCAGCAGGTAACGCAGCGACACAGGCAGTACAGGCTTTAGAACTTAGTGATACGACTGTTCCTACGGTGAGCATTAATACCCCTATTGAAGGCGACAATATAGCCGACGATACGGAAGACGATGATGTAAGCATAAGTGGAACGACCATCGGTGTTGAAGATGGTCAGAATGTGACCGTGAGTCTTGTTGACAATAGCGATTCAGCCAATCCAGTTACAGTAGTTCTTGGTACTGCCGCAGTTACGGGTAACACCTGGACTTTAGCAGACCATAATCTGAGTATTTACGCTGATCACTCCGACTACACGATTACGGCAGATGTAAGTGATGCAGCAGGTAACGCAGCGACACAGGCAGTACAGGCTTTAGAACTTAGTGATACGACTGTTCCTACGGTGAGCATTAATACCCCTATTGAAGGCGACAATATAGCCGACGATACGGAAGACGATGATGTAAGCATAAGTGGAACGACCATCGGTGTTGAAGATGGTCAGAATGTGACCGTGAGTCTTGTTGACAATAGCGATTCAGCCAATCCAGTTACAGTAGTTCTTGGTACTGCCGCAGTTACGGGTAACACCTGGACTTTAGCAGACCATAATCTGAGTATTTACGCTGATCACTCCGACTACACGATTACGGCAGATGTAAGTGATGCAGCAGGTAACGTAGCGACGCAGGCAGTACAGGCTTTAGAACTCAGTGATACGACTGTTCCTACGGTGAGCATTAACACCCCTATTGAAGGTGACAATATAGCCGACGATACGGAAGACGACGATGTAAGCATAAGTGGTACGACAACTGATGTTGAAAATGGTCAGTTTGTCACCGTGAATCTTGTCGACAGTAGCGATCCATTGAATCCTACAACAGTATTTCTTGGCACCGCGGAGGTTACAGACAACATTTGGATTTTAACAGACCAGGATCTGAATGGTTATGATGATCATGGTAGCTACACTGTTACGGCAGATGTCAGTGATGCAGCTGGCAATGATGCGACGCCGGCAAGTGAGCCTTTAGAGCTCAGTGATACCACCGCTCCAATTGCGACAATTACCCTTACACCAAATATTACAGCAGACGATGTTATCAACGCTACAGAAGCAAATGAGACAATAGCAATTACTGGTCGTGTAACAGGAGAATTCACAGCAGGTGATATTGTAACCCTGACGATAAACGGAGTTGAGTCAACCGGTGGTGTATTAGCTGGTGGTCGTTTCAGTATAAATGTAGCAGGAAGCGATCTTGCAGCGGATTCTGATACGACCATTAATGCAAGCTTTGTTGCCACCGATGCAGCGGGAAATACAGCAACCCCTGTGACTGACACTGAAGATTATAACGTGGCACCAATAGCAATAGATGATCCAGTGCACGTCACTGGTGGATTACATTCTGAGTATTATGGGGTTGATCATCATATTGCTAATATAACTGATGCGCAGCGAGTGATTTCAGGCAATGATGCTGACGCGACATTTATTTCCACCGATATCAACTATGGTTACACCGATCGCAACGGTGATGGAAATTATGACCCTCATGAGTGGGTGATGAGGGGAAATTTAACCGATGGTATCATTTTAAATGAAAATAAAGATGCAATTGATGATAGTCACTTAAAAGAGTTTATTAAAGGTGGTAGTAAGGATCTGGTCTACAATGAAGAGTCAATAAAAGATGGTAGTCTAGAAGATGCAACCAATGGTATTCTTCATATGGAGGGTATGCTTAATATCACAAATGGTGGCGACTATACCTTCAACGTTGCCCATGATGATGGTTTTGATCTACGCATAGATGGGGTAAGCGTGTTCAGGTATGACGCTATTACATCCACTAAGATAGAAGAGCCGGTTACATTGTCGCTGAAGGAAGGCTTGCATGATGTAGAGATTATTTACTGGGATCAGGGTGGCGCCTATGTCTTTGATTTAGACTTGCTTGATAGTAATGGCAAGAATGTATGGACAAAAGATAACTTATCACATGCCGAGACCGGATCAATTGATGTCAGGAATGATAGCACCATCACCCTAAATCTCACCGACAATGATTCTGATATAGATGGTGAAATTGATGTAAGCAAAATAGTTATCACAGATCCACCAGATCATGGCACAGTAACCAGACATGACGATGGCACTGTCACCTATGAGCCAAATGAGGGTTATCACGGCCTAGATACCTTTACGTATACTGTTGATGATACAGAGGGCGCTACATCAAACGTTGCAACAGTAACCTTGAATGTCACCCCCTCTGTAGGATCAAATGCCATTGTCTATGAGGCAGGTCTTGCTGAGGCTACTGAGCAAAGTGCGGGTACTGACCCTAGTGCGGCGATTATCACTGAGGGGAATTTGCTTGGTGAGGATGGTGGGCGTATTGTCAGTGTGGCAGATAAAGATGGCTCCAGGCGGGAAAATACTATCACCGTAGAGACAGATCATGGAACTATCACGGTTTATACAAAAGCTGCTGATGGGCATTCGGCTGGGGATTATATTTATACTCTCACGAAGAGCAGTGATGGGGATAGTGTAGTTGATAGTATTAGCTATGAGGTTCAGCATGGTAAGCCACATACTGTGGAGTCACATTTGGATATTTCGATCATTGATGACGCCCCTGTTGGAACCAATATCTCCAACAATATTGAGGATAGCAGCGCTGCATCCCAGACAATAAACCTGATTATTGTCTTGGATAAATCGGGCAGTATGGATTACTCGTTGGAGGGAACTGATTCTACGCGAATAGAGGTTGCCAAGGAGGCATTGTCATCGATGTTTGACTCCTATGATAACCTCGGCAATGTTAATATTCAATTTGTTCCCTTTGATAGTAATGCTGAGAAATCAGAATGGTATATCGATGATAAACATGGGGCTAATACCTATCTTGATAATATTATTCCAGATAATGGTGGCACATGTTATGACAATGCTTTAGATAAAACTGCAGAAGGCTATTGGGCTCCACCAGCTGCTAAAACGCTAGTCTATTTTATCTCTGATGGTGAACCTCATCAATATCATGGTGCACTTCATGCAAAAGTAGATTGGGAAGAATTTGTGACAGACAATGATATTGATATTTCCTTTGGCATTGGTATTACAAACAGTGTGAGTTTGGAGGCCCTGGCCCCAATCGCCTTCGCCGATGGCGATGGGGATCTGGAACCTTATCTCACTAAGGTGCTTAATGCCTTTGATCTGAAGCAAACCCTACTCGACACCGTAGGGGAAGGTGTTGCCCATGGCGATGCCTCAGTCCTTATGGCGTCTGGTGATGGTGGTATTGTTCTTGGTGCCGATGGAGGCCATATTCAGTCGATTCTCGTTGATGGTACTCTTCATAAATATGTCCCAGTTACTAAGGTAACGGAAAGTATCAACACTGACCGTGGAGGCACCATTGATATAAACTATGAAACCGGAGAGTATATCTACCTTATCAATCCTCAGAATACAGTCTTGGGGGAAGAGGAAAAATTTGTCATTACAGGCGTAGATAAGGATGGTGATAGCAAGTCTGTCGATCTTGTTATTCATCTGGATTACGTCGCAAATTTAGATGCAAACTATGACAGTATTATCACTAATGCAGATGAAGGTACTAGCCTAGATATCGATTATGATGTACTTCTTGCCAATGATTCCGGGACAGGAAATACGTCTGTGACATCCGTTGCAGCAGGGAGTGGCACAGATCTCTTAACAACATCGGCTGGAGTTACCTTGGCCAATGTTGCAGATGGGGAATCGTTCACCTATGAAATTTCCTCAGGCAATGCAAGTGACAGAGCCAAGGTTGATGTTACACGGACTAACGCCTCTAAGTTAACTGGCACATCAGGTGATGATGTGATTATTAATACAGCAGAAAGTGTGGATTATACTGTTGAGGCAATAGTACGTCCGGGAAACACATATTACACAGACAATCAGATTGGCCTGATATTCACTGGCAAAGCAGCGATTTCTATTACTGCTGTTACATTTGATTTACGTGCAGGTGGTAATGAAAATGCTATTTTTGATCTATCAGATCATCACTTGAAAATTGGCGAAGACACAGCTGGTATTGATTCATATAATGTTGGATTTACTACTGAAAATGGTGGTAGCAGGCTCACATTTACATTTCATCCTGATGAGTTCACAAATCAAGATCAATTTTGGTTCCGAGCTGATACTGACCATCTTGGGGAGAATAACGGAGAAGACTTTGGCACCTCTGGTGTAAGTATTACCGTTGCCTTCAGTGACGGAACACAAACATCTGGTATCTATAACACCGAAGCAGGTGGATCCTCAAGGGTCATTTTGGACGGGCAGGCAGCCCTATCCGGTGAAGAGGGCAATGACTATCTTCTGGGGAGTGATAGTTCCGAATACCTTGACGGTGGAGAGGGGCGCGATACCATCGATGCCGGCGAGGGTGATGACACCATCGTCTTCGATGCAGCCGATACACGGATCGACGGTGGTGGAGGCTTTGACACTCTGTTGATCTCTGATGCAGTACTGGATTTTAGTCATCTTGCAGAAGGAACTGTGCAAAACATTGAAAGGTTGGATCTTACAGATCCTGCAGCTCAAAATATTAATCTAACCCTGGATAATGTTCTTGATATGACGTCGCTCACGACGACAACTGAAGGTGAAATAATCCATGTCCTTGAACTTAAAGGTGGGGCGAATGACACTGTTACTGTCGATGTAGAAAACTCTACAGGAACGTGGGTTCATGATGGTGGTCTCTTCTCAAATGGTAGTGATTCTATACAAGTTACATTATCAACTGACAGCGACAATGCGCTGGATAATATTCATATTATCTTTGACGATGGAACTAGCAATTAATGGCTAAGGTTATTTGAAGCGTTGAGAGGATCTAACAAAAAAGGCCTTGCCAGTAAATATCTGGCAAGGCCTTTTGGGCTTAATAGTGTAGTTTTCAAGCGGATTAAGGTTTTTTCAGCTTAAGCCCCAATTCCAAACGATTACGCAGGCCGGTCTTCTCATAGATTGAGCTGAGGTGGGCCTTCACTGTACGCAGGCTCACATACATCTTGTCGGCTATCTCCTGGTTCGACATACCTTCAGCTACGCAGCTGGCAACTTCCTGTTCGCGCTTGCTGAGCTTATTCAGAATGGCATTGGCTGTGTGGCTAGCGGTGCTGTCGGTGCCGACAGTGGCAATGAGCTGATTGATTATGGAGGGAGGGAGCCAGATTTGTCCCGCCTTCACATTTTCAACCACCTGCCGCATGTTGTCCTGACGCATTTGCCGGTTGCCATATCCCTTCACATTAAGTTGGAGCAGGGCAAGGGCCTCCTGAAAGGTGGGCACACCTGTCAGGACAATAATGGGTGTGGGGCAAGAGGTGTTTACCGGTACTACACAATCTTTTAAATCCACAATCAGTGCATCGCAATTGGTCATAAGGTCTTTTGGTAAAAGGTGAAAATCAGACCATGCTGAAACCTCTTGAGATCCATAAAGAGCTACTAATTTTGCAATTAAGATATTATCTTTGCTTAAACAGACTATGGCCATTATCGTTCCCTTAAAGCATTGTTTTTGGCTCTGAGTATCGGTTTCATCAAATATTGCATCACGCTTTTCTTACCCGTGATGATATCAACCTGGGCAGTCATGCCAATCATAATTTGTTTTTTACTGTCTTCGTTGCCAAGATAGTTTTGTTTACTTTTAACCCGGACAAGGTAAAATTCTTCACCTTTTTCATCGGTGATGGTGTCGGCACTGATCAGGGCAACCTCTCCGTCAAGACCACCATAGATAGCATAATCATAGGCGGTGAACTTTAATATCGCCTTTTGCCCAGGGTAGATAAAGGCAATGTCAGAGGGCTTGATTTTTGTTTCAACCATAATAGCCTCATCGGTTGGAACAATTTCCAGAATATCCATTCCAGGCCTTACCACCCCACCAACAGTGTTGATAAGTAATTGTTTAACAGTACCATTCACCGGGGATCGGACACTGGTTCTGGTTACTCGATCTTCAATGGCCACCTGCATAAAGGCCAGTCGATCAATCTCTGCCACCACCGCATTGAGCTCTTCCATGGCTTCCGCCTGCCGGGTTTCATCGAGCTCTTCAATCTTTTCTTTGGCCTCAATAATCTGAACATTTAAACTTTCAACCTTATTGATGGTGCGATTAACTTCTTGTTTCTTCTCAAGATCTCTCTGCTCTAGTTGCAAGAATTCTAATTCAGAGAGGAGTTGTTTTTTTAGTAATGGCCGACTCAGTGCTATTTCTCTATTGAGCATCTTCTGACTGGATCTGAAGGATTTGAGATCCTCTTGAGCATCCTGTAGTTCAATTTTTCTCTGCTGTAGCTGTTGCTGTAATACAGATTTTTGATTTTCATGCTGGCGTAACTGGCTATTATAGAGTCTCTTCTCGTTTTTCATCAACTGAACCATCTGGCTGTCAGTCTCTTTTTTACTGGCAATAAGGGTGTCTGTGATACCGGATTCAGCACTTAATCGTATCGATTTTGCTTCAAGTTCATTGATCTTGCTTGCACTCTCAGAGTATGAACTACCAATTCCTGTATCATCAATAGTTACAAGTATCTGTCCACGTTTGACGCTTTCTCCTTCAAATACATGTATCTCTTTAATAATTCCGCCTTCCAGGTTCTGAACTACCTGAATTTGCCGGGAGGGTATGGTTCGACCAATGCCCCTTGTTCGTTCATCTAATTCGGCGAAATGGCACCAGGTGACAACGGTAAGAATGATTGCACAGATAACATAGAGCAGGACGTTGAGGCGGGAGGATCTGCTTGCCAGCAGAGCCCCACTCAGGCTGTTCATGAACTCCACATCACGCTTGTTGTAGTTGCCACCAGGCTTTGCTGGGCGAGTTTTCTTTGCCTTGTGGTTATTGGCCTCAGGGGCTATTTTTGCTTTTTCAATCATCAGCCTTTCCCTCCAAGTTTGGCGAGTACTTCACTCTTGGGGCCATCCATAACAAGGGCACCGTCATCCATGACCAGAAGACGATCAACAATGGCAAGAATAGATGGTTTATGAGTAATGATGATGGTTGTCTTACCCTTTGTGCCCTCCCTAAGATTTTCAATGACCTTAACCTCTGTATTGTAATCCATGGAGTTGGTTGGTTCATCAAGCAAAACAATGGGACTCTCCTCAACAAAGGCTCTTGCCAAGGCTATGGATTGCCTTTGCCCACCGGAAATATTGTAGCCACGTTCACCCACCTGCAGATCCATGCCCAGTGGATGGCGGTCGGTCAAGGGGTTTACTACCCCAAAATTGGCAGATTTTACTATTTCTGCATCCGTTGCATGAGGGGATTTTAGGGTAATATTGTCGCGAACAGTCCCGGAAAAGAGGGTTACCTCTTGGGGCACATAGCTATAGTTTTGCCGGAGGTCTACGGGGTCGAGCTGTTTGATGTCAAGACCGTCGATAAAAACAGAACCACTTTCTGCATCATAAAACCCCATCAACAGGCTACTCAGGGTGGATTTTCCGGAGCCGACTTGGCCAATGATGCCAATACGCTCTCCTGGCTTTATCTTGAAGCTGACATTTTTTAAGGCTTTCCTTTCCTCGTCGGGATAGGAAAAATCAACATTTTTAAATTCAATATCACCTTTAAACTCAGGTCGTCTGATAAAGCGTTTATTTTCTGGACGTTCTTCCTCTTTTTCCATCAGCTCATTAAGAGATTGGAGTCCGGTTTTCATCTGCTGGTAGTTGGTGAGCAAGCTTGCCGCCTGCGTCCAGGGAGCGATGGATCTTGTCGCCAATATATTTACGGCGATCAAAGCACCCATGGTCAGCTCACCATTTTTAATGAGATATACCCCCACCACAATAACAAGGACAGAACAGAGTTGGGTGAGGAAGGCTGAAATGGTGGAGAGCGAACTGAATCTAATCCGCGAACGTAAACTTTTTGAGGCTATATCGCCGGTGGATTCTTCCCAGTGCCACTGGATGGTGCTGCTTGCGTTAAATGCCTTTATCGTTTCAAGGTTTGCCAGAGATTCTACCAGGATGCTGTTGCGTCTACCGGTGGCCTCATGGGTACTATCCACAATTTTTTGAATAGAGTTCTTCATCGGGATGGTAAAGATGAAGAGAAAGAGAATCACCGTTAGGGGAAGGGTGAGTAAAATTGGATTTATAGTGTAAATAACAATCAGAAAAATTATAGAGAAGGGCAGCTCGATAAAGGCGGTGAGGGCGGTGGATGCAAAAAAGGAGCGTATACCGTCAAAGTCGCGAATGTTGCTGGCAAAGGCCCCAACGGAGCGAGGACGTGCCACCATTTTGATATTCATCGCATGTTCAAAGAGCATGGAGGAAAGAATGATATCACTTTTTTTGGCGGCGCGCTCAAGCAGGATTGTGCGCAAAAATTTAAGTATGAGATCAAAACCGTAAATTAAGCCAATACCAATGGCAAGTACCCAAAGGGTCTCAATCGCATTATGGGGGATGACCCTATCGTATACATTCATGGTAAAGAGCGGGCCTGCTATCACAAATACATTGATAAAGAGGGTGGCGACCACAACCCGAATGTAAATATCCTTGAATTTATAGAGGGTACCGAAGAACCAATTTTTGTTACCCTTTCTCTTATCCTTATTTACCAGTTTATCTTGGCCAAAACCCTCATATTTTCTTTTGAGAAAGAAGACATAGCCGAGATAATCTTCTTCGAGTTTTTCCATGGAAATTTCCATGGGCTCGTCATCAATACTGGGAATGATGATAACGGCCTTTCCCTGCTCAGGTAAAATTTTGGTGAGTACACAGGCAGCATCATTTTTTAACAGGAGAATAACGGGTAGTACCACTGCTGGAATGGAGGATAGGGGTCTTTGTTGCAAGGTGGAGCTGAATCCTGCCCTACCTGCGGCTCTTGAGAAATTTGAATTAGAGCTTTTGATACTGAATAATCTTTTTTTCTCATCGTTTGGATCAAAGGGGAGCCCTTCAATCAAGGCCTCGGCAGATGCGGGTTTTTTATCTATTTTGGTGAGTGTGACCAAACAAAGTAATAGTGGGTCCGATCGTAACTTGTCATCCATATTTATCTCCGATGCAGTGCTCTGGTCTTTTGCCTATTCCGAGCACTGCTGAGTAGTGTAACTGTATCTTTACGGGAAGATGATAAAAAGAATGAGGTGAATCGTCAACTTTCATTGCTATTTATATAGTATATTTAGTGTTTCTAGTAACTTTCAGGATATGCCCTATTAGGTGATTTGTCTATTTATAATCTGAGCTAGTGTTTGGGGGGGGAGACGGGTTGAGCCTGGGAGCTTTCACTGGGGTATGGAGGAGAGACGGGCAATGCCTTGCTTGCTCTCAGGACGCTCTGTTTCTGTCTCTTTTAAAGGGTGTAATTCCAAGAATATTAGAATTACACCCTTTAGATAATGCTCAAGAGAAATTTCAGCTGAGGCTGAGATATCCTCGCGGGCATGTATCTTTTTGCCTGCAGAGGTGTTCTTGCAATATGAGCATCTTATTACGAGAGCTCAGCCACAGCAATTCCGTTTATAGTATCACTGCTGCTTGGTGCTTACAGGCTCGAAAGATTGGGGCACGATATAAGGAGAAAGGGCTGAATCATCCTCGTATGGATAGCCGGTATTGTTGGCATCATTATCACTACAACCAAAAGGTTGAACGGTTGAATTCGGGGAAGAGTTGTCACACTGATCCTTCGTGTCAGTAAGCCCATCCTGATCTCGGTTATCATTGAGATCTTTATATGCCTCGATAGCTCTTCTGTTTTCTGCATCGAAAAGATCATCTTTTTCATCTGCTGCTATCTGCAACATTCCACGCAGGCCAGTGTCGTGCTCGCTTAGGAGAGCACCTGTTGCCTGCATTATACGATATATGGCAATAAGGTGAGAAAACTGTGATTCAGTAAACGAGAGTTGGGCATCGGTGTACTCATTTTCCATGTTCAAGAGATCGAGTAGGGTACGGCGGCCGACATAGTACTCTTCCTTAAAGGCATTCAAGGTCTTGGCACTGAGTGTCACATGCTCACTCAGATATTCTTTTTTATAATCATCGGCCTCTTTAATGCTCCACGCTAGTCGAACACTTTCGTTAATATTTCGTCGTTCAACATAAGAGCGTTGGTACTCTTTACGTACATTTTGTTTCTGTTTCGACTGCTCACTACTTCTGAGGCCGCCATCGAAAAATGTGTAGTTAAAGGTTAAATAGGCACCTACCTGAGTGGTATCACCCTCTTTACCATCAATTTCATCGCGATATTGTCCCTTTACTTCAAAATCCAGGGTGGGGAAATCGGCAGCGTTTGCCTTTTCATAGGCGTATCGTTTGGTCTGGATATTGTACTTGGCAACTTTGAGGGCAGGGTGGGTATTAAAGGCAATCTCTATAGTCTCGGGCAGTGTTGCCGGTATCTGGTATGTGGGCTCAGGCGTAATGAATTGGTCGGTATGGAGGAAGCGGCCAAACTGTTTATGGAAGATAACTAAGGCCTGATTAAGATCTTGCTTACGGGAAATATAGTTACCTTTAGCAAGGGCCAAACGTGATTCTGAGTTGTATAGCTCAGAGGCACGTTTAAATCCTGCCTCTGTTTTTTCACGCACCTGACGCATGATTCTTTCTTGAGTCAGAGCATTTCTTCCAGAGATTGCCAGTAGATCTCGTGCCTTTATGACATTGATATATGCTTCAGAAGTATTGAGGTAGACATTGTTGGCAACATTTAAAACTTCATAGGCAGCAGCTTGGATGCGTGCGTCAGTCTCTTTAACAAAGGCAGTGGTTTTTCCACCGTTATAGAGGTTTTGACGAGCAAAGAGGCTGGCCTTTGTTGATGTGAGGTTTTCTGCCACATCATTTGTAGAGACACCCTTTGTTCTTTCCGGGCCAGCGGCTACTTCCATGCCAACAGTGGGGTAGTATTCGCTGTTAGCGATGCCACGTTCAGCTAAAACACTTTGGTACTGCTTCATTGCCTCTGATATGGAAGGGTTTGTTTTGGTAATGTTTTCAAGTACCTTTTGGAGAGAGACAGGTTGTGCTGAGCCAGGTTGTTCTGCTGCTGAGAGTAGGGTGGGAAAGATGAAACAAAACAGGGGAATAATGTACAGTTTTTTTACAAGTGCTTTAGTAAAAAATAATGGAGACATTGTTTTTAGTCTTCTTTTGAGGTTAGTAGGGAGTGTTTTTATCATTGTTATTATGCAGTTTTATACATGTAGGTAAATACCATCCTCAAGGAGAATATACAACTATAATTAGGCGACTGTTTTGTCAGGTGCTGCCTTTGAGAGAAAAAAATCTCTGGGCAAAGATGCTGAGAGGATCTTTTTTAGAGAAAAAGAATTTTCCAGACTTTGGGAGATGTCAAAGTTGAAGCAGGTGCAGTGCCTTGCTCTCAAGCAGGTGGATATTGTTCTGGTGGCTATGGTTTATATCCGATCTTGAAAAGATGGGCTCAATTATGAAGAGAGAATGTTTTTTTTGAGGAATAAATGATAGAAATTTAGCGATAAACTGGAGTATGGGAGTTGTTATAGGTATTAGCAAATTGGCCTAGGGCCTTTTGCATGGATTGAGCCTAGGACGATAGTTCGGCGTAGAGGAAATATCATTGCTATGGCAGTGTTGGCTAGCCCGCTGAGAGAGCAGGCAGGTCTCCGCCTGAGATCTGCTGTCTCTGCCCTGGCATAGAGAATAGATATGCATACAGTAATTGTTCTGCATGGGGAAAATGACCTTGAAAAAAGGGGATAATTAACTTAACAGTGTGCTCTCTCTCCTCTGCCTGTGGGCAGTTGCAACTGCGCCGTGCCAGAACAGTAAAATCGAGAACCGGATCTGCGGGCCACTGGCTATAAAATTGAATCTTTTTCCCAGGCTATAATTATGACTATTTTAAATAAAATTAAGAGTTTTTTTGGTGTATCCCCAAAGGCTGTTGACAGGCAGGCCCCTGTTCGCATTGAAGGGGGAGGCAGTGAGCGAGTAGAGGAAGTGCCCGAGCAGACGATCCCTGTCGCTCAAAAAGAGATACCCCCTGTTGCGCAGAGTCCTGATGAGGCAACAGCTATGCCTGAGCAGGTGGTTCCTGCTCAAAAACAGAAGGCTGAGCATGTCCCCAAGATAAAGAAGGCGAAGAGGGCCATTGCCTCCATCAGGGACATCTCTCTTGATATCTATCTGGAAAATCTCGATGAGGCAGGGGAGGTTATGGCGGTGCAGGGTTCCGGCTCAGAACAATATCTTGTTGATCTTGCTACGCTTTCCTGTACCTGTATGGACTTTGTTAAGACCAGGTCCACCTTTGCCCACAATGATATTCGTAGGCTCTGTAAGCACCAGACCGCCATCATTGCCGCCTCCAGTCAGGAGGTAGAGGCAGAGGAGATCCTGCAGGCCATGCTCAAGGGGCTGGGAGGAAAGAGCTTCCAACGCTATGCGCTGGCTGTAGAGGTGAGCCTTAATGAGAAGATAGAGGGTCCTGACGTATTTTATCTCTTTAGAGAGGAGGGCCGAGACTGGGTCGATGTCCTCATTCTCACAGACGGCTCTTTAAGGAAATACGGTTTTAATTTGAAAAAGAAACAGTGGTCCGGCAAGGCGAACCCCTTTCCCAAGGCCAGCCGCGGAAAATATAGCAGGGCCATGCAGATTGCCTTGCAGGATTAGCTTGGTTAAAGTAGGAAAGGGATACTTTTGTCTTCTTTATGTTTTATTCGCAAGCTGATTGAAAAGGAAACCTGTTATGCCTGATTTTGCCCAATTCACGCTATTTATCATAGCTGCAACGGTTTTAGCTGTTACTCCTGGTCCTGGTATCTTTTATGTTATGACTCGGAGTCTTAAAGGTGGTCAAACGGAAGGAATTTATTCTAGTTTGGGAACAGCTTTTGGTGGCATGTTTCATGTTTTAGCTGCGGCTCTGGGCTTATCCGTTATTTTAGCTGCTTCAGCACTGGCATTTAATATTGTCAAATATTTAGGTGCCGCATATTTAGTTTATTTAGGACTCAAAACATTATTGAGTTCAACAGCTTTACCTAATACTGAAAATCCTAAAAAGATGGGCCCAAAATATGCTTTTCGGCAAGGCATTATTGTTGAAGCCCTCAATCCTAAGACAGCACTGTTTTTCCTAGCCTTTATCCCACAATTTGTCAATCCAGATGGCATTGTTTTTCTTCAATTTTTCTTGCTTGGAACACTATCCGTTATACTTAATACAAGCGCTGATTTTATCGTTGTGATGCTTGCCGGCCCTATTGGCCAACATCTACAGGAAAAGCCTAGGTTACAAATGGGCCAGCGTTGTTTCACTGGTACGGGTTTAATTGCTCTAGGTGCCTATGTAGCTCTTACAGATAGATAGAGCTGGGTTTGTACAATAAGTGCAACGGACTAAAAAGTGAGTGAGTTGGAGGATGGTTTGCTTCTTTCCTGCTATTGTCTTTTGATAAATAGAATCAGTGGAGCTTGCTCACTAGCCCCAGTCTCCCTCCTCAGGGCATGGTTTCAGCGTTTAATTCATTCTCTCACCTTAAATTCCCATCCATCCTGTACCCCGCTTGTAACTGCGCCTCAAAATAGCGATACTGTAGATGTTGAGGTAAGTGTTAAAAATTGACATCTATTCCAGGGGGGCATCTATGACAAGCCAGCGTTGTCCGGTCTGCGGCTATCTGCATTCGGGGCCCATTGATTTTCATCTCTGTCCAGTCTGTAATTCACCTGCCACTATCTTTATTCACGACAGTGGCGCGGAAAATTTTGGCAGATGGGATCTAAACACCAGGCTGATGATCAGATCCATGGCAGAAACGGGCACCTATTATCTGGAGGGAAAGGGCACGACCAGAAAATTTCTGGGGATGGACGACCTGATCTTTCTCCCTGCTCAGTTAGAGACCCTGCCCCTGGGTGATGAGGTGGAGGTGGACTCGACACTTGTCCTCGGCAAGGTAGCCGGGCAGCCTGTTCTCCTCCAGACCCCGATTTTAAATGCAGCAATGTCCTATGGTGCCCTCAGTAAAGAGGCCAAGATGGCGCTTGCCCTTGGTTCATCTCTGGCCGGTACCATTGCCAATAGCGGTGAGGGCGGCATGCTGGATGAGGAGAGAGCGTTGGCAGACCGTATTACTCTGCAGTATGCCACCGGTCGCTTCGGTGTCAGCGAGGAGAGGTTGCAGCTCGCAGATATGATCGAAATTAAGATCTCTCAGGGAGCAAAACCCGGCATGGGCGGTAAATTGCCGGGGGCAAAGGTCACAGCAGAAATTGCCGCCGTTCGTCAGATAGCGCCGGGCAAGATGGCTCAGTCGCCGGCTGTACATGAGGATATCAGAGACGTAAAAGACCTCTCTGCCAAGATCCTGGAGCTACGTAGCCTGATAGGTGGAAAACCGATCTCTCTGAAGTTTGTCGGTGGCCATCTGCAGAATGATCTTGCCGCTATCTTCAGCCAGGAAAATATTCCCGATGTGTTGGTTATTGATGGGAGTGAGGGGGGCACAGGTGCTGCCCCGGTCACGGTCAAGGATCATGTCGGCATGCCACTTATTTACTCCCTGCCCCGCATAGCTGAGTTTTTGGATCGGAATGGTCTACGCGATCGGGTCACCCTGATTGCAGCCGGCGGCATTCGTCATCCGGGAGATATAGCCAAGGCGATTGCCCTTGGTGCCGATGGGGTTTATATGGGTGGGGCCCTGAAGATAGCGATTGGCTGTACCTACCTGCGCCAGTGTCATCTGGACAACTGCCCCTACGGTATAGCAACTCAGGATGGCAGTCTGCGGAAACGGCTTGATGTGCAGGCTGCGGGGCAGCGGGTGGCCAATTTTATCGGCGCTGCCACCGAGGAGGTGAAGTCCATTGCCCGTATCTGTGGCAAATCATCAATCCATGCCCTCAATAGGGATGACCTTGGCTCGCTTGATCCTGAACTGTCAAGAATCACCGGTATACCCATGCTATAAGGAGACTCCATGCATCCTCTCATTGCATCTGTTCTGGCCCTGCTCTTTGTCCTTGTCGCTGGTATAACTCTTTTTCTCATGCTGGAGATAACCGGTAGGATAAGAGATAATGGTGGAAAATCCGGATTGATATCTGCCCATAGGATTCTCGGCTATCTGTTTATTGCCCTCTTTGCCCTTATTCTCTTCTTTATGATCGAGAAGGCGGCAGGTTTGCAGCAAGAGTTGAGTGCCCGAGCCGTCTTTCATATAGCCCTTGCTCTTGCTCTTATCCCCCTCTTATTAGTCAAGGTCTTGGTGGTGAGGCGACTTCCTCATTGCAGTGAAAAGCTGCCCCTGCTGGGGATTACTATTTTTACCTTCTCCTTTGTTCTTAGCGGAATTACAGCTGGGTATTATATTCTGCATCGCTCAGATTTTGTCTATACCACTCTCTCGGTTCAGGACAGTGATGTGCTGGATATTGAACTCGGCAAGGCGCTTATGACCGGCAAGTGTAATAAATGCCACAGCCTTGAACGGGTATATCGGGCCTATAAGAGCGAGGATGATTGGGTTGTGACTGTGAATAGGATGGCTCAACTGGACTCACCAAATATAACAGGCTTTGATTTGAAGCAGGTGCTTAACTATCTGCTTAAACAGCAGGAGGAGAGGCAGGGCAGGAGGCAGGTCGATCCGGAAAATGAGATGGGCAGGAGCCTAGTCTCCCGTAAATGCACTCTCTGCCATAATCTGGATAGGGTTTTCGAGGCAAAAAAAAGTGCAAAGGAGTGGACGGTCACCGTCGAGCGGATGATTGTCATTATGGATGAGCCCGACTTCCTTGATGAGGAGGAGCAAGCAGATATCATCAGCTTTTTAAGCGAAAGAGAAAATGTGGAGTAGGCTGAGGCTTTTAAGAGAGAGAATTGAGTGGATTGTCAGCAGGGCCTTGCAGGGCTTGCCCTTTTGATCGTTCCAGCCTGCCCTGCAGCCACAGGTTAGGGACTAACCTGTTAGGCCCCTTCTTTCCTAGGTCTGCATTCAGTCATCTCTTTTATCTTTTTTACAGACTTGCAGCGACCGTTTGCATAATATTCTCCACAGGTCCAAAGGGCATTGTTCCATATAATCTTTTCCCGCTTGTCACGGCGGTTTCCATTAAATACACACTTATGTGGTCTCTCATTCATCCTTGCTTCAGCTACCCTGTAGCTTAAATTTTTAATATAATAGGTATATATGAAGGCAATCCCGCTGTCACCTCCTATTGCTACTTACTTCACCGCTACATAATCCGTGGCCTTGCCTCTATCTCGCTTCCTCACCTTAAATTCCCATCCATCCTGTACCCCGCTTGTAACTGAGTCCTAAAATAGAGATACTGTAGAGACAACCTTTATTAATCTTCATTTTTCTTTAGAGGGGTCATGTATGACTAACTATCTCTGCCCGGTTTGTGGCTATCTACATGCGGGGGATATTGATTTTTGCTTTTGCCCAGTCTGTATGGCATCTGCCCGGATCTTTATTCACGATACTAACGCGGATAATTTTGGCAGATGGGATCTGAACAGCAGGCCGATAATCAGGTCCATGGCAGAAATGGGGTCCTACCACCAAGAGGGTAGGGTAACGGCAAGGACATTTTTGGGGATGGATGACCTGATCTTCCTACCTGCTCAGGTAAATAACTTTCCCCTAGGTCATGAGGTGGAGATTGACTCAAGAGTTGTTCTTGGCAAAAGGGCTAGGCAGCCTGTTTTCCTCCAGACTCCGATTTTGAATGCAGCCATGTCCTGTGGTCCCCTCAGTAAGGAGGCGAGCATGGCTCTTGCCCTTGGCTCATTTTTGGCGGGAACCATTGTGCATACAGGTGATGGGGGGATGGGGGATGAGGAGATGGCCCTGACAAACCGGGTCACCGTACAGTTTCCCACCGATCGGTTTGGGGTCAGTGAGGAGAGTCTGCGGGGGGCAGATATGGTTGAGATAAAAATTTCTCAGGGAGTAAAATTCGGCATTGGCGGTAAGGTCCGAAGGGGAAAGGTTATTGCAGAAATTGCTGCTGTGAGTCGACTTGGTCAGGGAAAGATGCCTCAGTCACCGGCAATGCGCCAGGATATTAAAAGCGCCAAAGATCTCTCGAAAAAAATTCTGGAGTTACGGCGCTTGCTGGATGGTAAACCGATCTCTTTAAAGCTTGCCGGTGGGCATTTGCAGAATGATCTTGAGGCTATTTTTAGTCAGGATTGTATCCCGGATGTGCTGGTTATTGATGGTGGCGAGGGCTGTCTCGATACTGTTTCAGTGACGGTGGGGGAGCATGTCGGTCTGCCCCTCATCTACTCTCTGCCTCGTGTCGGTGATTTTCTGGATCTAACAGGTCTGCGCGAGCGGGTCACTCTCATTGCCGCCGGTGGCATTCGCCATTCGGGTGATATTGCCAAGGCGATTGCCCTCGGGGCCGATGGTGTCTATATGAGTGGAGCTTTGAAGATAGCGCTTGGCCCTTCCTCTCTGTCGGTAGCTCAGGGCGGGCAGTCGCTATCAGAGGGCCTTGACATTCATGATGGGGGTATGCGGGTGGCTAATTTTATTAGTGCAGCCACCGAGGAGGTAAAGGCCATTGCCCGTCTCTGTGGTAAACGGTCAATTCATGATCTCAACAGGGACGACCTTGTTTCACTTGATTCCGAACTTTCGAGAATCACCGGCGTCTCTATGGCATAGTCGTCCTCTCTCACCTGTATCAGGCGGAAAAGCTTATGAAAAAATATCTGATTGTTGGCACTGTCATTGCTCTGGTCTCGGCCTATTATTTTTTCGGCCTTGATAGCTATCTCTCTTTGCAGGCTATTAAGACCAGGCAGGTTCAGCTGGAGAGTTGGCGGAACGCTGAGCCCATTCTGGCCGGGCTGAGTTTTTTTGGTCTCTATGCAGTGGTTGCCTCGCTCTCCCTGCCGGGAGCGGGGGTGCTAACGGTGGCGGCAGGAGCCATATTCGGTCTTATCTGGGGGGTGCTGATTGTCTCCTTTGCCTCAACTCTCGGTGCCAGCCTGGCCTTTCTTCTCTCTCGTTTTCTTCTTCGTGAAATCGTGCAAAGCCGTTTCCAGGATCGCCTTCATGCCGTAAACAGGGGGATGGAGGAGGAGGGTGCCTTCTATCTCTTCACCCTGCGCCTGGTCCCCATTTTTCCCTTTTTTGTCATTAACCTGCTCATGGGTCTCACCTCGATTCGGCTGCGGACATTTGCCTGGGTAAGTCAGCTTGGTATGTTGGTGGGGACTATTGTTTATGTTAATGCAGGCACCCAACTGGCTCAAGTAGAGAGCCTTGGGGGGATACTGTCGACGAGGCTGTTGTTCTCCTTTGCTCTTTTAGGCATCTTTCCATTGATCTGTAAAAGGGGCATAGCCTGGTTTAAGGGGCGGCGGCTCTATGCAAAATGGTTGAGACCTGCTCGCTTTGATCGTAATCTTATTGTCATTGGTGCCGGGGCTGCCGGCTTGGTAAGCGCCTATATTGCCACTACCCTTAAGGCAAAGGTGACTCTTGTTGAAGCGGCAGAGATGGGGGGAGACTGTCTCAACTATGGTTGTGTGCCAAGCAAGGCCTTGATAAAAAGTGCGAAAGTTGCCCATCATATTCGCAATGGAGATAAGTATGGACTTGATGCCGTTGAACTGAGCTTCTCTTTTCGCCGGGTGATGGCGAGGGTTCATCGGATTATTGCTACGATTGAGCCCCATGATAGCGTTGAACGCTATACGGATCTCGGGGTAGAGGTCCTCTGTGGTTACGCCAGGCTGTTGGATCCCTGGACCGTGGAGGTGAAACTCAAGAGTGGCGAAACCCGGCGACTGACATCACGTGCCGTTATTATTGCCACAGGGGCAGGGCCATTTATTCCACCCCTGCCTGGGCTTGATGCGGTTGATTATCTCACCAATGAGACCCTCTGGAATGCCTTTGCCAATTTGGATGAAGCACCGCGGCGTTTGCTGGTACTGGGGGGCGGGCCAATTGGTTGTGAGTTGTCTCAGGCCCTTGCCCGCT
The DNA here is from genome assembly GCF_000025945.1 of Desulfotalea psychrophila LSv54. GTDB lineage: Bacteria > Desulfobacterota > Desulfobulbia > Desulfobulbales > Desulfocapsaceae > Desulfotalea > Desulfotalea psychrophila. The sequence continues at coordinate 535,761 of NC_006138.1, read as the reverse complement.
TGGGCTCTGAGGTTTGGCAGATACAGAGGGGGGCTCGGTTGTTGCCCCGCGAAGATGCAGATGCCGCAGCCATTGTTGAGGCATCTCTTGGGGCAGATGGTGTCCATGTTCTCACTGGGCATACAGCCCTGCGCTGCGAAAGGGCTGGTGAGGAAAAATACATTGTCGTTGAGCATGAGGGGCAGGAGCTACGCCTGGCATTTGATGCCCTTATCTGTGCAGTCGGTCGGGTTGCCAGGCTCAAGGGTTACGGTCTGGAGGAGCTTGGTATTCCTGTGAAGCGAACGGTGCTGACTAACGAATATTTACAGACCCTCTATCCTAATATTTTTGCCGCAGGTGATGTGGCCGGTCCCTACCAGTTTACCCATACCGCCGCCCATCAGGCCTGGTATGCGGTGGTCAATGCCCTCTTTGGTGGGATTAAGAAATTTAAGGTAGATTACTCTGTCATTCCTTGGACGACCTTCGTTGATCCTGAAGTTGCTCGGGTCGGTCTCAATGAACAGGAGGCGGCTGAGCGTGGTGTTGACGTGGAGGTTACTCGTTACGATCTGGATGATCTTGATCGGGCCATCACCGACGGGGTAAGAGAGGGCTTTATCAAGATACTCACCGTGCCCAATAAGGATCGTATCCTGGGGGTAACCATTGTCGGTGAGCATGCGGGCGATCTTCTGGCAGAATTTGTCCTGGCCATGAAACACGGTCTGGGACTCAATAAGATCCTGTCCACTATTCATACCTATCCGACCCTTGCCGAGGCTAATAAATATGCGGCAGGAGGATGGAAGCGAAAACATTTGCCTAGGAGATTGCTAGCCTGGGCAGAAAGGTACCACAGTTGGAGGAGGTTGTGATGCGCTCTCTTTTGTTTGTCCTGTTTATCCTTGTTTGCCCCGTTGTTGAGGCCGTAGCCTTTGATCATGGCCCCTGGGATTCTCTCTTGCAGGAGCATGTTCGGGTCTATCAGGGTGGACAGGAAACCAAAGTGGATTATGCGGCTATGGCCAGGGAGAGGCCCCTACTCTCTGCCTATCTCGATCAGCTGTCACAGGTCAGCCGTGGCCAGTTTGATAGCTGGACAAAGGCTGGACAACTTGCCTTTCTCATTAACGCCTATAACGCCTGGACGGTTGAGTTGATTCTTAGCAGGTATTCCAATCTGCAATCAATCAAAGAGCTGGGCTCATTTTTTCAATCGCCGTGGAAAAAGAAGTTCTTTTCCCTGTTGGGACAAAAACGCTCCCTGGATGATCTTGAGCACGGTCTCATCCGCGGTTCCGGGCGATACGGGGATCCCAGGATACATTTTGCCCTAAACTGCGCTAGCATTGGTTGCCCAGCCCTGAAAGATCATGCATATCAGAAGGATAGACTGGAGGGGCAGTTGCAGGAGGCAACCACCATGTTTCTTGCGGACAGGAGGAGAAACAGGCTCAGTGGGGGAAAGCTACAGGTTTCCAGTATCTTTAAGTGGTATGGTCAGGATTTTGGGGCTGGCTGGCGTGGGGCAAGAACTCTGTCCCAGTTTTTAGCCCTTTACAGCAAATCTCTGGGGCTCAGTGAGGCCGAGCGCCATGAGCTGCTGGCCGATAGGATTGAGATAGACTTTTTAGACTATGATTGGAAGCTGAATGGGGTTGATTCAGATTCTTCCGAAGATTAAATTCCAAGTCTTGCTCTCCCTTGTGCTGTTCTCTAAGCCCCCTCCCGAATAGGAGGGGGCCTCTAGCTGTAGGGAGGTGAGGCCGGTAGGACTATGGTAGCTCCACGGCCCATGTCTCAAGCGGTGGCACACTCTTCACCGTACCCTGCTTTTGCAAAAACGCTGCAACCCGGCGATAGCGTTCCTGATCCAGGGCCCCGGGGCGCAGGGCGAAACGTGGCAGGGTATCTCTCCAAGCGCGTCGGTTTAACTCGTCATCGAGGGTTTTTCGTTCTCCCTTGATAAAGAGCTTCCAACTCTCATCAGGATGGTTGATCAGATACTGCACTCCCTCTTCAAGGGCATCGACAAAGCTGCGAAGTTTTGCCTCGCCGATCTTATCCCTATTGGCTATTAAGATTAACTCATCATAGGCCGGTACCCCATGTTCTTCTACATAGAATGCCCTGCCGGGACGTTTTTCGATATCCATCTGGTTGAGCTCAAAGTTTCTGAAGGCTCCAATTACAGCATCGACCTGTCCGGTAAAGAGGGCTGGGGAGAGGGAGAAATTTACATTGACGAGCGTAACGTCGGAGAGGCTGAGTCCTGACTTCTTAAGCATTACATCCAGGAGCATGGTTTCAAAGCCACCAACGGAGTAACCAATGGTTTTCCCCTTAAGGTCAGCAATAGTCTTAATCGGGCTATCGGCAAGTACCACCAGTGAGTTAAGAGGGGTGGCAATCAGGGTGGCAATCCTCACTAGGGGCAGTCCCTGATCAATTTGCATCTGATGCTGATTTTGGTAGGAGACTGCGATATCGGCTTTGCCAGCGGCAACTAACTTGGGTGGGTCATTGGGGTTGGAGGGGGCGATTATCTCCACATCCAGGCCATGGTCGGCAAAATAGCCCTTTTCCAGAGCTATAAATATGGGGGCGTGATCGGGATTAACAAACCAATCGAGGAGGAGTGTTACCTTCTCCCGGGCCATAGCCGATGTGCTCGTTCCACATATGGCTATTACTAAAGCGGCCATTATTAACATACGTACTTTTTTCATTTTTAACATCCTTGATAAGGTTCCCAGTAAATAAGCCTCTCCATTGCAAAATCAACTAAGAAATAGAGAAGTAATGAAACAACAGATAAAATTGTTAGGGCAGCAAACATGACATCGATTTGCATGCGGGCGTTGGCGTGGATCATATAAAATCCGAGTCCGGAACTTGAACCAACCCATTCTCCAATTACTGCCCCGATTGGGGCTACAGCAGCAGCAAGTCGAAGACCCGAGGCGAATGCCGGCATTGCCGCTGGAATGACGATATAGCGCATTATCCGCATGGGGCTTCCATTCATGATTCTTGCCAGTTCCAGAAGTTGTGGCTCTGTCCGCTGCATTCCGTAGTAAAATGACGAAGTTACAGGGAAAAAGATAATGAGTACCGCCATGGCAATTTTAGAGGCCATGCCATAGCCAAACCAAAGAACGAGAATTGGGGCCAGGGCAAAAACAGGAATGGCTTGACTGATCACCAGCACTGGCAAGAGCCAACGCTTGAGCAGTGGGGAGAAGGTCATGGTCAGGGCAGCGCTTATCCCGAGGGCGGTACCCAGTAAAATGCCGAAGATTATTTCCGTTAAGGTGGTTTGCAGATGTCCCATCAGGGTGGACCAATGGTCGATGATGGCATGGAATACGGGTAGTGGCCCGGGCAGGATATAGTGGGGAGCATCGGTGATAATAACCACCAGTTGCCAGAGCAGTAAGAGGCCGGTGCCAAGCACTATGAGTCTGAATGTCTTCATCGCTGATCCATCAGTTGACTGAGCAAGGTGCTGAGATGGGCCTGAATTTCCGGATCGTCAACATTTCGAGGTGGTATTCCTGTCAGAGAGAAAAGGCTCTGGACCCGGCATGGCCTTTTGGAGAGGACCAGAATTCTATCACCCATCCGCAGTGCCTCCATGGGGTCATGGGTTACCAGGAGAACTGTTGCCCGCCTGGTGAGCTTGGTCGCCAGATTCTGCAGCTTCATTCTGGCCAGGGCGTCGAGCGCTGAAAAGGGCTCGTCCATGAGTAGTATGGGGCGTTCCTCCATGAGGGTGCGCAGGAGTGCGCCTCGTTGTCTCATGCCGCCGGAAAGAGTTGCCGGTAAGGCGTTCTCGTATCCGGCCAGACCAGCCTCCTCCATAAGTTCACCTGCTCTGGCCCGAAGGGAGGCAGATTCTTCATTGCGTAGTTTTGCCCCGAGGATAATGTTCTCCAAGAGGGAGAGCCAGGGGAGGAGTAGATCGTTTTGGCTCATCCAGGCAATTTTGTCATTTTTTGCCTTTTTGGATTCAATTTGGATGCTCCCCTCATAGGGAAGAGATGTTGCCCCCGAGATCATATGGAGCAGGGTTGATTTTCCACAACCACTGGGGCCTAAGATGCAGGTACACAGCCCGCCTTCAATGGTCATGGACAGCTTGTCAAACAGAGGCCTGTCCCCCATGTTCAGCGAGACCTTGTCGAAAATAATTGATGGGGCCTCTTCAGGCCCTGTCGTCTTTGTCAGGTGCTGGTCTTGCATTCTTTTCTCTTTCTGATGAGTCTCAGGATCTTGTTGCTGAGCTTTCCTTAATTCGGCAGCCCTTCTCCAGCTGTTCCGGGCTCATGTTGTAGAGAGCATCCAGCAGGTGGATCATAAAGGAGCCGGGCCCAGTTGCTGCCTTGCCAGCCATTTCTCCCGCCAGGCCAAAAAATGCCAGGGCAGTTGTTGCTGCCCTCAGATAATCTCTGTCCACTGCGGCAAAGGCACCGACTACGGCGGTGGCAGAGCAACCGGTTCCTGTGACATAGGGCATGAGTGGATGGCCATTATCAACATTGAATACTCGTCTGCCATCGGTAACCAGGTCGGTGGGTCCTGTGATTGCCAGGATAGTATCCAGCTCTCGGGCCAGAAGAGAGGCGGTTTGGGCTGCATCACTGACGGACTGGCTTGTGTCAACTCCTCGGGTGTTGCTTTGCTCACTGCCGAGGGAGAGAATTTCCGAGGCATTGCCTCGGATAACACTGACCTTTGCCTCGGCGATGATGCGCTTAGCCGAGGCGGTTCTAAAGGCTGTTGCCCCCGAGCCAACAGGGTCGAGTATGATTGGTGTTTTTAATGTATTTGCCCTTTGGCTGGCCATAAGCATGGAGCTCACCCAACTTTCGCTCAGGGTACCAATGTTGAGAACCAGAGATCCGGCAAATGCGACCATCTCCTCCACCTCATTCTGGGCATGGGCCATAACTGGAGAGGCACCCGTTGCCAGCAGGACATTTGCCGTGTAGTTCATGACCACAAAATTTGTGATGTTATGAATAAGTGGTTTATTTTCGCGGATTTGCTGCAGATTTTCTGCAGCCGTAAGGGAAATATTCGACATAACATTACTCAGCGGATAAATGTTAAAGCTTTCGCTAGAATAACAGGGGGAGGGCGAGCAGATAGAGCGAAGAAATGAAAATGAGGACATTTCTGCAATTCCCTACCCTGGTTTTAGCCAGGTCAGGTTCAATGGGTATCTTCTCAGGCCCTAAAGCCACCCCTGCAAAAAAAATAATACACCTCAACCTATAGGAGACCGTAAAACCAAAGTCAAGAATTATTGTTCTCAGTGCCACGGCCCTGAAAAGTTGAATGCCATGCCTCTCCTGTTAAATACAGGTAAAATGTCGAGGTGCTTGTCTTCTGTCTATTTGTTATGATATTAAATCTGTTATGTGGTTAGGTGTCTGCTTTTTACATTGAAAGGAAAATTTTAGAGATGTATTGAGGATGACGCCCTTGCTGTTCACGAATAGTTTTCTCTGGTCTTAGGTGGAAAGTCGTGAGGTGATTGGGCGGAAGGTAGATGGGGAACCTGTAAAACAGATAATTCAGATGGAGGTGTACTATGCTGGCAAGTTTTACAATTCTACCCTTTGGGGTAGGTGAGGAGCTGAAGGAGCATGTTGCAGCGGTGGTGGCGTTGGTCGCTGATTCTGGTATGGACTATAGGCTTGGCGCCATGCAGACGACTATTGAGGGGGAGCAGGCTGAGGTCATGGCTTTGATCATGCGTTGTCATGAGTTGATGATGGAACGGGCACCTCGGGTGCTCACCTCCATCACTATGGATGATCGTCGAGGGGCAACTGGCCGTCTGCGGGGTAAGGTCAGCGATGTGGAAGATGTTTTGCTAAGGGGGCTTGAGCATGAGTAATCTGGTGGGTAAACCAAGTCCCTCTCGTCTGCAAGCCCTGGTTCAGGGGGCATTGGGCAAACCATGTAAAAGTTTGTTAGTGGGGCCGGGACCTGGCCTGGATGCAGCAATTTTGCAGACCGCCGATGGACGGGTCATGGCTATTGCCGAGGACCCTATTTTTCCCGCTCCTGGCTTGCCTTTGGATATTATGGGTTGGTTTACCGTCCATATCGGGGCCAGTGATATAGCGGTAACAGGGGTTAAACCAGAATTCATGACCTATACCCTGCTCCTGCCTCTTGGTTGTCCCGAGGAGGATGCTCGGACGATTATTAGCTCTATCTCCCGTGCCGCTGAAGATTTGGGGATCTCCATTGTCGGGGGACATACCGGCTGGTACGGTGCTGTGACGGTGCCGACCGTGGGTGGGGTTACCGTTTGGGGTACGGCGGATCAGGATGCATGGATTTCGCCCGGCGGTGCCAAGGATGGTGATCTTATTTTAATGACTAAGGGGCCGTGCATTGAGGCGGCTGCCCTGCTTTCCATTGTTCATCATGAGCGACTTCAGGGAAATATTTCCGAGGAGATGCTCGCTACTCTTCGTGCCCGAGTGGATCAGATCACCGTTGTTGAGGATGCTTTGCATGCCTTTAAGGTGGGTGGAGTTCATGCCATGCATGATGCCACCGAAGGAGGGGTGCAGGGAGGGCTGTGGGAGATGTCCACATCTTCTGGTCTTCCGGTTATGGTTGATTTTGATGGGGTGGAGATACCGGCAGATATTGTGGCCCTTGCCCGGGAACTGGATTTTGATCCTTGGCAGGCTATTAGTGAGGGGACATTGCTCGCGGCAGTTGAACCCGAACAGGTGCAGGAGGTGCAGAGAGTCTGGGCTGATCTCGGTATCGATAGTTACATCTTGGGCAAATTTGACTCTAGCCTTAAGGAGAATACTGTTCTTAAAAATGGCCAGAGCCAACCTCTGTTGGAACCGGATTCTGATCCTTTTTGGGACCTGTTTTTTGCTGGTTTGCAGTAGCCCTGCCTTGAAGGGAAAACTTGGTATTCAGTCTGATAGGGTGGCACCTTGCCCAGATTGGTTAAACTCAGCAGGCTGGGGAGTGGTGGCTCAATGTTTTTTCTAGTCGAACGTTTATACGATATACTGATGGCCTCCACAGAAAAATCCTGTTTGCGTGAGTGGCGACGTGATCTTTTGCAGGAGGTGCATGGCGATGTGCTTGAGATAGGAGCTGGAACCGGGGCAAATATAGAGTTTTATCCAGAATCGGTTACTCATTTAGTCCTCTCAGAGCCTGAAAAAATCATGCGTGATCAGTTGAGGATTAAGGCTGGGAGGAGTGTGCTCAGGGATATCACCTTCTCCTCCGCTTCAGCTGAGAAGGTTGAAGGAGATGATGGTTCCTTTGATTTTGTGGTGACAACACTGGTCTGTTGTTCTGTGGTAGATCTTGAGACTGTACTAGAGCAGATCCATCGGGTCTTAAGGCCAGGTGGAAGCCTGGTTTTTCTGGAGCATGTAGCTGCTGAGAGAGGCTCGGCTAGAAGGAGATGGCAGGACAGGATGACTCCTCTTTGGCGAAGGTTGGCGGGGAACTGTCATTTTAACAGAGAGATAGAAAATGCTCTCTGTCTGGCAGGGTTTAAGATCTCTCAAATTAAGCGAGAGAGCATGCGCACCTCAATGCCTTTGGTTAGGCCTACTATCCGCGGTATTGCTGTGAAAATCTGTTCTTGATAGATATAACTGTCATCTGCCCGACTAGAAGGTAAGTCGGGCAGATGTTTTTTGCTTAGACCTTGAAACGCTCAACCAGGGCGTTTAGCTCGCCGGAGAGTTGGTTTAACTCATTGGCGCTGGTTGTTACCGTGGTACTCAGGTTCGCTATATCAGTTGTTGCCGCACTTACCTCTTCAACGTCATTGGTTACCTGGTCTGCCAGTCCTGCAGTTTCGGTTACGTTGGTGTTTACCTCCTGCACTCCCTGAGATGCTTGACCTATGTTGTCGGCGATCTCCTGTGAGGCAATGGACTGTTCCTCGACGGCGGTGGCGATGGTTGAGATAGTGTCATTGACATCTTCGATGGCCTTGGATACGCCGTTGATCTCCTCAATGGATTCGTTGGTAGCTGTTTGGATTCCCTCGATGCGTTTTTGTATCTCCTTGGTTGCATTGGCGGTCTGCTGGGAGAGTACCTTGATTTCACCAGCTACTACGGCAAAGCCCTTACCTGCCTCTCCGGCTCTGGCTGCCTCAATGGTGGCGTTGAGCGCCAGGAGGTTGGTTTGTTCGGAAATCTCCGTGATTGTTTCGGTAACCTTGTCGATATCCCGAGCGGCGCCTCCGAGCAGATCCATTTTATCCGAGGCCTTTTGCGATCTAGAGACGGCATTGCCGGAAATTGCCCGAGCTGATTCTGAGTGTTTGGCGATTTCGTTGATGGTTGCCGTCATCTCTTCTGTGGCGGAGGCCACAAGGCCAATATTGGTGGATGTCTGCTCCATGGCGGCTGCGACGGTGGAAATATTGCCGTTCATGTCTCTGATGGCAGTCGATACATGGACGGTTTTTGCCGATGTCGTATTGGCGTCGCCTGTCATCTCTTTTGAGGTAGCTTGCAGTGCTTGCGCTGAGGCACCCAGAATTGCCGACTTGCCGGAAACCTCTGTCATAATTCTCTGCAGTTCGGCTATAAAGGTGTTGAACCAACTGCAGAGTTCGCCAATTTCATCCTTTGTGGATGCATCGAGTCGTTTTGTCAGGTCTCCCTCTCCGCCGGCGATATCTTTAAGGCCGTTGACAACCATCTCGATGGGGCGGACGATGACAAATGTCGAAATGGCGTAGACCAGGGCCAGGAGGATGGTGAGGGAGAGGATGCCGATGATGATGCTTACCCGCAGAAGTTGCTGGGCATTGGCAAGTACCGTGTCCATGGGAATGGTAACGGCCAGACTCCATGGAGAGTCACTGCTACCGATTTTAAATGGGGCGAAGACGGACAGGGCTTCACCTTGGAAACGATTACTTTCTCCCTCCCAGACGAAGTCTCTGCCCTGACGGATGGCCGGCAGTACTGCCTGGTCGATGTCGAGATCGGTGACCTTTCTCTGCACAGCCTTACTGTCTGGGTGAGCAAGAACGGTACCGTCTGTATAGAGCAGGTAGCCGAAACCGGTGTTAAATGGTCTGATCTCGGAGACGATCTCCTGCATCCGTTCCATGCCGAGGTCAATGCCAACTACGCCCACTGGTGTGCCATTTTTCATTATGGGAACACAGATGGAGATCATGGTCACGTCCTGGCCGTTTATATTGTAGACGGTGGGGGGGGTAATATAGGGCCTGCCGCTACGATAGGGAATCCAGTACCAGGCGCCTTTGGCACTGCTCTCAGGGCGGTATTTGATAAGGGTTGTTTTGATGGGGCCGCTATAGCGGTGAATATTGGGGCGGAACTGTCCCTTTTCGCCGGTGCCTGGCTGGGAGGGGTCGGCTTCGCTGTCCGGCCCATCGTAACTATTGGGTTGGAGGATTGTCCAAACACCATAAAACTCTTGGTGTTGGCTGATAACGCTGGTGAGCATTGCAACTACGGAGGCGCGCTTGGCTGTGTTGCCGCTACTCATTGCCCCCCCTATCATTTCTGACATGGTGGTCGTTGCGTCCCATGCCTTTGATATTTCGTTCTGTACCTCGCCTCCATAGCGATGGGCAGTTTCGGTGGCCAGGTTTAAGGCCCTCTCTTTCGCATGTTCTGAGGCTAAGTTGGTTATGCTGGCAATGGTTATGACAAATGCTATTAAAACAGTACCGCAGATGGGTACGAGCATCTTGACCTTTAATTTGGCCTTTTTAAACATCTTCGCCCTCTAATTATATTAAGTTTTACCGGAGTGTTGCTTGCTGTCTGGTCGACATATAACATTGAGATGGGGTTTAGTGTCAATGGTAAAGTCTGTCTCCTCTCCTGCTTGTGGAATTCTTTTTGTGGCTGAGGGGAGAGGCGCTATGGGCGGGGGAGCAGGTGTCCCAGGTTACCCTGGCTGTTGGTAATAGGCCTGTGTACGGTGAGTTTTTTGCCTACGCCTATGCCGGAATTATAGCTAGCCGTATAGATTTTTGTGGCCTTTGTTCGGCATAGTTTTGTCTGTGGATACCTCTGGATAAAGAACTTCTGTAATTCTTGGTCCTGGGCAAGTATCAGTGCACTTGTTGTAAGTCCTGTCTCAGCGAGGAAGGGATGGCTTTTCTCTCCAGCATCCATTTTTTCTTTAAAACCTCTGATGACGCCAAGATAGTAAGAGCGTCTTTCCCTTGCCTGCACAGCGCTCTCCTTTTGAAAATTATTCCACAGCAGAGGCAGGCGGGCGCAGAGAAAGTGGAAAACATGTGCGGCTATAGAGATATTTTCTCTGTTGCCGATGAGTTCTACTGCTTTGAAGGTGGAATCTGTCTTGGCATCGTACTGGGAAATTATAATGGTGTTTACGAAGAAGTGTTCCTTGATAATTACGGTTATGCTTTTGATCCAGGCAGGAACCTGTTTATTGCCGACTTTGATCTGAATATAGTCATATTTTTGTGGTGTCTTATCGGCAATAAGTTGGAGATTGTAGCGGGCAATAAGTCTGTTTGCCTTGGCCATGGCAGCGCTTGCCTCGTGCTCTTCGGCAGATTCTGCCAGGGCCAGAAGTTTTTCGACCTTGGCCAGCTGGGCATGGGCCTTTTCTTCTGCAGGTCGTGGAGTGACTGGTGGGCAGGCGGTGCTTGCGCCCCGGTAATCCGGATGTACTCCCAGGATGGAACAGGCCCGTTGGTATTCGTTTCCATGGGGCATGACTTGAGTACATTTTAAGACTTCAGATACATATTGATGGGCCATCTCATGGCGTAAGATTTCAATAACTACATCCCAGCTATAGTCTTCAATGAGTGTCTTTGAGATACCCATCGTCTTTGTTGCGCTGGCCCAATTACCCAGTTTTTTGTCGCTGGACAGTATCTCCATGCAGGGTGTTTCGAGCGACAGGGCTCTCTCTCTTATTATTGTCTCAAAATTTTCAATGAGTTGAATACACCAGGTTCTCTCTCTGTTGTTCTTCATAATGATTTTCTGCTATATGCCTATAGTTATTTTTTGCTCAGCTTAAGCCCATTACCATGGGCTAGCCTACATTTTTCTCTGTTTGCCGTCCAGCCTTTATGAAAGTGGGATATTTCACTCTCTGCCCTTTGCCAGCTCTCTTGTTGAGGAGGCTGGCCTCTGTAGGGCTCTTTGGTAAACGATGTCCATCACGGGCTCCTGCGACTTTAAGGCTCCTTTTTACGAATCAGTTAATTCTTAAAATGAGACATGTTGCATTTCGTAGCGTTTCTCTTCGTAAGTACTGGCTCTAAAGAAAAAGAGTGAATTGGCCAATCTGTGTCTCATAATAAAACAGGTGAATGGGATTTCTTTAGATCTTTTTATAATTATATCAAGAAATTGTCCTGTTTGCTTTTTCTGCGGAAGGCGCTAACTTCTTGCTCTTGTGAGGTATTGGTGAAGTTAATTCAGGTTGGCATGGAACTGGCATAGAGGTGGTTGCGTGGGCCGTAATTGTTTTATCCCTAACAGTAAAAATTTTGTTTGGCGGAGATGAGCAGGTGGGGGGAGGTGATATAGCCGTTGTTGCTGGCGGGCTGCGGGTGCATCGATCGCTCATGTCTGTGAGGTGCTGGCAAGGTTTTGCTCTTTGGTACAAGCTCGTCTTTGAGGGTACGACTTGCCTCCCTTTGGTTGGGTTTGTCTCTCTTTTTGCAAGATTTTTTGCTATTAATTAAGAACGTTATCTAAGGAGTAAGAAGTGAAGAAACATTTTGTTATCAGTGCCCTGGTTCTGCTTGCCAGTGTCTCTATGTTGGCAGGAAGCATCCAGGCGAGAGCCATGAAAATTTCACATGTGAGACCTCAGGGAACAGCAATTGATAAGGATCTCCACTGGTTTTCAGATACCCTGAAGGAGGCTTCGGCTGGCAAGTTGAAAACGAAGATTTATCCTGCCAATGCCCTTGGCGATTATACCATTGTTCAGGAGCGGGTCAGCCTGGGCGCGATTTCCTTTGCCTGTCAACCACCGTCTACTGCGGCGGATAAAAGATTCCAGCTTATCTATTTTCCTTATATCGTAGAAAATTGGAGGCAGGCACGGGATAATTATGGTCCCGGCGCACCTCTGCGTAAGGTTGTTGAAGGTCTCTATGCTGAGCAGAACATTCATATGATTGCCGCCTGGCCCGTCTACTTTGGTGGTATCTCTTTTAACAAAGAGGTGAAGGATTACGGGAATCCGGATGTGTCCAAGGGGCTCAAGGTTCGTGTTCAGCCAATGAAAACCTTTCAATTGCTGGCAGACACCAGCGGTTATCTTGGCACGCCAATTCCATTTTCCGATGCCTTCACCGCTGTGCAGACCGGTGTTGTTGATGGTGTAATTGGCTCAGGAGCCGAGGGCTATTATTCTTCATTTAGAGATGTTACCAAGTATTATCTTCCTGCCAACACCCATTTTGAGGTGTGGTATCTTATCATGAGTCAGAAAGATTTTGATAAACTCTCTGTTGAAGAGCAAGGGCAGGTGCAGAATGTTGCAACTCAATTTGAAGAACGACGTTGGACTGTTGCTGAGGCAGATCAGGCAGCCAACGAGAAGAAACTTGCCGATTACGGTGCAGTAATTCTCCCCATTAGTAAGGCGGAAATTGCGGCGCTTTCGGATAGGGCCAAGTCTGCCGTTTGGCCTGTGATTCTTCGCGACGTGGGCCAGGAGTGGGGGCAGGGCGTTCTTGATCGGGTTACCAAATAATCACGACTAGAAGTTCCCCGGCTATTTTTTGATGAGAAGTGGCCGGGGAGGGCTCTGGGCAGAGTTTTCTTAATGCTCTGTGCCTGGCTGAAATTTTCCTCTATCTCTTTTTTAATTTGATTTTGGAGAATAATTGGCACAGCCTTGGGGTGTCAGTCCTCTCGTTGCCGGGAGAGACTGTTTGCTTTTCCTGAAAGGTCCATGGCCTATGGGTGTTGTGGTCATCATTTTCTTATCTATTCTGTGGCTTATGGGCTTCTTTTTTTACGAATCGTCTATTTCTCAAAATGACACATGCTTCATTTTGTACCATCTCTTCTTAAGAGCAATCACTTCAAAGAAAAGCGCCGAATAACATGAATTATGTTTCATTATGAAACATAATATGGCTGTTTTTTTATTTTTTCCCTGCATTTCTGGGCCTCATTTCTTAAAGACTATAATCTTACCATATTTCTGCTTGTTTCTGGACAAGTGGAGTGATTTCAGTGCATTGTCTTGTCTTCGTCTCAATGCTTAACTTCTTGTTATTATGAAGATCAATAAAAATTAATTAAATCTGGCATAGAATTAGCATTAAGTATACGTGGTAAGATTAGTCGTAATTGAATTTTTCCCCAACAACAGGTGCTTAGACTGATGGAGATGAGCAAGTGAAGAAAGTTGATATAATCGTTATTGGTGGTGGGCTACAGGGTGCATCGACAGCACTTGGCCTTGTCCGTGAGGGAGCTGGCAAGGTTCTAATGTTCGATGAACAGCTGCCAACCCAGAGACTCTCTCGAGGTAATTTTGGTTTAACCTGGTTTATGTGCAAGGGAGCAAATAACCCGAATTATGCCAAGTGGTGTCGGATGGCGACCACTTTATGGCCGGAATTTGCTGCTAAGCTGGAAGAGGAAACTGGCTATGATGTTGAGCTTGAGTGGAATGGCGGTGCCCTGCATGCAACCAGTGGTGCGCAGTTTCAGATGTACAGCGATGCCGTTGCCAATCTGAAAAAGGTCTGTAGCGATGCGGGGATGGATTACCCTGCCAGAATGGTGGATCGGGAAGAATTTGCCTCCATGGTTCCCAAGATGAAGCTCGGCGATGAGGTTGTCGGCGCCATGTATTCTGCTGATCAGGGCACCGTAAACCCCATGGGTGCTATGGCTGCAATGAGGGCTGCCTTTCAGAAAAAGGGTGGTGTTTATTATGGCGGCATGATTGTGACAAGGGTTGTACCTAATGGAGACGGTACAGTAACGGTAAAGACCTCGAAGGGTGACTATCAGTGCAGCAAGTTGGTCATAGCTGCCGGTCATGGTTCTTCACGTTTGCTGGAAGATCTTGATTATCATCTCAATGTCTATCCTACCCGCGGACAGATTATGGTCAGTGAGCGGATAGAGAAGAAGCTCGACTTTCCCACATTGGCTGTTCGTCAGACCCTTGACGGCACCTTTCTTATTGGTCTCTCCACCGAGGATTTCGGTCATAACTCTGAGGTTACCACCGAGGCCATGAAGAATCAGGCGGCTGGAGCCATAAAGCTCTTCCCTGAACTTGGCAAGGTTAACTGGGTAAGAGGTTGGGGGGCAGCCAGAGTAATGACCCCCGATGGAAGCCCTATATATGACAGACTTACCGAGCATAAAAACATCTATGTGTTGGCAGGTCACTCCGCTGTAAGCCTTGCTCCTGTGTCAGCGACGCATGTCGCTCCCTGGATACTTGAAAAAGCCGAGGCCCCACAAATTTCACACTTCAGCAATGGACGATTCAATGTTTAAACGCGACTCATCAGTATCGGATTCAGTAGAAATAATCTTGGACGGGCAAGCCACTTCTGTTCCCGCAGAGGTGAATCTGGCCGCTGCCCTGCTCGCAATTGGCGAGATAACCTCAAAGGTTTCTCCCACCTCTAAAAAACCCTGTTCGCCTCACTGTTTAATGGGCGTCTGTTTTGAGTGTTTGATGGAAATTGATGGTGTCCAGCGTCAGGCCTGTATGACCACCGTTCGTAAGGGAATGGTCGTTAATCGTAACCTTGCAGCCGGGGAGGAAAAATAGTCATGAGTCGTCATTATGATACAATTGTGATCGGTGCGGGGGCTGCTGGACTTACAGCAAGCTCAACCCTTGCCGAAATGGGCCTGAAGGTATTGACCCTTGATGAGCAAAACCACATTGGTGGGCAGATCTATCGCAATATAGAGCATGCATCGGATAGTAATCTGAAGAAGATGGGTCCTGAGTATCGCCGTGGACTTGATCTTGCCCAACGATTTAGAAAGAGTGGTGCTGAGTATGAGGGGAGTTCTCTGGTGTGGAATGTGGAATCTGAAGGTCGGGTCTGCTATTCACGTGCCGGTGTGTCAGAGCGTATAACTGCAAACTATGTCATTATCGCTACCGGTGCCATGGAGCGTCCTGTACCATTTCCTGGCTGGACCCTGCCCGGTGTAATGGGTGCCGGTGCTGTAAATGGTCTTGCTAAAGATGCTGATCTTACCCCGTCCGGAAGCGTTGTTCTGGCAGGAAGTGGTCCCTTGCTTTTACTCGAGGCAGCCCTGCTCACCCAGAAAAAGGTTAAGGTTGCGGCAATTCTTGAGACAACAGCGGCAATTCCCTCTCCCTCAATTTTGCAACATCTGCCCAAGGCCATGGGCGGCATTCCCTTCCTTCTCAAGGGCGTGAAGATGCTCTGGGATATCAAGAAGTCAGGTGTCCCCCACTATAAGAACATAACAAATCTTAAGGCCATCGGTGATGATGCCGTCACGACCGTGACAGCGGACCATGGTCGTAAAAAGTTGAAATTTGATGCTGAGATGCTCCTTGTTCATTTCGGTGTTGTTCCTGACACCCATATTCATCGCCTTACTGGCTGTCATATGGAGTGGCAGAAGGAGCAGCGTTACTGGTATCCGGCAACGGATAGTTGGGGACGCACCAACTTTGAGCGAATCTTTGCAACCGGTGATGGTACAGGCGTTTCCGGTGCTTTGGCTGCTGAGTTCAAGGGTGAGTTGTCGGCCCTGGAAGTTGCCCGCTGTCTTGGTATCATTCCTCCTTATGAGCGTGATAACCTGGCCGCGCAGCCTTTGGAGAATATCAAGAAGGACGCTTATCCTCGTCCTCTGATCGATGCCTTTTTTGCCCCTAATCCGAATAAAATATCCTTTGAGGATGAGACCGTCCTCTGTCGTTGTGAGAATATTACGGTGGGTAAGGTACGCAAGCTTGTCTCTGAGGGTGTGACTGATCTCAATGAGGTAAAGGCCATCACCAGATGTGGAATGGGACCCTGTCAGGGCAGAATGTGCGGACAGGCCTTGGGTGAAATTGTTGCGGCAGAACTGGATGGATCCGTGCCGAACGCTGGATTGCTGAAAATACGTCCACCTCTTAAACCGCTGCCTCTTCAGGAAGTGGCTGCAATGGATATCGTGGTAGAAGGCGTCGATCCGTCGGCCCTGTTTAAAAATCAAAGTAAAAAATAGCTAGAGAGGAATTGAAAATGAGCGAGATTACTCGAATGGAAACAGCTCAGCGAATGAGCAAGATAGTAATTCATAATAACACCGTATATCTCTGTGGTCAGGTTGGTGGTGTGGTAGATGTACCAAGCACTATCACTGAGCAAACTGAAACCATGCTTGCCCGGGTTGATGCTCTTCTTGAGCAGGCGGGCAGCGGCAGAGACTTAATCCTTTCTGCGACCATTTACGTGCGGGATATGAAGGACTTTGCAGGGATGAACAGCGTTTGGGATAGCTGGGTGCCAGAAGGACAGGCACCTGCCCGTGCCTGTGTTGAGGCTAGAATGGCTCGTCCAGATTTGCTTGTCGAGGTTTCTGTGATTGCAGCAGTGAGATAGGTACAGCATTAAAAAATTCGATTGAGAGATGGATCTCATTTCTCAATCGAAATTATTATCGATTGAAGGAGAAGAGTATGGAGAGATTCTTTAAATATGCACTGCCCTTACTTATCACTACGATAGCAGTAATGGAGTTTTACCAAGTGCTTATGAGATATGTTTTTGAACTCCCCAGCATGGGACTTGATGAACTGCTCGTCTATCCCACCCTATGGCTCTATATCTTGGGCAGTGTTAATGCCGCAAGAGAAGATAGCCAAATCAAGGCAAACGTTCTTGATATTTTTTTGAAGACAGATAAAGCACGATTGATTGTCCGTGTCTTTGCGGATGTTGCTTCCGTGATAATTTCTTCCTGGCTCACCTACTGGGCCTGGGATTATTTCGTATATGCAAAGCGCGTATGGAAGTCAAGTCCTACCCTGTACATACCAACGTTTTGGGCTGAATGTGCCCTGTTTATCGGTCTTGCCTTTATGACGGTCTACTGCGGGGGCTATCTGTATAAACATGCAAAGCAGCTAATTGCTCTTCAGCAGCCCACCAAGGAGTCCTAGTATTATGGAAATCATAGCAATTTCTCTTATTGCCCTCGCGGCACTTGTTGTCCTGCTCAGTTTTGGTGTCCCGCTACCATACTGTTTTGGTGGCGCCCTGATGTCCATGGTTATCCTGGGTGATATTCCCATGGAAGGCACCATGGTCTGGGGCTTTTCACAGCTTTCTAATCCTGTCCTTCTCTGCATACCTCTCTTTGTCTTTGCCGGTACCATCATGAGTGAGAGTGGTATTGCCGCTAGTCTGCTGGATTTTGTAAATATATTTGTAGGTAGAATACGGGGTGGACTTGGGGTTGTTGCCTCGGTGAGTTGTGCCATTATTGGGGCAATTTCCGGAAGTGGACTGACCGGTGTTGCGGCAACGGGGCCTCTGTTGATTCCAGCCATGGCTGCCAAGGGTTATCCCCGTGGATATGCCACCGCCCTTGTCTCAAACTCCTCTGTTCTTGGTCTACTCATCCCGCCCAGTGTAACCATGATTATCTATGGTTGGGTGACGGATACCTCCATCCTTGCCTGTTTTTTGGCAACCCTGGGGCCTGGTATTGCCATTACCATTCTTCTCTCGGCGGTGAATCTGTACATGGCCAGAAGTTTTCCTCTGGAGCTTGAGCCTCCCGCTACCAAAAAGCAGATCATCAAAGAGGGTATTAGCTGCACCTCCCGGGCAATTCCAGCCCTGATGATGCCGCTCATTATCCTTGGCGGTATCTACGGCGGTATCATGACCCCGACTGAAGCTGCTGCCGTTGCGGTGATTTATGCGATTCCTGTTGGCTTCCTGATATATAAGGGACTGACTGTCGATACATTTTTGAAGGCTGCTAAGAGTTCTGCCACCGCTGTCGGTGCCATCATGATCATGATTGTCTTCAGTCTTATGCTCAGTCAGATCTTTGTGATGGAAGATGTACCTCAGGCCCTGGTATCGGGAATTTTTTCGATCACCGAAAATAAGGTCTTACTCTTAATTCTGATCAACTTCCTCCTCTTCTTTGTTGGGATGATTGTTAATGATATCACGGCAATTATTCTTATCGCTCCCCTCCTCCTGCCTCTGATGGAGGCGATTGGTGTTTCTCCCGTTCAGTTTGCAGCGATCATGGGCGTGAATACGGCAATGGGCGGTGTAACCCCACCCTATGCATCTATCCTCTATCTCGGTATCCGCATAGGCAAGGTGCAGTTTTCTGAGGTTATCAGGCCAGCAATGGTATTGCTTCTCTTTGCCTATGTGCCGGTTGTCTTTTTAACCTCTCTATGGCCAGATCTGTCTCTCTTTTTCCCAAGACTCTTTGGCTATTAATTAAAAATTCACTCTAAGGAGTAAGATATGAAGAAACGTTTTATTACTGGAGCATTGGTTCTCTTTGCCGGTGTCTCTTTGCTGGTAGGAAGTGTCCAGGCCAGAAGCATGAAAATTTCCCATGTAAGACCCCAGGGAACAGCAATTGATAAGGATCTGCACTGGTTTTCAGACAGCCTGAAAGAGGCCTCCGGTGGCAAGTTGAAGTCGAAGATCTATCCTGCCAGTGCCCTTGGCGATTACACCATCGTTCAGGAGCGAGTGAGTCTTGGCGCGATCTCCTTTGCCTGCCAACCACCATCTCCTGCCGTGGATAAGAGATTCCAGATTCTCTACTTCCCTTATCTGGTAGAAAATTGGAAGCAGGCTCGGGATAATTACTCTCCAGGCGCCCCTCTGCGTAAGGTTGTTGAAGGCCTCTATGCTGAGCAGGACATTCATATGATCGCCGCCTGGCCTGTATACTTTGGTGGCATTTCCTTTAATAAAGAGGTGAAGGATTACGGTAATCCGGATGTAGCTAAGGGGCTCAAGCTTCGTGTGCCACCAATGAAAACCCTCCAACTTTTGGCAGACACCAGCGGTTACCTTGGCACTCCTATCCCATTTTCCGATGCCTTTACTGCCGTGCAGACTGGTGTTGTTGATGGTGTAATTGGTTCAGGGGCCGAAGGCTACTACTCTTCATTTAAAGATGTTACCAAATATTATCTTCCCGCAAATACTCATTTTGAGGTTTGGTATCTGATTGTCAGCCAGAAACAATTTGATAAATTCTCTGCTGAGGAGAAAAAACAACTGCAGGATGTTGCAACTCAATTTGAGGAACGACGTTGGGCTGTTGCTGAGGCAGATCAGGCAGCCAATGAAAAGCGACTTGCCGATTACGGTGCAACAATTCTCCCAATCAGTGAAGCGGAAATTACGGCGCTTTCCAATAAGGCAAAGGCTGCTGTTTGGCCTGTAGTTCTCGGTGATGTAGGAGAGGCGTGGGGACAAGGCGTTCTTGATAGTATTCGTAAATAATCATGTTTAGATTCCCGGTTGCCTCTTGTTAGGAGGTGGCCGGGGTTCCCCCCCCCTTCCTCACGAAATGTGTCTTTCCAATATCTGTCTCCGTAGAAAATTTACCTCTGTAGCTTTGCCCCTCTTTTTGTTTGATTGTGAAGAGTGGCTTATATATTCTTAACGATCATTGCCTCCCTCTTGTTGAAATAGCGTCTTCGGCCTCCTTGTGCTTTTGGCTTTACCATTATGTCTTTGTAAATTGTTGAATTTTGAGATCTAGGGATATCTGGTTTTATAAATTTGAGATTTACTACCCTCTCCTCTGTGCCACTCTTTTTTTCTCAAAATGGCACATGTACTACTTTGTGACACCCCTCTCCAGGACTAAGCACTCTAAGGAAACGTGCAGAATTGCAGAGAGCATGTTGCATAATGAAACATAGAGAGGCTGTTTTGCCGTCGTTCTTTCCCCCTCCTGCTTTATTTGTTCTGGGTACTTTAACTCAAAAATGCTTTTATGATTCATTGATAATGATTAAATATCAATAGGTTAACTTGTTTGCGCTGTGAGATATAAATTGTTATTATTATAAGAATAAATAAAACTAATCTGTCTTGGCATGATATTAGCATATTAGGTATATATAGAGATTGCCTGAGATTGATTTTTCCCTGACAATAGGTGTTTAGACTCGTGGGGATGAGCAATATTATAATTTATAATAAGGCTGTAGCTCGATGGCCAGATTGGCAGGGTAGCGGATATGGTAGGTAGCATCACTCACCGAAATCATCCTCCTCTTCCTGCCCGTACCTGTGTTGAAGCCAGAACGGCCTGTCTAGATTTGCCTGTTGAGATCTCAGTAGTTGCAGTAGTGAGATAGGTATTGCCTAAAAAAATTCAATGAAGAGATGGATTTTATCTTTTGCTTGAAATCATTTTGCTTAAAGGAGGAGAGGATGGAGAGGTTCTTTAAATATGCACTGCCTTTACTGATCAGTACGATCGCAGTAATGGAATTTTATCAGGTGCTGATGCGGTATGTTTTTGAACTCCCCAGCATGGGACTTGATGAGATGCTTGTCTATCCCACTCTGTGGCTCTATATCTTGGGAGCTGTTAATGCTGCAAGAGAGGATAGCCAGATCAAGGCAAACGTTCTTGATATTTTTTTGAAGACAGATAAAGCACGATTGATTGTTCGGGTTATTGCGGACCTTGCCTCCGTCATAGTTTCTTCCTGGCTCACCTACTGGGCCTGGGATTATTTCGTATATGCAAAGCGCGTATGGAAATCAAGCCCTACCCTGTACATACCAACGTTTTGGGCTGAATGTGCCCTCTTCATCGGTCTTGCCCTTATGACGGTCTACTGTGGGGGCTATCTGTATAAACATGCAAAACAGTTAATAGCTCTTCAGCAGCCCACCAAGGAGTCCTAGTATTATGGAAATCATAGCAATTTCTCTTATTGCCCTCGCCGCACTTGTGGTCCTGCTCAGTTTTGGCGTTCCGCTACCATACTGTTTTGGTGGTGCCCTGATGTCCATGGTTATCCTGGGTGATATTCCCATGGAAGGCACCATGGTCTGGGGCTTTTCACAGCTTTCTAATCCAGTTCTTCTCTGCATACCTCTCTTTGTCTTTGCTGGTACCATCATGAGTGAGAGTGGTATTGCGGCCAGCTTGCTGGATTTTGTAAATATATTTGTAGGTAGAATACGGGGTGGACTTGGGGTGGTTGCCTCGGTGAGTTGTGCTATTATTGGGGCAATTTCCGGAAGTGGCCTGACCGGTGTTGCGGCAACGGGTCCTCTGTTGATTCCAGCCATGGCCGCCAAGGGTTACCCCCGTGGATATGCCACAGCCCTTGTTTCAAACTCCTCTGTTCTTGGTCTGCTCATCCCGCCCAGTGTTACCATGATCATCTATGGTTGGGTAACGGATACCTCAATTCTTGCCTGTTTCCTGGCAACCCTGGGACCAGGCATTGCCATTACCGTTCTTCTCTCAGCAGTGAATCTGTATATGGCCAGAAGTTTTCCCCTGGAGCTTGAGCCTCCCGCTACCAAAAAAGAGATTATTAAGGAAGGTATCAGCTGTACATCCCGGGCAATTCCCGCCCTGATGATGCCACTTATTATTCTTGGTGGTATCTACGGTGGCATTATGACTCCCACCGAGGCCGCGGCTGTTGCGGTGATCTATGCTATTCCCGTTGGCTTTTTGATTTATAAGGGTTTGACTGTCGAGACATTCCTCAAGGCTGCCAAGAGTTCTGCCACCGCTGTTGGTGCCATTATGATCATGATTGTCTTCAGTCTTATGCTCAGTCAGATCTTTGTTATGGAAGATGTGCCTCAGGCCCTGGTATCGGGAATTTTTTCTATCACCGAAAATAAGGTTTTACTGTTAATCCTCATCAACTTTCTCCTCTTTTTCGTTGGCATGATTGTTAATGATATTACAGCAATCATTCTTATAGCCCCCCTTCTCCTTCCCCTGATGGAGGCGATTGGTGTTTCTCCTGTTCAGTTTGCCGCGATCATGGGCGTGAATACGGGAATGGGGCGGGGTAACCCCACCCTATGCATCTATCCTCTACCTTGGGATCGAATAGGCAAGGGGCAGTTTTCTGAAGTTATTAGACCGGCAAT
Organism: Desulfotalea psychrophila LSv54; assembly: GCF_000025945.1. Lineage (GTDB taxonomy): Bacteria > Desulfobacterota > Desulfobulbia > Desulfobulbales > Desulfocapsaceae > Desulfotalea > Desulfotalea psychrophila. The sequence continues at coordinate 513,611 of NC_006138.1, read as the reverse complement.
GGTATTGCTTCTCTTTGCCTATGTGCCGGTAGTCTTTTTGACCTCCCTGTGGCCAGATTTGTCTCTCTTTTTTCCAAGACTCTTCGGCTATTAATTAAAAAATCTCTCTAAGGAGTAAGAAATGAAGAAAAGTTTTATTACCGGTGCTCTCGTTCTGTTAGCTGGTGTCTCTCTGCTGGCAGGAAGTGTGCAGGCGAAAACCATGAAGATTTCGCACGTAAGACCCCAGGGAACAGCAATTGATAAGGATTTGCATTGGTTTTCAGATACCTTGAAAGAGGCTTCCGGTGGCAAGTTAAAGACAAAGATCTATCCTGCCAGTGCCCTGGGCGATTACACCATCGTTCAGGAGCGAGTCAGCCTTGGCGCGATCTCCTTTGCCTGTCAGCCACCATCTACTGCAGCGGATAAGAGATTTCAACTTATCTATTTCCCTTATATTGTAGAGAACTGGCAGCAGGCACAGGCTAATTATGGTGCAGGCGCACCTCTGCGTAAGGTTGTTGAAGGCCTCTATGCTGAGCAGAACATTCATATGCTTGCTGCCTGGCCTGTATACTTTGGTGGTATCTCCTTTAATAAAGAGGTGAAGAACTACGGTAATCCAGATGCGCCTAAGGGGCTCAAGCTTCGTGTTCCACCGATGAAGACCTTCCAATTGCTTGCCGATGAGACAGGTTATCTTGGTACCCCAATTCCATTTTCCGATGCCTTCACCGCTGTCCAGACTGGTGTTGTTGATGGTGTAATTGGTTCAGGGGCCGAGGGCTATTACTCTTCATTTAGAGATGTTACCAAATATTATCTTCCTGCAAATACCCATTTTGAGGTGTGGTACCTGATCATGAGTCAGAAGGATTTTGATAAACTCTCTGCCGAGGAACAGGCGCAGGTGCAGGATGCTGCAAGCAAATTTGAGGATCGACGCTGGGCTGTTGCTGAGGCAGATCAGGCAGCCAACGAGAAGAAACTTGCCGATTACGGTGCAGTAATTCTTCCAATCACCGATGCTGAGATTGGAGCTATTTCCAAGAAGGCAAAGACTACAGTTTGGCCTGTAATTCTTAACGATGTAGGTAAAGAGTGGGGACAGAGTGTTCTCGATAAGGTTAGCAAGTAAGCGGTAATCCCACGCTTGCCCCGGCTACTTCTTGATGAGAGGTAGCTGGGGTAGTAGGCTGGGCATTCTCTGCTATGATAGGGGGATTGCAGGGGTGGGCCTAGGAGAACTGTTTTACCTTGCGGTAAAGTGTTGCCCGCGAAATACCCAGTCTTCTCGCTGCCTCGGCCATATTAGATTTTGTTTCACGTAATGTCTCAGCGATAACCTTCTTTTCCATATCGAGCAAAGTACCTTGAAAGCCAGCTTTTTTGCTGAGGTCTTGTTTGCTAAGGCCAAGGTCTTTGACGGTTATTGTTTGGTCTTTGCAGACATGCAGGGCTCGCTGGATGGTGTTTTCAAGTTCCCGAACATTACCCGGCCAGTGATATGCAACCAGGCCGGCAATGGCATCTGCAGTAAATTGGAACTCTGGATTATTTTTTCTCAGGAAATAGTGGGCCAGAGCCTTGATATCTACCTCTCCTCTTTCGCGCAGGGGAGGAATCTTAATCTGCAGTATATTCAAACGATAGTAGAGATCCCGTCTGAATCGGTTGTGGAGCATAGCCTCTGCCAGGTCAACATGGGTTGAGGCGATTATTCTTGCATTGGTTTGCAGTGGCTTGCGTGCCCCCACTGGCTGGACTACCTTTGATTGCAGGACGCGCAATAGCTTGACCTGCATATCATGTGGCATGTCTCCAATCTCATCGAGGAGCATGGTTCCGTCGTTTGCCAAAATAAATTTTCCAGATCGCCCCCCTCTTTTAGCCCCGGTAAAAGCACCCTCGGCATAGCCAAAGAGTTCGCTCTCAAGCAGCTCTCCGGGTATAGCCCCGCAGTTAATTGGCACAAATGGTTTGTCCGCTCCCTTGGCGCCGTTATGGATCGCCTGAGCAAATAGTTCCTTGCCTGTGCCTGTCTCTCCCAGAAGAAGTACAGTAGCCTCTGAGTGAGAGGCACGCTTTGCCAAATCAACAGCCTTGGTAAAGGCCGGTGATGATCCTATTAGGGAATCAAAGGTAAAATAGGGTTTAATGCCGGAGATCTTATCAATTAATTTTCTGATATTACTAAATTTAGTGATGTTAAGGACTGCCCCGAGGGGTTTGTCGTTCTTTGACAGTACTGGTTGGGCAGAGTAGACAAGGTGAATATCTTTTTTATTATGTTGGATGTGGCACTCTCTGTTTTTCCATACACTGGGGTTTTCAAAGATGCTGTCCAGATCGAGCTGGAGGCCACTTAGGGATGAAATTGACTTTCCCTTAAGATCATCGACATTAAGGATTTTCTTAGCCTGATAGTTGATCTTCTGAACGATTAAGTCTGTGTCAATTATCAGTAGGCCCGTTCCGGCAGCTTCTATGACATTATCGAGAAAACCCGCATTGCTTATCAGCTCTGTATTCCAGCGCATTAACCTCATATGCCGCTCAATAGAGCGTGCTGACGAGGTTATCATAATAAGCGTGTGGGGATGAATAAGGCTCTTGTCGCCAAAAATGCAGAGTGATCCCAGAAGAACGCCCTGGTGGCCGAAAATTGGTGCTGCGGAGCTGAGGAGGCCCTGAGCCTGTTTACAGTAATGATCCCTGCCCTTGAGCTGAATAGAGACTTTAAGCCGAAGGCAGAGGCTGGTTGCCGTGGTGCCTACATCTTTTTCCGTCCAACGGTAGCCCAGGGAGAATTGACGGTCAGCTGACGTTTCTCTTGCCCTGTCTCCTCCAGCTAGATGGAGGATATAGCCCTCACTATCGGCAAAACCCACCAGAAATTCCTCGGGAGACATCAGGTCATAAAATTCATTAATGGTAGCGGCAATAGCACCTAACAGTTCCTTGTTTTCATCCTGCTTCTTTTCAAGTTCTGCCGGAGAGAGTCTTTTTTGCTCAAGATTACGGGTTTCTTGATTAACACCATATTGTCTTGAGCGTTTATGCGATGCTCTGATAACTCTTTGCATCTGCTCTTTTGTCGGGATGCTACCAATGGGTATTATATTTGCCATAGCTCATTTAGGGAATAGTGTGAATAGTTGCTTCATGTATAACTTTGATACACCTATTAAGCAAGTTTGATTTAAAGAGTGGCGATGCATTCTTTGCCTTCAATTCCTTTTCTGCTTCATCTGATTTATTGCCTGCAATTGGCAAGTGGCGATGCAGGTAAGTCTGCAGTCGTCGCCGGGCTAAGGTTTGTCTTGGTTGTAAATATTCGTAAAAACAATCATTTATTTTGTTTTTCGTTGTGGCACGCAATATGCTAACTTTTATGTGTCTGTGCATGTTTTGTGCACAGTTTTAGATATACTCATATATACCACTGGCCAATCGAGATGCAAAAAACACTGACAACCTGTCCTTACTGTGGCTCAGGGTGCACATTTTTTTTAGAAGTAGAGAATAATACTATTACCGGGGTTAGCCCAAACAGAGTGAGGGCGGTAAATAATGGCTCTCTCTGTTCCAAAGGACATTTTGGTACGGATTTTGTGCACAGCAAAGATCGCCTAACCAAACCACTGATCAGAAAAAAAGGTGTTCTCACCCCCGTCAGTTGGCAGGAGGCATATAGCTATACGGCTCAACGTCTTCTCCAAATTTCAGAAGAGCATGGGGCTCAGGCCATTGCTGGATTTAGTTCTGCCCGCTGTACCAACGAAGAAAATTACCTCTTTCAAAAGATGATGCGGGCAGCACTTGGCACCAACTCCGTTGATCATTGCGCCCGTCTCTGACATGCTCCCACCGTGGCCGGTCTGACCACAACACTTGGAAGCGGGGCGATGACCAACTCCATTGCAGAGCTTGATACCATGGGGGCAGGTGATACGATTTTTGCCATCGGCACCAACACGACGGAGTGTCATCCTATTATTGGTCTTGGTATGCTTCGGGCCGTCAAACGTGGTGCCCGGCTTATTGTGGCTGACCCTCGGGCGACCACCCTTACCCAACACGCAGAGGTATGGCTTCGTCTTCAGCCCGGCAGTGATGTTGCCCTTCTCAATGCTCTGGGCCATCTTATTCTGCGTGATGGCTTGGAAGACAGGGTCTATATTGATGCTCACACGGAAAATTTTTCTGCCTATAGGTCATTTGTGGAAAAAATATCCCTTGCCGAGGCTGAGAGCATAACAGCTGTGGCATTGGCTGATATGGAGAAGGCGGCTCGTATTCTTGGCGAATCCGCCAATGTGGCTACCTATTATACCATGGGGATAACCCAGCACACCTCCGGAGTGGATAACGTGATGGCTGTCTCTAATGTTGCCATTCTTACTGGTAATATTGGTCGTGCTAAAACAGGGGTAAACCCCCTGCGTGGACAAAATAATGTCCAGGGGGCTTGCGATATGGGGGCCCTACCCGATGTATTTCCTGGCTATCAGAAGGTGAGCCGACCAGAGATTGTGGAGAAATTTTCTAGGGCCTGGGGGGTCGAGCTCTCGGCGCGTCCAGGGATTACTATTCCCTCTGTTCTAAGCGGGATAGAACGAGATGAGGTGAAGGCTCTCTATGTCTTTGGCGAAAACCCTCTGCGCAGTGACCCTGATATTAACCACGTTAAGCACTGTCTGGAACAGGTGGAGTTTCTCGTGGTGCAGGATATTTTTCTCACGGAAACAGCAGCGCTTGCCGATGTGGTCTTTCCCGGAACCACATTTGCTGAAAAAGATGGCACCTTCAGCAGTACAGAGCGTAGGGTACAGCGCGTTCGTCGGGCGGTTGATCCCATTGGTGAGAGCAGGCCAGATTGGCAAATCATCAGCGAGTTGATGGTGGCTCTGGGGTATCCCTCGTCCTATACCCATCCTCGGGAGATCTTTGCCGAGATGCGATCTCTTACCCCTACCTATGCCGGTATTACCTATGAACGGTTGGAGAATGAATCTCTGCAGTGGCCCTGTCCCCATGAAAATCATCCCGGTACACCGGTCTTACATGTGGGTGGGGCTATTCGTGGCCTGGCCCGTTTTGAGCCTGCCCAACATAGGCAACCCGCCGAGGTACCAGACACAGATTATCCCCTGAAACTGACAACCGGCCGTGTTGTTGCTCATTACCATACCGGAACCATGACTCGTCGTTGTTGGGGGCTGAATGGGGTAGCACCCCATGAGTTGGTTGAGATCCATCCCCATGATGCTCTCTGTCTGGGCATTATTGATGGTGATCTGGTTCGGGTGGCCTCGCGGCGTGGAGCAGTAGAGGCCAGGGCCCAGGTAACGACTCGGGTAATTCAGGGTCTTGTTTTTATGACATTTCACTATACGGAAAGTTCGGGAAATATGCTGACCAATAGCGCCGCCGATCCTATAACTCAGACACCGGAACTGAAAATATGCGCTGTCTCTGTACAAAAGGTAGAGAGGAAGGCTGTATCCCCCCATAATAGAAGAAAGAGGCAGATGGTATGAAGAAAAAGCAGAGCTTAAACAGCTTCGTCGTCGCAGATTCCACTAGGTGTATCGGCTGCCGAATTTGTGAAATAGCCTGTTCTCAGGTGCATTCCCAGGGAAATCGTCCACTGACCGTGGGGAGTATGATGAGTCCCATTCAGCCACGGCTTCATCTTGTTCGCTATCATGAGGCCTATGTTCCCGTTCAGTGTCGTCATTGTGAGGATGCTCCCTGTGCAAATGTATGCCAGGTCGAGGCCATCAGCCAAAGAGATGGGGTGATATTTGTTGATGAGGAAAAATGTATGGGCTGTAAGACATGTATGCTTGCCTGCCCCTTTGGGGCCATGGAACTGGTGCCCCTCTTTCGTAACGGTCATGCCGTGATGCAACACCTTAGCCTTTGTGAGGATGATTGCAGTATTTCTGGTCTGCATAATCGTTACAAGCAGCGTTTGGTGGCCAATAAATGTGATCTCTGTATAGGAGAAGAGCAACCCGCCTGTGTGCTGAACTGTCCTCAACAGGCATTGCAGCTGGTTGTACCTCGGGAGCATAGAGCGCATCGAATGCAGGCAGCTGCCCTTAGCCTGGCCGCTGTTGGCAGAAATTACTCAGTTTAAGAGGGCTATTATAATGACAAAAGCTATTATTTCCATCGATCAGGAACTCTGTACAGGCTGTGGCAGATGTAAGGAGGTTTGCCCTGTCGGGGCTATCTCCGGCAGACTTAATAGAGCTCATCAGATAGACACAGATGCCTGCATATTCTGTGGTCAGTGTGTGCAGATATGCAGTGGTTACGATTCGGATCTTATGAGCTATGCCACTGGTCGTGGTAAGCGTTTGCAAAATCGCGGTATGCTGGCCACGGTTGTCGAACCTCTCTTTGCCGCTCACTATCGGGGTGATATATTTCCCCTTCTGGCAGCACTTGCTGACGATGAAGTCTCTACCTTTGTTCAATGTGCTCCCGCAGTCCGGGTTGCACTTGGTGAAGAGTTTGGCATGCCCTATGGCTCTCTTACTCCCGGGAAACTGGCTGCTGCTCTTCATGCCCTGGGCTTTACCAAGGTATATGATACCAACTTTGCTGCTGACCTCACCATCATGGAGGAGGGTGCTGAACTTATTGCCCGGATAGGAGGGCAGGGTAAGCTTCCCATGTTTACCTCCTGTTGTCCCGGTTGGGTGAAGTTTGTCGAAGACCAATATCCCGATCTGCTTGAGCATCTCTCCAGCTGTAAATCGCCGCAACAGATGGCGGGCACCCTCTTTAAAACCTATGGGGCCCAAGAGGCTGGTATTGCCCCTGAAAAGATATTCAGTCTTGCCGTTATGCCCTGTACCTGCAAGAAGTTTGAGTGTGAGCGGCCGGAGATGGCTGCCAGCGGTTATCGCGATGTTGATCTTGTTATTACCACTCGGGAACTTGCTCAGCTACTCAAGCATGTGGGGATTGATTTTCTCGCCCTGGCAGATGCGGAGTTTGATAATCCTTTGGGCTGTTATTCCGGAGCCGGTAATATTTTCGGCACCACGGGTGGGGTAATGGAGGCGGCCCTTCGCAGTGCCTGTGAGGTACTTACGGGAAAACCACTGCCGAGTGTTGAGTTGGACTATGTCCGGGGTGGAGAGGGGGTACGCTTTGCCACTGTTCAGCACGAGGGGGTGGAACTCCGAGTTGCCATAGCTGCGGGGCTTGCCGATATTGCGCCCCTGTTAGAGCAGGTACGAGCTGGTGAGGCGGACTTCCAGTTTATGGAGGTGATGTGTTGTCCCATGGGTTGTGTAAGCGGTGGAGGGCAACCGAAAACTCTTCTGCCTAGCCAGGTGCTAGAGGCGCATGCAGGACGAAGAGCAGGATTATATTCCCATGATAAAGCCCTTCCTGTTCGTAAGTCCCATGAAAATCCAGAGATAAAGAAACTGTACGAGAAGTTTTTAGGTGAGCCCCTTGGCCATCAGGCCCATGAGCTGCTCCATACCGATCATACATTACAGAGGAGGCAATGATGAACTCCTTTGTCTTGGGGGATGCCCGTCTCTGTATTGGTTGCCAGGCCTGTATGGTTGCCTGTGCCCGCGCCCATGAGGATCTGCCCGCAGGAGAACTTATTGCTCGGAATACGCCATTTGTTTCCCGCCTCAACCTGGTTAAGGTGGCAGAGGTGACGGTGCCCGTGCAGTGTCGGCAGTGTGAAGACTCTCCCTGTGCAAACGCCTGTCCGGTAGGGGCAATAGTTCAGAGAGAATCTCATATTGATGTTATCGCTGAACTCTGTGTAGGGTGTAAGAGTTGTCTCCTCGCCTGTCCCTTTGGGGCAATACAGATTGTTGAGACGACCAGGAATCAACTCCTGCTCACCGAGGATTCAGGGCAAGTAGAGGGTGGGGAAGAGGCACAGCAGAAATCTTTTTTTGTCGTTTCAAAGTGTGATCTCTGTGCAGGCCATGATCAGCCTGCCTGTGTTGCCATCTGTCCAGCCGAAGCCCTCAGTCTGGTGCCTGCTTCCGGCCTGCGTGGGAATGTGACATCAAAACGGCAGAGAGCCGCCTCCAAGTTGGGGCACTGTGCTATTGCTCAGGGAGACCTTATTTATGCCGCAGAGTAAAGTTGTATCGGATCAGATGCTACCAGAAAAGAATGAACTCATTCGTGCCTTTCAGGCTGACGGGACAATTACCTTTGTTAACGCTGCTTGCGCTGATTTTTATGAAAAGACGGTTGATGAGATGATAGGCAGTAATCTGGCCACCTTTCTTAGTGAGGATGAGCGGGAGGATATCATTGCCGATATTTTTTCCATAACCCCGGAAAATGCGGAGGTGACGACCCGGCCTAAATTTATCTGCAAGGATGGGAGGATTCAGTACCTTGAGTATATCAACAGGGGGCTCTTTCGGGCAGATGGAAGCATTGTGGAGTATCAGTCCGTGGGGGTAATTCTTGCCGCCGAGGAGGGGGAAACCAATGTGTCAGCCAGTCTGAGCGGAGGGGGAAGAGAAGGAGCTGTTAATGTGGTAGATGGCCTCGGTCAATATGGGCTTGGCTTTTTTTCTGCCCAGATGCAGGAGGTAGTGCGTCATGCGGAGATGTATCATACCGATCGCTCCATCCCGGTCCTGATTGAAGGTGAAACGGGGGTGGGTAAAGAGATCATTGCTAAAATCATTCATTTTGGCCGGAGTAAATCACTGCTACCATTTGTTGATATCAACTGTACGGCAATATCTCCCTCTCTCTTTGAAAGTGAGCTTTTTGGCTATGATTCCGGAGCTTTTACCGGTGCTGTTAGTCGTGGTAAGCAGGGTAAGTTGGACTGTGCTCATGGTGGAACCCTCTTTCTTGATGAGATTGCAGAGATTCCCACCGAGTTGCAGGCAAAACTCCTCCGGGTCCTCGAAGAGAAAACTTTTTATCGTGTTGGCGGTCTGCGTCATATTCCCACCGATATTCGAGTTATTGCCGCCACTAATATTGACTTTGACAGTCATGTAGCCGACGGCTCTTTTCGTAAGGATCTCTACTATCGTCTTAAGGTGGGACATATATACATCCCGGCCCTGCGGGAACGGCGGGAAGATATACTGCCCCTGGCTCGGATGCTCCTGCGCCAATCTTCACAAAAACGGCATAAGAAGTTTCACAATATAAGTGAAGCTGCCTGTCAACTTCTCCTCCAGCACCCCTGGCCGGGAAATGTGCGTGAATTAAAAAATCTTATGGAGTGGGCAACTTTTATGTTTGATGCCCCCCTTCTCCTGCCGGAACATATAGCTCATCGTCTCACCGTCCTTGGAGATGGTCAAGAGAATCTTCGACCACCTTCCCCGCCAGTTCATGCGCCGCTTTTAAGAAAAAAAAGAGTGAGCAAGGAAGAGGTGGAGTCTGCCATTAAGCAGTGTGGCGGCAATAAAACACAGGCTGCCCATACTCTGGGCATCTCTATTCGTACTCTCTATAACCGCCTGGCATCATCCATGCAGGCGCCAGGAACAGATCATGCTAATACAACCGGATACCACAGATAATTTTATAGATGCAGAGCAGGTGTGGAGTATTATTGATAAGGCCCAGCAGCCTGCGCCCTCCCTTGTTCGAGAAATTCTGGCCAAGGCAGGGGAGAAGAAGGGGCTTTCCCTGCTGGATGTTGCCATTCTTCTAGAAAATGACAATGCCGAGCTTGATGCAGAAATTTTTGCGACAGCCAAGCAGGTAAAACAGGCAACCTACGGCAACCGTATTGTTCTCTTTGCTCCGCTCTATATCTCCAATGAATGTGTTAATCAGTGTCGCTACTGCGGCTTTAACGCCACCAATAAGGAGCTTGTTCGTAAAACCCTGAGCCCTGAAGAGATAGCCAGTGATGTGCGTGTCCTGGAAAATAGTGGGCAAAAACGACTGCTTCTGGTTTATGGAGAACATCCCAAGCTTGATGCAACTTTTATAGCAGAGAGTGTCGGCACCGTTTATGAGACCCTCTCTGATAAGAGTGGTTCTATTCGTCGGGTCAACATTAACTGTGCCCCCCTGGATGTGGCAGGTTTTAAACTTCTTCACCAGGCAAAGATTGGTACCTATCAATGTTTTCAGGAGACCTATCATCAGCCGACCTATGAAAAGATGCACCTTGCCGGTAATAAAACTAATTATCTGTGGCGATTGCAGGCCATGGATCGTGCCCAAGAGGCTGGTATTGATGATGTCGGTATTGGTGTCCTCTTTGGCCTCTATGATCATCGTTTTGAACTGCTCTCTATGCTAAAGCATGCAGAAGAGCTGGAGAGGCGTTGGGGGGCCGGTCCGCATACCATCTCTTTTCCTCGTCTGGAACCAGCGCTTGGCTCCGATATTTCTCTGGCTCCACCCTATGCAATCTCTGATTATACCTTTAAGAAGATCGTTGCCATAACGCGTCTGGCAGTGCCTTATACCGGTATGATAATGAGTACCCGGGAGAGTGCTGCCATGCGCACCGAGCTTCTTCAGCTTGGTATTTCACAGATTAGTGCGGCTTCTCGTACCTATCCGGGGGCTTATAGTAATCCCGTCTCTGATCAGCCCACCAGTCAACAGTTCTCTGTGGGGGACCATCGTAGCCTCGACGATGTTGTTTTGGATCTGGTACAGCATGGCTTTATGCCCTCATGGTGTACTGCCTGCTATCGGACGGGACGCACCGGTGAATATTTTATGAGCCTGGCCAAGGATGGGTTTATCCAGAAATTTTGTCATCCCAATTCGGTCATGACCTTTAATGAGTACCTACAGGATTATGCTTCTCCTGCAACCCTTGCGGCAGGTATGAGGCAGATTGCCCATGAGCTGGAGAGTTCTACTCCGGCGGTGAAGAAACAGCTCATGGCTCAGCTTGCTCGTATGGAGGCAGGTGAGAGGGATCTGTATATTTAATTATGTTTAACTTTAAAGAAATAGAGGAGTTCCTTGCCGGTCATCACGATGGCTGGCTCTTTGCCGAGGCGAAGAAGCAGACAGTGGCTCGCTTTGGTCGCTCTGTTCATCTGTTTGCCATTGTTGAGTTGTCGAGCTACTGTCGGCGTAACTGTCACTACTGTGGCTTGCGCAGAGCCAATGCGGGTAGGCGTTACCGAATGAGCAGAGAGGAGATCGTCGCCTGTGCCCGTGATGCTGTGGAGATGGGGTTTGAGACTCTGGTCCTTCAGGCTGGTGAGGATAGCTTCTTTTCGGCAGAAGATATTGCCGAGCTTATTGCCGAGATACGTGCTGCCAGTTCGGTTGCCATAACCCTTTGTCTCGGCGAGCAGGACCGTCAGACCCTGGCCCTGTGGAAGGGCGCGGGGGCAGATCGTTATCTGCTTAAGCTTGAAAGTACAAATTGGCAGCTTCATAACCGCTATCGCCCCGGTTGTTCCTTTGCCAGTCGTCTGCAAAGTTTACGGCATCTGCAGGCTCTTGGCTATGAAACGGGCTCTGGCTGTATTGTCGGTCTGCCCTCTCCAGATCAAGATCCCCTTGCCCTCTTAGCCGCTGATATCATGTTTCTCTCAAAATTAGAGTTGCATATGATTACGGCAGGCCCCTTTGTCCCTCATCCGCAAACGCCCCTGGGGAAGATGGCTGCCGGTAGTCTCGATCTTAGCCATCGCTGTCTTGCCCTCCTGCGTCTCTGTAATCCCCGTGCCCATATTTCAGCCACAAGCGCTCTTGCCTCTCTTCTTGGGCCAAAGGTTGTGGACTGTCAGCGTGAAAAGGCCCTTGACCATGGTTGTAACGTGATCATGGAGGCAATGCCCTTGCCGGGAGTGGGCAGGAATTATCAAATTTACCCCGCCAAGGTGAGGCCCCCTTTGCCTATCTCAGTGGCGTCTGTTGTATAGAAGGTGGTAAATAATGGTCTTAGATCCAGAAGGAGGCTCTATGAGCAATAGGCAAACAGCACGATCCTCGCGCCTTGTTATTACTCTTTTAGGTCGTCGCAATGTGGGGAAATCTCTGCTGCTTAATGCCCTCTGTGGTCAGGTCTCCAGCGTTTCGTCTCAGGAGGGAGCAACGACGGATCCTGTTTTAAAGCACTATGAGTTGCTCCCCCTTGGGCCCGTTACCTTTTACGATACCGTCGGCACCGACGATAGCGGTGAGCTAGGTCTTCTCCGGGTCCAGGCAAGCAAAAAAATAGTTAGTCGTTCCGATATGATTATCTTTGTGGTGGCAGGCGGACGACTTACGACAGGGGATATGCAGGAGCTTGAACTGCTGCTGCGGCAAAAGGTTCCCCTTATTCTTGTTCAGAACAAGATAGATCTTCACCCTGTCTCGCAGGAGATAGAACAATTTTGCCGGCTTTACGGAATTGCCTGTCAGGCGGTAAGCGCTCGGCAGGGTAGGGGGATTGATGCCCTGAAGGCTACTCTTATCAGCCATGTGCCAGATTCATTCCAGCATGCCCCGCCCCTGGTCTCATCAGGCCGTAGACGATGTGAGCAGAGTTGAGCTGCCGAAGCTGCTACTTGATTAGATTCAGAAGGAACTTTGTTTTGCTGCAGCTTATGATTTTCCAGAAAATCTGGAAGAGTAAGAAGCTCGCAAAGTCCTAAACTAATAAAACGACCTTGCAAAGATCCGCAAAGCTAATAAAACGACCTTGCGTGAACCAGCAAAGGCTACTTTATTAAGCGGAGAGCCCTTGCGGAGACCCGCAAAGACCATTTTATTGCTCCGACAGCCCTTGCATGAACCCGCAAAGGCCATTTTATTGAGCAGACAGCCCTTGCATGAATCCGCAAAGGCTACTTTATTGCTGAGAGAGCGTTTGCATAGACCTGTAAGGAGCATTTTATCTCTATGTCAGCCTTTGCAAGCCTATGTGCCTGCTCCCGGGGCAGAGATGCTTCGTCGAATCAATTTTTTGTCAGCGTCGGTTCCGATAATAAATTATGGTCTGGCAATTTTAAAGGCGCAGGGCCCCTGTTTTTTTTAGGGCCTGAGGTGTATCATTTTCTGTCGGGAGGGCCAATTCTTTTTATCTTTTTTGGCGGATTTGCCCTGGCTGGCTGCTTATACTGAGAGGTTGGCTCTGGCGTTGCTCCAAAAAATCCTCTGATTTTTTTCAGGAGGATGATAATTCCCCGCATGATCTTAGGGAGGAGCCAGATGGCGAGGATGATGAAGAGAATAAAGAGGCCGATAAAGAGGAGTGGGTAGTTTATAGCTGTCCATATACCGGCGATTACCGCTACATCTTCCAATACCGATGCCGTCCAGTTGCTGAAGGGCTCCGGTGAGGTATTGATCAGTACTCGGCTGCCTGCCTTTATGCTATGGCTGACCCCGCTTATCGTTCCGCCTAAAATTCCCGAGGCTACTACCAGCGGGGTGCTGACATCGCCAACTGCGCCTGCTGCCAGCATCACCCCTGCCGGAATTCTGATAAAGGAGTGGATAGCATCCCAGCCTGTATCAAGACCTGGAGTTTTATCTGCAAAAAATTCTACACAGTACATGATGGCGGCGGAGCCAATGACCAGTGGATCCTGCACTACCAGCAGTTGAGTCGGCAGATCGATATTGCCCGTTGAACCGAGAATTCCCAGCATGGCAATGGTTGCATAGAGATTAATTCCACTTGCCCAGGCGACCCCCATGGTCAGGGCAATGGTGGTTATGAGTTGTTGGTAGGCGTCCATCGTATAATCCTCTCTCTGTTGTTACCGGACAATCTTGAAAAAATGGCCTTTTAGTGAAAAGGACTAATTTAAAAAGTCACCCCTTCTCTTTTTTATTAAAGTGGTGCTGGAGGGAGACACTCTCTTTGGGGGTAAGATCACATTCAAACGCCACCCTCTGCAGAAGCTTATTTACCGGACTTGTTGGCTGCTTTTCGATAAGTTCGCTGAGGAGAATAAGGGCCTTTTTCACTCTTGCCTCAGCTGAAACTAATGGATTACTCATGGATGTCTCCTGTTGGTTGAGTCGTTTTGCCGATGGCATCCGGGAAAGCTGCCATGGGGAAGAATAACTATTTTAACCCATGGGAGATTATTGTCACAAAAAAGGTGATCTTCCCTCTGCTCGGAGACCTTGGCTTAGCTTTTCTGTTGCCTGTTTGGGGAGAAATCTTTTACCGTAACACCAAGTTGCTTTATTTTTGTATAAAAATTCTTTTTATGCATGCCGCTTATCTGCAGGGCCTGTTGCAGGCTTCCACGAGTTATAGAGAGGAGGGTAATAAAATATCCTCTGTTAAACTCCAGTAAAAAATCATGCTTTGCCTCTTTGTAGGTACGTATTTCCTGCTTCTTGCTGTCTCTTCCCAGGGCTTTTTGTACATCGGCAAGGGATAATTGGGGGTTGGTTGAGGTCTGGGAGATTTTGTAGAGTACCTGCTTGAGTTGCCTGGTATTGCCTGGCCACTCCTCTTCAATGAGAAGGGCGCATGCCTCCGCTGAAAGATCATAGAAGGTGTTTTTGGCATTGCCAAAGAGGGTCAGAAAATGGCGGGTAAGTGGTAAAATATCGGCTTTACGTTCTCGAAGTGGTGATACCTGGATAACGGAACCGGAGAGGCGGAAGAAGAGGTCTGGCGGAAGCTCCCCTCGCAGCACATTTTTAAGGTCTCTGTTGGTTGCGGCAATAATACCGGTATCGGCATGCCTGATCTCTGAACTACCAACCCTTCTATATTCTCCGTCGTCGAGAAAACGGAGAAGCTTTGCCTGGATTTCAGGGGCAAGCTCACCTATCTCATCAAAAAAAAGAGTTCCTCCATTGGCGGCACCTATATAGCCATTGGTTGTTTTTGTCGCGCCGGTGAAAGCTCCCCGTTCGTGTCCAAAGAGCTCAGATTCAGCCAGGCTACCAAGAGTTGCACAGTTAATGGGGACAAATGGTTTTTTGCTGCGCTCGCTGTTCTTGTGCACATCGTGGGCAATAACCTCTTTTCCCGTACCGGATTCGCCCATGATAAGCACCGAAAGATTGATTCTGCTCACCGAGAGTATTTCCTGACGAATGTTTCGTATAGAGCGAGACATTCCCGTGAGGCTACTTCCCTGTGTCTCTGCTGCTATGGTCAGATATTTACCTCGGAGCCTCTTGAAGTGCATTGCCGCATAGACTGAGTAGGCTAGCTGTGACCGATTAAAGGGTTTGAAGAGGAATTGGGTAAGGCCCATTTTAAGAAATGGTTCAAGATTTTCCTGGTCTGGAACGCCTGTAATGATAATAATTTCTGTTTGGGGAGATCGTTCTCGTATTTTTTTTGAGAGCTGTGCCCCGCTTATTCCCGGCATACTGATATCCACCAGGGCAATATCAAAATCCTGTGCACTGGCAATACCATATGCCGCCTTTGAATCGGAGAAGGATTGCACCTGATAGCCTTGGGCCGTGAGGGTATCATCGATAAAATCTGCTATTGTAGTCTCATCATCAACGACAAGTGCCCGGGCAGATTTGTGATTCGTTAGCGTCTTATTCGGCATGCGATATAAGTTCCTCAATCTGTTTTATGGTGAATGGCTTCTGCAGGAACCTGGCACCATATTTCATCTTCTCTGTGATCTCTCCGCCTGACATGAATACTATCTGCTTCGGCATATCTATTTGCACTATTTTTTCAAGACAGCTGAAACCATCACAGTCGTTTAAACCGATATCAAGCAGGATGACGGTGATCATCTCGTGGACAAATTTAAACTCCTCCACGGCCTCGGCACAGCTTGCAGCTGAGAAGACTATATGGCCGTGTCGTTGCAGGCCTGTGGAGATAAAGTCACGCAGGGCATTGTCATCCTCAATAATAAAAAATATCTGCTTTGCCTGATTGTCTCTTTGCATAAGGGGGGGAGTGGGCATCGGTGCCTGTTTCTCTTGCCCTTGTTCGTATGGCAGGCTGATGGTGGCAACGGTGTCTTTATCTTGTGAAATAGAGACAGTGCCCTGGTGTTGTTGCATGATAGAGTGGGTTGCGTACAATCCAAGACCGCAGACTTCTGCTGAAGAATTTTTGCTACTGATAAATGGTTTAAACAGGTCATGCTCAATATCAGGGGCTATGCCTCGGCCGCGGTCAATGACAGCGATGGAGAGAAAACCCGTCTGGACAGTGTCGGTGCTGATTACTATTCGAATAGTTCCCCCACCTGGCATTGCCTCAATAGCATTTTCTCCCAGATAAAATATTGCCATGGTAATTTCTTTCATGGAGCACTGCAGTCGCGGGAGGTTTTCTCCTCTTTCCAGGGTAAAATGGTGCGAGTTGGAGATTGTGTCCAGGAATTCAATGGCCATCTCCGCCGCTTGAATCACTGAGTGCAGCTCTTTTTTCTCTGAACTATATCTGGAAAAATCATGGAGGAGAGAGGTCTTTTGGCAACCACGTTCTAAAAGTTCCGATATCAGGGCTCTGTGATGATTGTCATCTGTTTTGATCTCTTTATTGAGTAATTGAAATTGCCCAGATAATCCGGTGAATATATTGTTGTATTCGTGGCTTACTCCCCTTGTTATGAGACGAAGTGATTGCAGATATTTGTGTTCCAGTAACATCTTCTCCCCAGCGTCGTGGGCAGCTATTTTTTCTTTCATAATTCTATCACATTATAAAGCATAATTATGGGGTTAAGCGGTGAGGCCAAGCATTTTGGGGTAAAGGCCTTAGACCCATTATAGCAATTACCACTGTAATTGACATAAAGGTGCAGAGAAGCAGTTACCTACCTTGGGGGCTGGTCTATGGTCTGGCTAGTTTCAGTGCACTATCAGGCTGTGGTGGAATCTTTAATGCAAATAGTGGCTGGTCCTTCTCATGTCTCTTGCATATTAATAGCCTCAGAAATTTTGCGGTAAAATAACGTTATTTGGCCATTATGGTCAAGGTAGAATGTTCATTAATTCATCGAAAATACAGGCTGTAATAATTTGATATTGGTTCAGAATTTATTTTGGCAAGGGGGAGGCGATGCAAGGAGGCTTTTTTGCCACCTTCAAAAGGATCTTCTGTTTTCTCTGTTTATTAGGCGTTTTATTGACTGGTTGTTGAGCAATGAGAAGGGTTTTCCTGCTGTTATTGGTTTTTAGGGAGGTCTTTTTGCCTTCATTTTTCCCCTTAGCCATCTCAGCTGGTCAACAGCTGAGATAGTTAAGGGCCAATGGCAAGTTTACTCCTGTCTATATCATTGTTTTATTGTTATTTTTCAGGTTTTTGTAGGCTGGTATGTCAATTGGTACGCTTAGTGCAATATCGGTAGTCTATTCTTAGGGTGTCCTAAGAGGTTTGGTATGCTATGTAGAAAACACGAGTGGAGTGAGTAATGTTTAATAAAATGAATTTAGCGACTAAGATTGGCACAGGCTTTGGGGCCGTTCTTGTTCTTTTGCTACTGGTCTCCTCCGTTGCCTGGCAGGGGTTGGGGTCTTTGGCGGATAATTTCGTGACCTATAGGGTCATGGCGGACGAGACCAATCTCGTTGGTCGCCTGCAGGCAAATATGCTGACGATGCGTATGGGGGTCAAGGGATTTATTACGACATCAAGTGAGAAAGATGTTGCCATTTATCTAAAATATAAAGAAGAAATGGGTTCATTTCTTAGAGAGGCCCGTGAGCGAATGGTTAGCCCTGAACGGGGCAAACTCGTGGAGAGGTATGAGGCTGATTTTGCTCGTTACGACCAGGCATTTTCCCAGCTTGTTAGTCTGACTCAAAAGCGTGACAGTCTTGTTAAGAATGAGCTTGCCGTGCAGGGTGCAAGTATGGAAAAACAACTTTCAGCTTTAATGGTTTCTGCTAAAGATAAGGGTGATGCTGCGACAGGCTATGAGGCAGCTGTCCTTCTTCGCCATATGCTCTTGGGAAGACTCTATGTTACTAAATTTTTAAAGACCAGCAGTAACTTGGATGAAGAGCTTGTTTTGGATGAAATTTCTGCTCTTTTGTCAGGGGCAGAACGTTTGCAGAGGCTACTGCAGGATCCAATCCTAAAAAAAATGAATGCAGATATGAGCAGGGATGCAGAGGAGTATCTTTCTGGTTTTAAAAAAGTGGTTGCCGATACACACACGTGTAACAGGATAATCTCAGGGACTCTCGCAAAGATGGGCCCGAAGATGTCGCTTATTATTAGAGAGTTAAAACTATCCCTCAAGGCGGAACAGGATCAGCTTGGCCTTGCCGTTCAGGCAAAGAGTAAGCAGACTATTATGATAGCATTGCTGACCTCTGCAATAGCACTTCTTATAGGCCTTGTCGCAGCCCTGCTTATTACCAGGTCTATTACGGGGCCTGTTGGGAAGATGATGGATTATGTGGATGTTCTTGCCAGTGGAGATTTCTCCTCTCATCTTGATATTGCTCAAGAGGATGAAATTGGCAGGATGGCTCATGCCCTGAACAGAATGGTGGCTGGGCTTGGGACAATGATTAAGGAGATAGTCGAAGATATATCAGCTCTTGCCTCCGCCTCAACCGAGCTTTCTGCCGTTTCAGCGCAACTCTCTGGTAATGCCGAGAACACCTCTAGTCGTGCCATAAATGTTGCCTCTGCAGCTGAACAGATGAGTGTGAATATGAGCTCAGTCTCGGCAGCAATGGAACAGTCGGCTGGTAATGTTGGTATGGTTGCTACGGCCACGGAAGAGATGACAGCAACGGTGAACGAGATCGCTCAGAATGCCGCTAAGGCTAAAAACATATCTGAACAGGCAGTGCAGCAATCCATTGACACCTCGTCGAATATGGGTGCGCTTGGGGCTGCGGCCAACAAGATAGGTAGGGTTACTGAGACAATTACTGAGATATCTGAGCAGACTAACCTGCTTGCCCTTAATGCCACCATTGAGGCAGCGCGAGCCGGTGATGCGGGTAAGGGTTTTGCGGTTGTGGCTAATGAGATAAAGGATCTTGCCAAGCAGACGGCCGAGGCAACCGTTGATATCAGGCATCAGATAGAGGAGATGCAGAAGACAACAACGGGTTCGATTACAGGCATCGAGACAATCACTGAGGTGATAACAGAGGTGAATGAGGTCATATACTCTATTGCCACAGCTGTTGAAGAACAATCTGCGGTAAGTTCTGAAATTGCAGAAAATATTGTTCAGGCCTCATCTGGTATTGTCGAGGTAAGTGGAAATGTCGCTGAGAGCTCCACTGCCAGTCGCGAGGTGACAGCGGAAATTACTATAATTAGATCAGATTCAGAAGAGATCAATCAGGGAAGTCGGAATGTTAAAGAGAATGCCATAGAGCTGTCAATGCTTGCCGAGGGGTTGGCCAGGCTAGTCAGCAGGTTTAAGGTGGCTTAGCGACTGCTCCCCACCCCCGAGAATCGCAGTTCTTTCTACTGCGATTCTTGGCAGTTGTTTGCTCAATAGCCAATTATGGTTGGCTACTCTCCTTTGTCTGCTTTTTTGTCGTCCCTTTCTGGGTCGGCAAAACACACTGGAATCCCACATTTTTTTATTATAAGAGCTGTGAGCGCTAGGGCTACTTGGCTCTTACGACCTGTCGTCTATTGCTGGGTGCATGCATTTTATCAGTAGTGTTGCCCTGTCTCATTGTATTTCTGCTTGAGAATCTCCATGAACCGGGGGGTATCTTTGCCACCCGTAAGAGATGAGCTTTTTTGTCAGTTTTTTATAATGAGCACTTGCAGCTGGTACTGGCTGTGAGAGCTTTTTCTGTGGAGATCCTCCAGGGTAGTTGACGACCAAGATGGTCTTGGCCGTCGGTTTGAGGTAGCGTAACGAGCGTGGCCCTGCCTTGAGAATGATCTTTGTGGCGATTGTCAGGGGGCTTCTTCTTTTGTGCCCAGCCAGTAAATGGCTGTTTGTTTCTGTCTCCCTCTCCCGTACATTTTATAGAGAGATAATTGGCTCCTGTCCTAAATGGTCGTTCGACAATTTCCTTTTAGCTGATCTCTGGCTAAGACTTGCGGTGATGTTTTTATTGGCGAATTTGTTATTGTTTGGTTAAGGCTTTAGTCTAATCTCTTGTTTTCTCATCTAATAGCTGTAAATAAGAAGTTTTTCCGTAACGAATAAAAGAGTTAACTTGCCATAATTAAATTGATGCCACAGAGTGGTACTTTGTGGCCCAGTTGTTTTTATTATATCTTGCAAAATGTTATTTAAGTTGTATTTCTTACTACTTCTATTGTTGATGGCATTTTTTGGGAATTGGTAATTGTTTATGACTCTCTGTTTGGATATCCGTAAGAAGCTGGCAAATTTTACCCTGGACCTCTCTCTGGTCTGTCCTGCGGGATCTCTTACCGCCATTGTTGGTCCATCCGGTGCTGGAAAAAGTACCTTGATAAGGATTATTTCCGGTCTTGAACGTCCTGATCATGGCACCGTTTCCCTTGACGGAGTGCTGTGGAATGATACCTGCAATAATCTCTGTATACCTCCTCAAGATCGAGGTGTTGGTCTTGTCTTCCAAGAATATACCCTTTTCCCTCATCTCACGGTTAGAAAAAATGTGGCCTTTGCCGCCGTCGATAAAGATTGCGTTCAGGAGCTCTTGGTTCGATTTGGTGTTGACCATATCGCTGAGCGCAGGCCTGCTGGGATTTCCGGTGGGGAGCGGCAACGGGTTGCCTTCTGTCAGGCCCTTGCCCGTAAACCGGCCCTGCTTCTGCTCGATGAGCCTTTCTCTGCTTTAGATGTGGCCACCAGAACCAATCTTCGTGGCGAACTTAAAAAAATAAAAGAGATCCTTAATATTCCGGTAATCCATGTTACCCACGATTTGGAAGAGGCCTTTTATCTTGCCGATGATATTTGTGTAGTCGAGGAGGGACGGCTTGCTCCGCAGTGGCTGGAGAGGCAAAAAAACCTTAGAGCGGTCCAATTATCCCAATAATATTGAATAAGTGGAGAATTTTTCATGCGTGTTCGTAGCCTATCCTTGTTGTTAATGTTTTTGTTGGCCCTCCCCCTCTCCTCCCAGGCAGCAGTGGTCCTTGCCTCTGGAGCGGGATATCGTTCCGTTGTTGATGACCTTGTTGATGCCTATCATGCTCAAACAGGGAATAAGGTAGAACTTATCTATGGAAATATGGCTCGGGTAATTGCTCAGGCTCGGGTAAGCGGCGCTGTAGATCTGGTCTTGGGTGATGCCTCTTTTTTTAAAAGGGCCAAGCTTGGCTTTGCCACCACCACCTTGGTGGGACGGGGAAAATTGGTGGTAGCTTATCCCAAGGGATCTCATTTCACGGGGGCAAATGATTTACTTGCAAGCGATGTAAGCCGCATTGCTATTCCTGATACCTCCCGTGCTATTTATGGCAAGGCGGCCATAGAGTATCTGAAAAACAAGGGGGTTTACGATGGGGCAAAACCAAATATTCTTGTGGTTTCCACAGTACCTCAGGCAGGATCATATATTGTCGCCGGTGAAGTTGATTTTGCATTTATCAACCTTACCCATGCCCGTAAGATTGAAAAAAGCATAGGCGGTTATACCATCGTTGATGAAAAGGCCTACCTGCCTATTAAAATTGTTGTGGGCGAGATGGCAAGCTCTGTCAAAATAGAGGCGTGTGCAGATTTTTTGAGTTTTCTTGATACGGAAGGGGCTCGTAAGATAGTAGCCGAACATGGAATGTAGGATGGGATTTTTTGCTATTCTCTCAGATAGTGAGACTCTGGACCCGCTTGCCCTTTCGGCTCGTGTCCTGCTTGTCTCTGGCTTTATGCAGCTCTTCTTAAGTGTGCCTCTGGCCTGTTGGCTTGCGCGTTCACGTGGGGTGTTGAAGAATGTTGTTGATACCGCTGTAACCTTTCCGCTGGTGTTTCCACCTATAGCAACGGGCTTTGCCCTTCTTCTCTTACTTGGCCGACAGGGACCATTTGCCAGTCTCCTCGGGGAGAGGATTATTTTTAGCTTTCCCGGTTTAGTTATCGCTGCCTTTATTGCCGGCCTGCCCCTTGCCATAAAACCGGTACAGACTGCCCTGGCCTCGGCTGAGGCCACTCGGCTCTCTGAAGTTGCGGCAGTGCTTGGCAAATCGGAAACGACCATACTGATTCGAGTACTCATTCCCTATGTTAAGGGCAGTATTGTGACCGGGATGCTCTTGGCCATGGGCCGTTCCTTGGGGGAAGTTGGCATTACCCTTATGCTTGGTGGCAATGTTATTGGCAGAACAAATACCCTCTCTTTAGAAATATACAATGCTGTTTTTAATGGAGAATTTGAGAGGGCTGTGGTGCTCTCTCTTATAATAGGGTCTGCATCTGTAGCTATGTTTATTGCCCTGAAAAAAATATCTAACACATAATAAGGATTTTTCATGAACAGACCAATCTTGAATCAGTTGCAGGCAGAGGCCCGGGAAATATGGATGAAGGAGGGAATTCTCGGTGAGAGTATTGCTATAACGGCCCGTACCCTGAGCACGGAGGAGGCCATTGGCAACCCGGAGGGTGATGATTTTCCCCTGCAACGGGGCAAAGAAAAACTTATGGAAGCTCAATTTCGCAATGAGCGGGGCCAGGCCTTTACAGATACCTTTGGTGATTTTAGTTCATCTCTTCGTGAAATAGCTGAGATGAAATTGGATAATAACTTTCGTCGGGCGATCTTTGTGGCCAGTCTTAATGCGGTTCAGCGTAGTTTGGGTAAGACAGATCGAACCATCCACTGTCGGGATAAGGGCCCGAGTATCTGTGCTCCTAAGATGGCCGACTATATCATGGAGAAGTATGGCCAGGTACGCATTACTCAAATTGGTTATCAACCCAAGTTGATTGAAGCCTTGGCCGAAAAATTTACCCTGAGAATAGTGGATCTTGATCCAGATAATATTGGTAATCAGAAGTGTGGTGTTGTCATTGAGGGGCCGGACAGTAGTGCTGCTGCCGTTGCAGATGCTGAACTGATTGTGGCTACCGGTTCCACCATTGTCAACGATACCATTGGTGATTTTATCCTTAAGGATAAACCAACACTTTTCTTTGGTACAACCGTGGCTGCCGCCGCTGATCACTTGGGCTTGAAACGTTTTTGCTGTGAAAGTAACTAGCCCTCCTGTAAAGGCGGCTGGTGATATCTTCTTCCCCTCCCTTGCGAAAGAAGGGAGGGAAGGAGTTGGTAAATTTGGAGCTTCGCCTCGTGGTTGACTTACTGAGCTTGTCCGGCTCTGTTGCGTTAGTCTATAGCTGAGCCACCTCAACCCGGTTTCGGCCATTTTCTTTGGCGGCATAGAGGGCAATATCCGCTCGTTTGATCAATTCGTCTTTGCTGTCATAATCCTGAAGAGTTGTAAGGCCAAAGCTTGCCGTAATGGAGATGAGCTGCTGATTGTAAATTAATTCTGAGGCAGTTTCGAGACCTTGGCGGATTTTTTCAGCTACTCCTTGAGCCTGAGCTGTATTGCAATTTGGCAGGAGGATTAAAAACTCCTCTCCTCCCCAGCGACAGAGGATATCTGAATCGCGGAGTATATTTTGAGCTATTTGGCTAACAGCTTTTAAGATGAGATCTCCTGCAGGATGTCCGTAGCTGTCATTTATCTTTTTAAAGTGATCCAGATCAAACATAATGGCGGATAATGGCCATCCCTGTCGCCTGCTGTGCTTGGACATTTGGTTAAAGAGAATATCAAATATTTGTCTATTTGCTATTCCCGTTAAACTATCGGTTGTGGCCATCTCTTCCAACTTTCTCTGGTAGCCGCCAATGGTCAGGTAGGCGAAAAACAATATTATGCCGGTGATGATAAGACTGATGCCAAGGTTTATCATCAGGGTATTAAAGAGCCGCGTTTCCAGTGGATCCTCTACCTGCTCCACCAGAAGAATCCATTTAAACTCAGGGACAAAACGGCTATTGAGGTAAACGGTTTTTCCCTGGCGTTTATAGGAGATGCTGCTGCTGGGTGTGGTGAGTATTCTGGTGGTGTGTGCTGAAATCCCATCTAGCTGGCGAATATTTTTTGGTCCGCCATCCTGACTACTCCGTAGCCTGATATTTCCTTCCATGTCTGCGAAAAATACCCTTCTTCCATATCGATTTTGATATGTATTTATCAGATCTATAACGGAGTTAACCTCCAGGCCTACGCCCGTGGCCCCGATATAATTGCCGCTATAGTCATACATTTGGTAATTAATGAAAATCACCATGGATTTTTTGTCCGCAGAGTCAACATCTACATTTACCTCATATCTCTCTTTTATTTTTTTCAGACGGTAATACCACTGATCCTGAGAGTCTGTCGGGCTGATTTGCCTTATAACTCCTTCTGGATGGTAGTATCTTCCTGTCTTTTCAGAGACAAAGAAACAGGAAACTGTGCCGTATCTCTTCTGGATTTCGCTGAGATATTTAATGATAGCCTCCTCGTTTTGTTCCCCTTCCATGGCCCAGTCGCGAACGAAGGTATCGTTGGCCATCAGTGATGAAATGAAAATAGGGCGAAGGAGGTCCCTCTGTATTTCTGAGTAGATGTTGTCGCTGGTCAGAGGCAGGGTGGTTTTGGCAATTTGCTCGGAGATGGATTTGTGGGCCACGTAGTAACTGACAAAACAGGTTGTAATGAAGCCCAGAAGGAGTAAAAGAGTCAGGACTCCCACCAGAAAATATTTTTTATTATTCACAAAAGCTCTCTTTGATGGTGTTGTTGTAAAGGCTGTTGAGGGGGTTGGCCGCTGTTTATCATTAAAAATGAATATTGAGTGTAATAAATTAAGTTGGCGCCTACAATCAGATTGTTTTTAAAAGCCATAAGGGCTTAAAGAGGTTTTGTCCGTTTTATCATATTGGAAAATGATAGAATTTAGGCTTAGGCCTTGGCCGTCCCCTGTCTTGAACAAAATTTCTTATCTTCTCGCCATAGACTTTCTGTTGACAGTCATCGGTTAATGTGGCTATTGGGAGAATTTGTAAGGGTATAAGCATCTGCTCTGTAAAAAGGGAGATATTTTCTGTGAAGAAACAAAAAATCCAAGGGGAAAATTCTATGTCTGAAAAGATGACGTCAAGGGCCCTGCTTTTGACTTTTGCCTACTGTTTTCTTTGGGCGCTCGGTCCAATTATTTTTGGAACCGATGGTAGGGTGATACCTGAGATGTTTGCCGGATTACCCCTATGGTTTTGGTTTTCCTGTGTAATGGCTCCCACCCTGTTGGTGGTTGCTGCCTATTTCCTTCTGCTTGAGCGTTGATCTCTGTGAACCCGATTCTTGTTTCGATTGTCATCTATCTTGTCTTGACCCTTCTTGTCTCTCGTTTTGCAGCTAACCGCGCTGGCGGAGATGAAGATTTTTCCCGTAAATATTTTCTTGGTGGTCAGTTTATGGGCGGGGGGGTCCTGGCCCTCTCGTTGGTGGCTACCTATACCAGTGCCAGCTCTTTTATCGGTGGTCCCGGGGCGGCCTATACCTTTGGCCTGGGCTGGGTACTGCTTGCCGTTATTCAGGTGCCAGTTGTTATGCTGACCCTGGGGGTTTTAGGCCCCCGTCTCTGGACTCTGGCAAAAGAGAGTAAGGCTGTAACCATACTTGATATTTTCAGAGATCGTTATCATTCAAAGGCCCTGCTCTGGCTTGCCGGCATGAGTCTTGTTGCCGGTTTCTTAGGTATGATTGTGGTCCAATTTACCAGTGGGGCTCGTCTGCTCAACGTTATGGTGGGTATGTCCTATGCAAATGGCCTCTTTCTCTTTGTGGGAACCGTTGTGGTCTATACCCTCTGGGGCGGATTTCGGGCTGTAAGTTATACCGATGCCATCCAAGGACTTATCATGCTGGCAGGTATGGTTGCTCTCCTGCTGGGAGTGCTTGCTCATGGTGGTGGTATGGCAAATCTTACCTCGCAGATGGCGAGCATTGATCCAGGGCTTGTTCAGCCCCATGGAGCAGGCGGCTTTATGTCCTGGCCCTTCCTCTTCTCCTTTTGGATCTTGGTCTGTTTCGGAACCATCGGCCTGCCTCATACGGTGCTTCGGGTAATGGCTGCCAAAGACGGTAAGGCCATTGCCAGGGCCATGGTGCTTGGTACTGCGGTGACAGCTCTTGTCACCTTCCTGCCTCACCTTATTGGTGCCCTTGGCCGACCTCTGGTGCCGGAGCTCAGCAGTCCCGATGAGATTATGCCCACCTTGATGCTCCGCCTGTTTTCACCCTGGGTGGCGGGATTGCTCCTTGCTGCCCCCATTGCCGCCATCATGTCTTCGGTGGATTCAATGTTGCTCCAGGCTACATCTACCCTGGTGAATGATCTTGCCATTCGAAATTACAGCTTAAGTGAGGGCCAGCAAAAATGGCTGACCAGAGTGATAACTATTGTGGTGGCGGGGGTCTGTACTCTGCTCGCCCTTAATCCACCGCAGATGATTATCTGGCTTAATATGGCGGCCTTTGGCGCCCTGCAGGTGGTCTTCTTATGGCCGCTTGTTCTTGGCCTTTTTTGGCCGGCGGCCTCCAGTCAGGCGGCTTTGGCTAGTATGGTACTTGGCTTGGCATTTTATCTACCTCAAACATTCCTGAAGATAAAGATCTTTGGCTTGCATGCCATTGTCTCCTCACTTTTGGCCTCACTTCTGGCCTTTTTGCTGGTGCAGGTGATCTGTGCAGGTAAGAAGAGAGAGTGATCTTAAAGGCTGTTACAAGATAAGATGTTTATCTTATTTTCTGACAGGCCTTAGGGAAAGGCGATAAATCACAGGCCATAAACATCATTTTATGGCCTGTGCTATTTCTCGGGTAGGGGCTACTGCTTTTTGAGGAGGCGCTTGAGCTGTTCAGGATCAAGGGGGATGTATATGCCTTTTTCAAGTCCTTCCAGAGTGATATTACCCACCCGTACTCGAACCAGCTGCTCAATCACCAGTTCAACAGCCTCACACATCTTCTTAATGTCCTTACTGCGGCCGCCCTGCTGTAGTATTCGCAGGTGCTTGGCGTCTATTTGCTCAATATCGACCACTGATTTGTTCTTTTCTGCCTTTCTGGCCTGAGTGAGCTTTTCGATCATCTCTGCGTCAATTTCTTCTGGGCTGGTTAGAAGGTACTCATCCTCTGGCCTAAACTCCGGTAGGGAGAGTTTGTTCGCGATTTCTCCGTCGTTGGTCAGGAGTAGTATGCCCTCGGAGGCTTGGTCAAGGTAGCCAACGGGGAAAACACGGTCGGTACCGAAATCAAAGTCGAGCAGGGTCTTGGTGGTTTTTGATGGAGCCAGAGAACAGTCTACGGCCTCGGGCTTGTGAAAGAGAAGTACCTTTTTCGCCGGTCCTTTTTTTCTTTCCAACAGGCGTCCCTCTATGACAATCTTTTCATTTCCTCTGACCTTATCGCCCAGGGTTGCCTGCTTGCCATTTACCATGATCTTTCTTTTGCGGATCAAATCTTCCGCCTGACCGCGTGAACAGTAGCCGATATCAGATAAAAATTTTTGTAATCTCATGTATGCTCCATCTTTTTAGGTATATTTTGTAAAATTCGTTGTCCGGGCATTACTGCCGTGCGGCAAATTTCTGCACGGCCCTTATGCCATCGGCGGCAGAGCTGGTGATACCACCCGTATGCCCCGATCCTTCGCCGATTGGGTAGATGTTCTTAATATTTATAGACTCATAGTGCTCATCTCTTTGCACTCGCACTGGAGATGATGTTCTGGTTTCCACCCCTAAGAGTATGGCCTGTTCAGAAATAAACAAGGGCACTTCTGCCTTCCATTTAGCAAAGGCTGCAAGAAGCTCTCTTATGATAAAGGCGGGCATGATATCGCGCATATTGGCTGGGATCACCCCCATCTTAAAGGAGTTGGGATTGAGGGTGGTAGAGGGCCTGTCGGCGAGAAAGTCGAGCAGGTTTTGGGCCGGTGCCTGCCATGTGCCTCTGCCTGCCTGGTAGGCCTTTTTTTCAATTGCTCGCTGGAACTCGATTCCCGCCAGTGGATCAGCTGATGGGTAGTCACTGGGGTGACAGCTGACCACCAGAGCTGCATTGGAGTAGGGCGATGACCTCTGCGAGTAGCTCATTCCGTTTACCACAAAGTGTCCCGGCTCCGAGGAGGCGTTGACGATCTCGCCACCCGGGCACATGCAGAAGGTATAGACACCTTTTTTGATTTTTCTGTTGGTGTAGTTAATGGAATATGTGGCGGCCCCGAGTCCTGGAAAGTCCTTATATTTATTTCCATAGCGGAGGAGATTAATGGTCTCCACGGGGTGATCGATCCTTAGTCCCACTGAAAGAGGTCGCTGCTCGAGGGCAATGCCCCGGTCGGCCATCATCTGGTAGGTGTCGCGGGCAGAGTGACCGGAGGCAATAAATATGGTGGATGCGAGATATTCTCTCTCATCGTTGACCACAATTCCCACGGCCCTCTCCTCTGTTATGATGATATCGGTCATCTGCGAGCGGTAGTGTATTTCCCCGCCCCGCTCAAGGATGTAATTACGTATATTGCGTACGATCTTGCAGAGCACATCGGTTCCCAGATGGGGCTTGGCCATATACTCTATCTCTGCCGGGGCACCAAAGCGGATAAATGTCTGCAGTACCTTGTTGATGTATCCGGTATTGTTGTTTCTTCTTGAAAAGAGCTTGCCGTCAGAAAAGGAGCCTGCCCCGCCTTCGCCATATTGGATGTTGGACGCCGGATTGAGAATCTTTTCCCGAATAAATCTCTGGACGTCAAGGGCGCGCACCTCTATTTTTTCCCCTCTTTCAAAGATAAGAGGTTTCAATCCATATTCGATGAGTTCCAGGGCCGCAAACATGCCAGCGGGGCCAAAACCCACTACGATGGGTTTCTCTCTTCCTGGAAGCTGCGTTTTTTTTGGTTCCTGATGCTCTTCATAGAGAGGTATGGCGGCTGGGTTCTCAAATAGATCAGGGACGGATATGACGAGCGAGAGCTTATAATAAAATTGATTTTGATCCCGCAGGTCAATGGCCTTGCTCAGGGTTTTTACTACTCTTATATCGTCTTCATTAATTTTTACTATTTTGGCGATGGTTTTTATATATTCTGCCATTCCATCTTTTTCGATGGGAATAACTAATGTCTTGATTAAGAGATGCAAAACTCATCCTCGGATAAATGATATTTAGGGTGGTGTGTGGGGGCTACGCTTTCAGGGCCTTTTGCTCTTTTTTACAATAGCCCTATTGATACATTGTTATAGTCAATAATGTAAGAGCGGAGAAGGGGAGGCAATAATCTTTTTCTTTCTTTTTTCTTTTATTGTTAGAGGTCACTTTGCCTTTAATGGTCTGTTATTGTCATTTTCTGTCATTTAAATGAAAAGTGGTTGGTAGAATGTAGCTGCTTCATTATCTTGTTATTATTCGGATTGTTTTTGTAAATGAGTTGTTGTATGTTTTTTTGCAGAAAATGGGAGGGAACATCTTCTGCTTTGGATTATGCTCAAATCCTCCTTAGGCTGTTTAAAGAAGGGAGGAGTATTATGAAGAGGGGAGTCTGTTTTTTTTGTTCAATTATCGTGCTGAGCTTTCTGCTGGTGGCGGGATCTGCCTCGGCAGAACAAATTCGAGTGGCGGTGGCCAGTAACTTTACCGGTGCCATAAAAGAAATTGCCAGCTCTTTTCAAGCGAAAACTTCGCATAAGGTCGTTCTTCTTTTTGGTTCCACAGGTAAACATTATGCCCAGATCAAAAACGGTGCTCCCTTTGATGCCTTTTTTGCCGCAGACGTCAGACGTCCAAAACTTCTGGAGGAGGAGGGTCTTGCCGTTGCTGGAACTCGCTTTACCTATGCCATGGGTACCTTGGTACTTTGGAGTGCTGATCCGCAGTTATTAGATGATTCCGCGACTGCCTTGAAAGAGGGCCGGTTTCACCATCTGGCCTTTGCCAATCCAAAACTTGCCCCCTATGGCAAGGCCTCTCAGCAGGTGTTAGAGAATCTTGGCCTGTGGAAGCAATTGCAGCCTAAATTTGTCCGTGGCGAAAATATCAGTCAGGCCCTGCAGTTTATTAAGAGTGGTAATGCCGAGCTTGGTTTTATTGCCCTCTCCCAGCTTAAGAGTGGTAAGGCTGATCTTCAGGGTTCTCTATGGAAGGTGCCTGTAGCTCTTTATAGCCCCATTGAGCAGCAGGCCGTTCTTCTCCGGGACAATAAGGTTGCAGCTCAGTTCCTTGAATTTGCCAAGGGAGAAGAGGCCCTTAAAATTATTCGAGGTTTTGGTTACTCCTGTCCATGATCTTTAATGAGTATGATTTATCTGCCCTGTTCGTCACCCTGAAGCTTGCCTCGCTGACCACCGTTATCTTACTGGTGGTGGGCACCCCCATCGCCTGGTGGCTTGCTACGAGCCGTTGGCGCTGGAAGTTTTTGCTGGAAGCGTTAGTGGCCCTGCCCCTTGTCTTGCCCCCCACTGTGCTCGGTTTTTATCTTCTGGTGGCTCTGGGGGCTCACGGGCCATTGGGTGCTTTAATGGTTTACTTTGGGGGGGAACCATTGGCCTTCACCTTTGCCGGCTTGGTGGTGGGTTCTGTTTTTTACTCCATGCCCTTTGTGGTGCAGCCATTACAGGATGCCTTTGTTGCCGTTGGCAGAAAGCCCTTAGAGGTGGCTGCTACCCTGGGCGCGTCACCTCTGGATCGTTTTTTTTCTGTGGCCGTGCCTTTGGCCAGGCCCGGTTTCTTAACTGCTGCCGTCCTTGGTTTTGCCCATACCTTGGGGGAGTTTGGCGTGGTTCTGATGATTGGCGGTAATATTCCGGGCACAACTCAGGTGATTTCCATTGCCATTTATGACCATGTCGAATCTCTTGAGTATACTCAGGCACATATCATGTCTGGTCTTCTCCTTCTTCTCTCCTTCTCTCTTCTGATCGTGGTTTACGCCGTTAATCGACGATTTACGGTGGCCCGCTCATGACAATTTTAGCCAGATTTCTGGTTGAGCGAGAGGGCTTTTCTCTCGATGTTGATCTGAAATTTCCTGCCCGAGGTCTCACCGCTCTGGTTGGACCCTCCGGCTGTGGCAAGACAACTCTGCTTCGTGCTATCGCCGGTCTGGAGCGTTTTGAGTCTGGTTTTCTTCAGGTGGGGAATCTTCTCTGGCAGGACAGAGACTCCTTTGTCCCGGCCCATAAACGATCCATTGGCTATGTTTTTCAGGAGCCACGTCTCTTTCCACATCTCTCTGTGCGTCGTAATGTAGAGTATGGGCTGAGGCGTCGCAGGGCTGATCGGCAGACCCTGCATCAGGCAGTTGAACTATTACAGATAGGGCATCTCCTCGACCGAAGTATCGCGGGTCTTTCGGGCGGTGAACAGCAGCGGGTGGGCATTGCCCGGGCCCTGGCTGCACGTCCTACCATGCTTCTTATGGACGAACCTCTTGCTGCCCTGGATATGGCTCATAAGCAGGAGATCATTCCCTATCTTCAGTCTCTTCATCGCCAGCTGGAGATTCCTGTCCTCTATGTCAGTCATTCAGCCGATGAGGTTATGCGCCTTGCCGATCACCTTCTTATTTTGGATGAGGGGCGACTACAGGCCAATGGGCCTATGCAGGAGCTGTCTCATCTGCTCTACCCCTCCTCAGGGGGGTATCGTAATGTTTTTCCTGTCCATGTTCTTCACTCTTCTGAGCCGGGTCTCTGTCTCTTCTCCTCGGCGGCTGGTATTTTTACTCTGCCCCACCAAGGTCTGGCTGAGGGGCGAGAGCTGCGTTTGCAGGTGTTGGCCCGTGATGTTCTTCTCTGTTTTCAGAAGCCTGGTGAGGGGAGTGTCCTTAATGCCTTTCCTGCCCGGGTGGTCGAGTTGCGTCCATCTTTGCCTGGTCTCTGTCTGATCTGTCTGCAGGTGGGAGACCTATCTCTGTACTCCGAGGTGGCCGAGAAGGTCTCTGTCGGATTGCAATTTGGCAGTGAGCTCTATGTGCAGATAAACCATGTCGAAATTGTTGGCTGATTGCCCTCTCCTCTCAAAAAGTTGACTATTTTTTGCTCTGTTCTCTCTCTTTTGCTAGTATAAGGCCTACACTTAAAAGGTAAGAGGGGGGAGCGATGCGACAAAAGGCAGAGGCTATAAGGGACTTTATTATAGGGGTACGTAGGCAGATTCACCGTTATCCAGAGCTTGGTTATCAGGAGCATAAAACAGCAGAGTTGATCGGTGGAATGCTTAGGGATTTGGGTATAGAATTTCGTTCCGGTCTTGGTGGTACGGGGATTGTGGCAGAATTTGGTCCTGGCGGGGGAGCAAGGGTTTTGCTTCGAGCCGATATGGATGCCCTGCCCATTGCAGAGGAGACGGGTCTGTCATTTTCCTCTCAAATTGAGGGGTGTATGCATGCCTGTGGTCATGATGCCCATGTGGCCATGGTCCTTGGCGCTGCCTCCCTGCTTCGAAATGAATCATTTTCGGGGCGGGTGCGCCTGCTCTTTCAGCCTGCAGAAGAGGGCTGTTATGATGATCCGGATGGCTTTTCCGGGGCTAGGAGGATGATAGGGGAAGGGGTTCTTGCCGGTGTTGATGCCGCTCTTGCCCTGCATCAGGTCCCTACTCTGACCAGTGGAACCATTGCTCTCAACTCCGGGGCAGTGATGGCCGCATCAGATATTTTTGAAATCGTCGTCCGGGGCCGGGCTGCCCATGCGGGAGCCTCTCCCCAGGAAGGTATCGATGCCATTCTTATTGCCTCGGAGCTGGTCCTGGGCCTACAGACAGTTGTTTCAAGGCAGGTTAGCCCCTTTGAGGTGGCAGTGCTCAGCATCTGTACCATTGAAGGGGGAAAGGCCGCCAATATCATTGCCGATAATGTCCGGCTGACGGGGACAATTCGTGCCCTTAATTCAGCCCTGCAGGGTAGAGTACGTGCTCTTGTTGAGCAGAGATGCGATGCCTTGGCCGGTCTGTATCAGACCTCTATCTCCTTTAGTCTGTTAGACTCTATTCCGCTTACCGAAAACAGTGAGATGGTGGTCCAGCTTGCCCGAGATGCTGTGGTGGAGATCCTTGGTGAAGAGGCCCTGCTGGAGGTAGAACCCTGTATGGGCGCAGAAGATTTCTCCTTTATCGCAGGAGAGGTACCCTCCTGTTTGGCCCTGTTGGGAACAATGCCGCCGGAGAGTGGGACGGCTCCGCTCCATAGCCCCCATATGATCCTTGATGAGGACGCCCTGCCCATAGGAGCGGCCTATCTTGCCCAGACAGCCTTGTCCCTTCTGCGTCCCGGGGGGCTTATTCAGGCTGATCTGGCAGATGATGCTGATCGAGGGTTGAGCGGATGAAACTCTTGGTGATTGCCTCAGACCAGTACTCCTTTTCCCTGTTCAGGGCGACAAAACCCACATGGCCACCGTATCGTGGCCTGATAAGGTGGAGCTGTTTTGTCTGACGGGCTATCTCTACAGGGTAACAGCTCTTGCTGAGGAAGGGGTCGTCGAGACTGTTGACCATCATACAGGGGAGCTTTATCTTGTCTAGCCATGGCAGGCAGCTACATTTCTGCCAATAATCCTCTGCATTTTTAAAACCGTGAATGGGGGCCGTGTAGCAGTCATCAAATTCTTTGAAGTTTTTTATTCTGCCATAACCGTGGTCGTTGATCTTCGTGGGGAAGAGGTCTTGCTTGGCCTTAACTTTTGTGTGTAGGTCTTTGAGGAAACGCCTCATGTAAATGGCGTTTTTGGGTTTACTGATCTCTTCTGCTGCCCCGGCCAGATCGCAGGGGACAGAGAAGGCCACTGCCCCTCGTATCTCTTTTGCTAACCCCTTTCCCGTCTTGCCCAGATAGAGGAGGGTAAGATTGCCACCGAGGCTAAAGCCAATAAGGAAGATGTTTTTATATCCCGCCCCTATGCCATGACGAACAACGAGGTCGAGGTCATCAATTACGCCATTGTGGTACATCCGCAGTTGTCTGTTGGGCTCGCCACTACAGCCTCGGTAGTTCCAGGAGAGGGAGTCTATTCCCGCCTTGTTCAAGCAACCCGCCATGCCTGTTATATAGTTGCGTCTGGTGTGGCCCTCAAGGCCGTGGGAGAGGATGATCAGATCTCTGCTTCTGTTCTCTCCGCATAAAGACCAGTCGAGGTCAAGAAAGTCATTGTCAGGTGTGTCAATTCGTTCTCGTTGGTAATTTAAGCGATAACGAGGCCTGCTCAGCGAGGCATAGATGGATTGTATGTGGCCATTGCGTAGCCACAGAGGCGGCAGGTAGGGCCTGTTCATATCAGGAGATTCTCTCCAGGCTGATTTCGTGCATGGGCAGAATGTGTGTCTTTCTGGCCTTTATTTTTTGAATAGAGTCCCATGCCGCTCGGGCATCAAGGTGGACACCGGGACAGACAGCAGGGCCATTTATCGGAAAATTTTTGTTATTACAGCAAAATCCGGTGATGATGGCAGGACCCGCCAGGCTGTCCACTTCAACGGAGAGGCAACCGAGGGTATGTCCGGGGGAGTGGATTACTCGCACTCCGGGTACAATCTCCCTGTCCTCTGTAACCTCGTTAAAGGTGATATCTTCGATGAAGTAGTCGTCGTAGCGGTGATCAAGTGGGTGGGGATTGTGGCAGAAGGCTATTTCCGTTTTGTGGGCATAGAACTGCGCATGGGGAAAGAGGCTGTTGTTGCCACAGTGGTCATCGTGCAGGTGGGTATTGATAATGGTATCAATGTCCGCTGCTGTCAGGCCTTCCAGGGCCAGACAGTCGATAAGTGAGTGTGCTTCGAGGCCAGTGTCGGCGGTGAACTGTGGCGGTACAAAGAGCTCATTCTCATCAAGGCCTGTATCTACCAGTATATTATGCTCCTCGTTCTGGAGGAGAAAAGACCATACCGGTAGCCAGATTCGTGTCCCGTAGCCCTGTTGGTAGGTCATGATTCCCTGATCAGGATTACGGACACCGGTGAGTAGCGGGGTGATGGAATATTGCATTGTGTACCTCCTTGGTTTTTAGGATTCGCCCTCTTCGCAGAGGGCCGCATGTAGTACGCGCTGGGCCTCTTTGAAGTGTTCACGATTGATAATGAACTGCATATTTGTCTGGCGTGAAGTTTGGGAGACGGCCAGTATATTAATGTGCGAGGTGGCCAAGGCGTTGGTTGCTTTAGCCAGGATTCCGGGTTTGGCAATATTAGAGCCGATGGCACAGACAATGGCCGTGTGCATGTCGGTGACTAATTCAAATTCAGCCCGCAGATCCCGTAACAGCTCCTCTGTGCAGTCGTTATCGTAGACGATGACCCCAATGGTGTTGGCATTGGTCGCCTTGTTTATATAGGATACCTGATGGGCGGAGAGAACTTCCATGATTTTCATATCAAAACCGACCTCGCCAACCATACGGGTGTCATGGACTTCGAGGCAGGTAACCTTGTCTGAACCGGTAATAACTTCGGTCTTAGATTGTGGGCAGATATACTCTTTGGTGAACAGGGTGCCGCTATGGCTTGGGTCAAAGGAGTTCTTGATCCTAATTGAAATGCCTGCGATTTCAATTTGTTTTGAGGCCTTTGGATGAATTGCCTCCATGCCCACATCGGCGAGTTGATCGGCAACGTCATAGTTGGTGTTGCAGATGGGGTGCACCTTGTCTTCACCGATGATCAGAGGGTCTCCGGAGCAGAGATGGTACTCTTTGTGGATAATTGCCTCAGATGCCTTGAGCAGGACGGCAATTTTTGAGAAGGTGACCTCGGAATAGCCTCGGTCAAATTCTCGCATAATGCCTTCACGGCCCTTGGCGTAGCCGGTGGCGATACAGATGGTGTCGGAGGGATCAAATTTGGTAAATGTTTCCAGAATCCGTTGGTCGATGGTCATGTCTCGACTATCCTGCCAACCGCTGAGATCAACGTATGAGGCCTTATAACCCCGGTTCTGCAGTATGTTCGCCGAGTTGAAGGCGCTGTGCATTTCGCCGATGGAGGCGAGGAGTTCGCGGGCAGCCAGGAGCATCTCGCTACGGTTTACATAGCCGGAGGAGAGGACATTGGCCATGCTGTGCAGTACTTCAACGGCATCCTGGATACGTTTGCAGATGAAATTGTTCGCAACTTCGAGGTCAAGGCCGATATCGGCAAAGCCTCTGTTGATTTCGCAAAGAGTTGTCTTGAGGCGTTCCATGGCCATGTCGCAGGCTTCATTCTGGACAAAGGTCTGGTAGATCCCGGGCTGGTGAGTTTTTTTGTGTTCAAGGAGGGCATTTGTGACGCCTGAATAGGCAGAGACAACATAGATTCTGTTGAAAATATCTTCAGAATCATAAAAAATGACGTTGTCGAGGACTTCCCCAAATCGTGACATTGTGGTGCCACCGATTTTTTCTATGCGAAGAGGCTTCATTATTCTCACCATCAAGATCTTTTTCTACTTCGATAATTGTATGTCTTTTGGATCGATTTTCTTTTCAGGGTGAAACAGTTTTCCGCAAAGAAAAGAGTTGTTTTCGAAGTATCAAATTGTCTGAAAAATAGGGTAATTGTTATTTTGCGGAACCTGCTATTCTAAATCATCAGATGGTCAATAGCAATCAAATTATCTGGATGTGCCGATATCGTAGAGGTATCTGTTTTTGCCCGCTTCAGGCATTGTTTTGCTTTGTGGGAGGGGCTTCTTTGCCCCCTGGGGATATTTCCTCCCGCTATTTTGTTTTAGTGGATGAGCCCGGAAAGGCTAAAAAAAAAATCTGCCTATTGTGGCTCCGGAACTTATTGGCTATAAAGGGCGCAGCCTGCTTAAAATAGGGTTTTTATACAATTGTTCGGTCCAGTTTTTGTGCCGATTATAGCGAATATAGGGAGAAAATATGCATCAATTTGAAAACATAGAAGTAATGATTAGCCAGGAAGAGGTGGCAGGAATTGTCAGCCGTCTTGGCAAAGAGGTGAGTGAGGAGTATAAGGGGATTAGCGAGGACCTTGTTGTTATTGGTTTGTTACGTGGATCTTTTGTCTTTATGGCCGATCTTGTTCGGGCTATTGAAACGCCTCTTGTGGCTGACTTTATGGCTGTTTCCAGTTACGGGGACGGCACTGTAAGTACCCGTGATGTAAAGGTTGTTATGGATCTTAATACCTCTATCGAGGGCCGTGATGTCCTGGTGGTAGAGGATATTGTCGATACCGGCAATACCTTTAGCAAGGTACTTACCATGCTTGAAAACAGATCGCCCCGCTCTCTTAAGGTCTGTTCTTTTTTGAGCAAGCCATCCCGACGGGAAATCGAGGTTCCAGTGGATTTCTGTGGGAAGGAAATTCCCGATGAGTTTGTTATTGGTTATGGCCTTGACTATGCTCAAAAGTATCGTAATTTGCCCTATGTTGGTATCTTAAAGGTATAAAAAAAGGCGGTGCCCTAAAAGGCACCGCCTTTTTTTGTAAAAAGCCCCTTTCTGCCAGTCTGTCCCCATCCCCTCTGTCGCCCTCTTTTAGAGCTGTTTTTGCCTCGGCGAGCCTGAGGCTGCTTTTTTATTATTTTACAAGCCACTTCTGCCCTGATTATAATGGACTAGGAAGAGTTTTAAAAAATGTGGGCAAATTTGTCTTATGGAGGAAGCATGAGGAAATTAACCGTTTTGTTGGCCGTTGTTAGTTTGTTAGCAGGCTGTTCTTCTTTGTGGGGCAATCGTGATTATAATCCCCGGTATGATTTCTCCAGTCTTCACTCTTATAAGATTAGGAAACAAGAGGTTAAGGCTGACGATGGCAGGCAGGTGGATAACTCGTTAATAGACAGTCGTATTGCGGCTTCTATGAATGCTGTTCTTTCCTCTAAGGGCTTTTCTTTGAATGGATCTCAGCCGGATTTTATTATCTCCTATGCTTACCATAAAAAGCAGGTGGTTGAGCCGGATTCTACCAGTACTGGAGGAGGTTTTTCCTTTGGCAGTTATGGTAATTATGGTGGGGCAGAGGCCGATTCTGCTGCCCGGGTAGAGAAATATGATTTAGGTGTTTTAGTGCTTGATGTGGTAGACCCTGTTACCGGTAAGTTGGTTTGGTGTGGTAAGGGGCGTAAGAGGATTTTTCTCTATGACGATCAACCGGAGAAGTTAAGCCGTGAGATACGAGATGAGGTGGAGAAAATTTTAGATAATTTCCCGCCTAGATAGTTATTTTTATTGATAATGCAGTTTTGTAAGGGGTGATCGTGAGAAGTCAGTTTGATAGAATACGTCATACGGTTCTTTTTGAAGTTTTTGGAGTGATTTTTTCGGCGCCCTTGGCGGCGTTTATTTTGACAAGCAATTTTAAAACAACGGGTATCTTTGCCGTAAGTGTAAGTATGCTCGCCATGTTTTGGAACTGGTTGTACAATATGGGATTCGACCACCTTCTGGTGCGAATGGGCAGGTCTCTGACTAATCGTCCACCGGTTTTGCGGGCCCTGCATGCCATCTTATTTGAGTTTGGCCTGTTGACGGTGACCATTCCCGGCATCATGTGGTGGTTTGACCTCTCTCTGTCCCAGGCGCTTATGACTGATATTGGTTTTGTTGTTTTCTATCTTTTCTATGCCTATCTCTATAACTGGTGTTATGATCGTATCTTTCCCTATGGGGATGTCCAGCTGGCTGGCTGATCCTGTACAGTGAGAACGGATGGCCCACTTCCCAGCTAATTAAGGTTTTTTAAATTAATTCCTTCTGAGCAGTGGTTAACTGCCTTACGATTTGTTCAAACAGCTCAAAATCTACCTTTGTAAGTCTCTCCAGTGCTCAGCTTCGTGTCAATGGGGAGATACCAGCCAAGGTCGGTTTCCTGAAATGAGACCAGATGGGCTATTTCTTCCCAACCAGTAAAGATTTTTTAAATTAATGTTCTCTGTGTTCTCTGTGTTCTCTGTGTTCTCTGTGGTTAACTGTTTTTCGCTGATAGCTGATAGCTGATAGCTGGTAGTTAGCCCCAGATCGATATTAAAACCGTACTCAACCATGGTATATAGGTGATGATTGCCAGGGTGATGAGCAGAAGTCCAAGGTAGGGCAGGGTGGCTCGATAAAGCTCAGTAATGGGTTTGTTGAAACGGTATGAGGCGAGAAAGAGGTTGAGACCCACAGGTGGGGTGCAATAGCCTATCTGCAGGTTGGTAAGAAAGATAATTCCTAAGTGAATTGGGTCTATCTGATATGCCGTGGCAATGGGCAGGATCAGCGGTACCACCAGTACCAGGGCAGAAAAAATATCGAGCATTGCCCCAACGATCAGGAGGAAGATGTTGAGGAGGAGAAGGAAGGTGTACTTCGAATCAATATAGTTGCTGATTGTTTCAAAGAGCCGTGCCGGTACCTCCTGATCCACCAAAAAGTTTGTTGAAGCCATGGAGGCGGCCAGGATGACGAGGATGCCCCCGAAAAGCACCATGGACTGGGCCATAATTGCAGGAAGTTTCCTGAGAGAAATATCCCGGAGAATAAATACCTCGACCACCAGTACATAGCAGGCTGTAATCGCAGCCGCTTCACCCGCCACAAAAAAACCGCCGTAAATGCCACCCAAAATGATGATGGGTAGGGGCAACTCCCAGCCAATTTCCTTCAAGCCAGCCAGCTTTTCCTTGCCGTTATAACGAACGCGTTCTTTCTGTTTGGGGCTCTTGGCAATGGAGTAAGCAATGAGGAGGAGGAGCATTACCAGGCCTGGGAGAATCCCTGCCAGAAAGAGATGATCAATCCGGGATCCAGATATAACGCCGTAGAGGATCAGGGGCAGGCTCGGTGGAAAGAGCAGGCCGAGGCTTCCCGATGAGGTTATCAGTCCCGTGGAGAAACGGTCTTCGTAGCCGTCTTCTAGCAGTGCCGGTAAGAGCAGGCCGCCAAGGGCAAAAATGGTAACTCCTGAGGCCCCGGTAAATGCGGTGAAGATGGCACAGACCACCAGGGTGATAACTGCCATGCCACCCGGCATCCAGCCGAGAAAAACCCGGGAAAAGGTGAGCATTCTCTTGGGGGCTCCGCTCTCCGAGAGGAGGCTGCCGGCAAAGATAAAGAGGGGCAGGGAGACCAGCATTGGGGTGTCAGCAAGGCGTGACATCTCAATGATGACCACCGAGAGGTCAATGCCCACCGACTGGAAAGAGATGAGGGCAAGGGCGGCAATAACCAGAAAGAGAGGGGTGCCCAGCAGTGCGAGCCCAAGAGTTATTATTTTGGCAATGGTCATGGGAGGTCTTGGCTAGAAGGAGTGCCACAGTCGGCAGATGGTTTTGCAGGTCTGTACCAGGTAGATGATGGTCATAAGGGCAAAGGCTACGGGGAAAACGAGGGACCACTGCCAGGAGGGCAAGCCCATCAGGCCGGGCCCGCCAAATTCAATTTCACTGCCCAGAAAACGGATAGCAGCCCAGGTGAGTGCCGCTGTTGTCAGGGTTGAAAATATAAGAACCAGTAGGTTGATAAATTTTTGCATCTGCTTGGGCAGGATGAGGCTTGCCATATCGATGGCGATATGCTTGCCCCGCAGGGTAGCCATAACGGCCCCGAAGAGACCACTCCAGAGCACCAGATAGCGCAGTAGTGGGTCAATCCACAGCATGCTGCCACCGGTGGCTGCCCTCATAAATATTTGCCCGCAGGAAAGCACTAGCATGGTGCTGAGCAGGATTGTCAGGGCAATCTCTCCTGATCTGTCAGCGATTTTGCCCAGCCTGCTCATCTCAGCTTTATCCGCTTCTTTCACTCAGCAGCTCCACTACGATGCTCTTTCAGGAGTTGTGCCATTTTGTCATAGGCCTCGACGGAAAAGAGTTTTCCTATGCTGTTGTTAATCACTTCCTGTTGGTAGCTTGATAACTTTTCTGTCATTGCCGCTTCCGGTTCAAGAAAAGAGATGCCCTTCTCTTCAAGGACGGTTTTGGACTCTGCATTCGTCGTGCGAGTTTTAGCAATAAGAGGTGGAAAGTATTTTCTGGCAGTTTGGTTGACGATCTCTTGATAGTTTTTCGGCAGTTTATTGAAGAACTTGTCATCAAGGAGGATCGTGCCATAGGCGTATCCGGATGGAACGGTATTGATATACTTTATGGAGGTAAACCATTGGAGGACAATGGAACCATAGAGGGAGTTATATACGGTGTCAATCATTCCTGTCTGTAGTGAGGAGAGGACGTCGGGCAGGGAGAGTTGGATGGGGGTGATTCCTGCTGTCTTAAGGAAGCCGGTGGAGAGGCGGTCGCCTGAAGGTGTCCAGTTTTTGGTGGCCTTGAGCTCAGCAAAGGTGCTGATTCTGGCCTTGGACATGGCGTAGACAAAGCCGACTTCGGTGAAGGCCAAAAAGCGTAAGCCCTTGTTGGCAAATCGTTCCTCAAACATGGGACGGAGGCCCTTTCGTACATGGTCGATTTCGGCGTATGAGTTGAAGAGGAAGGGGATTGCCATGATTCGAAAATCAGGGACAATATCGGCGATACCGCTCATGGTAAATCCACCACCGTGTAGCTGACCCACCCGTATTTTACGGTACATGGCCTGATCGTCTCCCATGATGCCACCGGGATAGATGCGAAAGCCTACCTCTCCATCTGTCTTTTCTGTTACTTCCTTGGCAAAGGCCCTGAACTGGGTGATCCAGATGGAACCCTCGGGGGCGAGGCTGCCTATTTTGAATGAATATTTTGCCCGTGCCTGCCCTTCACTGACTCCCAAGGTGGTGCTGAGGATGAGAGCGAAGATAAAGAGGGCCGTGTAGAGATGGGAGTGAATCTTGGGATGCATGATCCTGGTCCTTAGCTGAGCTGAGCTGAATTATGGGAATTAGTCAAAATAGCCTTCGTCGAGGAGCTTCTCTGCCTCTTTTTGAGCTATACGGTTACTGAGGGCATATTGCGGAGCTGATTCTATGGGGAAGGAGAGAACCTCCTTAAGTAGTCTGTCGTGGAGTTCCTGATCAAAGGTCAATCTTGCGTAGGTTCTTGCATAGGTGACCTGGCAGAGGAGAAATTGATGTTGGCTGAGGAGTAGAGCCTTTTCAAGATGATAGCGGGCCTTTTTCGGGCCGCCACCAAGAAATTCAGGTTTTGTTGCGTAGTAACCACCAAAGAAGAGATGGGCTGCACCGGCTTGATATTTCTCATCCAGTTCAAGGATGCGTTGCATGGTTTTTTCAACCACCACAAGATCAGCCATGGAGGCGGGGCTTCCTCCCTGTTGTTGGATCCAGGTGAGGAGGCCAAAACTTCCCCAAAAGAGTTCGGGGACGTCGGATCTGTCACATTCTGCCAACTCTTGGTCGAGCTCAAAACCCCTTGTCTGCCAGTGGATTTTTTCTTCCAGGAGTCTGCCTGCATAGAGTTTTGTCTTGTCGGTATTTGTCCTGATTTTGGCTGGGGGGGCGCCACATTGTCCAAGGGCGCCCACATAACCAATATAGGCCTGGCTGGCCATTCTCAACAGGCCTTCGTCTCGCGGATGAGAGGTGAGCATGGAGTCCACCATAAGCAGGTAGGCCGGTGCCCCCTCACAGACGAGCTCGATGTCGGTCTGTTGTTGGATATTGGCCACAGCAGGTTCCACAACATTGTGCGTGATGAGCCGGGCACAGGAGCTCAGCAGAAAGACCGTCAGGGTGAGCACTGTCCAGCTAAAAATTTTTCCGTGAGACATGGGGGCTCCAAATCACATTCTGTCATTAATATTCATTGCCAGTAGCCCTACCTGGTTTTTCGTCTGTGCTTTACCGGCTGTATCTGCATCTGCTCTCTGTATTTTGCCACCGTTCTCCGGGCGAGCTTGATATTGTCCATGGCCAGTATTTCCGAAATTTTATTGTCACTGAGTGGCTTTGCCTTGTCCTCATTTTGAATAATCTTGCGAATAAGGGTTTTGATGGATTCCGAGGCCAATGCCTCTCCGCCTACCCGTGGAATTGCCGTTGAGAAGAAATATTTCAGCTCATAGATACCCAAGGGGGTGTGCACGTATTTGTTGGAGGTGACCCGGCTGATAGTGGATTCATGCATGCCGATATCCTCGGCAATATCACGGAGGATGAGTGGCTTGAGGTGGGTTGAGCCATGAACGAAAAAATCTCCCTGAAACTTCAAGATACTTTCCATTACCCGGTAGATGGTGCGCTGTCTCTGGTGGATGGTTTTGATGAACCACTCTGCATTTCTCACCTTGTTAACCAGGTAGCTCTTTGATTCCTTATTGATCTCCCCTCCCTTGGTCATCGCTACATATTCCTGGGAGAGTTTCAGCTTGGGCAGATCGTCGTTGTTCAGGGTGATGATCAGCTCTCCATCAATATTGCGGACATAGACATCGGGAATAATATAGTTGGTCTTTTCTGTAACAAAGGGCAGTCCCGGGTAGGGGGTGAGATTGTCGACGATGAAATCAATGGCCTTGACAACTTCAGGACGTTTTCTTCCTGTTTTACGGGCGATGGTTTTGATGTCTTTTATTTCAAGAGAGCTCATGTGTTCGGTGACAATTTCTGCTGCCAGGCTATGCTCCTTGCCCAGTCTTTCCAGTTGCAGGAAAAGGGATTCGCTGACATTTCTGGCGGCAATGCCTGCCGGCTCAAGATCCTGTATTACCTC
Source organism: Desulfotalea psychrophila LSv54 (assembly GCF_000025945.1). Taxonomy (GTDB): domain Bacteria; phylum Desulfobacterota; class Desulfobulbia; order Desulfobulbales; family Desulfocapsaceae; genus Desulfotalea; species Desulfotalea psychrophila. The sequence continues at coordinate 470,142 of NC_006138.1, read as the reverse complement.
GAGTACATAGGCGGCATCATCCGGGCTGCATTCACAGCTTGTTTGGATGTCGTTGAGGTCAGCCACAAGAAAACCATATCTGTTCAGATTTCCCAGAATGTAGGTGGCTATCTCTCTTTCGTCAACGTCCAGTTCGCAGTGGGCTAGTTGCCACTGCAGATGGGCAGAGAGTCCCGGCTCTTCAGAGATGAAATCAAACTGCGATGGTGCATCTGCCGGAGGTATTTCTCTGGCAAAGGAGAAGTTGCTGTCAAAATTATTTGCGTAATCCTTCCAGTTGATGCCGTCAAGACTGTCGCGGGCTTCAAGGGTTCTGGTGACATCGGATTCCGGGGTTCGGGTGGGTGGCTCGACCGTGGAATCCAGCGCCTCAGCAATCTTGTCTTGGTCTGTTTGGCTAAAATCTTCTTCGAGGGCAGGGTTTTCACGCAGTTCTGCCTGGAGAGCACCGGCAAGCTCTAGTCTGTTGAGCTGGAGGAGTTTGATGGCCTGACGCAGTTGAGGCGTCATGACTAACTTCTGGGTAAGTTTGAGTTGCTGTCGTAGTTCTAAAGCCATAAGTCTCACATACTAAAATGTTCACCAAGATAGGTCTTACGGGCAATCTTGCTTTCGATAATTTCGCTGGCGGCACCGCTGGTAAGTATTTGGCCTGAATTCATAATATAGGCAAAATCGCAAACTTGTAATGTCTCTCGGACATTATGGTCAGAGATGAGAATGCCGAGGCCTCGTTCTTTGAGGCTTCTGATGAGTTTTTGCAAATCCTGTACTGCCAGGGGATCAATCCCGGCAAAGGGTTCATCGAGAAGAATAAATTTAGGTTTGGTTGAAAGGGCACGCATGATTTCCACCCTGCGTCGTTCACCGCCGGAAAGACTATATCCTCTGTTTTTACGGAGATAGTTGAGGTTGAGGTCAGAGGCGAGTTCATCAATGCGACGTTCTATTTCTGCCTTTGCTATCCCCAGTGGCTCCAGAATAATACGCACGTTTTCTTCAACGGTGAGTTTTTTGAATACCGAAGGCTCTTGGGGCAGATAGGATATGCCCCTGAGGGCTCGTTTGTGGATGGGTAGTTTGGTGATCTCTTCGCCATCAAGAATAATCTCTCCACCATCGGGCTTGATAAAACCGGCAATAGAATAAAATGATGTTGTCTTTCCTGCGCCGTTGGGTCCCAGTAGGCCGACGACAGCCCCTGTTTGAACCTGAAGGTTAACCCCGTCAACAACGGTTCGGTCACCGTATTTTTTTACTATATTTCGTGTTTCAAGCAGAGACATAATATAAACCCCTGGGCTCGTTCTAGTTCTGGATAATGGTCATGTTGACCCGAGACGGTTTTTTGTTTTTTTGAGGTGTGCCGACAACTTCAGAGCGTTTCTGGTCGAGAAAATAGGTGATTGTCTCTCCGCTGACCATGTTTTGATTCTGCCAGGCTTTGGCGTTGCCGGTGAGGACTATCTTTTTGTCCTTTGTTGTATAGACCATTCTCTGGCCGGTACCGAGCCACTCTCCCCGGGTGACCTCCGTATTGCCGGTACAGATAATTTTTTTCACCTGTTGGCTTTTTTCTCCCTTACTGGCCTTGCTGTAGAAGACAGTCATCTTGTTAGAACGAATGCGGACATCATCCTGTTTGGCATCGACATCTCCTTCAAAAAACACGGTATTTGTATTTTCCGTTGAGGTCATATGGTTTGCCTCTATGTATATCGGTGCATCTTTGGCAAAGGCTGTCGAGGCGATAAGGGTCTGTAATAAGGTGTAGCAAAACAATATGGATAGTAATTTCCTGGCTTTCATCTGCTCTTCTCCAAGGCTGGATTTTTACGTTTAAGCAATTTCCGAGCCTATTGTAATGTATAGGTTGGTGAAAGTAAATAGTTCTAATGCGCAGTTTCTTGTAAAGCACCTTTACGAACAGGCTTATAACTATTAGTATAGTGTGCAAATAGTTCGGGTTTTTCTCTTTGTAGGAGAATAAAAGAACCCAGTGCGTCTTCCAGGCTAAATAACAATTGGTTGTGAGTGTAAAAAATGAACGATACTGTGGAAAAGAGCATAGAAAGGGCAAAGGTCCTAATAGAGTCACTGCCCTATATGCAGGAATTTCGGCATAAGACCATCGTTATTAAGTACGGTGGGCATGCAATGGTTGATGAGGCGTTGAAGAAGCAGTTTGCCCTTGATGTGATTTTGCTCAAGCAGATTGGCATCAACCCTATCATTGTTCACGGTGGTGGCCCGCAGATAAATAACCTCCTTGACCGATTGGATATTAAGCCGAGCTATGTTCAGGGTATGCGTGTCACCGATGGTGAGACCATGGATGTGGTGGAGATGGTGCTGGTGGGTAAGGTCAATAAGGAAATTGTTGGTCTGATTAATCACTGTGGCGGTAAGGCAGTTGGCCTGTCGGGCCGGGATGGTGACCTTGTCTGTGCCGAACAATTGCAGATGAATCAGGCCCAGGTAGGTGATAATCCCCCTGAGCTGATAGACGTCGGCCGTGTTGGTCAGGTAACAAAGATTAACTCCCATGTTTTGGAAACCCTCAGTCAGGATGATTTTATTCCGATTATTGCTCCCGTGGGTGTCGGTGAGGATGGTCGGGCCTTTAATATTAATGCAGATCTGGTGGCCAGTGCTATTGCCGCAGAGCTCTCTGCTGAGAAGTTGATTCTTTTAACAGATGTGCCGGGGGTTAAGAATAAGGCCGGTGATCTGTTAACTACCCTTGAATGGCAGGAGCTGAACGGGCTGATAGAGGATGGCACCATTATGGGTGGCATGATTCCTAAGGTGCGTTGCTGTGAAGATGCGGTCAAGGGCGGTGTAGCAAAAACATATATCGTAGATGGTCGGGTTGAGCATGCTATTTTGCTCGAAATTTTCACCCGGGACGGGGTGGGAACAGAAATTTATTAACAGATGACGCTGTTGGTCAAATGATCGGCGCTGTTGGAGTGATGGACGATGACGAATGAATCGGTAAAAGAGAGGGCGGATAAGGTACTCGTTGGTAACTACGGTAGATATCCTGTAGCCTTTACAGAGGGAACAGGCTGTGTGCTCACCGACGCGAACGGTAAGAAATATGTGGATTTTCTGGCAGGCATTGCTGTCTGTAGTCTGGGACACTGTCATCCCCGGATAGTAAATGCTATCCGCGAGCAGTCCGAGCGCCTTATCCATGTTTCAAATCTTTATTATACCGAGGCCCAGACTCGCCTTGCTGAACTGTTGGTGGAAAATAGCTTTGGCGACAAGGTCTTCTTTTGTAATTCCGGCGCCGAGGCCAATGAGGCGGCGATTAAGCTTGCCCGTATTCATGCCCCTGCCGGCAAGAATAAGATTATCTCTTTGACGGGGGCATTTCATGGCCGGACCATGGTAACCCTGGCGGCAACGGGGCAGGCCAGATTCTGCGCAGGTTTTGAGCCTATTCCCACCGGTTTTGCCGCAGCCCCCTTTGCCGATCTTGATGCCCTTGAGGCAATGATTGATGATACGGTCTGTGCTGTTCTCTGCGAACCCCTGCAGGGAGAGGGCGGAGTACGCCCCCTTGGCAGGGAATATCTGCAGGGCATTCGGGATATCTGTGATCGTCACGGTGTCTTACTGATATTTGATGAGGTTCAGACCGGTGTTGGCCGTTCAGGCAGTCTCTTTGCCCATCAGGTATTCGGGGTGGAACCAGATATCATGACTCTGGCCAAGGGCCTGGCCTCGGGTATGCCCATCGGTGCCATTATTACCCGTGATGCCGTTGCCGCAAGTTTGGTGCCGGGAAGCCATGGTTCTACCTTTGGCGGAAACCCTGTTGTCTGTGCTGCGGCAAGCACCAATCTGGAGGTGATTCTTGAGGATGGCTTCTTGGCTGAGGTGAAGTCCGTGGCTGAGCATCTGGCCCAGAGCCTCGGCAAACTTGTTAAAGAATTTCCTGCCATTTTCACTGAGGAGCGTGGCTTGGGGCTACTTCGGGGTCTGGTGATGACCGAGGAGGGGAAGAAGAGTGGTTCAAAGATTGTTATGGAAATGCTTGAAAAGGGCTTTCTGATCAACTTTGCCGGTGGCGTTGCCCTGCGCTTTGCCCCGCCTTTGGTGGTAAGCCGGGAGCAGTGTGACTCTCTGGCAGCCGCTCTCAGGGAAGTTTTGTCAGTGCTGTAGACGTTTTTCTTTACATCAAGGTGAAAAGCTTTTGCAAAGGATATTATTTTTATGTAATGATGTTTGCTTGGCTTTTTATGTTGAATTTATATTGTGACTCCTTGCAGTTCAGAGGGGTATATCGTTAGGGATAGGAGCGAAAATTATGCCAGATCATTTGTCGTCATTGGGAGATTTTACCGGGGAAGAGATTGCCAGCCTTATAGCCAGAGCCATTGAGCTTAAAGAGGAGCGATCCCGGGGTATTCGCCATCAGCAGCTTGCAGGTAAGAGCGTTGCTCTGATCTTTGAAAAACCATCCACCAGAACCCGTGTCTCCTTTGAATCGGCTATGTACGGTCTTGGCGGTCAGGTTCTTTTTCTCTCTGGTCGTGACACCCAGTTGTCAAGATCGGAGCCTCTGAAGGATATGGCTCGGGTCATGTCCCGTTATGTTGATGGTATAGTTGTCCGTACCTTTGGTCAGGAAGTGGTAAATGAGCTTGCCCAGTATGCTACCGTGCCGGTGATCAATGCCCTTACCGATCTTCATCATCCCTGTCAGATTCTCAGCGATATCATGACGGTAATTGAGAAGAAAGGTGCTATTCAGGATCTAAAGATTGTCTGGGTGGGTGATGGTAATAATATGGCCAACTCCTGGATTCAGGCAGCGGCAAAACTTGGTTTTGAGTTGATTCTTGCCTGCCCTGAAGGGTATGATCCTGATGCTGAGATTCTTGCCGCAGCCCAGGCCGAGGGAGCAAAGCCTATTACCCTTCTGCGTGATCCTCAAACGGCTGTGCTTGGCGCTGATGTTATAAATGTTGACGTTTTTGCCTCAATGGGGCAAGAAAGTGAGCAGGATGAGCGCCTGAAAATTTTTGCAAGCTATCAGGTAAATGCAGAAATGATGGCAAAGGCAGCCGATGATGCCATCGTCCTCCACTGTCTTCCTGCCCATCGTGGTGAGGAGATTACAGAAGATGTACTTGAGGGACCTCAGTGTGTCGCCTTTGATGAGGCAGAGAATAAAATGCACATGCACAAGGCAATTCTTGAGCGATTTCTTGGGTAGTAGTTGAATTTGTTAGGTAAAATATTTTTTAGAGGATGCTATGAGCGTTGATAAAATTGTACTCGCCTATTCAGGCGGTTTAGATACATCTGTTATTTTAAAGTGGTTGGCCAATGAGTATGAATGTCCTGTTGTTGCCTATTCTGCTAATATTGGCCAGATAGAGGATTGGGATGCAGTTAAGGAAAAGGGTATGGCCACCGGTGCCGATAAGGTAATCGTTTCCGACCTGCAGAAGGAATTTGTTGAAGATTATATCTTCCCCGCCTTTCGTGCATCTGCAATTTACGAGGGCACCTATCTTCTTGGTACCTCTCTTGCCCGTCCACTTATCTCTAAAGAGCAGGTACGTATTGCCCATGCAGAGGGTGCCAACGCCGTAAGTCATGGCGCCACCGGTAAGGGTAACGATCAGGTTCGTTTTGAGCTCGGTTATATCGGTCTTGATCCTAGTCTGCAGATCATTGCTCCATGGCGTACCTGGGATCTCAACTCCCGTACCAGACTTGAAGAGTATGCTAAGCAGCATAATATTCCTGTGCCAACCACCAAGAAAAACCCCTATAGCTCCGATGAGAACCTGCTTCACATCAGCTTTGAGGGCGGCATCCTTGAGAGCCCATGGAATGAGCCTGATCCGGATATGTTCAAACTCACCGTCTCTCCTGAGATGGCCCCGGACAAGCCTACCTATCTGGAAATCACCTTTCAAAACGGTGATCCTATAGCCCTTGATGGCGTTGCCATGGAACCACTTGAGCTTTTCAGAGCGCTTAATAAGGTTGCCGGTGAAAATGCTGTTGGTCGTCTTGATCTTGTCGAGAACCGTTTCGTTGGTATGAAGAGTCGTGGTGTCTATGAGACTCCTGGTGGAACCCTGCTCTATCATGCTCACCGTGATCTTGAGACCATCTGTCTCGATCGTGAGGTGATGAAGATTCGTGACTCTTTGGTGCCTCGTTATGCTGAGCTTATCTACAATGGTTTCTGGTTCTCACCTGAGCGCGAGCTTCTCCAGATGACCATGGATACTGCCCAGAAGACCGTAAGCGGTGTGGTACGTATGAAGCTTTATAAGGGCAACTGTTTTTCTGTTGGCCGTAAGTCTGATCAGAGTCTTTACAAAGAAGATTTTGCCACCTTTGAAGCAGATGATGTATATGACCAGGGCGATGCCACCGGTTTTATCCGTCTCAATGGCCTTCGTTTGAAGATCAACGCACTGCAGGGCAAGTAATAAACTCCCGTCCCGCATCCTGGTGGTGCGGGATATCTAAATAGAGAAGAGATACAGAGATGACAGAGCAAAAATCAAAGAAGTTGTGGGGTGGACGTTTTAGCGAAGCAATGGCAGCCTCGGTGGAAAAATTCAGCGAGTCCATCAGCTATGATGTCCGTTTGTACAAGTATGATATTGCCGGCTCTAAGGCCCATGCGACTATGCTCAGCAGTCAGGGAATTATTTCCCCGGAAGAACTTGAGCAGATCATTGCAGGACTTTCCAGTATTGAGGCAGATATTGAGGCAGGAGTCTTCGAATTTAAGACCGAGTATGAAGATGTTCATATGAACATTGAGCAGGCTCTGGTGGATCGCATTGGCGCTGCTGGCTCTCGTTTGCATGCAGCTCGTAGCCGTAATGATCAGATCGCCCTCGACTTCAAGATGTATCTTCGTGATCAATGTGACCATCTGGTAGAGCTTCTCGATGGTGCCTGTCGTGCCTTTACTGTGGTTGGTCGTAAGTATCTTGGCGATATTATGCCTGGTTATACCCATACTCAGCGTGCTCAGCCGGTACTCATCACCCACCATATGCTGGCCTATTACGAGATGTTCAGACGTGATCGTGATCGTATCCTCGACTGCCGTAAACGTCTCAATCTCTCTCCCCTTGGCTGTGCTGCCATGGCGGGAACCGGTCTGCCCATTAATCGTGAGCAGGTGGCTAAGGCTCTGGGCTTTGCCGGTGTTACCGCAAACTCCATGGATACCTCTGCGGATCGCGATTATGCAATTGAGCTGACCTCCTGCCTTACTATGATTCAGCTCCACCTCTCCCGTCTTGCCGAAGAGTTGGTGACCTGGTCTACCTCTGAGTATAAGTTTGTGGATATTTCCGATAGTTTCTGTACCGGATCTTCCATTATGCCCCAGAAGAAAAACCCTGATATTGCCGAGCTTATCCGCGGTAAGTCTGGCCGGGTTGTGGGTAGCCTGATCAGCCTTATCACCATGATGAAGGGATTGCCGCTCACCTATAATCGTGATCAGCAGGAAGATAAGGAACCGGTATTTGATGCTATTGATACCGTATCTGCCTCCCTTTCTATCACCGCCGAGATGATGGCGCATATGAAGTTTAATACCGCTCGTTGCGCTGAAGCCACCGAGACCGGTTTTATCACGGCAACGGATCTTGCCGACTATCTGGTAATGAAGGATGTGCCATTTCGTCAGGCCCATCATATCGTCGGTAGCGCAGTTGCCGCCTGTATTGCCAAGGGTTGCGAGCTTCCCGATCTTACCCTTACGGAAATGCAGGAGTTCTCTCCGGTTATTGAAAGCGACGTTTTCGCCGTGCTTACCGCAGAGGGTTCTGTCAATAGTCGTGTCTCCACCGGTGGAACAGGCCTTGTCCGGGTGACAGAAGCGCTCACCCTTGCTGAAAAATGTGTGGGGATAGCCTAATGAAGATGGCGCAGAGACTGCAGTTGGGATGTTCAGTTCTTGTGGGAGCACTCTTACTTGTCAGTGGCGGTTGTGGTTTTAAAAATCCGCCCGTGGCTCCGCAGACAGTGGTGCCTACGGCAATCCGGGATCTGCGCTATACTATTGATGCTGAAGGTGCGCATCTTACCTGGTCCTATCCTCTTGAGAGCGTTGCCGGGACGAAGTTACAGTCCATTGATAGCTTTGACTTCTATCGGGGCCAGATGCCCCTGGAAGAAGTCTGTGAAAATTGTCCCATTCCTTTTGATCCGCCAACGTCTCTGCCCGGTGGTGAGGTCTTTGATGGAGAGACTCCCCAGAGGGGGGAACTTGCCGTCTCGTCACTTGTTTCTGGCAATAAGTACTTCTTTGCCATTCGCTCCCGTACTAGTTGGTGGGCAGCAAGTTCTGACTCTAATATAGTCTCCTTTATCTGGTTTACCCCTGCTGCAGCTCCTGCAAACTTCAAGGTTCTGGCAGGCGATGGCCAGATCGAGTTGAGTTGGCAGCCGGTAGAAAGGCTGATTGACGGCAGCTCTTCTCAGTACCCTCTGCTCTATCAGGTTCAGAGGTCTTCTGGTGGTGCTAGCTTTCAAAATATTGGTGATCTTCTTGAGAGCACAGGATATCTTGATCGTCGTGTTGCCCGGGGCAAGAAGTACAGCTATCGGGTGCAGAGCCTTATGGACTATCAGGGTGAGTTTGCTCAAGGGTCCTATAGCAAGGTGGCTCAGGTTGAGTCCGTTGATCGAACTGCGCCTCCAACCCCGCGCGGTCTTCTTGCTATTCGGGTCGGGGCTGGTATTAAACTTGTTTGGCAGGGGGTGAAGGTGGACGATCTTGCCGGCTATCGCCTCTATCGACGAGGGGAAGATCAGAAGGACTTTAGTCTGGTTAAGGAGGTGGCAGCTGATGTTATTGTCTATACGGATCCCGTTCCGGATAAGGGTCGTTATTTTTATGTGGTGAGGGCAATTGATACTGCCCAACCCGCCAACGAGAGTCCTGCCTCTCAGGAAGCCTTTCCTCGTTACCAATAAATAGGTGAGCAGCTGATTTTGAAAGACCCTTCTGATAATCCAGAAGGGTCTTTTTTATTATGAACTGGAGGAGTTTTTATGGATCATATGGAAAAGGGTGCACTCTCTTTTACCAAGATGAGTGGCGCCGGTAATGATTTTATCTTTATTGATAATAGAGAGGGGGCTGTCCCCCCTGCCATTCGGGCAAAACTTGCAGCCCATATCTGCCCTCGGATGTTTTCTGTCGGTGCCGATGGTATTATCTTTATTGAGAAGAGTAGCATAGCAGATTTTTCCTGGGATTTTTATAATGCCGATGGCTCCCTGGCTGAGATGTGTGGTAATGGGGCTCGCTGTGCGGCTCGTTATGCCTTCAGCCGTGGCATTGCCGGGGCGAAGATGTCTTTTGCCACTCTGGCCGGCATCATCGAGGCAGAGGTTTTTGCCGATGATACAGTCTGTCTGCAGATGACTGCTCCTGAAGATTATCGTTCAGGTCTCTCCCTTGAGCTTGGCGGCACCTCCTGTCAGGTCGATTTTCTTAATACCGGTGTTCCCCATGCGGTGGTCTATGTCGATGAGGTCAGTGAGGGGCAGGGGATTGGCAATATCCCGGTTCAGGAGTGGGGCAGGATTGTCCGCAATCATGACCATTTTGCTCCCGCTGGCACCAATGTCAATTTTGTCTCTCGGGGCGAGGGCAATAGCCTCTATGTTCGTACCTATGAGCGTGGTGTCGAGGATGAGACCATGGCCTGCGGTACAGGGGCGGTGGCTGCGGCTCTCTGTTTCAGTAAAAAATATGGCTTTGCTTCACCGGTAAATATTGTAAGTTCAGGTGGAGAGATTTTAAGCATTGCCTTTAAGACGGGCTGTCCTCCTCAGGAGGCGGCGCCATCTCTTAGCGGGCCTGCGCGAATTATCTATCAGGGAGAGCTGGCTGCAGAGGCTCTGCCCGCTGATATAGTAAAGGAACTTGGAAAGCGTTAATTAGAGTTGGTTTTTCAAGGTTTATATAAGCAATAACTTCTATAGAAGTTTTGATTTGGGAGGTGTTATGGAAAAGTTTCACGGTGCCTATGTGGCAATTATTACACCGTTTATCAACGGTGAGGTGGATGAACAGAGTTTTGTTGATCTGATAGAGTTTCAGATAGCCAATGGCACCCACGGTATTGTTCCCTGTGGAACCACGGGTGAATCGGCAACCCTCAGTTTTGATGAGCATAAGCAGGTGATGGACCTTGCCATTAAGACGGTGGCTGGTCGGGTTCCAGTTATTGCCGGAGCAGGGGCTAATAATACCCTTGAGGCGATAGATCTCTCCGAGAGTGCCAAGGAGAGCGGTGCGGATGCAATACTCTCCGTTGCCCCCTACTATAACAAACCGAGTCAGGAGGGTATTTATCAGCATTTTAAGGCCATTGCCGAGGCTGTTGATATCCCGATGTTTCTCTATAATGTGCCAGGACGGACGGTGGTTAATATTGCTCCGGAAACCACGGCCCGACTTGCTGGGATTGATAATATCATCGGTATAAAAGAGGCCTGTGGTTGTCTTGAGCAGATCTCCGATGTGATTCGTAAATGCCCGGAGGATTTCATTGTTCTCTCAGGCGATGATTTCACCTCTATGCCCACCAATGTTATTGGCGGCAAGGGCGTTATTTCTGTTATCTCCAATGTCTTCCCTAAGGGGATGGCGGAGATGCAGGAGGCCACCTTTGCCGGCGACTGGGATCGCGCCCGTCAGCTTCACTATCAGATGTATGATATGATGAAGCAGATGTTCGCCGCTCCAAGTCCTGCTCCTGCTAAGAAGGCTTTGGAGCTGATGGGTGTTATCCGAGAGGGACTGCCTCGTATTCCCATGACCCCCATTGATGATGATAATCTTGCCAATCTTAAGCTTGCCATGAAGGGTCTCAACTTGATTTAAGCCCCCTCCCCAAAAAAAAGAATATTTCCCAGGTGGGGATCAGTTTCTGGTTCCCGCCGAAACAGAGTTTTGCAGAGAGAGTTATGACAAAAGTTATTATAGCAGGCGCCAGCGGGCGCATGGGGCAGCGGGTTGCCCATATGGTAGAGGCCCATCCTGAGCTTGAATACGCGGCAGCCTTTGAGGCGGCAGGAAATCCTGCCATTGGTAAGGATATTGGTCGGATTGTCTTCGGTGAAGAAAATGGGGTCATTGTTGGGGAAGGTCTTGAATCAGTTATTGCCGATGGCGATGTGATTATAGACTTTACCTTTCATACGGCCACCATGGAGTTTGCTCGTATTGCCGCTAAGCACGGTAAGGCCATGGTTATTGGTACCACCGGACTTTCCGTCGATGAGCTTGCTGAGCTCAAGGACCTCTCTGCCTCCTTTCCCTGTGTTCAGGCACCCAATATGTCCGTCTGTGTTAACGTCCTCTTTAAGCTGGCCAAGAAGACGGCTGCTATCCTTGGCGATGACTATGATATCGAGATTCTTGAGGCCCATCACAATAAGAAGAAGGATGCACCCAGTGGAACTGCCCTTAAGCTTGCCGAGATGGCGGCCGAGGGTGTGGGGCGTAATCTGGCCGAGGTGGGTGTCTATGAGCGTAACGGTATCATCGGCGAGCGTGATCCCAAGGAGATAGGTATCCAAACCCTGCGGGCGGCGGATATTGTCGGCGAGCATACCATCTACTTTGCCGGTGCCGGTGAACGGTTGGAGATCTCTCATCGTGCCCATAGTCGGGACCATTTTGCTAAAGGCGCGGCCACGGCTGCGGCTTGGTTGGTGGGACGCGAGAATGGCATCTACGATATGTTTGATGTCCTCGGCTTGCAGGATCTATAGGAGAGCTTCTTGGCAAAGGTAATAGCCTATATAGGTATGGGGTCTAATCTGGGTGACAGCCGGGCCCTTCTTCTTGCGGCCTGGCAGCATTTGGCCAATCTTAAGGGTGTAGAGACTGTCTCCCTCTCCTCTCCCTATCAGAGCGCCCCTGTTGGCATGGAGAGTGATAATCTCTTTGTTAACGCGGTTGGCTGCCTGCGGGTAGAGATCTCGGCCCTGAACCTCCTTGACCAGCTGTTGGCAACGGAGGCCCATTTTGGCCGAAAACGTTCTCCGGATCAGCTGGGATATCAGGATCGTAGTCTGGATCTTGATCTGTTATACTATGCTGATGAGCGGATGCAGACAGCTCGTCTGACTCTGCCTCATCCCCATCTTGCCGACCGTCTCTTTGTTCTCTCTCCTTTGCGGGAGATTGCCCCGGATTGGCAGGAGTGGGAGGGGGGAAGGACGGTGACCCTGCTTGAAGAAGATCTGCAACGTCGTTTGCGATTGGGAGTTTTAGAGAGTCAGGATATAGAAAAAATATCTTGGTAAAGATTAGTTGCCTGTGTTCTTCTGAGGCCCTACGGGGATGATTTATGATACTTATAAGATATTTCGTTTTGGCGGTTCTTGTCTATCTGCTCTACTATCTGATCTCCTCTCTGGTGAAAAAACATCAAAATAATGTGACGGAGGTTGAGGCTGATTCTGCTATAGTAAATGATATTCTAGTGGAAGATCCTGTCTGTCATAAGCTGCTGCCGAGGGAGCAGGCCTTGAGGTCTAAGGTTGATGGGGAAATAGTTTACTTTTGCAGCGAAGAGTGCTGTGAAATCTATGAAAAAAATCACGAGGAGAAGGAATGAAATTTTTTATTGATACCGCCAATCTGGATGAGATTAGAGAGGGCGTTGAGCTTGGCCTTGTTGATGGGGTTACCACCAATCCATCTCTTATCGCCAGAGAAAATTTACCCTTCGAAGAACTCATCGCCGAGATCTGTAAGATTGTTGATGGCCCGGTAAGTGCCGAGGTGATTAGCCTCGATGCCCCCGGCATGGTTGCAGAGGCAAAAAAATTGGCCAGCATTGATGAGAAGGTGGTTATCAAGGTGCCCATGACAGCCGAAGGTCTTAAGGCCGTTCGCCAACTCAGTGCCGCAGGTATCAAGACCAATGTCACCCTCATCTTTTCGGCAAATCAGGCCCTCCTGGCCGCCAAGGCAGGTGCCAGCTATGTGAGTCCCTTTGTTGGCCGTCTGGATGATATCGGGGTGAACAGTGCCGATCTTATCAGCGATATTCTTACCATCTTTGATAATTACGGCTATGCCAGTGAGGTTATTGTCGCCAGTGTGCGGGGGCCTCAGCATGTATTGGATTCAGCACTCTTGGGCGCGGATATCGCTACAATCCCGCTTAAGACCATTAAACAGCTGACCAAGCACCCCCTCACCGATAAGGGTATGGAGCAGTTTTTGGCTGATTGGGAAAAGCGCACCCAGTAGATGAAGTGTGGGACTGGGCCTCTTAAACAGCTCCTTTTTCTTCTGCTTATCGTCTTGCAGCCGCTCCCCTGTTCTGCAGCTATGTATGTCTGCCGGGATGCTTCAGGCCTAAGCTATACCAATCTGCCTCTGCTTGCGAGCTGTGTTCCCCTGCAGTTCAAGAAACAAACTGTAATCCCCTCGGCAAAAGAGACGTATCTCTGGACTGATCCTGCCAGCTATAGTAGTCATATAAGGCGGGCAAGCAGGCGTTATCGGGTGGATGAAAATTTTATCAGGGCCATGATTCGGGTAGAGTCTAATTTTGACCGTCGGGCAGTCTCCTCTAAGGGTGCTCAGGGCTTGATGCAGCTTATGCCCGGAACGGCCAAGGATCTTGGGGTTAAAAATCCCTTTGACCCGGGAGAAAATATAGCAGGAGGAACACGGTATTTTCGCAGGCAACTTGACAGGTTTGATGGAGATGTGATATTGAGTCTTGCCGCCTATAATGCAGGGCCTAATCTCGTCAGGCGTCTTGGTGCTGTTCCTCAGAACAGGGAGACCCCTGCCTATGTTAAAAAGGTAATGCGCTATTATAGGTTGTATAAGGCTCAGGATAAGAAGTAATTCACTGGTATTAAATATAGATTATTGCATTGGGTTGATATGTTATGAAGCAGGTGCTTACGGTTCCAAACATCCTTACGGGATTTCGTTTTGCCCTCGTTCCAGTTCTTGTTGTTCTGCTCTCCCTTGAGCAAAACACCTGGGTGGAATTTTGGGCTTGGTTTGTCTTCTTTGTGGCCGCAGTGACCGACTTTGTTGATGGCTGGGTGGCTCGCCGTTATAAAATTGAAACGGTCTTGGGTAAACTGATGGACCCACTGGCTGATAAGGTTCTGGTCAGCACCGGGCTCATTATGCTCATCCCTCTGGGTAAGGTGGCTGCCTGGGTTTGTCTTCTTATCATCTGTCGAGAAATCATTGTCACCGGCTTTCGTGGTCTGGCAGCGACCACCGGCAAGGTGGTGGCGGCGGGGCAGATCGGCAAGTATAAGAGCACCATGCAGTATTTCGGCATCGGCCTGTTGATATTTCCCTTGAATGTAGTGCCCTTTCCCTACCAGTACGAGACGGGAACCTTCTTGCTCTATGTCTCCATGGTTCTTTCCGTTTGGTCAGCGGTGGTCTACTTTTATAATCTCCGCTCAGTTTTTTTGGAGACCAGCACTAGTTTTTAGGTGACTTTTGCCTGCATACGGATATTTTCTCCTGTAGTGCGAGCTTTACCCTTGACGATTCTCTGTATAATGCAGTATATAGATGGGCATGCCGGAGTGGTGAAATAGGTAGACGCACGGGATTCAAAATCCCGCGGGGGTAACCCCGTGTCGGTTCGATTCCGACCTCCGGCACCATTTGACATTTCATAGGCTTCTAGTAAAGTCTATTTTAGCCCCAAATCTTAATGGTTTGGGGCTTTTTTTATGCCTTTTCGTTCTATTCCCTTCTTATTACTTCTCGTAAAATCTCTTGCACGTTGTGTGTATTAGTGTGTATATTTTGTTCGATACACAAACTAGTTCCTGAAATATACACACGGAGTTTATTCAGTGCCTACTCTTAAAGCTTTGCAAGTAAGAAATGCGAAAGATCCTTGTCGTTTATCAGATGGTTTGGGCTTGTCTTTTGAGGTGACGAAGTCAGGGGTAAAGCGGTGGCTGTATCGTTATCGGCTGGATGATAAGCAGCAGATGTGTGTATTAGGTCGCTATCCTGAATTGTCCTTAGAGCAAGCGAGAAAAATTCATAGAGAGGCTCGGGCCTTAGTTCGGGAAGGTTGCAACCCAGCTAGAGAAAGACGCAGAAAAAAGCAGGAAGTGATATCCAAAGAGAAGGCAGAGCGGGACGATCGTTCAAAATCTTTTGAGTATATCGCCCTAGAGTGGATCGAGAATAACAAGGAGAGCTGGTCTCCAAGCCACCAACAAGCTGTTCTTGCCTCACTACGGAACAACGTGTTTTCAGCTTTTGGCAATACTCCTGTTGATACGATAACCCCTCCTGATGTTCTAAGGACAATCAGAGCCATAGAAAATAGAGGATCTCTTGAGATCGTCCGTAAAGTTTTACAACGCACTAATGCTGTTTTCCGTTACGCAATCCAAACAGGTCGGGCCACCTATAATCCTGCTGCTGATATGCAGGGCGCTTTAAAAGCAAAAACAGTTGAGCACATGCCAGCAGTTTTTGATTCTGAATTAGCACAACTCCTGCAAGATATCTCCTCTAATCAGAAAATCCACGTGACAACGAAGCTGGCTATTCAATTTACAGCCCTCACAGCTTGTCGTGGTGGCGAGGTTCGTAATGCCCGTTGGCAAGAGGTCAATCTTGATACCAATGAGTGGCATATACCGGCCGAACGCATGAAGATGAGGCGAGCCCATATAGTACCTCTGTCAATACAAGCCCTTGCTATTCTTCACCGTGCAGGAGCCCTGTGGGGAGAGGATGGTTTTGTCTTTCCCAGTATTAGAGATAGGAGCAAACCTATGTCTGATAACGCTATGGGAAAGGCTTTTCGAGATATGGGCTATAGAGGTAAGGCCACCCCGCATGGTTTTCGTTCTTCATTTTCTTCCATGGCCCATGAGCAATCGGGCTTTGCCAGTGAAGTAATAGAGAAATCCCTTGCTCACGAAGAAAAAAATAAGGTGAAAGGGGCCTATAATCGAGCGGAATATCTAGAGCAAAGAAGAGAGCTTTTGCAGTGGTGGGGGGAGAAACTCCATCGGCTAGAAAACCAATAACAGAGGCTAGACAAGGCATGAAGTATAATCAAGAGGATGTTATTACGCTATTTTCTGAAAGCGTAAACTGTAATAAGAATAAGAATAACAAGAGCCTGTGGGTAGGTTTTGATAGCCATTGCTTTCAAACAATTAAAGAGACCTTGTTAGATAACATCGATTTTAAGTGTAATACTCTTTTGTCTAATAATGGGCGACTAGCTCTCTCTGGACACTGTTCTGATGTAGAGATAAATTCAATAGCTACATTTCATAAAATTTGGGGAAGTCTGGAAAAAGAAGAAGAAAAATTAAACGAGCTTGATATTATGGCCATGGCTTCTCTAGCGAAGATTATTCCTGAAGAAAATTTTGACTCATCACAAGATTCTATCGTCCATCCACATATATTGGTGAGCATTTTGCGTCATGTCATAAGTGGCAGAATTAATTTTGAAAAAAACACCGTAGAATTGTTTGTTCCATTAGGGGTTGTGTTATTGGCTTGGTTTCAATTACGTACCACGCGCGCTCAGGAAACCAATGGGAGCGAGCTTCTGCTTCATCAAAAAATGCTTTGTTTACTTCAAATATTCTCTGTTCATACCCATAAGAACGTAGATCTTTTCAGCGCAAGGATAGAGTCTGCTGCTGAAAAAATAAGAAAAGAGGCTAGCATTAGAAAGGCTACAGAAGCTAGAAAAGAAAATACAAAAAAAGATCACATGCCTACGCTAGAGCTCATTGATCGTCATAACAAAAAAAAGGATTTTGTGGGGTATGAAGGGAAGTATCCGGGAGAGTTAGCAACAGAAATAGTGCGTCTAGTAACGGATTATAACACCGAAAACAAGGGCAATAAAAAAGTAGAAAAGATTCATCCTTATAGCTCAGACATAATAATAAAGATGCTTATTTGTAATTACAATATAGAAAAAAAAGGTCGTGTTCCCAAAGATTTAAAGCGTAAATAAGAACGTGATAAGGGCGGTGAGTGTTGACACTTACTGGGCAAGTCTAGATACTTGCCATGTAAGTCTTAATAGTTGCTATTTTTCTAAAGAAAGAACTTGCTGTAACGTGTTTGAAAGCTCAGTAAAACCAAAGAGCTACAAACAGGCACAGTAAAATATACAAGTGCCTTTTACCTCAACCATTGTCAAAAGGTGAAAGCATGAATCAAAAGACAACCGCACCATCCCACGCAGTAAGCCCAGATATTCTTAACCACCCAGAAAGACGTATACGCCTCCCAGAAGTAAAAACCCTCACAGGTTACAGTACGGCCTCGATCTATGCAAAAATGGCAAATCAGTCCTTTCCTAAAGCTCAGAAGATGGGAGGTCGTGCTGTCGCTTGGCGACTTCAAGACATTCTTGCTTTTTTAGAAGGACGTCCATTTATACAGCAGCATGTGGAGGTGGCGTAATGGAAGCATTCGTAAAAGTCATTTCTGAGCAAGTTCCTCAAGGTTATAAAGAAATAATCAAACTACACCTCAATGGTTCAAATCGGGTTGTCACTCCCTGTCGTTACGATGGTGTGAAGACATGGCTTGATGATTCACCTAAGCGATTGGCAGAAACAGTTGTCTATTTCGAAGCACTGGAAGAGGTCGCACGTGCCCTCCAAATTTCACCCAACATTAAAAACGAGTCTCTGCCTTGTGATCTGAAAATTCTTAGAGGTTGCCGGTTGCCTATTGCTTGCAGAGAAGAACGACTTGATGAAGATTCATGTGAAAGTTTACCCTTTGCCTTGTTTGGGAAGGTTGAAGGGAGTGGAACCTTATCTGTTATTGCTTTTTTTGAAGATGGTGAGGAGGGAGTCTTAAATAGAAAAGCCCAAGCAACGGTTACTAACTATGAAGTGGAGTGGCTTGATGTTGTAGAAGGTGCAACTCGGCCGGAGGCGCCAACCACATAACCGAGTTGCAGTAGCAGGATCATCCACTACAAGACCTATAGAAGGACTCACTAGCAAATCTATAGGTCTTTCCCATCAGACACAAGTAGAAAAACCTATGAAAAATAAACTTGCAGAAAAGTGCTACCAAGCACTTAAAGCATCGGAATATTGCTCTGCCCGCACCAAAGAGAATGGACGAACTATTGCTAATCTTGTTTGCCCAGTGTGTGGAGACAAGACCGCATGGGCTGTGCAGCAGGAACCCTATTCGATTAATTGCAATCGTGCCAATAGCTGTGGAGCCAAAACGAAAACCCGTGATCTGTTTAATATCACCTTTGATATTGAGCAGGAGTACAAGCCCACTAAGAGTGATCCGCATAAACCAGCCCGTGAATACTTGAAGGGGCGTGGTCTGTCGGCTGCCGTTTTGGAAGGGCTTGACTTTAGATACTGGAAGAACACTAGGCAGGGGCTTAAAACGGGGGCTGTGATGTTTCCCGTGGGGAAAGACTCTCAAGGTAAAGATGTCTACAATGGCAGGCTTTTTAATCCCCCTCAGGGTGAAGGGAAGACTCATAACAACGGCTCTACCTCGGGGCTATGGTGGACGCATCCTGCAAGGCCGCTTGAAGCATCGCGACCAGTGGCGGTTGTTGAAGGAATTATTGACGCGTTAAGCCTTCTTCAGATGGAAGTACAGGCAATAGCTGTTTTGTCATCGGGGCAAGATCCTGCCAAGCTTGAGGGTTTGGAGAAGTATCAATTGATCTGTGCTTTTGATAATGACAAGGCAGGAACACTGGCTACCAAAAAATATCTTGGCGCTTTTTCGGCTGCACAAGCAATCATGCCACCCGAAGGGCTAGATTGGAATGATATTTTGCAACGTGCAAGAGGCGAGGGAGAACAGCTTTTTAAAGAGAATGAACAGGGCTATAGGTGCAATGCGAATCTTTCTCTTGCTGAATCAGCCCATCATTACGGTAAATTATATTATGAATATTTTGGGAATGCAGCGGGGCTATTTGTTTTCGATGGTTGTACCTGGTACAGCGAGGTGCGAATACGTGGAGAAGCTACCCAAGCAAAGACCGAGCGTGTGGGGTTGTTTGTTATTGATGTAGTTTCTTTCATCAATATAGGCAATCAAAAGCAGAGGGAATACCTCTATCAGCTTCGTGTAACACCTTTGGCCGGTCGGCCTGTGGATTGTGTTGCTTCGGGTAAGACGCTAGCAGCAGGGCGTGATTTTGGTGCTTTTTTGCTGAGTAGTGCCAAGGTTAATTTTGAAGGTAAGAATAATGCTATAACGGCACTTGCAACGATGATAGCAACCAGTAAGGCTCCTGAGGTTCGGCAGATCCCCGTTGCTGGTTACGATCCGCAAACCAATTGGTATGTTTTTGACAGTTTCGCCATCGACCCCAAAGGAAGGCTTTTGCAGAAGGACAGGAGGGGGCTCTTTCGCTTAGACCATAGTTCAATGTTAAGTCCAGCACCACAAGCAGGAGATAAAGCTATAACCCCTCTTGTCGGGCGTTCTGTCGACGTGGGGAGGATTTATAGCCTTTTCTATGCTGCATGGGGGGCCAATGGCGCCATGGCTTTTTCGTGGACTCTGGCCAGTTGGTTTGTCAACCAGATCAAAGCGCGTGAGAATTTTTTTCCTTTCCTGTCACTATATGGAGCTCCTGCTGCGGGGAAAAGTGCTCTGGCAACTAAGCTACAATCCGTGCAAGGGCGTGATGTAGAAGGCTTGCCACTTTCGCAACTCAACACCAAGAAAGGCCTTGCTCGTAAAATGGCGGGGTTTTCTGGGATTTTCACAGCTCTCTTGGAGGATAACCAGCGCAACGAGCGGAGTTTTGACTATTCAATCTTGCTGACTGCCTATAACACAGGGAGCTTGCAAGTTCAGGCTAAGTTTACCAATACGCTTGAGACAGCAGAGAATCCTTTTTTGGGCGCCTTGCTTTTTGTTCAGAACAATGAGCCGTTCAATCAAAAAGCTGAAAAACAGAGGGTGGTAAGTTTGAATTTTAAAGAGAAAGATCTGGACGGACATACTCGATGTGCGTTTGATGAGCTTAATAACATGGCAAAGGAAGAGCTGGCCACCGTGATTGTAGAGGTTCTCAGGAAGAGAGGTATAATTGAGGCGAACTGGTATGAAGAATACCGAATAGCTATTGCCGATCTTGAGCTCGTACAAGAGGAGCGTATCCGGAATAATCATGCCATTGTTTTGGCTTTTCATCGTCTCTTTTGCAAATTGTTTGAGGTTGAGGATATAGATATTTTCTCCCATGTCGAGCAGGTGGGGATGGCAAAAGAACAGAGCTCGGCCGAGCTTGAAATCAATGAGGCATCAACCTTCTTTGAGCAGGTGTTTAGTCTTGAAGGTGACCAAGTAAAAAAATATTGGCATGAAGTGGCTTTGCCACAAGGAAGAACGAAGATTGACTACAATAGCCTGTATTTTTCTTTGCAGGAGTTGATAAGATTGCTGCATAACAATGGATTGCAACCGCCCAGAATTCAGGATCTGCAAAAAGCACTCCGTAGCCATCCTGCTTATATTTCTCATGGCACAAATCACCGCTTCCCCACCAGCGAAAACGAGAGCCATAGCGTGCAGCGTAAGGCATGGAAATTTGATTTAGAAAAATTTCGTAACCTTGAAGCGCCACCACACCAGATAGCTTGATTGTCAGATGGGGGGATACACGGGAGATAGAAACAACCCTGCCCCCTTGAAGTAATAAAACAAGGGCTTTTTTCAAAGAAAGAAACGAAGATCTTTGATGCCATTTAAGATCCCGTTTGCTGTCTGTCCCTGTAGGGGAAAAGTGCTCTGTTTATATTTATGCTCCTTTTTGGTCAGGCGCCACCGTCCCGCCTGTCCAGAAAAATACCTCTGTCGTCCCACTTACTATATATATAAATATATAATATAATTATATATTATATATAAGTATACTAAGGGGACGGTTGCGACTACGTTTTATATATATACATATTGTGTTTGGGATTTTGGATATCTTCTATATACTGTTTATATATATATATGGTAAAAGGGGGTCTCTCCCGTCCCAGCAGTATTTTACTTTTATTTCAATGTCTTAAGCCGTCCTGTGGCTGGTTTTGTGCCGTCCCATGGCGTCCCGCTTCGTGTCTGGTCTGGGAGAACTTCCAATCAATTACGTTATCTTTGTTTTATCCTGTCCTGTTTTACGAATCAGGCAAGTTGGCTTTTGTGGCATAAAAATTTCGTGAGGAGCAATATTCTCAGGATGGTTATGTGCCGGCAAAGCATATGGGTTTTTCATTGAAGAAATTACATTTTCCACTTTTCCAGCTGAGACAAAATATTTTTGAGGTACGAGCGTCGAGCTCTTTCCACCCGTGCAACTTCATTTTTCCCCAGAAGGACCCGCGCCTCTTTTTGCTACCTTGCCCTGATTGCTGGTATCCAGTTGAGCTTTGGCTGCTGTGGTCTTGTAGAAGCTCAATCTCTTTGTATTTCTCTTGGAGTTTAATAATAAGGGGCGAGGGTATAGGGAGAAATAAGTTTAGGCACGCTGTCTTGACCTGTGTGCGCTGCTGGTTGCTTCGCTGGTATGCTGGCATGGTTCTGTTCGTAATCGGCAAGCACAGGTCGAATTAAGGGCTTTCGTCTTTTCTGTTGTTCGTGTCAAATAGCAGGGTAGCTTACCAGAGGCCCACCACGTAACACAGGACGTTTAGCTTGTGCGTAGGCATGGGAAGCAGCAGAGGCGTGTTACGGTTATAGCAGGTTGTTTATCACGCCCTTTGCTTTATTCTCAAAAGAACAAGCTCTATGAAACAGAGCAAGGCCTTAAGTTATGCTCCTGAACAAAGGTGCTGTGATCTTAAAGCCCCGCCAACCGTTGTGGGCATACAGGCCACGCAATCGGCTGGCAAAAAAAACAGAGCCTTTGTCTTGGTAATTTCAGTAACAACTACTCTGCGTCTTCTGGCAGCCAAGGCTCCCTTTGTCCGCAGGTAGGTAAGCATCTTTGTTCAGATATCAAAAGCGAAGCCAGAGGGCGT
Source organism: Desulfotalea psychrophila LSv54 (assembly GCF_000025945.1). GTDB lineage: Bacteria > Desulfobacterota > Desulfobulbia > Desulfobulbales > Desulfocapsaceae > Desulfotalea > Desulfotalea psychrophila. The sequence continues at coordinate 448,092 of NC_006138.1, read as the reverse complement.
GTTACAGCTATTTCATATTCAAAGAACAAGACAGCGAAACAGGGCACGATTTTAAGCTATGCTCTTTGGCAATGAGCAGTGCTTTTTCTCGACAGGAAAGAGGTGATATCGAGTATCCCCGCTATGATGTCGTCTCGTTGCTTCTGTGTGATCCTGCCTTCAAGCTTGAGCATATAGCTCTCATCGAATAACCAGCGACGCCTGTTGGTGGGCTGTGGCTTCTCATAGCTCTCTATTTTCTTTCGTGTTCGCTTTGTTTCATCTTGCCAATGATGGTTGGCGGCTTGGGCCATACGTTCACGATAGAAGGCACTGGTTGATAACCAAGTGGCTTTGAACCCACGCCAGCCATGATGCAGCATACAGGCTAAACAGTCGGCCGGAGAAAAGCTTAGAGCCTTTGCTTTGGCAATCTCAGTAACAATTGCTTTGATTCTTCCGCCAGCCAAGGCCCCCTTTGTTCGCAGGTAGGCAAGCATCTTTGTCCAAGTATCAAAAGCGAAGCCAGAAGGGATAAGCTCACGGTGGACTGTTTGTGCTTTGTCGGGCAGAGGATCGCCGATGGGGATTGTGTTCTTTTTTTCTTTTCTTTTATTACTTCTTTCTTCTTTCTTTCTTATTCGTATACCACATGCTGTACCGCCTTGGGCAGGAGTGGTGTTCTTGCTATCCTCTTTTACATCGTAATTGAGGATAGTTATGATGGTCGTTTGGTTGTTCTTTTGCTGGCCGATGATGTTGTCACGTTCAAGCAGAGATAAAAAGCGCCTTACCTTGCCTCTGCTCCACCCCCAATCGTTGGCGAGGGTGTTCTCGGATCTTGCCAGTTGTCCACGGTGAATAGTCACTAAACCACTACGTAGGCGAATTGTTCTTGTTTTGTGGCTGGCCCGTAAGTGCAGATCGACAATAGCCTGACCTTCTGAAAAAATCGCACCGTTCCAGCTCCAATGTTCTAGGAGTTCTCTGTCTATTTTTACCCATCCCTTGTTCATGGTTAGCCCTCCACTGCATGGTTGATCATCTTGCCAACCATATGGATATTGGCCTCGATAGCATTAAGGCAACCTAAGACATCGCTATGTTGAATCGTGAAGTGGGGTTCTTCTCCGCATGATTGCAAACTGTTGAGAATGGATTTGCAACGCTCCAGGGCAATCCCGATAGGATTGATGGGGAGTCCTTCTGGTTTTTGGATAGCTAGGAGAAAATCTTCAGGGAGTTGAGAGAGGTGGTCTACAGCAATATGGTCTTTACGCATGGTACTAGCTCCGTTTGGAAGTGGTCTAAGCCCATTTTTTGCGTCCAAACAAAAAAAAGGGCGACTATGCGGGTTGGACGACCGATCAAACGGAATCGGCAGACCCGAAGGTCTCCCACACAGTCACCCAAAAGCGACTATGCGACGGATACAGTATACCCGTAAAGGGCATAAAAAAACCACCAATAGTGGTGGCATGTATCCACCGTTTGCGTCCGAGCGTCCAAACTCGGCTGCTGGATTTTGCCAGCAACGAAAACAACATAAACTAGACAGGGGTTGTGTTGCAAGTTATTTTGCTTGGAGCAACGTCAGGTGGATATTCCTAGACCGTATGTTCGTACTTATTAAAGGTATTCTACGACATTCAAGCTATAATAAGATTGTAAACTTACACAGAGTATGCTAGTGGATTGTTATGTCTGATTAAACAGCAATATAGAAATGTGATTTGTGGATTTGGGCTGTTGAGAGGAGAAAAGAGTGAAATTACTTTTTTGGATTGGCATTGTCTTTACTTTGGTTGTCCCACCAATTATTGGTGTTTATTTTGGAGATCAGTCAACTAGTTGGGCTGCTGCATTATGTGGTGCATTTGTGACATTTGTATCAAGGCTAAGCGAGCTAGCAGAACTTTCATTAGGGCCGGTGAAAGCTAAGATGAAAGAGAAGGTTGACGAAGCGTCAGCAACTATAGAGCAGCTGAGAAATGTCGCTGTGGCCAATTCTGAAGCTACGCTAACCGACTTAATAGCAGGTAATTTTATCGATGGTATGTCTCAGGCCAAAAGACTCCAAATCCATGATAATATTATTTGCGCTTTAAGGCAGATCGGAGCAACAGATGCTCAAATTGAAAATGCAGAAAAAGATTGGAAAAAAGGAATTACGGTAATCTACCATAGAATTATCAGAAGGGTTGTGATGGGTAGGGAGCAAGCCAGCGTTATTAATTCTAAAACAACTGAAAACCAGAATGCAGCTGCTAGTGAGATGCAGGATCTATTGGACTTTGATAACTGGATGGCACCAAGCCCCCATCAAATAGAAATGATTTTGAAGAAGTATAGTGTTAGATCATCAGAAATTAATTTTTGGGTATCTGACTACAAGCACTTTCTAGAATGCAATGAAATCCGGCATGGAGATCAGTTTGTGAAGGAATAACTTCGGTGTTGATTGAAGCCAAGAGGCCGATCGTTGGTTTTTTTTGTCAAAAGAAATTGTCTGTGTAAGTAGGTGAAGAACTATGCAGACGAGTAGTTATAATAGATTATTCAAAATATTTGGAAATGTAATTTTTCTTTTCAAATAAAATGAGGCATGGGAATGGCGTTAGATATAGTTTGGGGAAATGTTAAAAATTCAACTGCGGCTAAAATACTTTCGGAGACATTACAAAATCTTGCTATTGATGGAACCTTGTACCTTGGGTATCCAATAATGGCGTCTGCCGATAATTCAACAACCGTTCAGGCCTTGCTACTTTCTAAGGTGCCTGGGTTGGTAGCCTTTAATTTTCCACCAATAGAAACTTGTGTTGAAGAGCTTCAAGCCCAACAAGACAGTTTAGCTTATGCAATTGAAGGTAGTTTAGGCAGACACGACGCATTAAGAGAAGGAAGGCGTTTAGGTGTAACTGCAAATATAGTTTCGTTTTTTCCAGCTAGCAACAGCTTTACTAATGAAACCAATGATAAATATTATTTTGCTTATCCCAAAAACATTAGCTTAATATTCACAAAGTGCGCCCCTGTTGACGAATCTTTTTTTCGATCGCTAGTTGCTGCCATCCAAAGGGTCACAACAATAAAGCCGATTAAAAAAAGAACAAATGTAAAAGGAACTGATTCACGTGGAGCTATTTTAAAAAAACTTGAAGTACAAATAGCAAATTTGGATCAATGGCAAAAGAAAGCGGCAATAGAGACACCAGAAGGGGCGCAAAGAGTTCGGGGGTTAGCTGGATCAGGAAAGACAGTAGTACTGGCGTTAAAAGCTGCGTACCTACATGCAGAGCATCCTGAGTGGGATATTGCAATTACATTTAATACTCGATCTCTAAGCCAACAATTTTTTGATTTAGTAGAAAGATTTTCTATTGAGCATTCTGGAGATAAACCAAATTTTGAAAAACTCCATATTTTGCATGCTTGGGGTAGTTACAGTGCTTCTGGGATTTATTCAACTATCGCTGACTCACTTAATGTTCCAGCAATGGATTTTGGTACTGCAAAAAATCAATATGGTTACAATAATGCTTTTCATGGTGCCTGTGGAGAATTACTAACTTATGCGAAGTCGCAACCAGTAGAACTGTACGATGCTGTACTTATAGACGAAGCGCAAGACCTTCCAGTGCCATTTTTTCAACTTGTTTATCTAGCAACAAAATCACCTAAAAGAATTGTTTGGGCATACGATGAACTTCAAAATCTAAATAATACTCAGATGACTTCTGTACAGCATCTATTTAATGGGAATGTTTCTATTAATAATGTTGAAAACTCGCCGCAGCAAGATATTATTTTACCAATTTGCTACAGAAATACTCCATGGGCTTTGACTTTAGCTCATGCTCTAGGGTTTGGAATCTATCGTGACGATGGTCTTGTTCAACTCTTTGATGAACTGTCACTTTGGCAAGAGATCGGGTATCAAATAGATAGCGGAAATTTAAATTTTGACTCTGATGTAACACTCAGTCGGCGAAGCGATTCATGCCCTAGGTTTTTTGATGACTTATTGACAAAAGAAGATGCTGTTATTACGAAAAAGTTTGAGGATGAAATTGCACAGTATGAATGGATAGCAGAACAAATCAACAAAAATATCACTGAGGATGAGCTTGACCCTGATGATATTCTAATAATATTACCAAATGCATTAACAGCAAAAACAAAATACCCTTTACTTGCTCAATCATTACAAAGACATGGAATAGATAGTCATCTTGCTGGAGTATCTTCAAGGTCAGATGTTTTCTTTATTCGTAATTCAGTTGTAGTTTCTAGTATATACCGAGCAAAGGGAAATGAAGCTCCCATGGTTTATCTTGCAAATTCAAATTATTGCGCACAAGGGTATGAATTAATTAAGTTACGCAACACTTTGTTCACAGCTATAACACGATCTCGTGCATGGGTGCGTCTATGTGGGTATGGTCGTAATATGGACATCCTAATTGATGAAATCCAACGCACCGTGGACAATTCTTATAAGCTGAAGTTCCATGTTCCAACGAAAGGAGAACTTGCAGAATTAAGATTGATAAACAGAGATCGTACACCTGAAGAGAAAGAAAAAATTCGTAAAGCTGAAGAATCAGCAAAAGGAATCCTCAAATTAATTGAAGATGGAACCTTGTCTCCTAGTAATTCTGCTGCATTGCAATCTTTATTGGAAAGCTTAGGGAAAAATCAAACCTCAACTAAACCAAATCAAAGCTAAGTTATGACAGTAAAGAAGACTCAATGTGCCATTATCAATATACTTAAAATTCTTTCAGAAAGGAATTTGTTGTACTTTTACAACATACCAGTGCTTCAGCAAGATAATGAGTCCGAGATGATAACGTGGGGCAGGCATGAAAGAGGTGCCTGTTACAATGCTGATGGTGCATTTGGTAAATTATTTCAATACCGTTCAATATTGGAGAACAATGCATTTCATGCGATTCTCAAAGATGGTGCGTTTATCAGAGTTTCCTATACATTTAAAAGAGGTAAGCTAAAAAAGCACAGTCTATGGTATTGGCCATGCCCTTTACTGATTCCTAACGATGATATAGAGAATGAAACGCCACTTGGAGCATTAGATTTGTATATGTCAAACTGGGAAGAGTACCTTGTCCTCCGGTCTCCTATGCGTTTCGATTTTGATGTTGAGCAGCAAACTATAGATCATCCAGCTTCACATTTACATTTCCAAGCAAGTTCATGTCGAATGGGAGTGGGCCACGCTATGAGCTTTGGCACTTTCATTAAATATATATTTAAAAATTTTTATGAAAGCGAATGGAATAATAATCTCTCAATTTGGGCCGACCTACCTATAGAGCTAGACGAAGAAAATAAAAACCACATCTTCGACACACAACAAAACCATCCTCATCTCAACTGGTCTAATAGTTCTCTGCCATAAATCACACCAAGCGTCAAAAAGGTATACCTTTCTGACACCCTTAAAATATGCGTCATAAAGGTCTGTTTTTATATTGTTGACACTGTTTCCAGAAAGGTCTAAGATGTTTTTATACAAATAATGACACTTTTTAGAAACAGAGGGCGTGGAATGAATATTTTTCTTTATGGTCGAGTATCAACAACAGATCAAGACACAGGTCTCCAAAAGCAGAAGCTACAGGCAAAATATCCAGAGGGTGTGTACAGGGAAGAAAAGAAGTCAGGTACAACCACAGCTGGACGTGGAGTCTTGCAACTTATCTTAGACATGATTCATGAGGGTGACAAACTCGTAGTATGGAAGCTTGACCGACTAGCAAGAAACGTATTGGATTTATCAAAGATCGTCCAGGAGCTTGAAAGCAAAGGTGCGACTATTGAAATTATTGATCAAGCGATAGATACAGCCACCGCCAGCGGTAGGGCTTTTTTGCAAATGTTGGGAGTCTTTGCAGAATTTGAAACGAACCTGAGGAAAGAGCGTCAGCTTGCAGGGATTGCAAAGGCTAAGGCTGATGGCAAGCACCTTGGTAGAAAAGCTATATTATCTGGCACTCAGAAAGCAGAAATTAAAGAAAAGAGAGCAAAGGGAACCAGCCCTACGGAACTGGCCAAAGAATACGGGGTTTCACGCGCCAGCATCTACAACATAAAATAGATCACTATGTAAAATGCCTAGCCATCATAAGGTACAAAATCAAGCACCTGGGTATCATGCAAGAAAACATTGAGAAAATTATCAATATCAATATCACATAGACATGCGATTTCAATCAAAGGCATCCTGTTATGACACCAAAGATTCCTTTCAGCCACTCTTTGTTTTAGGTCCTTCTCAAAAAGCAAACTATCAATAATAGCTTCTTTATCTATCTCTATCCAAATACTTTCAGTAAATCGGTGACATGAGGGCACAAAAGAGCGCCAAGATGACATTGGGTAAGTTTGAGTATATAATTCAGGATCAAAATCGTTGAAATTAAAAAGACTTATTCCACCAAGATATCTTACTAATGGCCAATGCTCTCGGCCTTGAGAGGTTGCCCAACGCTCTGAATCCGCAATAGGGGGACACCTGAGAATTGCACCAGAGGACTGCATACTCAAGAATCTGTCTCTGCTAGTCACATGCCAAAGGTTTCTTTTTAATAAATTTGGGAAATTTTGAGTCATGTTTTCTCACAATTATTTAAATATGTATGGTGATTTATTTCTCCTGTTAAGCATACGAAAATTCCACGCTAACATATTAAAAGCAAATCACAAAATATGATGTCATCGTGATGTCACAAAGCCAAAAACAAAAAAGGCACTTACAGTGAAAAACGTAAGCACCTTTAATGGCTGGTGATTCCGGCGCGATTCGAACGCGCGACCTCTGCTTAGGAGGAAGACGACCTTAACAGATGAGCAAAAGAGCAGTATTTCTCTGTGTGTATTTTCGTGTGTATTTGAAGGTGTTGATTTTTTTCAATTCTCCTTGTTACCCATGAATAAAGGGTTTGCAGGATTAGTTCGAATTCGACCTCCGCACCAATTGATTAGGGCGCAATTTCTAGAAATAGAAATTGCGCCCTTTTTTTGTGCTTTTTCCTCTTGAGGTAGTGCCGGTATTATCTATTCTGTATATGGTACTATTGAATGATTGGATGAAAAATGTATGTTTTGTGGGCTTTTAATGTAAGTAAACGCCACTGTTTGTTGAGCTGTGTCACTTTACAATATAATTTGGCGCATTGTGCACAGTGCACTATATCTATATATTGCTCATCTGGTACCAAATGTGGTACCATTAATGGTAAAAAGAGACGGTTTGCTGCTTATGTCAAAAAAAGATAAAATTACAAATTTGCTAAAGAAAGCGAGGAAGAGTCCCGCGAGTGTCTCTTTTAAAGAGCTTAAAAAGCTAGTTAAGGCGTTTGGTTTTGTCCATGACCACACAGACGGCAGTCACGAACAGTACAAACGTCACGATGATCCATACCATTTTTTGAACCTCCAACCGAGGGAAGGAGATAAAAAAATGGCTAAGATTTATCAGGTAAGAAAGTTTGTGCAATTCATTGACGACAACTCATTAGAGGAAGGGCTATAGAATGAAAGAAAAATTTACGAAAAAAATCCATTGGAGTGAAGAAGATGGCTGTTTCGTTGTAACTTTCCCTGAGTTTCCTCTTTTGTCTGCTTTTGGCGAAACCCAAAAAGAGGCATTAAAGGATGCTCGTATTGTCCTTGAAATGGCTATTAATTCACTTAAGAAAAATGGGATTTCATTACCTCAAGTTAAGCAGCCAGAAGAAGATAAGGGGTATAGTGGGCAAGTTCGTCTCCGTATGGGAAAAGAGCTTCACCGTGAACTCGTAGAACGTTCCGAAAAAAGTGGTGTGTCCCTTAACACCTACATAGTCAGTCAAATTGGTGGGGTGGCAAAAGAAGCAGGCATTTCTGATAAGTTGGATGAGATACTTGTGAATCAAGGAAAAATGATGGGTCACCATCAAGATCTACTGATGAAGCAGGAGGCTACTTTTCAAGAGGTAAGTTTATCTGGTGTGTATGAGAAAAGACAAACGCCAGGGGCATCACTTAATGAGTGGACTTCTGTTGTTAAGTCTGATTTTGAGTCTTCTGTTAACACTATTAATTTATCATCTAGGGGTTAAAGCATGCCAAAACATATAACATCGGTTGCATGTTTACGGGTTATTAAAGATGAGTTGACAGGGTTAATGTCTCTTCAAGATCTGGTGAAAGTTGGGTTTTACAACAAAAAAGAAGGTCCACACTTTCCAGGTTTTTTGCTTTTTTCCAAGTGGTACAGAGATGGGGGCGATGCAAATAGTGACGAGTTGTTCACTGTGAAAATAACTTTGCTGGATAGTGCAGAGAAGGCTATTGGGGTAGTAGGTGAACAAGAGTTTACAATTAAAGAAGGAACCTATGGAGGAGACTTCGGAACAAGGGTGGAAGGTGTAGAGGCCCCGGGCCCTGGCCGATACTTTTTTGAAGTCTCCTGTAAAAGTGAAGGTGGACGCTGGAAAAAAGTAACTCAAATACCAGTGGTACTCCGTGAAAAAGATTCTGACGCTGAGTAGGATAATCCAGATTGTACCCAAAAGTGTGTCATAAAAATCTGCCTTTTAAGTGGCTTAGCTGATTAATTCGTTTCCGACCTCCGCACCATTTGCTCAGGGCTCAATTTCTTCAATTAGAGATTGGACCCTTTTTTGTGCTTTTTTCCTAGCCTTCCCCTTTCCGCAGTAGCCCCGCTTGTCTTCAGGCAGTGCCCTGTAGTCCTCTTGTTCTTACATCCCTCCAATTGCCCCCTGGGCGGCCTCTCTGGACAGTGGGGAGCCCTTTAGGTCGGGTCTACGTCAAAGAAGGGGGGGCCGTAGGCAAATCCCTTTCAAGATATAGGTTATGTTGTTAACCCAAACTTTATTGTGAGCTGTAACAAACTTTCTGTCCGGGCATTTTCTGTAATTTATATCAGTGTATTACGTCTGTTCTTTCGAACTAATCCTTTGATATTTTACTGGACGTGTCAGCTTAACCACTCTTTTTTCCTCAAGTGCTTTTTTCAACCATACATTGAGTTGTGTTTTAACCACATCCAGCGATGATATTAGTTCGTCAACCGTTGTGGGGGATTCAAGCTTTTCTAATATGAGGGGCAAAACAGTTTCATACACTGTAGTGACTGAGTGTTTTGCAGCAGTATCTTCAACAACATTGGAAGACTCGGTTAATTCGATACTCTCTGCTTTAGGGAGCTCCTTGGCCGGTTCTTTTTGCCTCTCTTGAAAGTCGAGTAGGCTCATATTTTTCTGAGTACTCTTTTGGGCACATTGGGACGAAAGCTCAGTAAGCTGTCCCCTTAGATTTTGATGGTCAACCTTGTCTGGCCAAGCAATTGCACCTAAGCCTAAAAGCTTTGAATTGCCGAGTGGGACATCGTTCCCTTGCCTCACGAACACAGGAATAGAGTGTTCTCGTTTTAACTCTTCATCTGCCCCAGCCCAAGTTCCGCCTTTTTTATGTTCGGCGCTTACAACCAGACCATAATCAGCCATGGCATAAATAAGCTTATTTCGCCCCATAGCGGTTCCAACGGTGAACCGTGCATTGGGGTGACAAGCAGAAATGAGTAGTAGCCTTCCCCTTGCAATTGCTTTACGCGCAGTACGTTCCAGGCTCTTTTTCAGAAGGCTATCGGCAAGAACTCCAATAGTCATGCCCCCGGCATCAAGTGCCGCTGTCATCGAAAACTGATCTACACCACGGGCACCACCTGACACGACAGGCATCCTATTCTGAGCACATAATGCACCTACCTCTCGTGTAAAATTCCCGCCTATTTCATCTACATTTCGAGAACCTATGATCGCGAGACCACCACCAGTTAGTAACGAGCGATCACCAACACCAAAAAGCAATGGCGGAGCTTGCTTACCCAAATGATTTTTGTATCGTGTTGGGTAGTCAGTATCACTTCGGCTAATAATCCAGATACCATTACGCTGCCACTCCTCAACGGCGAAGCCTAGTTGAACTCCACGTCCGAGCAAGGCCTCTAACCGTTGTTGGTATATTCCTGATCCTTTTGCTGCTGGGTCGATGTTTTCTTGCTGTAGCAAATCTTTTGGTCGCATGCCAGAACTGATCAACCAATCAACAAGCTTGTTGTAATCTCCCTGCGACAATGGCTTGGTAGAGCTGTCTTTTCCAAAGAATCCGCAAAGCAGGATTATTGCCTTTGTATCATCTGTTAAATAGTTACTCATAAATCAATCCATTCTTTAAGAATTCAGCGCTAGAGCTAAAGGATAAACTGCGGTGCAACCAACTTGTCGTAATAGGGCAGCCGCAACAGTGAAAGTCCAACCAGAATCAACCATGTCATCAATAAGCAAGCATGGGCTATATGCTCTAGATTCGAGATTAACCTTAAAAACACCATCCAAATTTCTTGCTTGTTGAAAGCTGTTTTCCATAGTTTTTTGTTGTTGATTATTTTGTACTTTTACAACGCAATCTACGAACGGTATCTCTAACGCCCTAGCCAGACGTTTTGCGAAATTTGGTACCAAATCAGGATGGTTGATAGATGGTATACAAGTAACCCATTTGGGTGCCTCCTCGGGTGCCCATTCTCGCAACATTTCCACACAAGCTGTCACCAAGACATCAGAAAAATGATTATCCTCATATTTCCCTTTATAAATCAATTCGCCCCATCCGGCATCACGCCAGAGACTTAACGCACGACCCTCAGATGCTATTAAATTCTCTCGTATCATGCCAGAAAAATTGTAGGTTGGTAACGGGTTGTGGGGTGGCCATTTTTTTTTTGCTTTAACGGGTTGATAACTCCGGCGCAAAAAAAGGCCCGCCTTATTGGCCAAGTCATTATCGTAGCTTTCATCGAGCCGTAACTCTGGTGCGCAGTTTTGGCATTTTCCACAATTTTGAGGTGCTGGATCATCCAGTGCATCTTGCAGAAATGCCATTAAGCAACCAGTATGTTGCATGTACTCATGCATTTGCTGCTGTTCTTGGCGACGAATGGCAGTGATTGCATCTATGTTTTCTTGGTTAATTCTATACGTTGAAGCTGTGGCAGTCGCATTCCACTTTGTCCCAACTTTTACAACTGGTGCGGGTGACTCAGCAGCAAGATAGTCTATGGTGTTCATAATTTGTTTAGTCCGAAGATTCAAAACTTTTTCCATAGAGTAAGAAGATAGACCGTCATTTGATTCATCAAGCACCCTAATTACTTCCGATATATGTTTTTGTGGAGGAAAAGCACTACGGATAAAGAAGTCCGTAATCTGATCGTCTTCTGTTCCACTCAATAAAATGCCATATGCCTCTTCAACAGCCCGCCCTGCACGACCAACTTGCTGATAATAATGAACAACAGAACTAGGTCTTTGAAAATGGATAACAAACCCTAAATCAGGCTTATCAAAGCCCATCCCCAGTGCAACTGTTGCGACCAGTACTTTTACTTCATTATGAAATAACTGTTGTTCAAGATCCTCTCTGTTAGGAACACCATTGTAGTAAGCTTTAGCATCTATATTAACTAGTTGAAGCCACTCAGTGACTCTATCAGCATCCCTTTTTGTCAAAGTGTAGACGATGCCGCTAGCAGGAAGTTTAGGAATGGTCTGGGCAAGCCAAGCCAATCTCGCAGCAGAGCTTGGCATTGTTATATTCTGAAGTCTAAGGCTTTGACGAACAAGTGAACCTCTTATGAGTTCAATGTCATCACCCAATTGCGATTTAACGTCATCTACAACCCTATTATTAGCAGTCGCTGTTGTTGCAAGAACAGGGATATTTGATGGTAAAGCTTGGAGCACCCGTACAATTTGTCTGTACTTGGGTCTGAAATCATGCCCCCAATCAGAAATACAATGTGCCTCATCCACAACAAACAATCCTACCTTATCAGCCATAGTTGATAAGATATTCTGTCGAAAATCATCATTACCTAACTTCTCAGGTGAGATAAGCAGTACATCAACTTGATTGGCTTCCAGTTCTGTTTGAACGGTGTCCCATTCCTCATTATTGGTACTGTTAATTGTTTTTGCTCTAACACCAATTCGTGTAGCCGCCTCAACTTGGTTACGCATTAGCGATAAAAGTGGTGATATCAATAGGGTCGGACCAGCCCCCTGCTCACGCAAAAGCTTAGTTGCAAGAAAGTATACCATGCTTTTTCCCCAACCTGTTCGCTGAACGACTAAAACCCGTTTGTTATTCAGCAACTGCTCAATACTTTCCCATTGCCCATCACGAAAATTTGCTTCTGGTTTATTAAGGGCATTTCGCAGGTACCCTATTGCTCTTTCTTTCATTTTGCACCTCAATGTTTAAATTAGCCAAGGTTATAAAAAGTTTTTGTGAGTGTGTAACTTGGCCAACCTACAGCACTTTTGTTGTAGTTCCGAGAAATTGATGATTGATTGGTACAGTAAGTACAGCAGATTAAAATTTGAAAAGTGAGTGAGTTGGAGATGGGGCTTCCGATCTTGCACTTCAGTCCAAGGTTTGTTTAATGGAAAGCAAAAAATTACTGCCAATTCACCCAAGAACAAAGATACCACATATCGATCTTCGTGAACTAGGATTTGTTGCATTTATTCTAACATGTTAGCCTGAACTGTTTATCCATAAACCTGTACTAACCTTTTCAGGTATTCTTACCTGATCTCCACCTTGAGCAAATCGCCCCATAAGCGAATAATTTCCAGGACGACGGGAAGCCCAGCCCCTTGTCGGTAAACTGGGTGGCAAGACAGGTAAGTAGAAAAGCAAAGTCACCATGTACATAGAACTTCACTTTCCCTTCTCAGGAGAACTAAGAGGTTGAGAAAAGCTTGCATTGTTTCTCGTTCAGTTGTTTCATAGAAGTCGAAAAGACGCTTTTAGAGGTACTATGAACCATGAGGGGCCTTGGTTGTGAAAATCAATTTAGAGGAGATTTTATGAAGGCAATAATTTTAAGAGCAAAACCAGACGGCATCAATCGGGAAGCACAATTTTTAGAAGGTTGCATCAGTATAGGCTGGCCATGCGGTAAGGATCTAACTGGGGAAAATCGGTCAGAAATAGAGAGGGCTTTGTTGGGTCGTTATCCAGATATATCAGCTATCTCGGTGTCTATGGTTGATATATTTGTTCATATGCCAGAGGGTGCTTTAGTCTTAACGCCCTCTATCAGAGATAAAAAACTTGTGCATATTTTTAAAACTAAGACGACCTGTCGGTATAATCTTGTAAAAGAGATCTCGCCAGAAGGAAATCCGCATTTCATTTTAGTCAAACATCTCAAGACCGTCTCTCGAAAAGATCTCCCTATGCCAGTGCGTAAATCTTTGTCCGGGGCACGTAAGACCCTCTCAAGTATTTCTCAGCACCACATGCTTATAGAAGACTTTATAAACAATGATTTTCGGCGACCTGAGGATGAAGATAGTCAAGTAAAAGGGATACGGGATGAAGCAATAAAAGTTCTTTGTGATTTGTTGGCAAGCGAGGACGAGCATGTGCGTCTACAGGCCGCTATTGCCTTGCTTGGGGCAGAATAAAAAAAATAGGCTGGTTTTTAAGCTTTTTCATACATTTGGCGTTAACTTTTACAGAGCAGAGGTGAAATTTTGAAAACTTGGTTAGTAAATACAAATAGTAAAGACAAGAATGGTAATCCCAATGCGTTTAAATACATGCTCAGACAAAATAAGGCTGCAGCATTTTATGGAAAAGCCAGTGAAGTAGATAAAATTGAGAAAGGTGACCTTGTTCTTCTCTATCACAATAAAAATAGAATAATTTCTGTGGGTGCAGTGGTGACGCCCTATGAAGGTCATGACTTCAGTGCTATGGCAAAAATAGAACATTGGGTAGATGTGAATTGGTTATGGAAGGCTGATTTTGACAGTGATTTTAAGCCAACCAACTCAATAAACAGAAATGATATCGGTATTACTATGGTGAATGGTACGGTAGTCAATGTTTCTAGCCAAGTAAGTTACAAAAAGCTCTTTGCCGCGATAGCCTCTCACCAGAATTTTTAAAAGTTAACAGGCATTCTGGGGCAACTCAGTGTTGATGCCGACCTCAACCATCTACTCAGGGCACAATTCCCAGAATTGCGCCCTTTTTTTGTTCAGCCCCTTTCTTTGAGGTAAAACCCCTATTTCTTACCTAGGGCTCCTGCCAGATCGACCTGAGGCAGTGGAGGAGCATGTGAATCTAAGCTGTTACTAGCCCTGTTTATAACATTGGGAAAACGCCCTGTTATGCTCCTTGTCTTTCAGCTAGCCCCTCTAAGTCCCCATCCTGTAGAGAGTCAAGCACCCTATCCAGTTTTTCCTGTATCTCTTCGGAGCGACTTGCCGTGTCCATCACAATGGTGAGCACCTGATTGGCATCCTGACCATAGAGCCCCTTAATCTCTTTTAGCATGCCATTGTCCAAAGAGTAGCAGAGGGTGTTGGCCATATCGCTCACCACCAGTGGTGAGTGGGTGCTTACCACAAACTGACAATGAGGGAAGGTCTTGCTCAGATTGGCAAGGACCGTACGTTGCCAGCGCGGGTGGAGATGCATATCAACCTCATCGATGAGGATGATTCCCTCCCCTTCAAGAGGGTTTTGCCGTCCAGGATTCATCATGGCCAGACGTCGGGCAATATCACCAACCAGGGTCATCAGAGACTTTTCTCCCTGGGAAAGTTGGGCTACATCAAAGGTGTCTCCATCTTTGTCGATGGCCATATGCAGGCGTGGTTTTCTTCGTACTCTCAGATTGGTAAATCCGGGCATAAAGCTACTGATGGCGGTCCGTACTGCTGTGAGCTGTCGGTCTCTGTTTGAGGCATTCAGCTTTTGTAACTCCTGTTGCAGGCTGCTGTTTTCCTCTGTAAGCTCCTGTAGCTGTTTCAAGATCTCAGGGGGGATAATCGATTCGTTTTCTGTATCCTCTCTTTTTCTGAACCACTCAAAGAAACGTTTGAAATCAACTCCTTGCTGTAGTGAGTTGTCGTATCCATCGAGCTGGAGAAAGCTATGCTTGCCCTTTATCCGTAGAGGTATTTCAATAACAACACGCTCAACAGAATAAAAAGCCATGAGCGGTAAAGCCGTTTGTTCATCTGCCGAGAGTCGATCGCGATAGGCGTTTGCCAAGAGACTCGCCTGTTGTAATAGGCTCTTATGTTCTCCCTTTCGTCCCTTTCGAGATTTGGCAATTCTCCACTCAAAGGTTGAGGGGGCAGAGAGATCTTTTGCAGAGGAGGTAGTGATATTTTTATCAGAAACTTGAATATCAATCGCTGCGGAGTTTTTGCTATTTTGGATAACGAGTTCTGGGATAGGGCTACCACTGCCCGCCTCGCTTCGAATGCGAGAGACCAACCAGCTTAGGGATGTTGCCAAAGATTTTAATAATGAGGTCTTGCCTGCACCATTATTACCAATAAATACAGTAATATTGCTGTTGTTCTCTTTTGTGGGAGCGAGCAAAATTTCCAGTTGTTCAAAACAGCCTATATTATGCAGTTGAAACCTTTGTACTTCCATATTCTATCCTTGGGTGTGAGTGTGGTTGATCCATTTTCTAATCTTACCCTAATGACAAAATTAGTTCGAAGGTCTTGTCGTTATCAAGCTTTTTTTCTCTTTTTCCCCCCTCTCCTTCCCTTCGGCAAAAAGGATACAGCTCTATGGTGAGACTGTCGGGAGTAAGTCTGAAAATATATCCCCGCTGGTGATAATGGAAATTGTGAGATCGTTGTGGGGGAGTCAGCTATTTTCATCTCTTACAATCATCAGGGACCCAATACATAATCTTTGTAAAATGAATATTTGTGTAATCCATATCTGGACGGAGATATCAGCCTGAAAGAATGGCTGATCATGGGATTTGGGGAATTTGTGTTTTAGGCAATGCCTGAATTGGTATTGGAGATATTATCTGCCATGGAGCAACCCTATAAAAAGTTTTCACATATTCGGTATAGCAATATCATGCTGATTCCGCCCCATATGCCCGTGTATGCAAATGGGGGCAATGCATTTGAAATGCAATGGGGGGCGGGGTATGGTAAGTAATTGAAATGTGAATATATCACCTTTTTGAAAAAGCCGTTTTTTGTTCGCAGCCAGTTTTCTATAGGCCGCATTATTGTAAATCCTTTAGGGAAAAGGTTTGGCTGTCCGGTTTTTAATGCTAAGTGTAATTTGCATTAAGATAAAATTAGAATCTAAAAAACGAGGTAAGTGCTATGAAAAAAATTGGACTATCATTTGTTATACTATGTGTTTTGGCCAGTACCGTAGCAATGGCCTCCGACAAGCAAGGAACCAGTAAGGTTGGTGGACCATCTGATGAGGAACCCTGTACATGTGTTTTCAACAATAACCGCCAGTGGAATCCGGAAAAAGTCTTGTGGAATAATGCATATTGGAAGTGCTCCAACTATAAAAATGATGGAACATGCTCGGAAGTAAAAAAAATCGAAGATATTATTTTAGACGAGCCAGCAGTCATTCAAGACAATAAAATCGAACGTAAATCATCAGGTAAGACACCCGTTAATGTTAAACAAAGTGATGTCAATGCCATTGGAAGGGACTGTAAGATTATATTTAAGAATGGCGATGTTTTGTCGGGGACATTACAAAATCAAACGTTTTCAGTCAAAGCTACTTATGGCACCTTGCCAGTTAATACGTCTGATATTTTAAGTATTACTTTTAAATAAACTACGTGTAAAATTCAGTTAAAAAATGGGATATGCTTACGGCCTTGTTGCACAAATAGAAGTTGCTAGCTGTTGGTCCCCCTCGACGATTGGTAGGCCGCATTATTGTAAATCCTTTAGGGAAAAGGTTTGGCTGTCCGGTTTTTAATGCTAAGTGTAATTTGCATTAAGATAAAATTAGAATCTAAAAAACGAGGTAAGTGCTATGAAAAAAATTGGGCTATTATTTGTTATACTATGTGTTTTGGCCAGTACCGCCGCAATGGCCTCCAACAAGCTAGGAACATCTAAGATTGGCGAAAAAGCTGATGAGGAACCCTGTACATGTGTTTTCAACAAGAACCGCATGTGGAATCCGGAAAAAGTCTTGTGGAATAATGCATATTGGAAGTGCTCTAACTATAAAAATGATGGAACATGCTCGGAAGTAAAAAAAATTGAAGATATTATTTTAGACGAGCCAGCAGTCATTCAAGACAATAAAATCGAACGTAAACTATCAGGTAAGACACCCATTAATGTTAAACAAAGTGATGTCAATGCCATTGGAAGGGAATGTAAGATTATATTTAAGAATGGCGATGTTTTGTCGGGGACATTACAAAATCAAACGTTTTCAGTCAAAGCTGCTTATGGCACCTTGCCAGTTAATACATCTGATATTTTAAGTATTACTTTTAAATAAACTACGTGTAAAAGTCAGTTAAAAAAGTGGATAAGCTTACAGGAGTAATTCAAGACAATAAAATTGAATTGAAATTATCAGGTATGACGTCCATTAATATCAAAATGAGTGATGTCAAAGCCAATATGGCTGGAGTAGTACAATAAGTGCAACAGACTAAGTTTTGAAACACATTTTAAGAAGTTGGAATCAGTTATGTTTGTGTGGAAAGGATGGGGGATTCTCGTCTTAATCATTCCGTTAGTAAGTTCATGGGGCCTTGTTGCACAAATTGGCCTGAATACAACAGAGCGCTGAAGCAGCGGCGTTGACGTTTTGGGTGGACAAGAAAGCGATTGAGAGTTGGTACATCAGGACAGCGTGGTCGTAGTCACAAGCACACTGATGATGCATGATTTGTTTGATGGAACCATTTACGGTCTTTCTCTCAGAGGAGCTGAAGGTTTTCTAAATTCAATTTTTGACCTGATGGTCATTGATCCCCGGGCTTTTGATACACCTGTTAGCAGGCGTGCCCAAACAGTTAAGGTGAATTGAAAGGCACAGGATATCACCAACGGTCAAGCAGGTAGAGCTGTGATTAAAGCTTTGAACAAGATTAGCGCTTTAGGAATGCCTGTTCGAGAAGCTGTTTGCTAAGATGGCATGGCGTAGAGGGAAGATGATTTTCTTCCCTCATGATTTATGCAACAAGGCCGTAAATAGCAAAAAAACCTGGCAAGGTATTTTATTAGGTCAAGCGGAGCCAATAGTCTCGGAGGCTTTTCCGTTCGCCCTTATACTGTAGCATGCCCTGGTCGATCAGATATTGAAGCCGGCTCGTCAGGAAGACATCGCCGAGCAGATTGTGAGCATCACATCGCCCCATTGCCTCACCGACAATTTTGGCCGCCCATGTCCATTGGCTGGAGCATCGCTCCATCAGCAGGCTGTCATAGTAATCTACCGGTACTGAAATGATCTCTCCAGCTTCCCATCTCCTCAGGGTGCTCTCCTCATCTCTTGTCTGAATGAAACTCTCAACAAGTACGGTGCGATCGGCCCTCTCTAAAATTTGACCTTGTGCAAATAGTCTGACCAGGGTTTCCGGGTTCTGGGGAGCAATATAGGGAAGCTGCTCCAATCCCGTAGCCCCTACCCGCATTATGGTTCCAGCGTAGTTACGAAGATACCAGCATGCCATTTCTAAAAACGTTTTCTCGGCAGCGTTTTCACCAGCCCAGATACATACCTGCTTAATGGACCCCTTGTCCAATATTTCACTGAGTGAGAGCCAGGGGGCTAAGGTATTAATCTCATCCTCCTCCTCATCTGCATATCCGCGGGAGCAATCACGTAGATATTTTTCACGGGCAGGGCCATTTTTTAAGGGACCATGACTGAAATCATCCTGGATGAGATGAACGCTGCCGGGTAAACCAAATGACTTGCAGGCAAGACGTAGGCACCCCCCGGCGCTTCCTCCTTGCACGAGATGTACAATGAAATTATTAGGTGTCATGTAAGCTCCGGTTGGGCAAATGATTTATTGGTTGTTGGGCTCTTTGAGGGGCTGATGGTCAAATACGATATCTCGACCCTGTTCATCGATGACAGACATGTTTGCTTTTCCCACGCTGTTGATGGTGTAAGTCTCTGTTATTACAGAACTAGTACCGTTGCCCACTGATCTACCCTTGAGGATCAACTTTCCTGTCAGCAGTTGCCACGAGGTGTAGGGCAGAGTGGCCATATTGATTGAAACGGCAACTCCATTGGGACGTAGTTCAAAACCTTCGACTTCGCCGGGCATGCTTTCTATCGGTCGAACCCATCCTCCGATCATATCCTCGTGCCTGACTGCATCAGCGGACATATAGATATCGTCTTCAAGCAGGTTGAATTTGTATATGCCCAGTCCTGCAATTGCTAGAAAAAGTACCAGAACGATCGAGAAAATAAATTTCATTTCATTTCATTTTTAGATGTTGGCTCGGCGCCTTGACTTATCTGGAAAAGCCTGCAAATCCCACCGCCCGTCGTTTCTGCTGACGAGGCCAGGACGTTTTCCCGTTTACTGAGAGGGCCCTTTTCAGCAAGAGCAGGGAAATTCATATGGGGCTGGCGGGTGCTTCCTTTTTATATAAGGGGCCGGCCAGATCGACCTGGGTCAGGTAGAGGCGCATATCAAATTCGAGCTGATGGTATTCAGGCTCTATATGTTTGCAGAGTTGGAAAAATGCCTTGTTGTGCTCTTTCTCTTTAAGATGGGCCAGTTCATGGACGACAATCATGCGGAGAAGGGGTTCCGGGGTATTCCTGAAGGTGGAGGCGATGCGGATCTCATTTTTAGCCTTGAGCTTACCACCCTGCACCCGTGAGATAAATTTATGCACCCCCAGGGCCTGGTGTTGCATCTTGATTTTTGCGTCAAAGAGTATCTTGCTCAGGGGCTGTGATTGCTGAATGGAACTATTCTTTATTGCCATCACATAGCGGTAGAGAGCCTTGTCTGTCCGAATCTCATGCGGCTTTGGATATTTCTTCAGCAGGAGCTTATCTAATTTCTGTTCTGCTATCAGGCGCTGGACCTGCTCTGTGATATGGTCTGGATATCCCTGTAAATATTGTAATTCCTGCACTGCATCACCTGGTTGATTATTGAAAATGGCGGCTTGGATTGGCTATGAACTACTACAGATGAAGAGCAATACCAAGATAAAAAAAGGGCGAGGCATTTTGTCTACTTCGCTTCCAGAAAGACCCTTGGACCTGTTTCTTTCAGAATCCTGTATCTCTCAAGGATTGCAGAACGGGTACTGAGAAAATCTTTTTGGCTGTGGATATGGATATATCTCCATTCTGTCGAGTCGCCTTCAAGTTGGTCAATGCCAAGGCTGTCTAAGAATGGAATGTCGTCTTTGTTATATTCATGGATGTTGAGTTTTAACAAAGGTTTGCCTTCTCTTTTGATTCTGGTGGCAGTCATAAACATGTTCTTCTCTCCTCTTTACCTTTTATTGCCATATTAACATGATAAATACAGATCGATCACGAGTCAGGGAAAATATTTACATACACAATATCTTATAACTGACCTACAATGTATGGAACAGCTTTTTTTACTCAAAATGCTGTTTCTGCTTGTTTTCAGGCCACTTCAATAGAGGAATAGCGGGGCAAACCTAAGATTGCTGCAGGGCAGCGTCTTTAACGGAGGAAAATATGAGTGAAAAAGCAACCCTGACTGTTGGCGGTGCAAGTTATGAACTTGATGTTACCAGTGGAACGGAGGATGAGAGGTGTATTGATATTCAATCGTTACGTGCTAAATCGGGCTATATCACCATGGATCCAGGCTTTGGCAGTACTGGTGCCTGCTTCTCTGATATCACATATGTTGATGGTGAGAGAGGAATCCTGCGTTATCGTGGCTACCCTATTGAGCAGATAGCGGAGAGGGCAAGTTTTGTGGAGACATGCTCGCTGATTATCTATGGTGAACTTCCCGATGCAGAAACCCTGAACAGGTTTCGCAGGGCCCTGGCAGAACATGCGCCACTGCACACAAGCCTCTATCACTACTTTTCCGGATTTCCCGAATCGTCGCCTCCCATGGCGATTCTCTCGGCAATGCTTAACCTGGTCTCCTGTTTCCACCCCGGTGTTCTGGAGGTACACTCAGAGGGGCATGGCTTTGATCGAACTGCCGCCCTCCTCCTGTCCAAGGTTCGAACCATAGCAGCCTGGTCCTATCGGATGTCTGTCGGCAAACCCTTTAATCAGCCAAACCCCCATCTCACTTACTGTGCAAATTTTCTGCATATGATGTTTTCCGAGCCCTTTCAAGAATATATCCCCAGTCCAGCTGTCGAAAGGGCTTTGGCACTTTTCCTGATACTCCATGCCGATCATGAGCAGAACTGCTCGACCTCAACGGTGAGAACAGTGGCCAGTTCCAGGGCGAACCTGTTTAGTTCCGTCGCCTCAGGGGTATGTGCCCTTTGGGGACCCCTGCATGGTGGTGCCAATGCAGCCGTGATAGAGATGCTGGAAGAGATTATGGCCTCGGGCCGGAAGATTGACTATTATATCAACAGGGCAAAGGATAAAAGTAACGATTACAAACTGATGGGCTTTGGCCATCGGGTCTATAAAAATTTTGATCCCCGGGCCAGCATCCTCAAGAAGAGGGTTTATGAGGTACTTGCAGAGCTGCACAAATCCGATCCTCTGCTTGATATTGCCCTGGAGCTTGAGGAGAAAACCCTGAAAGATGAGTACTTTATCAGTCGTAAACTCTACCCTAATGTCGATTTCTATAGCGGCATTCTTCTCAGGGCAATAGGAATTCCTCCGGAGATGTACACGGTGATGTTTGCCATTGGTAGAATGCCCGGCTGGATAGCAAATTGGCGGGAACTGCATGACCAGAACCTCCGTATTACCCGGCCACGTCAGGTCTATACGGGGAGGCAGGAGAGATCCTTTGTCCCCCTTGAAGAGAGGTAAGCTTTTTTGGCGCTCTCAATAAATCATTCCTTCCCTTTGCTCAGAGGCAGGTAGAGGCGGAAGGTGCTTCCCTGATTGTGCTTGCTCTCCACTCCGATCCAACCGCCCCATGAGCGAATGATACCGAGGACGACGGGAAGACCTAAGCCCCTGCCGGGGAACTGGGTGGTGAAGAAGGGGTCGAATATTCTCTCCAGAGACTTCTTTGTCATTCCGCAGCCCGTATCCCTGATTTGCAGACAGGCCAGGGTGCCTGAGGTGAATGTTATATCTCTTGGTATAAGATATTCCTGAGGAATGTCGCTAGTCTCAACAATGGATGTTGTCAGGGAAATTTCACCCCAATCCTCGGCAATTGCCTCCGCGCTATTGGTTGTGAGGTAGGACAGAACCTGTTTGAGCTGTTTGGCATTGCCATGGATGAGCGGACTGGGAAAAATAAGATCTGTCCGGATGGCAATATTGCTAGGGGTATTGGCCTGAAGCTCTGTCAGATAGTGCTGACAGATATCGGAGAGCGGACAGGGTTCCAGGGTCTCTGAATGTTGGCCGAGATAGGTGAGCATCATGCCGCTTGTCTCTGAAACTCTGCGCGCTGCCTGTTTTGCCATAATGAGCATCTCCCGTGATCTGCCCTCTGCCTCTTCATCTATAACCATTTCCAGGTTGCCTAGGACAACGGTGAGCTGGTTATTAAAGAGGTGGGCGACAGCACCGGCCATCCTGCTCAGGCCTTCACTCTTGTGTAGCTGTCGGCTTTGTGCCTCCAGTTGGGCCAGTTCAACCTCGGCCTGGAGACGTGTGGTGATATCATGGACAATTGAAAAGAGCAGAGCCCTGCCATTGAGGCTTATGGGTTCGCAATAGATCTCTACATCACGGATCGTGCCGTCAGCTTGGCTATGTCTGGTGATAAAGTGTTTTTGTTTCCCGAGGCGAATAAGGTCTATTCTGGCCCAGGTGTCCTCGGTCGGTACGGCATTAATCTGATCAATCTTCAGCTTAAGCATCTTCTTATGGTTAAAGCCATAATAGTTGCAGGCGGCAGGATTGGCATCTGTGATAGCCCTGCTCTCAGGGTCGACGAGGAGCATAATGGTATGCTTATTTTCAAATAAGGTCCTGTATCGTATTTCACTTTCTTGTAATTCCTGTACCGATATTTTTTGCTGCATTCTGTATCCTGCCAGGAAAGTTAATAATGCCAGGGCAATGGATCCAAGCGTTGCCAGAAGAATATAGCCAGTTTGTCGGCCAAGTGAGGTGATATGGTCACGCAGGGGCGTACGTAAGAGTAATACCGCCTCCTCTTCGATGTCCGGGTAGGTCTGATAGACAAAGCCCTGATGGAATACCGGGGTGAACCTTGGTGCTGTTGCGGAGAGCTTGGCGAATAGTGCCTTTTCCGGGGCTGATAACCTCTTGTCATCCTGAATAAATAGCTCGAAGGGAATAGGGCATTTTTTTCCAACGGAGCTGAGCAGAAGCTGGGAGAGAAATCGTCCCATGATGATAACGCCGTGGCTGGGCCCCCTTCCCTCCGATGTGAGTATCGGCCTGGCCACTAAGGCCAGTAAGCCCTCATCTGTTTTAAAGAGGCCCTTTTTCTCTCTATTCGTTTTAAGCACCGATGCAACCAGGGATCTTATGGAAGGAGTGCTATGAAGGTTAACCTCACGTTCCATATCCGGATGATAAGCTCCTTTGAAGAGTTCTATGGCGTTCAGGTCGTAGAGCGCCAGGAAGTCGATCTTGGTTGATTTGGAGAGGGTTGTTAATGAGGGAACATTCGCCTCAAGGTACTCTTGATTGTGGTTTTGGCTAAATTTGTAGGTCTCATCCCAGTCGCCCCAATCTTGGGTAAGGAGGGTAAGGCTGGGGAATTCATTTTTGATGGTGGCGCGAACTCGGCCGATGTCCTCTAGCCCTTGTCTTTTTTCTAACTGTTGGAATGCCGGTTGGATTATGCGGAGATTAAGTGTCCAGGAAATTATTAAAACATATGCTAGACTGGAGATTATCAGTGCTATTGCTTCGATAAATTTTGCCCTGAAGGGTGATGCGTTTATTTTGCGCAAATTGGCCTCCATTAAGAGCGCGAGCAGAATATTCTGTTCAAAATATGATATGGTACATTGGCTAAAAAATGATAAAGATAGGAGCGTAACTCCACTCTACGATTATGAAATAGTGAATGTCAAATAGGCCTTGCCTTTTCTTCTCTGGAGGAAGAGGATGCTTTGTATCGAGAGGTGAAGGGAAGTTTTGTTTTAGCCATAGCATGCTATCTTAGCTGTGGCAGAGGGCTTGGCGGGAAAAAATATTTATGAGATAGGATTATTGGCGCAACCGATTTTATACTTATCAGGCTTATACTGCAGAGGAGAGATATATGTTTGAATGGATAGTGCTTCCACAGGGGTGGATAGCGCTGGTAACCCTGGTCGCCTTAGAAATTGTTCTTGGTATTGATAATATCATTTTTATTTCGATCTTGGTGGCTCGTCTGCCGGAATCGGAGAGAAACAGGGCTCGTCGGTTGGGTATCCTTCTGGCAATGGCCTCCAGGCTTCTCCTTCTCTTCTCTATTGTTTGGGTAATGAGTTTGGTAGAGCCCTGGTTTTCCCTGGCGGGTAATGATTTTTCCGGTAGAGATATTATTCTCATTGTCGGTGGCCTCTTTCTTCTCGGTAAATCTACCCTGGAGATACACAGCAGTTTGGAGGTAGCAGAGAGGGAGGGGCCTGTCCTGGCGACAAGCACATTTATGGCGGTGCTGGCCCAAATTTGTATCCTGGATGTTATTTTTTCCCTCGATTCGGTGATCACCGCAGTCGGCCTTGTTCAGCACACCTCCATTATGGTTATTGCCGTTGTTCTCTCCGTGGCTGTTATGCTGGTTGCGGCAAAATCCATTGGCGAGTTTATTGATAAGAATCCGACCATCAAAATGTTGGCCCTCTCCTTTCTTATTCTCATAGGGGTCACCTTGGTGGGGGAAGGTTTTGATATGCATGTGGCCAAGGCCTATATCTACTTTGCCATGGCCTTTTCGGTGGGTGTTGAGATGTTGAATATTAGAATCCGAAAAAATCAGGATTCTAAAAAGGTTCAGCTTGATAAAAAAATACAATGAGAATTTATTCACAGGTATAAGTATGTGGCGTAAACGAATCGCGCTTGCCCTTATACTGTTCAGCCCCTGCTCCCTTGCGCTTGGGGCGGAGGAGGTGCCGATTAATAATGAATGTGTGATTCTTCTCCATGGTTTAGCCAGAACCAGCAGGTCAATGGTCAGCATGGAAGAGTCTCTGTTGTCCTCGGGTTACAGGGTTATTAATCTTGATTACCCCTCGCGGAAATTTAAGATTGAAAAATTGGCCGATGCTGCTGTTTCAGCGGCGCTCAGTGAGTGTCAGGAATACTCTCCCCGCAAAGTTCACTTTGTCACCCATTCATTGGGTGGAATCCTTGTTCGTCAATATCTCTCAAAGAGGCAGATTGCAAATCTTGGCCGGGTTGTCATGCTCAGTCCGCCTAATGGGGGGAGTGAGGTGGTGGATAAGATGAAGGCTGTGCCCGGCTTCTTTTGGCTCAATGGTCCGGCCGGTCAGCAGCTGGGAACCTCTGCGGCGAGCATTCCCCGGAGATTGGGCAGGGTAGGCTTTGAATTAGGGGTGATTGCCGGTAACAGGAGCGTTAACCTCATTCTTTCTCTTATGATTACGGGAGAGGACGATGGTAAGGTTTCCATAGAAAACGCTAAGGTGGAGGGGATGGTTGATTTTTTGGTTTTGCCCCACTCTCATCCCTTTATAATGAGAGCCACCGAGGTTATTCGTCAGACAAAATACTTTTTACAGCACGGTGCCTTTCAGAGGTAGAGTCTGTTTGTTCGCCAAATCAAGAAGGGAGAGAGGAATGAAGGTATATTTTGCCCATGGGAAGGAGAGTGGTCCCTGGGGGAGCAAGATAAAGAGGCTTGCCCTGATCGCCCGTAAAGAGGGTCTTCAAGTTGAGAGTATTGATTATTCGGATCTTCCTGAGGCCGATGCTCGGGTTGAGCGATTGGTAAAGATCCTGCGGGCTGAGGAGGAGACCTTTCTGCTGGTGGGCTCAAGCATGGGCGCCTATGTTTCCCTGGTTGCATCTGAGAGGGTAGATGCCAAGGGGCTATTTCTTTTGGCACCAGCCCTCTATATGTCAGGATATGAGAGACAGACTCATAATTCTCATTGTCAACATATTGAAATCGTCCATGGTTGGTCCGACGATATTATCCCTGCCTCTCACTCAATAAAGTTTGCCGAGGAGGCAGATTGCTCCCTGCACCTGATCAGCGGAGATCATCGACTGAACTCCTCACTTGTGGCGGTGGAGAGGATATTTAGCCAGTTTTTGAGCTCGATGAGAGAGATGTCTGCCCTGTAATCCTTGCCTCTTTCGGCTAGTCGACTGCCTTCACGAGCTCATCTCTTCAGGAGTCATTCTTTTTACTGCGAAGGAGAAGTCCGAGCTGTTCAAGCTCTCTTTTTTTAAGGACTTCAAAGCGCTGTCGAGCCATTTTTATCTCTTTTTCCTGAGCATTACAAAAATGGCCGATCCAGTAGATGAACATTACTTCAGAGGGGATGGCGCCCTGCTGGGATCCTGCTTTGTGGGGGATACTGTTTACCCTTTGGTTAAACTCTGCCGCCTGTTCCGCCGCATTGCCAGAGCTGTCATGCTTACTGGCCCAGAGGCGAATGTCCTTTGCCACATTATCTATGCTTTTCTGGATTTTGGCATCGTCGCGGGCAAAAAAACGGAACTCGTCATGGGCTTTTATGAAATTTGTAGCCATTGGTTGGAAGCTGGTTTCATCCATAAAGCCAATACTTTCACCATACCACTGCATATTATTAAAGAGGCGTTCATAAAATAGTTGAATAAAGGTGGTGGCATCACCCTTCTTCAGACCCGCAAAGATCATGCAATAATGACTCTTTATCTCCATGGCCAGAATAATATTTTTGCCCTGCACCCTTATCAGATGAATCAGCCACTGCATCAGAGCAGGTTTGGTCCCATCACTGTTTTTCAGATCATCGTCTGCCAAGTTTGTGTGCGGGGCTGGTTCTACCGGTGAGACTTTGACGCCCCCCTGACTGACGGTGAAAAAATTACAGGCTGTCCTGGTGCAGTTAAAAATCAGCATAGTTTTTATTCCCTGTAGTGAGTCCTGTTGATCTCTTTTTGAAGTCTCTTAGATGTTAACTGTAACCTATCCATTTTACCTTAATTCTTTCTTATAGCATATCGAAGAAGTTGCAATTGGACAATATTGGTTAAGAGTATTCTTTTGAGGAAGTAAATCTGTCTCCCTCCCTTGCCTCATCTTATGGGGTCTCTGTTTGGAGTTGCTCTGAGGAAATAATTTGCTCGAAAAGATGAAGTCTGGTGTTGGTTTCGCTATGATATGAGAGTAGGGCGCTTTTTGAGTAAAGGTCCTCCTCCTTGCGATTGTTGAGAATGTGACCTGTAATTTTTTTAACCCTGTATTCAGGGGTGGGATTTTTTGTATATGGAAATGTTTCTAAAGGTAAGCCTATGAAGATAAAACGACTGACACTCCATAATTATCGTCGATTCACCAACTTTGAAATTGATTTTGATGAGCAGTTGACTGTTCTGGTTGCGAAAAACGGCGAGGGGAAATCAACTATCCTTGATGCTGTTGCCACCTCTCTGGGTGTTTTTTTAACCCGCCTGCCCAGGGTGACAGGTCTGGAGCCCAAGGCCAGTGACTTTCATATCTTCTCTGACGGGCATAGACCTCCCTATATGCGTATTACCAGTGAGACCGATACAGGTTTTGTCTGGGATAGAACGGAGAGACGGGATCAGACAGAAAAAACGGCAGGAGAAATACCACCGGGGCGCGGGGTAAAAGAGCTCTATGCATATGTTGATCAGTTCATAGAGGCAGAAAATGCCGGTGCCGATTACCAGCTACCGATATTCATCTACTTTGGCACGGGGCGTGACGTTTTTGAAATTCCCCTGCCTGAACCCTGTCTCTGTAAGCCTCGCCGGCGTTTTGATGCCCTGCATGGGGCCCTGCAAAGCCGGACAAATTTTAAGGGCTTTATGGAGTATTTCTATGCCTTGGGCCAGTTGGAGGCGAGGGCGCAGAAAAGATCAGGTTCCCCTGATCTTGAACTGCCCGAGTTACGAGCTATTCGTAGGGCTGTAAACTCTATGCTCCCGGATTTTTCTAATCCACAGGTTGTAGAGCAGTCAACCATTCAGGTGGATTGGCGTCAGGAGACGGGAGTCAAGCAGTTGACAATTGAGCAGCTCAGTAGTGGCCATCGGATGATTCTGGTCTTAGTGATGGACATTGCCGCCCGTATGGTGCAGGCAAATCCTCAAATGGCTGACCCCCTGCAGACCGAAGGTATTGTCCTGATTGATGAGGTGGATCTTCATCTCCATCCCAGTTGGCAGCAGGTAATCCTCCTTGATCTGATGAAGACCTTCCCCTGTATTCAATTTATTGTTACCACCCATAGTCCCCAGGTGGTTTCTGCTGTTGATCCTAGGAGTCTGCGGGTAATTGACTGGAGAGAGGACCAGCCCAGTCTGGTGCCCGTGGGCTTTTCTGCCGGTGCTGAGGCCCAGCAGGTTCTGCTCCAGGTGCTGGGGGTTGAATCATCCCGGGTGCAGCAGCTGGCGGTTGTACAAAAGTTGAAAAGGTATCAGGCTCTGGTGGATGCGGATAGGTGGGACTGTGAGGAGGCCTTGGAGCTACGTCGGGCGCTTGATATCTGGGGCGGGGAGCATGAGCCCGAGTTGGCCTGTTTGGATATGGATATTCGCATGAAAGAAATGGATAGATTCGATGAAGAAGATAATTAAGGGAGAAGAGCCCACCTTCCTCAGAGAGTATCATCAGGCCCATTTCACCGATAGCTGGGAAAAGTATAGGAAAAACGGCGATAGGCGTAATCAGGTGCAGGAACAGATCCGTCGAGATCAGGGGGGCTTATGCGCCTACTGCGAGATTGATTTGAGAAGGGCCGATACCTTGAGCAGTGCAGATTTTCGGGTTGAGCACTTTCATCCAAAATCAGATAATGGCGCTGATCATAACTGGGGGTTGGATTGGCAAAACCTGCTGGGCTGTTGCCATGGGGGCAGTCAAAGGGATGTTATTGATGGTAAGAGACGCTTTACCAGCCCTGACTACTCCTGTGATGTGCCTAAGGATAGAGAAAATTTTGATGAGGTGATCTTGAACCCCCTTCTCCTGCCGGCAAGTCCGAATCTCTTTACCTATAGCCGGACAACGGGGCGGATGGAGGTGCATATTAACAACTGTATTCGGGCCGGGGTCGATGTGGAGAAGGCCCAGAATACAATTGACAGCCTACGTTTAAACGCAAAACGTTTGACTGATCTGCGTCGGCCAGTTTTGCTCCATCTTAATCGGCAGTATAACAGACTTGTCAGTCAGGGCTTCAGTGCCGTAGATGCGAGAAGACGACTTGCCCGGGCAATACTGCGCCGAAATAAGGTCGGGAACTGGCCAGCCTTTTTTTCTGCAATCAGGGCTTATTTGGGTAAACAGGCCGAGGAGCATTTAGAGCGAATTGGTTATGACGGTTAGTTAGCCTTGGCAGATGTCCTCTTCTCAGGACTTTTCAGCTAGGAGATGAGAGGGAAGGTCTTTGCCTGCTGTGTTGGATGAAAATTATCGGGTCCCCCACAATATGGGGACCCGTTTTTTTTAGGAGAGGAGCATGGCGAAATAGCCACCAACCAGAGCGAGAACTGTTGTCAGGGCATAGGTGAGGGGATAGGGAACCGCCGCCACAGCACTTTGGGACTGTTCGCAGATGGCATTGAGCCCCGGGGTTGAGTTGCGGGCCCCGGTACTGGCCCCGGCTGCCACAACGCTGTTGAGCTTGAAGACCTTGATTCCCACGACAAAGGCAACCAGAGGGGGCACTAGCGCTCCCAGGATACCGATGATTGCGACCCATATTGCCGTGGTCCCGTGGAAGGATTCGATTATCTTAGGGCCAACAGCGGCTGCGAGTACTGCAACAAAGAGGTTGAGGCCGATGTCCTGCAAGAAACTGCGGGCACCTTCACTCATGGGGCCACCAAATTCAGGGTTACGGCTTCGCCAGTAACTCATAAAGATACCGGCAAGCAGGCAACCGGCAGAGGTGCCAAGGGCAAAGGGGATACCTGCGAAGTTGAAGCTGAGGCTACCAAAAATATAGCCTATGCCCATGGCGATGGCCATATACATGACCTCGGTAATTGAACTGTTAAGGATTGGTCTGCCACCGAGTCTTTTTGCTGCCTGTTGGATACAGAAATCCGGACCGACAAATCTCAACACATCACCTACCTGAACAGCTGTGCCTGCGAGGAGGGGAAGCTCTTGGCCAAATCGAAAGAGGGCCTTGAGCTGTAGGCCAAAACCAATGGATCGGCCAAGCTCTGCCAGGGTATCTCCGGCAACATCGCGGCTACCAATATGGATATCGGCAACCTCTATGGGGACATCTCTTGCCAGAATACTGTCGCTCTCCTTTCCTATCAGTTTTTTACCATCGGCTATGAGCTCGTGCACATCGGCTCGAACGGAGACAATATCTCCCCTCTTTATGGGATTGTTTTCGGACAAGTTGAGTAGCTTGCCCTGACGGACAACCCGGAGGATGGGTGCCTCAGGATAGAGGTGAAAAAATTCCTGGACAGTTTTGCCGATGATCTCTTGGTGGTCGACCTCGTAGGCGCGAAGATCAAAGTGGGAAAAACCTAAAGAGAGAGAGCCTGCGGCTCCGGGAACGGGGTCTGTTGCTCCGCCACTCAGCTCTTTTTCAGCTAGTTGGGCATCGGCTATGGGGTCATGGCCAAATATTTGGGGCAGGTAGCGGATAAGGAGGATGATACCGATATTGGAGAGGACGTAGCTTATGGCATAGCCAGCCGCAATGTTTGCCCCAATCTGTTCTGTGCTTACTCCCGGTGGCGGGGTGTAGGCACCGTTGGTAAGTGCTGTTTGGGCCACGCCAATGATGGCGGTAATGGTGTAGCTGCCGGAGATAATGCCGGGGGCAAAGCCGGCTTCCAGACCTGCTAGTTTAACCCCGAAAAAACAGATGAGCCAGTTCAGTGACCAGACAATCAGCCCTATGACAATGAAGGCCAGACCACCTGTCTTGAGGCCTGAAAAAAATTGAGGACCAACCTTAAGGCCAAGGGCGTACATAAACATGAGGAGAAAGATGGTGGAGACAATGCTGGGGATGCCATAGATAATCCCGAAGATATTTTGGCCGATGATGGAGATGAGCACTCCCACCAGTAATGTCCCCGCTGTTGGCCCGAGGGATATGCCCCAGAGCGATATCTTGCCCAGGGGGTAGCCGATGGCCAGGGCGAGGAGGATAAAGACAAATGGCTGTTCTTTAAGAAAGTTAAAGCAGGTTTTAATTGGAGCAAAGGAGTTTTTTACTTCGCCCTTGGCGGTCACCGCCTGATTATCGCCAGCAACAGCCGAGACAGTAGCCTGAGAGCTGCCAGCATGGTCCTTGGCCCAGGATGTGCCGGAGGAGACCGCTGTCAGGCTGAAGAGTATGGCCAAGGCTACTAATAGCGGGCAGAGAAAAGTGGACCTTTTTGCTTGAAATGCCATGGGGGCAATCATTTGGTTTCTCCCTATGTAGGTTGTGGTTGTGTCGCTCCTAGCTGTGCTTAAAACTGCCAGAGAACTCTTCACTGCTCTGGTGAATAACTGGATTTTTTTTGAAGTACTCCAGGCAGTGCTGAAGGTCTTTGAGGAGTAGGTCAGCTAAGTCCCGGCTGAAACCATGGCGGACGAGGATGCGCATTACCACTAAATCCTCTCTATTGGCGGGCATGCTATAGGCCGCAATCTGCCAACCACGGCTCCTAATGCGATCCGATAGGTCAAAGAGGTTGAATCCCGGGGCAACGCCCTCTTGTAAGGAGAAGCTCATGGCGGGAATGCCTCCCCTGCCATCGTAGATGATCTCAAATGGGCCGAGTTTTTTGACTTCGCTTGAGAGGTATTGGGCTGTTTTGTAGCAGGCTTGGTGTATTTTGCGATAGCCCTCATGGCCAAGACGTAGGAAGTTATAGTACTGGGCGATAATCTGTCCTCCTGGGCGGGAGAAGTTGAGGGCAAAGGTGGGCATATTGCCTCCCAGATAGTTGACCCAGAAGATGAGGTCCTCGGGGAGCTCCTCTTTGTCTCGCCAGAGCACCCAGCCTACGCCGAGTGGTGCCAACCCAAATTTATGACCCGAGGCATTGATCGACTTTACCCGTTTCAGGCGAAAGTCCCATTTGAGATCGGGATCGACAAAGGGAGCAAGAAATCCACCGCTTGCC
This sequence comes from Desulfotalea psychrophila LSv54, assembly GCF_000025945.1. Classification (GTDB taxonomy): domain Bacteria; phylum Desulfobacterota; class Desulfobulbia; order Desulfobulbales; family Desulfocapsaceae; genus Desulfotalea; species Desulfotalea psychrophila. Next base: position 415,773 of record NC_006138.1, on the reverse strand, counting down.
CCATCCACATGGACTGGGATGTCGAGGCCGGTCTCTTTTTGCAGTTGATCAAGGGCCCTGCAAATCTCTTCTACCGGCTCATAGACACAGGTAAATGTAACTCCCAGGGTGGGTATGACTCCGATGGTGTTTTCATCGCAACGCTTTACGGCCTCTTCCGCCGTCATATAGAGTTGGTCCTCTAAGGGGACTTCTCGTAGTTCCACATCCCAGTAACGGGCAAATTTATGCCAACATATCTGGACAGGGCCACAGACAATATTGGGTCTGTCTGTGCCCTTGCCGGCGGCCTTTCTCTTTTCGCTCCAGCGTTTTTTTAGGGCCAGTCCACCGAGCATGGCCGCCTCACTGGAACCGGTGGTGGAGCAACCCAAGCTGTTGGCAGAATCCGGGGCATTCCAGAGATCGGCCAGAATGTGCACGCATCGGGATTCAATCTCTGCAGTTTGAGGATACTCATCCTTATCAATCATGTTTTTATCGATACACTCGTCCATCAGCCTGTGAACTTCCGGGTCATCCCATGTCTGGCAAAAGGTCGCCAGGTTTTGCCGGGCATTGCCATCCAGCATCAGTTCGTCGTGAACCATCTGGTAGGCGTGGCGGGGATCAAGCTCTTTTTGCGGCATCTTGTATTTGGGAAGAACAATGGAGAGATCAGATGATGCATAGATATCATCCATGATGTTGTTCTTTCTCTTGTTGTGCAGGGGCATTCTTTTCTCCTTTTCCGTGCGTGGATAGCATCTGAGCAAAGTAGCTTTGCAGAGATATGCAGATTGACCTTGCCTGCTCTGGCAGGGAGTAGTTGCGACAATAGCTGTGAAATATTACTGTGGAAGCAGACTGTATTGTTATCTACAAAAAATATGTTTGTTATCTCTGTCTATTATGCATAGATCTGCCCCATAGTCAAAAAGGGGGAATTGCAGGTAGAGGTGGTTTCTCTGGGGCTTCTGTCTGTTGTTCCTGTGGTTTGGTGCAGATGGTTGGCGTCTTGTTTGTTAGGTAAAAGAAGGTTTTAAAAAAGGTAATTGATATGATTTTTTTTCTGTATATGGCGGTTGGAGCAGTGGCGGGACTTCTTGCCGGACTTCTTGGAATAGGGGGTGGCCTGGTGATTGTCCCTATGCTCACCTTTGCCCTTGCCTCTCAGGTACCCCCTGAATATCTGCTGCATGTAGCCCTGGGGACCTCTCTTGCCAGTATTATCTGTACCTCTCTCTCCAGTCTCTGGGCCCACCATAAACGTGGGGCTGTGCTTTGGCCGGTGGTTGGGCGGATTACTCCGGGCATTTTGGTGGGCACTTTTTTCGGGGCCTGGGTGGCCTCCCAGCTTTCCACCACCTTTTTAAAGGTCTTTTTCGGGGTATTCCTGCTCTATGTGGCAACTCAGATGCTGCTCAGTATACGGCCAAATGCAAGCCGTGATTTGCCGGGAACGGTGGGGATCTTTGGCGCCGGCTCTGTCATTGGCACCTTTTCCAGTCTGGTAGGTATTGGTGGCGGCACCCTCTCCGTGCCCTTTTTGGTTTGGAATAATATTGCCATGCATCAGGCCATTGGCACTTCGGCGGCTATTGGTCTGCCCATTGCCCTGGCGGGCAGTGCCGGTTATATAGTTAATGGCCTGATGGTGAGCGGTTTGCCGGCCGGGACCTTTGGCTTTGTTCACCTGACGGCTCTTGCTGGTATTGTGCTCACTTCTGTTTGCACAGCCCCTCTTGGCGCTCGTCTGGCCCATAGTCTGCCTGTAGCCAAGCTGAAAAAAATATTTTCCATGCTTCTCTATGTGGTGGGGCTTAAGATGTTGTGGGGGAGTTTCTAAAGGTGGGGGGGCCAACCTTGTAGGAAGGTTGGCCGGGGAGAGCTCTCTATTTAGGGGTGACGTTACATTTATATGGATTGACGGTAAGGACAGGGCAGTGAGAGTTTTGCACAACCTTGTTGGCGACACTACCAAACATGATCTTTTCCAGTCCCTTATAGCCGTGGGTACCCATGACGATCATTCCCGTCTCTAAACTCGAAGCGTATCCGATGATCTGTTCACTGATATCACCTGCTAAGACCTTGGTGGTGATCTCTTTGCAATTCTTGTTAAGGAGAGGGAGATTGACATTGTAGAAGTCTTCCATTTTTTTCGTTGCGCTTATAAACAGCTCAGTCTCCAGATCTGCAACAGATTTTTCTGGTGAAAAGAATCCTGCGTTATAATCAAATTCCTGGACAACGTAGACAAAGTGCAGGGCTGCATTAAACTGTCCAGCGATATAGGCAGCAGATTGGGCAACAAATTCTGAATTTTTTGAAAAATCAATAGGGGCAACAATAGAGTCTATCGGCTTTATGATGTTCATAACAACTCTCCATATAAAATTTTTGGATACAAATACGCCAGCATAGATATAGTATATTCCTTCTCTATCTCTGTTGCGAGTAATTAATGCTATTTTTTTGAGGGAAGTTGGTTTTTGGTGGTTTTGTACTATTACATGTTGATATTGTTTGGTTTATCTGTCGCAGGCAGGGCCATTTTTGTGGTTTGACTGCTGTCTGCTGTTTTTGCTTTTGTTCAATATAACTAGTTAGGTGTCTGGGCTGGTGTAGGGGAGTGCTATGGCGGATTCAATGATAAAAGAGTGTCCGGATTGTGGACAGCGGCTGCGTTTTCCCACCAAGATTGGTGGAATGCTTATGAAGTGTCCACAGTGTGGCACAAAATTCTACTCTGATTTCAGGGTAAAGGGTGATGGCGCGGCATATGAGCCAAGGGTCTTGGCAACAGGTATGCTGCAGACTATCTTTGAGGCGCCCTCTAATCTCTTCAGGGGCATTCGGCGATATTTTGGCGGGTAAACATCTCTCAGATCTGCGCCGCTAATGGCCAGCGCAGATTTCAGCGATTAATCGTAGAGATACATTTCGTCAATATCGTCCCATGTCTTGCCATCTCCTGCGCGCAGAAGGAGGAGCTCTTTGTAATAATAGAAGAGGATGGAGATGGTCTGTACCTTGATATCCTCACATTTGCTCGGCTGGGTCAGAACTATGGTGCAGGCCTCTTCAGCTGACATGTTAAGGATTCTCTCTATCTCTGCCATTATTCCACCCTTGTTAATTCTTAAAAATTTTTCCATGGGAGTGGTGATGGGGGGGGCATAGTTCAGACCCTCCAAGCGATGCGCAGTCTCCTCTATAACCTGGTTACTTGCATCGTCCGTCAGTTTATTGATTTCATCCTTAATCTCTTTGGCTGTGTGGTGGTACGGTATATTGTTCATTCACCCTCCCTATAAGATTTTGATCTTTCGGCCCTTTTTTCTGTCGAGCGTGCTGTTCTCATTTGTTACCATTTCAAACAGTATAGCATAAGAGTATGGGCTAGGGATAAATTTGCCAAATCATAAAGGAGGGCTGAGGCCATAAAGAGGGCAGGACCTATGTGCGTCGAGTCTTGAAGGCGATGGCGTAGAGAGAGACAGAGATAACGATTACCAGGCCATGGATGAGTCGTGTCCAGTAGCCTGAAAGACCGGCGCTGATGATGCCCGCCTCCAGTATGCCGATAATGATTGCCCCGATAAGGGTGCCAAAAATGGTGCCCTGTCCGCCAAAAACAGAGGTTCCGCCCAGAAAGACTGCGGCAAAGACCAGGAGCATATAGCCCTCGCCTTGGGTGGGCCACCAGTTGGCCATCTCCAGACAGACCATGACCGATGCCAGAGCACTTATCAGGCCCATGAAAATAAAGAGGCTAATCCGTACCCCATCGGTTTGTACCCCCATCATTTTTGCGGTGCCAATGTCATCGCCAATAAAGCGAACACTGTCGCCAAAGACATGGCGGTTGAGCAGGAGCCAGACCATGATGGCCAGAGCAAGGCACCAGACGGTTTGCATGGGAAGCCATCCCCAGAGTCTGCCCACCATTATATCATGGAAGAGAGTAGGGCGTACCTCGGTGAGGTTGAGGGCAAGGCCGTTACAGAGCAGGGTGGACGCTCCTCGCCAGAAGAACTGGGTGCCGATGGTGGCGATAATGGCGGGGACCCCGATTTTTACGACAATGAGACCATTGCAGAGCCCTGCGAAGGCTCCGGTGCCAAGGGCGGCAAAAAAACCGAGCAGCGGACTTGAGGTTGCCTGAAAGACTGAGGAAAAGGCCAGACCCGAGATGACCATCACCGAGGGAAAGGACATGTCCATCTCTCCGGCAATAATGAGGAGGGTAAGCCCCAAGGCAAGGATGGTGGGAAAGGGGATGGTGGACATAAAGGCCACGTAGATCCGTTGATGGAGAAATGTCTGGGGGCTGAGGTACATAAACAGACCCAAAAGAGCAAGAAGTAGGCTAAGAATACCCAACTGGAAACGGTAGCTGACGAGGTATGCTTTCATTCTGTTAAACTTCTCCATTTTTGCCTCGTGCGGCAGAAATTTGATCTAATTTTTCAAAGAGCTCAGAGACAGACATCTCTTTTTTTCTGCACTGGTGGACAATGCTTCCATGGCTGACAAAGAGAAAACGATCTGCTATCTCATGTATGTGGTGCAGGTTATGGGAGACAAAGAGGGCAGATTTCCCCTGTTTGGGGATGGCGCGAATATAGTCGAGGACACGTCTCACCTCTTTTACTGCCAGGGCCGTGGTTGGTTCGTCGAGGATGGTTAAGGCTGCGTTGAAATGCATGGCCCGACTAATGGCCAAACCCTGTCTCTCCCCACCCGAGAGTGTACCTACCAGGGCGTCGGCAGAGATACCGACACCCTTGAGGCCAATACTCTCTTTGAGCATGGAGAGGGTAATTTCCTTCTCCTCTCGTATCCGGATAAAACCCAAGGCATTATGCAGGTGTCGACCGACAAAGACATTGCGCCACAGTGGTTGCTTCTCTCCCAGAGATCGTTCCTGGTAGACGGTTTCAACTCCCATGGTCCGGGCTTTGATAACGGAGTGATGCCGTAGGTTGATGTCGTGGCCGTTTATCTGTAGGCGGCCGGAATCCGGACGGAGCACGCCGGAGAGAATTTTGATAATGGTGGATTTTCCTGCCCCATTATCACCGATGAGGGCTACAACTTCTCCCCTATAGATAGAGAAGTTAACCCCTTCGAGTGCCTGTATGGGGCCAAAGGATTTATTGATCCCGGAGGCCTTGAGTATGGTATCCATCTGTAGATTAACGTATCCCTTTCTTGGCAAGAGGTTCTATCAGGTCAATATTTCCTTTATGGATAAAGCCGCCGCCTGTTTGGACTTCAAGTCCGGAAAAGCCGAAGCGCTTGGTGAGAACGATCTGTAATACGGGCAGATAGCCCTGGAGATAGGGCTGGCCATCACCGACAAGATCCACATAACCGGATTTAATGCCAGCTGCGGTGGCAGGCGAGAGGCTGAAGCCGGCACCGATGATCTCATCCGGGCCAAGGCCTGCTGCTCGAAAGAAGTTTTCCTGTTGAGCGGTCAGCGCTCCATGGTCGGTAAAGACAATGTCGCAGTCGGGATTAGAGGAGAGATAGGCGGCGATTACCGAGGTGCCGAGGCTGGCATCTTTATCGATCTCCGAGCTGATCTCCATATAGTCTACCTCAATACCGGCAGCCTGAAGGGTTTCGATAATAGCCCTGGAGCTGAGGCCACGGGTTGGGCGACTCTGCAGGCCCCAGACTAGGGCCCTGTCTCCTTTTTTAAGGGCAAAACGATTGATGGCCTCAGAGGCCAGGGCCTTGCCTCGCCCGTAGTTGCTTACCCCCGCATAACCAAACCCTGCTGCCTGGTACTGTGCCATCAACTTAGGGAGTTCAGTATCGGCTGAGGTAATTATTATCCCCTTCTCTTCGGCCTCTTTAATCAGTGGCGCGTAGGCATCATCACCCGGATGTCCCATCACTACAACACCATCAGGCCCTGCGGCAATGGCCTTTTTTAGGTTTTCGATCATCTTCTGTGGACTCCAGTTGGAGTACATGAATTCAATCTCACAGCCAAGATCAGTCGCTGCCTGTTGGGCCCCATTTTGCACCACGGTATTATAGCTGCCGCCAACGGGGCCTCCCGTGTCAAACCAAATCTTTATTCCTTTGCCGCTCTGCTTGAGGGCGTCTGCTGCAAAGACATTAGTGCTGAGCAAAACGAGCAGTGTCAGCGCCAGGCTCCATTTTTTTATTTTCATTCTCTATCCTGTTTAAGGGTTCTCGCTTGATTGCGTCAAGAGTAGTTTGAGTATCGGCGCTAGGGTAGTCAAAAAGCCAGGCTGTTGCCACGCATTTTTTGATATAGTGTGGATGACGTTAATAGGTAATCTTGATGGATTGCGGGGTTGGGGCTGGAGGGGTATTGTTGAGACTCGTCTCTAAAGAGAGTTTCCATATATTATTGCATAGAGCCTGTTTTGTGGAAAAGCCGTGCTGGTCCCCTATCCTATTGTCTGGGCCGGCATGAGCGAATGGCTGGATTGGGTCACTTCGGCCGTTTTGGTGGTGGAAGAGATGGCCCTATTCCAGCCCGTAGTCTCTTATCTTGTTGAGCAAGGTTTGCCGGGCAATGCCGAGTTGCTTTGCCGTGGCGCTCTTATTGAAGCCGGATCGTGCCAAGGCCTGTTGGATAGCCCTCTTCTCGACGTCTCGCAGGGTGTCTCGACTGCTCAGCTCGCCCGGGCTGCGATTGCGGAAAAACTGGGGCGGGAGTTCGTGGGCCGTTATCTGTTCACCGAGACAGAGGATGACACCACGTTCAATGCTGTTTTCTAATTCTCTGATATTGCCGGGCCAGGGATATTCCATCAGTAAATCCAATGCTTCCTGGCTGAATCCTTTGATATCCTTTCTGTTTTTCTTGTTGTAGAGAGAGAGGAAGAAGTTTGCCAGGATGGGGATGTCGACCAGTCTCTCTCGTAGGGCAGGTAGGTGGAGAGGGACAACGGAGAGGCGAAAAAAGAGGTCCTGGCGGAAGGTGCCTTCTTCTATCAATTTTTCTAAATTCCTATGGCTGGCGGCGATAATTCTCACATTGACCTTGATGGAGTCATTTCCGCCTACCCGTTCAAACTCGCCCTCCTGTAAAACCCGGAGTATCTTTACCTGAGTTGTCAGGCTCATATCTCCAATTTCATCGAGAAAGAGGGTGCCCTTGTCCGCCCGTTCGAAAAGGCCTTTTTTTTGTTTTGCTGCTCCGGTGAAGGCCCCCAGCTCGTGACCAAAGAGCTCGCTTTCAAGTAAATTTTCATGCAGGGCAGCACAGTTAATCCGGATCAGTGCCCCCTCTTTTCTCTTGCTGTGCCTATGTATTGCCGTTGCCACCAGTTCCTTGCCCGTGCCTGATTCTCCTGAGAGAAGGATGGTTGCATCGCTGGGGGCAATGAGGGATATCTGGGAAAAAAGTTCCTGCATGGGAGCACTCTCCCCGATGATCTCAGGGAACTTGCTGTCGGCCTGAGGCTCTGTGCCGGGAGAGAGAGGAGGAGATATCTTTTGATGCAGGGCCTTTGATATTGCAATATGCAAGTTATCTATATCAACCGGTTTGGTGACATAGTCAAAGGCACCCTTCTTCATGGCCTCAATGGCATTTTCCATGGATGAAAAGGCGGTAATGACAATAACGGGAATCCTGTTGTTCTGCTGGGAGAGCAGGGAGAGGGTGGCGAGGCCATCGATGCGAGGCATCTTCATATCAAGGAGGATGAGATCAATCTTGTTTTTAGTAAGTTTGGCTAGAACCTCATCGCCATCTCCTGCCGTAATTACCTGATAGCCGAGTTCACCGAGGTTTACCTTGAGCATGGTTCTATGCCCCTTGTCATCGTCTACCAGAAGTATTTTTTTCATTGAGCAGCCCCTTCATTATTTGGCTTTTTGGGTAGGATGATACGAATATTTGTGCCCCTGTTTTGAGCAGTGGAAACCTCAAAAAAACCTCGATGTTGCGCTATGATTTGATGGCTTACAGCCAAACCGAGTCCCGTGCCTGTTTTGCTGGTGGTGAAAAATGGATCGAACATCTGTTCTCTCTCTTTTTCTGACATGCCGCACCCGGTGTCTGCTATGGAGATAATAACACTGTCATTGTCTTCACTACACTCAATATCTATCGTACCGCCAGTTGCTGTGGCGATGATACTATTGCGTAAAATATTCATGAGCACCTGGAGGATTAAGTCCGGATCGGCGTTGATTATAATTCCCTGATCCATTGGCCAGGAGACTTTAATTTTGGCAGTGGAAAAATCCATCTCCAGTAAAAGTTTAATCTTTTTTAGGAGTTCAGACAGGCATGTGGTCTGCAATTGCGGCTCTCTTGGTCGGGAGAATTGCAGCAGGCCGGAGACGATTCTGTTTAATCGGTCAATTTCAGCCACCATTAGTTGGGAATATTCCTTTGTCTCCTCGCTGGCATTGTTTGATTTACCGAAAAAATAGGCAAATCCCCGCAGGGTCCCCAGGGGATTTCGAATTTCATGGGCAATTCCTGAAGCCATCTTGCCGAGGGCTGCCATTCTTCTGGAAAGCTCCAGCTGGGCCTCCATGTTTTTAAACTTGCTTATGTTTTCAATAACCAAAACCTTGCCCATATTGACCTGGCCTTGGCTAATGAGTGGTGAACAGCTGATTCTTAATGATCTCTTCTCCTTGCCTCCATCTCCTGCCTCTATTTCATTTGTGAGCTGATTCGTTGAATTCAGATGGCTGGAGTAGGCAGGTATTATCTTATCTATTTCAATTCCTTCAAGATTCTCCGACTTTAGGCCAAGGATGTCTGTCGTGCATTGATTGTAAGAGATGAGTCTGTTTTGGTTATCTATGGTGACGATACTCACCGGTACAGATTTAAGAATACTATCCGTATAGAGCTTCATATCTGCAATGGTGGCACTAAAGGAGCGCATTTTCTGGTAGAGAAATAGGAAGTACATCCCCGATAGTGCCAGCAGGAACAAAATTGCCGTCATAATAAATGCATGGTGGCGATCCTCCTCTTGGGCCTGATCAAATGTCCCGGTGGAAATTCCCACCGATATGATCTGCTCTGCTCCTGAAGATCCCTGTTGAATTAATTTTGAAATCACAAAAAGTCCCTGTTCTTTTTTGTGGCTTGTCAGCCCTGTACCTCTCATTGACTCTATCTTCTCTTTTGTGAGATGAACTCTGAATTTATTATAAAGGCCTCTCCCCTTATCGATGATAAGGCCCTTTGGTTCCATGGCGATAAAGAGGATCTCATCGTTTTGAGAAATTTCTGAGATAAAATTATTAAAGTATTCAGGCCTGTCCAGGGCATCAGCATTCATTGCTTCAATGGATGAGATGATAATTCCCCCCTGATTGAGCAGTGAGGATTTCATAAAATTTTGGGCTCGATGGATGTTGTCTCGGGTTGAGATTGCAAAGAGGATAAAGATAATAACGATGCTAAAGAGAAATAAAAAGGGTCCTGTTGAGAGTTGAAAAGAGGAGGGCGATTGTGGGATCTTATGCTTGAACTTATTTTTTTTTTTCATGATTCTTGCCTCTTTCACAGATTTGATCTTTGTCTCTCCACATCGTATTCTATTAAGTTAGAGTATGTATTCATTAAAAACAAGTGTCTAAAAGTTAGGCAGTTGTTCATCGCAGACTGTCCTGTTTTTAGAGCCCCTGTTACTTTTGTCTTTTGTTAAAGACAGGGGAGTTTGTTTAATATTGTGTCGTATCAGTGGATTACAGTTTTAAATTTTTAGATCTTTTTTTGGCAAGCCTCTTGCTTTATAGGAGACATGATCTTGATTGTAGAGAAAGACTAATAAAAATAGGAGAACAGAATGAAAAAGGTAATTATTGGAATGGTTTTGTCGGTAAGTCTTGTCCTGGGCGTTGGTGCTGTTCTGGCTCAGGGGACTAACTCGGATAAGGATCACATGATGAACGGCCATATGATGGATGGTAAGACCCATATGGACGGTCAGATGGATGCTTGTCCGCAGATGGATGGTAAGGGGCAGATGAACGGAAACGATCACATGATGAATGGAAACGATCACATGATGAATGGAAACGATCACATGATGAATGGAAATGGCCAGATGAACGACAACAACATGCTCAATGAAGATGGTCTGATGATGGATGAGAAAAAATAGGCAGTCTCCTCTTCGTGGGATTGATGGGTGCAGGAGGGCTGTTTGGCATTTGACCCTTTTTCCCGAAATAAAGGGCTGGGATGTTTTGTTGTTATTTAATGATCTTAGAAATGGGTTAATGAATATGTTGAGAAATAAGAAGTTCTTCCTATTACCTGCAACTCTTTTTTGTCTTCTTAATCTCTTAACCCTTGCTCAGGCGGAAACCCCTGTTGACCATTTGCACCTCCTGCTTAAGGAGGCCCTGTCGCACAATCTTGAGATAGCAAGTCTTGAAGAAAAGACCAGGGCATTGCAACTTGAGGCCCCCTCTGCGGGTTCCCTCTCTGACCCTCGAATAACCCTGGCCCTTGTTAATCTGCCAACGGATAGCTTTTCCTTTAGACAGGAGAATATGACTCAAAAGCAGCTGGGAATAGCTCAGGGCCTGCCATGGTTCGGTGTTCTCAGCCTTAAGGAGAAAAATGCTGAACTGCGGGCTCGGCAACAGGAGGAGTTGACCCGGGCGAAGAGGCTCTCTGTGGCTAGAGATCTCAAGCTTGCCTGGTATGATCTGGCTCTTGTTCAGGAAAAGTTAAAATCAAATGAGCAGATACATAAGCTGGTAAGGCAGCTGTTGGTGGTTAGTGAAACAAGATATGCCGCAGGTAAGGGCCTGCAGCAGGATGTCCTCTTTGCCCAGGTGCAGCTCTCGGAGTTGCAAAATGATAAGATCAGCCTGGGAATTGAACGCAATAGCCTGCAGGATCGCATTGGCAATTTGCTCGATCGGGATGATCTCTATCGCGGGACGGCACCTGCCTATACCTTGGATGATCAGTTATCCCTGAACCAGGAAAGCTTAGTTGCGCAATCACTGGAGCGGAATCCCTCGGTGGTGAGCCAGAAACTTGCCATTATCATTGCCAAAAATAAGGTCAAATTGGCAGAGAAGGCCTATATGCCCAATATGGATTTACGCCTCGCCTATGGTCAGCGGGATAGCAGCGATACTATGCCGCGTTCTGATTTTGTCTCCGCGGGCATCACCTTTACCGTTCCTCTCTGGCAGAGTAGGCGGCAGGATAGCCAACTTGGCGGGAGTAAGCGGAGGGTTCGTTCTGCTCGCTATACCCTGGAATCTCTGGAAAAGAGTTTGCCCCATCGTGTTGACGGGCTTGTCACCGTCATTAACGAATCTTTTAAAAATTACAGACTCTATAGCAAGGGCATAGAGATGCAGGCAGAGCAGTTGGCCCGGGCCTCCCTTGCCGCCTATTCCGTTGGCAGCGTTGAGTTTTTAACCATGCTTAATGCAGAGATAAAGCAGGAGAAGGTTAAGCTCGCTGCCAAGAGGTATCTCTACAAAATATACAAAAAAAACGCTGAGCTGGAAGAACTTGTCGGCCAGCCTGTGTCCATTGGCAGAGAGGTATGATCATGCGAATTATTATAAAAACCGTTCTCCTCTTTTTTCTTATCCTGGCATCGGCAGTCCAGGCTGCCGAGGGGCTGAAGGCGGGTGATGTTGATCCCGCAACAGGCAAGGTTATTGAATATTGGGTTGCGCCCATGGATCCGGCCTATATTCGTAAGACACCGGGGAAATCCCCCATGGGCATGGACCTTGTTCCCGTCTATCGGCAAGAGGGGGGAGAGAAGTTGCCTACCTCAAGCATTCGCATAGATCCTGTCACCGTACAAAATATGGGTGTGCGTTACGGCTTTGTCCGGAGTGCGCCTCTGGCAAAGACAATCCGCGCCCTTGGCCGGGTCAGTTATGACGAGAGTCGTGTCTACGATGTGAATACTAAGTTTGAGGGTTGGATCGATCAGGTCTATGTGGACTTTATCGGCAAAAAAGTATCGAAGGGGGAGGCGCTTTTCACCATATACAGCCCCCTCGTAGTCGCTGCTCAACAGGAGTATCTGCTTGCCGTGGCTCAGGCCCGATATTTTAAGAAGCAGCGGGGAGAGGGGCTGAAGCTCGCCAGGCAAAATGCCGAAAGTCTGCTCCGAGCCAGCCAGCAACGTTTGGACTATCTTGATATAGGAAAAGATCAGCGGAAAAAGATCGCTGCCCGTGGCAGGCCCCTGAAAAATATTACCTTCTATTCGCCTGTTACCGGGGTTGTTGTTCAGAAGAACGTCCGCCAGGGATCTTTTGTTAAGCCGGGCATGAGCCAGTATCAGGTTGCCGATCTGAGTACCGTGTGGCTGGACGTTGATGTCTATGAATCCGATTTGTCCTATGTGCAGGAGGGGATGAAAGCTGAGATGGAGTTAGTGGCCTTTCCCGGGCAGAGGTTTCAGGGCGAGGTGCTTTTTATCTATCCCTATCTGGACGCCAAAACGCGCACAGCTGGGCTGCGACTGAGCTTTAAGAACCCTGAAAACAAGTTTAAGCCGGCTATGTATGCCAATGTCTATCTGCAGGCAAAGATTGCCGACAAGGCCCTCCTCATCCCTCAGGAGGCTGTCATTGATTCTGGCCTTCGTCAGATTGTCTTTGTGGCAAAGGAGGGAGGTGTCTTTGAGCCGCGTACCGTTAAACTTGGGGTGACGGGAGAAAACCATCTCGTCCAGGTGCTCACAGGTCTTGAGGCCGGCGAAAAAATAGTCACCTCGTCTCAATTTTTACTCGATTCAGAATCCCGCCTGCAGGAGGCCATCCAGAAAATGCTGGAGCCAGAGGAGCAACCTGCACCGGCGGCGGATTTTGATATGAGCGATGAAGGGATGGATGACTCTTTTGATATGTCTGATATGACAATGGAAGATCAAGCCAAGGGGCAATAGCTATGATACGATCACTGATTTCCATTTCTATTAAAAACAGAGTTTTGGTACTCCTCTTTACCCTCATTATTGTAGTTGCAGGCCTTTGGTCAATGCTACGCATTCCCCTGGACGCAATTCCCGATCTGTCCGATGTTCAGGTCATTGTCTTCACCGACTATGTCGGTCAGTCGCCCCAGGTGGTGGAGGATCAGGTGACCTATCCGCTTACCACCGCTATGCTGGCCGTGCCCTACGCTAAAACGGTGCGTGGATTCTCCTTCTTTGGCATGAGTTTTGTTTACGTCATCTTTGCTGATGGTACGGATCTGTACTGGGCGCGTAGCCGGGTAATGGAGGCCCTGAACTATGTTTCGGGCAGCCTACCGGCCAATGTGACCCCGACCCTGGGCCCGGATGCGACGGGGGTGGGCTGGGTCTATCAGTATGTTTTGCAGAGTGATAAACACGATTTGCAACAGCTGCGCTCCATTCAGGATTGGTTTTTGCGTTATGAGTTGATGAGTGTGCCGGGTGTGTCGGAGGTGGCCTCCATCGGTGGCTTTGTTAAGCAGTATCAGGTTGTGGTCGATCCTAATAAATTACGCGCCTATAATATCTCCCTGCGACAGGTACGCAGGGCTATTCAGCGATCCAATAATGATGTTGGCGGTCGGGTCATAGAGATGGGCGAAACCGAGTTTATGGTGCGCGGCATTGGCTATATAAAATCACTGGAGGACATTGAAAACATAGGTCTTGGTGTTGATTCCCGTGGCACGCCAATTCTCATAAAGAACATTGCTCAGGTGCAGATAGGCCCTGAGATCAGGCGTGGCGTTCTGGACTTTAACGGTGAGGGGGAGACCGTGGGGGGCATTGTGGTGATGCGCTACGGTGAAAATGCCCTTCAGGTTATCGAGAGGGTGAAAAAGCGGTTGGAGGAGATCCAGCCCGGTCTGCCTGCCGGGGTGAAGATAGAGGCTGTTTACGATCGCTCTAACCTCATTCTCAGTGCGGTGAAAAACCTCAGGACCACTCTGCTTGAAGAGAGTCTCATTGTTGCCCTGGTCTGTCTTATTTTTCTGGCCCATCTGCGCAGTGCTCTGGTGGGGATTATAACTCTGCCCATCGGTATTTTTATAAGTTTTATTCTCATGGAGAGGCAGGGAATTAATGCCAATATCATGAGTCTCGGCGGCATTGCCATTGCTGTGGGGGCAATGGTTGATGCCGCCATTGTCATGATTGAAAATGTTCATAAACATATGGAGCACGATGATGGCAGACGCAGTCACTGGGAGTTGGTAAAGGACGCCTCATTAGAGGTAGGGCCGGCCCTCTTTTTCTCTCTGCTTATTATCGCCGTCAGTTTTCTGCCTGTCTTTGCTCTGGAAGCTCAGGAGGGTCGCCTCTTTAAGCCGCTTGCCTATACAAAGACATATGCCATGGCCGGCGCGGCCTTTTTGGCGGTGACCCTTGTCCCTGTGCTTATGGGTTATATGATTCGCGGTAAGATTATGCCCGAGCATAAAAATCCAATAAATCGATTTCTTATCTGGATCTATGATCCGGCTATCAGATGGGCCCTCGGTGCTAAGAAAACAGTTGTGGTCATTGCCCTCCTGCTGATGGCAACAGTTTATATCCCCTATCAGAGGATAGGCTCAGAGTTTATGCCGCCACTGGATGAGGGTGATCTGCTCTATATGCCGACAACCCTGCCGGGAATTTCCATAGCAAAGGCCAGGGAACTTGTCCAGCAGACGGATAAGATCATTAAATCCTTTCCCGAGGTGGCAACTGTTGCCGGTAAGGCCGGTCGGGTGGAAAGTGCAACCGATCCTGCCCCGCTTTCCATGCTTGAAACCACAATAGTACTTAAGCCAAAGTCCCAGTGGCGGGAGGGAATGACCACGGAAAAATTGGTGGCCGAGATGGATAAGGCCATCCAGTTTCCTGGGGTGACCAATGCCTGGACCATGCCCATTACGGCCCGTATAGATATGCTGTCAACGGGGATCAAGACCCCTGTTGGTCTGAAACTTATGGGCAATGACCTGGAGGTGCTGGCAGATCTTGGTAAGGAGGTTGAGGTGATTTTGGGTGAGGTGCCGGGGACGGTGAGTGTTTATGCGGAGCGGGTGACCGGCGGCAACTATCTTGATTTTAATATAGATCGGCAGGCTGCTGCCCGCTATGGCCTGACGGTGGGAGATGTGCAGGAGGCAATCAGCGGTGCCATTGGTGGCATGAATGTGGCAACAACGGTGGAAGGCCTGCAGCGTTACCCTATAAATGTCCGCTATGCCAGAGATCTGAGAGACAGTCCCGAGACCTTAGGGGAGGTACTTATTGCCACGCCCGGTGGGGCCCAGATACCCATGAGGCAGGTTGCTACCATAGTTATCAAAAAGGGGCCGGCGGCGATAAAGAGTGAGAACGCCCGTACCAATGCCCTTGTCTATGTGGATATTGCAGGTGTCGATATCGGTAGCTATGTGCAGGAGGCAAGGGCGGCTGTTGCCGAGGGGCTGAGTCTGCCTCCGGGCTATTCAGTTGTCTGGTCCGGTCAGTATGAGTATATGGCCAGGGCCAAGGCTAAGATGATGATGGTTGTCCCCGCCACCCTGCTCCTCATCTTCCTCCTCCTCTATTTGAATTTTAGAACCCTGGGGGAGAGCCTGATCGTCATGCTCTCTGTGCCCTTCTCTTTAGTGGGTGGGCTGTGGCTGATGGATCTGCTTGGCTATAATATGAGTGTTGCCGTTGCCGTAGGATTTATTGCCCTTGCCGGGGTGGCAACAGAGACGGGTGTTGTCATGCTGATATATCTCGATATTAGCTATCGCCAATATAGGGAGAAATTTGGAGAGAGGTTTTCTAAAGCGCATCTGGAACAGGCCATTGAGGAGGGTGCTGCCCAGCGGGTACGGCCGAAGATTATGACCGTTGTGGCTATTATTGCAGGGCTTGCTCCTATCATGTGGAGTAGCGGCACTGGTTCAGAGGTAATGAAGAGAATAGCAACTCCTATGATTGGGGGCATGCTCAGTTCAACTCTTCTTACCCTTTTTATTCTCCCTGTTGTCTACGGTTGGTGGCGGGGCAGAGGTTTGTCGGACAGGGCCCAGGTGGGCGGTGTTGAGGCGAAAAAAGATCATTTAGACCAAGAGTCTTCTTAAAAATGGAGGTAGTTGTGAAATATTTTAAAATGTTAACGATGTTGATGGTGCTTTTGCTGGCTGGAAGTGCTGTGGCAATGGATATGAAGGGTGAGACCTTTAGCCATAAGGCCACGGTGGATGGTGTTATGGCAGAGTTTGAGGTGATGAGTCTGGCCAGTATGAATATGACCGACCCCGATGGCAATACCCATCATATCATGGCAGTATTTAAGAAAGATGGAAAAAATATGACCGGCCTTGTTGGTAAGGTAAAGGTCATCTCCCCATCTAAGAAGAGTCAGGTCCTTAATCTTGACAGCTATCCCGGTGGTAATTACGCCGCAAAATTTGTTGTTGATGAGATGGGGGACTGGGGTGTGATCTGTCAGTTTAAGGATGAGGCCGGTGTTCATACCGTCAAATTCTGGTATCCTTATCATAAAATGTAGTGAGCTCTTCCCTGCTCGAAAAATGGGTGGGGACTATCCCCTCCTCACCCCCTCCCCATCTGTTTGAGACTTCCTTTTAAGAGAGGGCAAATATGCGCATGAAAACACTCCAGCAACGGACAGCGATCTTAGTTTTGTTGCCAACATTTTTGTTACTCATAGGCATGGGTTGGGGTGGTTACATATTTACCCGGCAGAGCCTGATGACGCTGTGGAGTGAAACAGCAATAGCCAATTTACAGAGGGCAGCCCATCTCATAGATATGCGAATTTCTCAGCCAAAGAGCCTGCTTTGGGCCCTTGAACATAGCTCAAGAAGTTCGACCTTTCAATTCACCCTTGATCAGTTAAGGGAGTTAGAGGGTGTCGATAATGTCAGGGTTGAGGGGGAGAGTGTTTTTGCTCGTCATAGGGGGCCTTCACGCATGGGTCTTATGGGGGGGATGGACCGGAGTGGTGAACTCTTGGACTTTGCAGATCCCGTTTATCGCTGGGACTTAGCACCTTCAACTATTTCCATCATCATGGATTTTTCCAAACCGGAAGGGGAAAAGCTTGGAAATATTCGAGTAGACATTGGTATTACAGATTTGATGAGACGGTTGAAGGAGATGGATCGATGGGTAAGTAATAGTGTTTTTCTTATTGATGGGCAAGGGAATGTGGTTGCTCACTCCGGCTCAATGAGTCAGTCCCCTGATATTGTGGCTAATAGGCGTTTTGGCAGTGGTAAGCTGCTTGAAAGGGAAACATTTTCTCTGCTTCAGCAGGAACTCTATGGCACCGTTTTTGGCGAGGGGAATCCGCCGAAAGAAATTGCCGGTTTTTATCAGTTGAGTGACTTACCCCTCTCTCTGGTTGTTATTGCTCCAGGGGAAGAAATGCTCCAGCCTGTTGTCAGATTCAGTTTTTTTTATATTTTAGCATTTACCCTCTCTCTTTTGCTTATTCTTGCCTTTATCAGATCTGCAACCGCTCAAATAACCGATGCCGTTAAGAGTTTGTCTGGAGCTGCCGAGAATCTGGCTAATGGTGTTTTTGGAGAGGTCTTGCCGGTTAAATCCGATGATGAGATCGGTGAGCTCACTAAAAATTTCAATAAGATGACTCGCCAGTTGCGACAGGGTTTAGAGTTGCAAAAAGCCATGGAAATTGCGCGGGAAGTCCAGCAGACCCTTCTGCCAGACTCCCGATACAGCGATGAGGCTCTGACCATTTTTGCTTCAACTCATTACTGTAATGAAACCGGTGGAGATTTTTATGATCTGATTTTTTTCGATGAGGATGGCACAAGGGTCGGGGCAATAGTAGGGGATGTCGTAGGTCATGGTATAGGGGCGGCATTACTGATGGCAACTATCCGCGCTATGTTAAGAACCAGAAGTGAGCAATCGGGGCGCCTGGATGAAATTATGAATGATGTAAACCGGGTACTGTGCCGTGATACGGTGGCATCATCAAACTTCGTGACCCTGTTCTATCTCATTGTCGACAAGAACCTCGGCGAGATTAGCTGGGTCAGGGCCGGGCATGATCCAGCCTGGCTCTACACCCCTGAGAGTGATATCTTTGCAGAGTTGAAGGGGGCCGGTATCGCCATGGGAGTGGCAGAATCCTTTCGCTATCACTGTAATACCATAGATATGCTCCCGCAAAAACAGCTGCTTGTTATTGGCAGTGATGGTGCTTGGGAGGCCCAGAATGCCCTTGGCGAAATGTTTGGTAAGGATCGGGTGAAAGATGTTTTATCGGCCCACAAGGATGAGAGCCCTGAGGAAATTACAGAGGCAATAAACGGTGAAATAGGGCTGTTTATGGATGGGATAGCCCCTCAAGATGACATCACCTTTATTGTGATGAGTTTAACGCGAAGTGTTGATCTTTGAGGGAAAGGTGAGAAACAATGTTTTTCAAAATCAATGCCTTATACGAAGTCCTGTTTCGTGGGGCAGAGATATTGTCAAGCTGAACTGCTTTTTATGACGGACCTTGCAAGGGCAATAAATTTTTCCCCTTTTAATAGAGGCGTAACAGTAGAGGCTCTTTTCTATTTTTCTCTGTGATCTCATGCAGGTCCAATCTATTAAGAAAATAACTTTTTAGTTAGAGGTCGGAGCAAACCTTTTGTGCCAAATTCTTTGCGCTTGTCGTTTTAATTTAATCCCATTAAAATATAGTAAAATTTTGTAACTGCCGTGGCCTTAAGGCATTATCTGTTAACAGGGAGAATTAATTACATGGGCAAGAATTTTTGTAGAAAATATCTGTCTGTTATCATTGTGCTATTTCCTCTTTTTATTTCCGGATGTTTCGTTAAAGATTTTGGTAATACGCTCACCCATTCTGTAAAGGGAGATTATTATCTCTCAAGCAAAAAGTACAGAGCCGGGCAGGAGAGTTTTAGGGAGGAGGTGAGGGAAAACCCGCAAAGTGCCAGTGCAAATTATTATTATGGCCGTTTTCTTCTCCAGAATGGAAAAGCCAAGAACTCATTGAAATATTTTAATAAGTCCTGCCTCATTAATGAGAATAAGGCGGAGTATTATTTCTGGCGAGCTATGGCCTTTGCCGATCTTGGCCAAAATAAAAATGAAGCAGCTGATTATCGCAGGGCACTTAAGCGTGACCCCCGTTATCTTCAGGCATTAACATATCTTGGCCATAATTTATTTGAACGTAAAAAATATTCAGAGGCCCTTCCCTTTTATTCCCGGGCCATTGCCATATGGCCTAAGAGTCCTGTTGCCCTCTATAACCGGGCCTTTATTTTGAAAAAGCTGCATCGAATTCCTGAAGAGGAGTTGGCCTGGCAGGAATATTTGCGTTTTCATGCCAATGGAGATCTTGGCAAAGAGGCTACTGATAATCTTAATTTGTTAAGAAATTATAGTTTTAGAAATTATTATCTTGGTGCCAGGACGGTGACAGTGGCCAGGATAAGATGGCAGCCATTTTCTGCAGTTTTAACGGCGGAAGGCCTACAGTCATTGCAGTCAATAGGAGAGATTAGTTCTCGTATGGATGGTGCTGTTTTACAGGTGGTGACCTATCAAAAGAATAATTTATCCCTTGCCAAACAACGTGCCCTCTCTATTAAGAGGTATCTGCTCAAGAAGTTCCCCGCATTGTCCCGGGGGAAGGTTAAACTCAGTTGGTTTGCCACTCCACAGTATATAAAGGTAAGGGGTAGGAGACTTCGTATCGATGAATCGGTTAATTTCTTTACTACCAGGGATTAGTTGGTCGTCTTATAGGGATATTGAATCACTATTAGCTGGATTCCGGGTAATAAAAAATAGTCTGTCTTGATAAAATTTAAATAAGGGTGTGTTTGTGAAACGGGTAAATCGATTATGTAAATTTTTTGTGATTTCTTTTCTTCTTTTATCACCTCAAATGCTTATAGCAGCAGAGGGAGAGGAGGCGAATCTTGATAATGAGCAACCGAACTATCAAAATGCTGCTCAGGCAGGGCACGCAGCAAATCTTGCCGAGGCTGCGAGTACCACAACGGATGCCGAGGCTATGGCCGCTGCAGAGAGATTGGATGGGGCCAGGGCCGCGTATGACGCCGCTGACCCTGAAGCGCCAGAGGCTCAAGACGCTCTGGAAAATCTTGAGCAGGCTCGTTTGGCCTATGCGGAGGCCATAGCTCATACCACGGGAACCGTTGCAGCGGATATTTATTCCATGCGTATGGAAGATAAAATGGGATGGGGGCAGATAGCCCATGAACTGGGGGTGCATCCCGGTGTCATTGGTCTTGGCCACAGTAAAAAAGGTGGTGCCTCTATTGATCCGGTGGAGGGCGCGGCCTTTGCTCAGTCTAACAGAGGGGCGGGTCCTGGGCAGTTGCGGGATAAAAATTTCAGTAGCGGCTCTCCCGGTGCTAAGGACCATGGTAGTAAGGGCATGGGAAACAGAGGTCAGGATAAGGCAGGTAGGGGCGGTCATGGTGCTCAGGGAAATTCCGGAGGGAACTCTGGTGGCAAGGGTAACGGTGGCGGTAGCGGTGGTGGTAATGGTGGTGGTAATGGTGGTGGTAATGGCGGCGGTAATGGCGGCGGGAAAAAATAGGCCAAATGCGTCTGCCATTAAGGTTTGAACAGGCGCCTCTATGTGGATGTGCTCCCTTTAAGATTCTCTGCCTATGATGATTGGGGGAGCACCTGTTTATTGAGCTATTTTTTTGAGAATGGTCCTGAGCAGGTAGCCACCTCCGGTCAATAGAGTTAAAAAGAAGAAGAGCCATCCGAGGGGAATGAGGGCAAATGGTTCGTGTAAGAAACCTTCGCTGTCAATGCTGGAGCCAATAATCCTATAGGAAATCATGCAGGTAATGGACGCTAAAAGCAGGAGAGCGCATAGGGTTTTGGAAAAGATTATCTTTATCATTTTTTACCTTCTGTTTCAGTAGAACTGGCGCCACTGTTTTTTGATGAGATGTCATGGAAACTGTCTGCCATGGCCAGAAAGGCCTCGGTGACATATGGGTCAAACTGCTTACCCTTTTCTCTTATAATTTCAGCCACTGAATCTGCATGGGGGTAGGCCTCTTTGTAGGCCCTCTTGCTTCTGAGCGCATCATAGACATCGGCCAGGGCCACAATCCTGGCGGCAAGGGGGATTGCTGCACCCCGCAGGCCATTGGGGTAGCCTGCGCCGTCCCATCTTTCGTGGTGATAGAGTGCGATATCTGCAGCCAGTGCCAGATAGCTGTCCCTGTTGAAATATTCTGAAAACTCTACATTCGCCCTGTTGAGTACCTCGCCTGCAATCACGGTATGTGTTTTTACTAAATCATACTCAGCATTTGTCAGTTTGCCAGGCTTTTCCAGTATTGTTTTCGGAATAGCCACCTCTCCGATATCGTGGAGAAGCAATGCCCGTATGATATTATCTGTATAGTGCGGGCGCTTGTCGAAATATTTGGCATAGGGGGAGTTTTTGCTCAGGTATGAGGTAAGAAGAGCCACATATCTCTGGATTCTGGCCAGATGTCCATCGGTATCTTTATTATGGTACTCTGCCAAAACGGCCATGGCCTCCATTGAAACTTTCTTGTTAATCTCAATTTCACGCGTCTGGACGGAGACCCTGTTTTCCAGTTTATGCTGAGACCGTAGGAGGGCTTTTTCCGTCATTAGCCGTTGATTGACGGCTTTGCTCATTCTCAAAAGCATAAGGACAGCAAAGAAGAGGAAAAACGTGGAGATGGTATACATAATCCGGGAGGATCTGTGCAGAGATTTTTCCAGGTTGCTCATGGCTGCCGTGATGTCATAGTGTACTTCAACTGCCCCTGCAAATTTTCCATCCTGCAGTAGCGGGATATACATATCCGCCATATCTCTTTGGGGCAGATCGTGTTCTGCCGTTATGGTCTGGGATTTAACAATGGTGGAGTAGATATTTCCCTTGGCGACGATATTTGCAAAATATGGACTGTGATTTATTTTACCTATCTCCCCCTCTAGGGTGGAAAAAAATATTTCTCCTGATTTGGAAAGGGCGGTGATTTTTTCTATCTGGAAATCTTTCTGGCTCTTCTGGGCAATCTGCTTTGTTTGCGTTGTCAGAGATTCCTTGTTAAAGACTTCGGCAGCTGAGAATGCCGAAGAACCTATATGGGTGACTACCCGTTGGGCGTTTTCTTCGGTAGTTGATATAAGCTGTTTGGTGAAGGCGGGTCGCAGGAAGAAGGTGTTGTAGGCCGGCGGCAGGGCTGCTATGGCAAAGCATAAGAGGAAAATGTTTCTCAGTTTCGAGGTGTGAAAAATTCTGGAGATATTGTTTTTCATAAGCTTTTTCAAATTGTTTTCATGGCAGATTTACTCCTTACCGGGGGAGCCTTTTCTCTCCCAAGCACGAAGTATGCCTGAAAATATGCTTAAAACACAGTTTCTTGATCAAGTCAATTGTCTATTTGGGTTTTCCCTCATTGCTACCATAGGCTGTCTCTTGCCTCATGGTGAGCCAACACCTCATCTCTCCTATGCCTTTGCTGAGATGTTACTGTTGTTTTTCGACGAAATTTCACAGAAACTGTCTGCCATGCTGAGAAAGGCCTCGGTGACACAGGGGTCAAACTGCTTACCCTTTTCTTTTATAATTTCAGCCACTGAATCTGCGTGGGAGTAGGCCTCTTTGTAGGCCCTCTTGCTTCTCAGGACGTCATAGACATCGGCTAGGGACGCAATCCTGGCGGCCAGGGGGATCTCAGTTTCCTGTAGACCATGGGGGTAGCCTGTGCCGTCCCATCTTTCGTGGTGATAGAGAGCGATATCTGCAGCCAGTGCCAGATAGCTATCTTTATTGAAGTACTCTGAAAATTCTATATTGGCCCTGTTCAGTACCTCACCTGCAACTACGGTGTGTGTTTTTACCAGATCATACTCCTCTTTTGTCAGCTTTCCCGGTTTTTCCAGTATTTTTCTTGGAATAACCACCTTGCCGATATCGTGGAGAAGCGATGCCTGAATGATATTATCTGTATAGTGCGGGTGATCGTGCAGGTACTTGGCGTAGGGAGAGTTTCTCATCAGGGATGCGGTGAGAATTGCTACATATTCCTGGATCCTGGCCAGATGTCCTCCTGTGTCGGCATTATAGTATTCTGCCAAAACGGCCATGGCCTCTATTGAGATTTTCTTGTTAACCTCTATCTCACGCATCTGGACGGAGACCCTGTTCTCCAGCTTCTGCTGAGAGAGGAGGAGGGATTTTTCCGTCATCACCCGTTGGCTGACGGCCCTGCTTATTCTCAGAAGCATAAGGACGGCAAGGAAGAGGAAAATCGTGGACATGGTATGCATGATGAGGGAGGATCTGTGCAGACGTTTTTCCAGCGTTCTCTTAGGTGTTGTGATGTCATAGTATATTTCAACTGCTCCCGCAAATTTCCCGTCCTGCAGCACCGGAATATAGATATCCGCCATATTTCTTTTTGCCGGGAGATCCTCTGCGGTCACGGTCTGGGATTTAACAATGGTAGAGTAGATATTTCCCCTGGCGACGACATCTGAAAAGTATGGACTGTGATTTGTTTTACCTATCTCCTCCTCATGGGTGGAGAAAAATATTTCCCCTGATCTGGAGAAGGCGGTGATTTTTTCTATCTGGAAATCTTTCTGGGTTCTTTGGGCAATCTGGCCTGTCTGCGCTGTTAGAGAGTCCCTGTTAAACAGGGTGGCATTTGAAAATGCCGAAGAACCCATATGGGTGACTACCCGTTGGGCGTTCTCTTCGGTATTCGATATAAGCTGTTCGGTGAAGGCGGGTAGTAGGAAGAATGTGTTGTAGGCGGGCGGTAGGGCTGCTATGGCAAAGCATAATAGGAAGATATTTCTTAGCTTCGAGGTGTGGAAAATTCTGGAGATATTGTCTTTCATAGCTCTTCAAGATTGTTTCGGGACACATTTTTCCTTGCCGGGGGGGGGCATTCCCATGCACGGAGTATATCTAAAAATATATTTAAAACACAGTTACTTAATCAAGTCAAATATCTATTGGCTTTTTCTTCATCCCTGTTGGGAGGTAATCTATCTCTTTAATGAGAGCAGGTGCTATTTCACTGATAAGGAGTTATTTTCTTGAAAGAAGACATAGGTTTTACGATGTATTTCCGTATTGTGTGTGGCGTTGGGGCAGTGAGCTGCCTTGGGGATTAAGAGGATTTTGGAGCTGGCCAGGGCCTGCCATGGGCAGAGATGGTTGGAAGGGGATGGGGCATTATCGCTGCCTCTAATGTCTTTACACCATGTATCAAATCGTTACATAGAGGGCAGTCCGTTTTTTTGTTGTAATATTACCCAAATATACTAATATATTAGTATATGAGGCGTTTTTCATTTCTGAAAAACGGACCGGTTAATAACCGGCGAAATAAAATTAACAGGAGGTCGTATGCAGGCAGAGATTAGAGAAATTTTAGATTTTTTAGAGACGTATTTTGTTATGCTTTATGAAGGTGATGCTGAAACCATGGAGAAGGTTTTTCACAAAGATGCTCATATCTCCTTTGTTGATAATGGCGAGGTAGTTATTGCAGATCGTGAGGTCTTAAAGGGGCGTATTGCCAGTCGTGTTTCTTCTAAAAAGGCTGGGGTAGCTCGTGAAGATAACGTTTTGACAATTGATTTTATCAATAAAAACTATGCAATGGTTAAGGTTAACCTTGTCATTGTGGATAAGCTCTTTACAGATTACCTCTCCCTTATTAAGAACAATGGCCAGTGGATTATTGTCTCTAAGACATTTCAGGCAGAGCCTCTTGTCTAGATAAGTTGAGTTCTCTCCCCTTATCTTGAGACTCAAAAGGCCCCTCTGGTTACTCCAAAGGGGCCTTCTTGACGGTTAACCAGGTTAAGGACAAGCCTCTACACGCGCTGTTATCCCTGACCTGCCTAAAAGTTTTCGACACTAGATAACGGTAACATTCGCAGCAGCAGGACCCTTGGGGCCTTGTTCAATGTCGAAAGTTACACGTGCACCTTCTTCGAGGGTTTTAAAGCCACTAGCATTGATGCTGGTGTGATGTACGAAAAGGTCATCTCCACCTTCTTGCTCGATAAAACCAAAACCCTTAGCGTCGTTAAACCACTTCACAGTTCCTTCAGCCATGATAAATCTCTTTAATAAAGTTTGTGCTCCGGACTTGAGGAAAGACCTGCCCTACTGATGCTATTAACATCTAGTGTGACAGCTCCTTGCCATTTGCAGTCCTGAAACAGAGTGCGTCCTTGAAACAAGAACAATTGACATAAAACAGTAACTACCCCCCCATCTACTTAAGAGGTACTTCTATTGTCTCACTTTTTCTGTGGAAAAGTAAAAACATTTTTGCAAATTTTGTAGCTTTGGTGAAATTGTTTGGAAATGCTTGGAAAAATCGAAGTGTTATGAGCTTGCTTGCGGGGCTAGTTGGCTGTTGTGAAAATTCTATCTAAATTAATTGCCCTAGGGGGCTGTGCTCAATGAAAAATGTAAAAAATAAGGGCCTGGTCTATTCCACCGAAGTTGGTAAGGTTTGTCCTAAATGTGGTCATCCAGTCAAGGCCTGTCGCTGTAGCCAGGGAAAAACGGTAATAGCCATTGATGGTGTCGTGCGGGTAAGTCGTCAGAGCAAAGGTCGTAAGGGCGCTGGGGTGACCCTTGTTACAGGTCTGCCATTGGTGGAGGCGGATCTAAAGAAATATGCCAAGCAGCTTAAACAAAAATGTGGTTCCGGGGGTACCGTTAAAGGGGGAGTGATAGAAATTCAAGGAGATCATCGAAGCCTGCTCCTGGATTATCTTTTAAGCTCAGGCTATAAGGCTAAATTAGCGGGTGGTTGATCTTTTCCTACAGATTTTTCTATTGAGTCAATACCTGTCAGTTGAGGATCCGTGCCGGGTCTCTTCTTGAGAAGCATATCTTTTGTTTTTTCTTGTTATCTATGGAAATATTCGTTAGGCTATGGCTTGTTTTAGAGATGGTTTTCTTGGTTTTATTCAGTTGTCCCTGTAATTATATAATGGAGGCGCTGTTCAGCTAGGGTGCCGAGGCGGGTACTGTATACCTACTTGATTGGCAGGCTCTGGCCCGGAGAGTAGCCCGGCCTGTGAGTGGCCATGCTATCGGTGCTCAAGAGGCCCTTCATGTCTGCAAAAGCTTATATTTTGTTCGAATACCTGTCGCTGCCTGGATGGTGGGTGTTGAGGGTGCCTGTTTTGATCAGCTTGGAGTGGGCCTTAGTCCTGTGGTGGAGAAGCCGGTTTCCGAGGCTTGCGATCTTGTCCTCCGTTTTTTGTGATATTTCCATGTCTAGATGTGTCTAGATTTTTAAACCTGTGTTTGTTTTTGTAAAATATGGCAACAGTATATAGCCCCTCTTTTGAATATTCTTCCGTGATTATTGATCTTATTGCAAGCATTTCGGAACAGATAGGCCTGATGGGCGAAATCCCAGAGAGTGTAGTGGTCGATGAAATTAAAACTGCCAATAGAGATAGACTTGTTCACTCCTATCTCTCTGTGGAGAAAAATTCCCTCACCCTGGAGCAGGTTGGCGCGATTTTGGAGGGGAATTATATTTCTGAGCTACCTGAAGGGGTTAAGACTCTTTGCAGTACCGTGAATATGTATGATTCTTTTCTAGGTCTTTCTCCTTCCTCGCAAAATGATCTCCTCTTTGTTCATAATCAGTTGATGCAGGGGAGGGTGCCCGACAAGTTGACCGAGGGTAGTACCATGATGGATATATCCTCTCCCATTGATGAGGTCTTTGCCTCTCTGCGTTCCCTGCTTCTCTGGTTAAAGGGGGTGGATATTCATCCACTGCTGGCAAGTTGCCTCATTCATTATGAGCTACTCTGCTTGAAGGCATTTCGTAAGGGTAATCATAATATCGCTCAGTTATGGCAGATCCTTATCTTAAGTAAGTGGCGTAAGACCTTTGCTCTCTTGCCTCTCTCCGCTCTCCTTCTCGATGCTGAATCAGAGTATGACGAGAGGTTTTGGCAGGCAGTGAACTCAGGGCGGGCTACGGTCTTTATAGAATTTATTCTTCGCACCCTTCTTGTGGGGCTGAAGTCGATTGCTCCCTTTTTTGAGTTGCCGGCACCAGAGCCGGTGCCGGCAGTGGCAGAAGCTGAACCCTCTTCTCCTCGGGCACCTGTTTTATCTCAGATAGGTGAACAGGTGAAGATATTGGTACGGGCCGTGGCCACAGATACCAGCCCCTCCTTAGAATTAATGAAGAGATTGGGCTTGAAGCATCGTCCTACATTTCTCTATAATTATCTGCGACCTGCATTGGAGGCAGGAGTTGTGGAGATGATATTTCCGCAAACGCCCCGTTCTCGTAATCAAAAATATCGTTTGACTGCCAGTGGCAGGGATCTGCTGGAGCAAATGTCGGTTATTTAACCAGATGGTTCATTTGGTAAAGAGGAGATTATGAGCCTGCGTAATTTTTTTTTAGCTCTATTTTTTGCTGTTCTTTTCTTTTTTTCCTCTGCCATTGCCTTTGCCGGTTGGCAAGAGGCTCCGGTTGTTTTGATCCTTAACTCTTATCATCAAGGTTTTGGTTGGGGGGATGCCGAGGTCGAGGCTGAGATTGATGTGCTTCGTGAGAATTTTCCTGAGATGTCTCTCTATATTGAGCATATGGATCAGAAACGTTTTCCGGGTGAGGAGGGCGAAAGGCATACTCTTCAGCAGCTGGAATTTAAATTTGCGAAATTTTCACCGGATATAATTATCGCAAATGATAATATCGCCTTTGCTTTTGCCCTTCGTCTCAGAGACCTGCTCTGGTCTGATATCCCGATTGTTTTTTCGGGATATAATGGCGATGATAGATTACTCGATTCGCTTGGCTCGGGCGTGACCGGGGTCTTTGAGGAGATAGATGCTGTGGGGACTATCAATATGGCTCTGAAATTACAGCCCGGCATTAAGCATGTCTTTGTGGTGGTCGAGGATACTATTACCGGTAGAGCTGTTTTGACCAATGTCCAACCTAAGTTGCGTCAATTTGGCGACAGACTTAGGTTTGAATATCTGGCCGAGAAGGGCTTGCCAGAAATTCTTGCCCGTCTGCGCCTGGCCTCAGATGAGAGTATTGTTCTCCTCCTCCCCTATGCCACCTCTCAGCCGGGTACCCATATGGATGCTCGATCTCTTGCTGACCTGATTATTGAGACAAGTCCTGTTCCGGTCTATACTCCCTATGATTTTCATCTTGGCTTGGGGGCGCTTGGTGGTTATGTCTTAGAGGGCAAGGAGCAGGGGCAGCTTGCTGCCGAGTTGGCCGTTAAAATTTTGACTACGGGCAATATTCCCGCCCCGGTGAAGGAGGAGTTGCACTTCTCCCCTGTGTTTGATAATGAGGTGCTTAATCGCTTTTCAATAGAGGTAAGCGAACTTCCGCCAGGGAGTGAAGTTATTAATCAGCTTTCTTTGGGCTTCTACGAGCAGAATACCACCTTCATCAATCTTATTGCCCTTATTGCAATTCTTCTTGTCAGTCTCCTGCTGACCCTGCTTATCAATATTCATCTGCAGCGTAATGCGGAGAGAAAATTTGTGGAGATATTTGATGCGACCAGCGAGGCAGTTTTAGTCTGTGATATAGATACGCTTCAGGTGCTTGAATTTAACAGATCCTCGGAACTGCTGTTAGGTGCCGAGGAGCAACTTGTCAAATTGACAGATTTGAGGTGGAATTTTTGCGGAGAAGAGCCCTATGACGATCAGGCCTTTCAGCAGCTAATTGAGAGGACCGTCAGAGATGGGAGCTTGACCGTTGACTGGCAGATGAAACGTTATTCAGGAGAAAAATTTTGGGCAGGAATGACCCTGAATTATATGCAAATAAAGGACGTCGATTGTCTTTTGGTGGTTATCCGCGATGTGGAACAACGTCATCAGTTGGCCGGTGAACTGGAGGCCTATAAGTTTCATCTTGAAGAGTTGGTGGATCAAAAAACTGCTGATCTGCAGCGTTTTCAGCAGGATCTCATTACGGCTAAGGATGAGGCCGAACGGGCGAATCAGGCGAAATCAACCTTTGTAGCCAACATGAGTCATGAGATAAGAACACCCCTTAATGGTGTCTTGGGCCTGGCCCAGTTGCTTGAAAAGACATCTCTTTCAGTGGATCAGAGATCCTATGTCAGACGGATTTTAGATTCTGGACAGCAGCTCTTGACAACGGTGAATGATATACTTGATTTTGCCAAGATGGAGGCGGGGAGGTTGGAAATTGAGGAGAGTGGGTTTAGCTTACACGCCCTGCTTCAACCAGTTATTGATAGCGTTTTTGTCGAAGAGGAGAGTTCTCCTAAGTTTTGTCTGGATGTGGCCCCTGGCATCCCTGAAAATTTGATAGGTGATCGTTTCAGGATCGGTCAGGTTCTGATAAACCTGCTTGGTAATGCCCTGAAATTTACTAAGGAGGGTCATGTTTCTCTGCATGTGGTGTCGATGGGCTTAGGCGAAAAGGGGGTTATTCTCAAATTTTCTATAATTGACACCGGCGTGGGAATTGCCCTGGATGTTCAGAAACAACTCTTTGTCCCATTTACTCAAGCCGATTCTTCGGTGACAAGAAATTATGGTGGAACTGGATTGGGTCTGACCATCTGTAAAAAACTTGTGGTGGCCATGGGGGGGGATATTGGCCTTGAGAGCAGTCCGGGGGCGGGGAGTACCTTTTGGTTCACCCTTGATTTGGGGGTGGGGCAGGAGGGTGACGCCCAGAATACAGAGGCTGTTCAAGTCAATAGCGTGGATCGTAAGAGTCTGCTCGAGGGGCTTAAGATACTCTTGGTTGATGATAATGAGATAAACCTTTATATGATGGAGGCCATTCTTTTGGCCGCAGGTGCGGAGGTGACTCTTGCTGAAAATGGACAGGAGTGTCTCGAAAGACTTGAGGAGAGCTCCTATGATTTGATCTTAATGGATGTGCAGATGCCTGTGTTGGATGGCTATGAGACGACAAGAAGAATCCGCAAAGATGAAAAATATCGGGCGCTGCCCATTATTGCCATAACCGCCAATGCCCTTTCAGATGATATAGAAAAATGTTTTGAGGCAGGGATGAATGACCATGTGGCAAAGCCATTCAAAATAGAGGAATTAGATGCCTCTATTGCCAAATGTCTGTTGGCCTCCCGTAGCTGATGGTTATTTTTTATTCAGGGTGCAGGAAAAGACCCAACTATCTTCGCTGCTTTCCCCTGGTAAAAATCGGTAGCCCTCGGAGGAAAAATTCTTGAGTTTCTCACTGTCTCTGATTTTTTCTTGGACCATAAAGTTTGCCATGGCCCCTCGGGCTCTTTTGGCATAAATCGGGATGGTCCTGGCTCGGCCATCCTTTATCTGCCGGAAGATGATATCTATCATCCTTCCATCTAGTTTTTTCTTTTGTATGACCCTGCTGTACTCGGTGGAACTGAGATTAATCAGGCACCTCTCCCCTTTATCTAACTGTCGATTAATGGTGTCGGTTATTTTCTCTCCCCAGAATTGATACATCTGAGTGCCCGAATGGGTTGCGAGCTTCAGACCCATTTCTAAACGGTGTTTTTGCATAAGGTCAAGGG
The DNA here is from genome assembly GCF_000025945.1 of Desulfotalea psychrophila LSv54. GTDB lineage: Bacteria > Desulfobacterota > Desulfobulbia > Desulfobulbales > Desulfocapsaceae > Desulfotalea > Desulfotalea psychrophila. The sequence continues at coordinate 385,189 of NC_006138.1, read as the reverse complement.
GGCGCAGTATGCCGTAGAGTCCGGAGAGGATGCGGAGATGTTGTTGGGCATAGAACATCTGCTCCTGGTTCCAATCCTCTGCTTTGATCCCATCGTAGGCGTCGCCCTTAAATGTGAAAATTGCCGGGAAACCTCGGCCCTCGCTGCCATTAAAGGCCCTGATATCTCTTAGGGTGTTCTCGGTTAAAATCTTACTGGTTTTCATGAGCAGGGCAATTTCTTTCTCTGTTTTTGCCCGTAGTATTTGGTTTAACTGTCCAGCCTCCTGGAGAAACTCCGGGCAGGTGCTGACCAGATTGGGGCAATTGGGGTATGTCTGTTTCTTGGATGGGGCGAGGATGATAAGCATTGGTCCTCCTGAAGGGTGGTGCAAGGCATGCAAAAAATTAATTGATATAATCCTGCAGGGTGGCAAGGATCTCTTCTGTGGAAACACCGTATTGACTTTCATTGATGGCCCATAGGCCAATTGAGTTGGATGCCGTTTTGTTGAGCTTTGTAGAGAGCCTTTGGGCAGGATGTATTATCTGCATATTGTGTTCTGTGACGGCCCACTTTACGGATTCCTGAACTTGTCTATCGATATACTCTGCTGTCCATTCAGATTGTTCTACAAAGAGACCCTGGAGGATTTTTTGAATATCCGCTGGAAGTTGAGTAAAACGATTCTGGTTCATGACCACGGCAAAGGGGGAGACGATTTGATTGGTAAGGGTAATGAACTTACAGTTGGGGGCAAGATTATTTTCTCTTATGGCCGCAAGGGAGGTGAAGACGCCTTCGATCCTGCCCTTCTCCATGGCCTCTGTCATATCTGCGCCTGCTGTAAGCAAGGGCTTTGTTCCCCATTCTTTGGCAATTTTTCTGGTGGATTCTTTAGGGATTCCCAGGGAGATATTTTTCAGGTCACTGGCGTATTTTATTGGTTTGATGGAGATAAAATTGGACGGTGCGCCGGTGAAGACTGTGAGCAGGGTGGTATTACTGAACTCCTCTTGAGCATATTTCAGCACTAAATCACGCATGGCAGCACTTGCTGTCTTGGCATCGGCAAAGCCAAAGGGGAGGGCTATTGAGTTGGTAACAGGGAAGCGGTCAGGTTTGTCAGTGGTACAGAAAATAGCAATATCAGTTGTTCCTGCGATAAGACTATCGTATGGATTTTTTGCAGAGAGAGGGGCAGGGCTGGCGTCGATAATTTTTACCCTGCCTGCTGTTCTCTGCTCTACCTCTGTGCTCCAGTGTTGCATCTGCTGCGAACTGAAATGGCTGACGGCAGCTGAACGTATATATTTTAAGATAATGGTTTGGTCTTTTTTCTCTGAGCAGGACGTGCATAGTAAGATGATTACTGAAATAAAAATATACTGAATGTGTTTCATGTGAACTCCTTGGTCAATTATGTTCGCCCGAAAACATTGTGGTAAACGGAGTCTATGTCAATGAAAAGTTCTTGTGAAGGCAAGTTTTAAGTCGGCAAAATTTATATGACTTGTCGATTTTACTCTGAAATGTGGTGTTTCTTTTAAGGATAACCATGTCCAAAAAAAATGAGGTCTTGGCAGAGGGGGCTGTGATATATCGTTCTCTCTATGGGGAAGTTGCTCTGCTTTCCGCCGGTCTTGTCGGTGCTGCTGCCTACTGCTTTGATAGGCATGGGGCTGAGAGGTCCCATGGCCTCTTATCTGCAAGAGCGCTTTCATGAAGCCTATGATGTGGCCGTTAGCTAGAGCGTTCTTCTTCTCCCTGTAAGTGGTTGGCCCACCAAGTTTAATGCTTGAAGGAAAAAAAGCTTCGAGAAAATAGGGGATGTATATCTGGCAAAGGGAAAGGCAGGTCCTTTCCCTTCGTCGTAGCCATAGCAGGGGGGCAATGGCGTTAAATATCCAGCCTGTGAGAGTGAAGAGGACCAGAAGCGGGATAAATCCGTGGAAAATAGCAGCAGCTGTAATGCCGAAGATGACCCATTTCCAAACCTTCTGCACAATTTTTTTTGTCTCACGTTTGGCAAACAGATGTCGGCCCTGCCAGGAGTTGTTGGGGGGCTCCTGCTACTCTTACAAGAGCTTGTGGCAGCCATAGCCGGGGCGGGAGTCACCACCATGGGAGAGATAAATCGTTCCGCCTTTATCAGGTCAAAGAAAAAGCCTCCTCTTGCACCTGCGGATATAGCCACTATCAGGTAGGCAATCATAAATTTTATGCCAAGTACCGACCCAAGCAGAACAATGGCTACCTCATTGATAATAGGTGAGGTGATGAGAAAGGCCACTGTGATACCTACGGGGATGCGGGCAGCGGTAAAACCCAGAAAGAGAGGGATGCTGTTGCAGCTGCAAAATGGAGTTATAGAACCAAAAAAAAGCAGCAAGAAGGTAGGCGATAAAACGGTTCTTGCTCTGGATGTAGTCACACACCCTGTCCATATCAAGAGATGCTCTAGCAAGGCTTGCCAGAGAGATGATGATGACGATCAGAACTAGGATCTTGCTGACATCGTATATAAAAAAGTGGACACTTTCGGTGCGCTGCTACCCCTGCTCCAGACCGAGAAGGTTGGAAGTGATCCAGTCGGCAAGTATTTAAAATATATGAAAAAGACTGTTTATGTTCTGTCCTTATTTATGTTGATGAAAACCTGGTGACAGGTTGATAACTCTATTACTTCTGTCGATCAGAATAGGTGGGAGTGCTCTTGTTTTTTTAGAGGTTATTCTCTGCTTGACGCTTGGTGGAATAGCCAAATGTTTTCTCATGTCAAGTTTTTGTAGTAATGAAGAAGGTGAGGGCATGGCAGGAGTAGTGAGTGGTGGTTTGTTATCGTCACTTTTGGTCTGCCGTTGTTAGGATATAGGGTAGGTGATTGTCAAATATGGTGGAGCTTTTTTTTGCCTTATGGTGTGATTCATTTTTGCATTGTTTCTTCTGCTCGTGCGTAGTAGTTTATCGCCTTAGTAAACTTTTGCAAAGGAAGTAACATGGAAACAATTAATTGGGCGACCACCTTCTCATCCCTTGAGAAACATGTGGCGGTTTGTACCTGTCGTGGGGCGCAGTGGGTTATTGAACGGGCAAACAATAACTTCTGTGAGGCGTTTAAAAATGATAAGGGCGGACTGGAGGGTCAGTCTTTTTTAAAGTGTTGTACCCGACTTGATCTCTTTGCTGTTGCAGGGAGTTTGGTTGAGGCTTCAGAGGGATTTCTGGTCCCCTATTATCATGAGGATCAGGTTTTTGCTCTCACCTGGTTTTGGTTGGATGTAGCCACAAAAACCAGAAGTGTCTTTGCCTATTCGATGCCAATGCAGCATCTGGGTCAGGATGCCATTATTGAATTTCAAGAGCTTGATATCCTTTTTGAATCTATGCACGACGGTGTTTGGGTTATTGATGGTGATGGAATTACATTGCGAGTGAACAAGGCAATGGAGCGTATTGCCGGAGTCCGGGCCGAAGATGTTATTGGTAAGCATGTAACGGCTGCGGTGGAAATGGGACTTACCACCACCTGTATTACCCTTAAGGCCTTAGAGACTAAGAAACCCCAGACTAGATTTGATGATTATTCAAATGGTATAAGGTGCTTAAATACAAGTACCCCCATTTTTGATGACGATGGACGTGTCTGGCGTGTTATTGCCTGTATTCGTGATATCAGTGAACTGGAAGATCTGGAAAGAAAGCTGAATAAGGCCGAGATGGAGGCTAAACTCTACCGTGACCGTCTACGTTCCCTTGAAACTCCGGGCGAATATCTGGGGACCAGTCTTGCAACCCGTCAGTTGGAAAAAGATGTACAGAAATCGGCCAATGTAGATGCCCCTGTTCTGCTTCTCGGTGAGACAGGTACCGGCAAGACAATGACTGCGACGAATATCCATAGTCGAAGTGTGCGTCGCGATAAACCATTTGTGACCCTGAACTGTGGTGCTATTCCGGCGGATCTTCTTGAGGCGGAGCTTTTCGGTTATGAATCCGGGGCGTTTTCCGGTGCATCGGAGAAGGGAAAGCCGGGCATGTTTGAGCTTGCCGATGGCGGAATTCTTTTTCTTGATGAGATCGGTGAATTGCCACTGCATATGCAGGTAAAAATTCTTCATGTGCTTGATGGCTCAGGCTACCGTCGTTTGGGCGGGACAAAGTTGCATATGCCCAATGTCCGAATCGTTGCTGCGACCAATCAATCTCTTGAAAATTTGATTGAAGCAGGACGGTTTCGTGAAGATCTTTACTATCGCCTGCGGGTTATTGTGGTTAATATTCCACCCTTGCGAGAGCGAGTCGAAGATATTCCTCTGCTGGTGGCGCATTTTCTTGGTCGTGCTAATAAAAAATATGGTCTCTACAAGAGCATGGCTCCCGAGGTACTGGATGCCCTGGTGGCACATCCCTGGCCGGGCAATGTTCGGGAGTTGCGGGCAACGATTCAACTGCTTGCCGCCATGAGTGATTCAGATCTTATTAAAATCACCGATGTACCAGGTTGTCTCTGTATTGCCTCTAATAAGGAGTCTGTTCATCCGCTTCCTCGCCAATCTCTGAAGGATGCCGTGGAGGATTTAGAGATTCGCCTGATAGGTAATGCCCTCTTGGAGTGTAAGAGTACCTATAAGGCGGCAAAGGTCCTCGGGGTGAGCCAGTCTACCGTGGTTCGCAAGGCGCAACGGTACAATATTACAAGTGCTCATTCCTGCGAAGAGTAGTTCTCCCCTTTCTTTCATATCCTCTTAATCGGAGTAGAAAATCTTACTCCGATTGATTTCTTAAAAAAAATCTTCTTGTTGCTATTACCCCTCTCTTGCGATATCATTTTCTTAGTTTGTTAGGTTTATTCGGGCATTTAGTATAAACGCTATTCCGCCAGTATTCTCTTATAATTTATTAAATGTTTGTCAACGTTATGGGGTGGAGCATGTTTAGAAAAAGCTTTCTTCGTTTGTTGTTAACTCTTTTTTGCATTATTCCGGTGGGGGCAGTTGCCGGGGAAAGTGCCACCATTTCCGGTGCCTGGCTTGCCAATGGTTATCAACAAATATTTGTCTCTGCGCCTATTAAGTTGTATCAGTTTGACCTTTCAGGCCATGTCAGTATGACTCAGGGTATTGCGGGAGAACTTGATTTCTGGTCCCAATGTGTTGGGATCGGTACCTCTCCTGAGGATATTGAGGCTCGTTGTCTCTGGCAGGATCTCGATGGCGGCAGCATTATTTTACAGCTGCGTGGACAGAGTCTGCAGGAGGGGGTTGAGGTAGCAGGTAATATTGTCGGTGGTGCAGGGAAGTATGCAGGCATAACCGGAACAGTGGCCTTTACCTGGTCCGCTCTCTCTTTTGGCAGGGAAGAGGGAAGAACCGTGTTAACAGGGCATACCACGAATTTAGGCGGAGAGTATACAATTCCCTAGTTTCTTTACCATAAAACAGAATCCTATTGGAGATACATTATGTGGGCTATAGAACTCGCTGTTGTACTGCTGTTTATCTGGTTTGGAGCAAGGATGGGTAGCATAGGTATTGGCTTTGCCGGTGGCTTTGGTGTTTTGGTACTTGCCCTTGTCTTTCAGATTCCTCCAGGGGATATGCCCATAGATGTGATTATGATTATCATGGCCGTTATTGCTGCCATTGCGGCTATGCAGGAGGCTGGTGGTCTTGATTATCTTGTCTCTATTGCCGAGAGGGTTTTGCGAGCGAATCCCAAATATATCACCTTTCTTGCTCCCATTGTTACCTATACCATGACCCTGTTTGCCGGTACGGGCCATACTGCTTTTTCAACCCTGCCGGTTATCGCTGAAGTGGCTAAGCGGGCTGGTGTCCGTCCCTCCAGGCCACTTGCCATCGCCACCGTTGCCTCCCAGATAGCAGTAACAGCTTCGCCTATTTCAGCCGCCGTGGTTTTCTTTGCTGCTGAACTGGGTAAGCATGGTGTTGATTATATACATCTTCTTCTTATCTGTATTCCCAGTACCTTTCTTGCCGTTATGGTCGGTGCCTTCGTCACAAATTTTTTGGGTAAGGAGCTGGCCGATGATCCCATATATCAGGAGCGTCTTCGTAAGGGTCAGGTAAGTCAGGTAACGGAGGAAGAGGCTGCCAGAGAGAGTTCGCATGCGGCAAAACGTTCTGTTCTTATCTTTGCCATAACTATTTTCTGTGTCGTTGCCTATGCTATTGGCATCAGTCCTACGGTTGGCCTGGTTGCTCAGCCTGTCTTACCGGTAAACAATGCCATTATTGCCTTTATGCTAACGGCGGCCTCTTTTATCACCTTTTTTTGCAAGATAGAGGCAAAAAATATTCTTAACGTTTCGACCTTTAAGTCGGGAATGAGTGCCTGTGTCTGTGTACTTGGGGTGGCCTGGCTTGGCACGACCTTTGTTGCAGCTCATATGGAAGAGATTCATATGACTGCGGGCAATTTACTACGATCTTACCCATGGCTTCTCTCTGTAGTGCTCTTTGTGGCATCTACCCTGCTCTACTCGCAGGCGGCGACAACCAGGGCCCTGATGCCCGTAGCTCTTACTCTGGGGGTGAGCCCGCTGACCGCGATTGCCTCTTTTGCTGCGGTCAGTGCTCTTTTTGTTCTGCCAACCTATCCAACCCTTATTGCCGCCGTGGAGTTTGATGACACAGGAACCACCCGGATTGGTAAATATGTTTTTAATCACTCTTTTATAATACCCGGCCTGGTCACAATTGCCTCTGCCGTTGTGTTTGCCTCTCTTTTTGGCAGGCTGTTTCTTTAATATAGGGCCGCATATCAATCAACTTTTTGGAGGATATTATGAAGTTAGATGAAAATACTCTTAAGCAGGCAGCGCTGACGGCGGGAATTGAAGAGGTAGATTTACAGACATTTTTTGCTCAGGGTGAGCGTATAGAGTATGCAGCCGGTGATTGGCTCTTTCAGGAATCAACTCCTAGAAACTGGGCAGGAATTATTCTTGCCGGAGAGATTCAGCTTGTTCGTGGCCTGCATGGTAGCTCTCACCGTGTTGGTACCGTTTCTGCGGGAGGATTGATATCCGAGGGTGTCTTTATTGATCAGGATTCCCATGCCAATGGAGGTTATACCCGTTTAGGGGCGGTGGTCTGGCAGGTTTCCCGGGAAAAGATTGATGTTTTCAGAAAGGAGCAACCGGAGATATTTTATCGATTGGTTTCCCGGGTCGCGGTGGCCATCAATAGGCGTATGCGCACACTTTCCGAGCAGCTTTATGGTGAAACCTGTAAAAGACGGACGATGAGCGGTTTTCGCCTGGAACATGATTCCCTGGGACATAGGGAGATTCCCGGTGATGCCTATTATGGGGTGCAAACTCAGAGAGCTATAGAGAATTTTCCGATCTCCGGGGTGCCGGTAAGTAATTTTAGTCATCTCATCGAAGGATTTGCCTTTATTAAGATTGCTGCTGCTCGCGCTAACTTTGAGCTTGGGGTGATGGATGGGGAGAAGATGGAGGCTCTCTGTGGAGCTTGTGTTGAGCTCTTAGAGGGTAAATTGCATGAGCATTTTGCAGTGGATATGTTCCAGGGCGGGGCGGGCACCTCCACCAATATGAATGCCAACGAGGTCATAACCAACCGTGGTCTGGAGCTTATGGGGCATGAGAAGGGAGAGTATCAGTACCTGCATCCCAACGATCATGCCAACTGTTCTCAGTCGACCAACGATACCTATCCCACGGCGGTCAAACTTGCCGTACTGCTCTCGCATCGTAACCTGGCCCGAGGGATGGAGGATCTGAAAAATGCCCTTCTGCAAAAATCCGTTGAGTTTAAGGATGTTTTGAAGATGGGACGAACGGAAAATCAGGATGCGGTGCCCATGACTCTTGGCCAGGAATTTAGTGCCTATGCTGTAATGGTGGGAAGTGCCATGCGTGCCATAGAGGGTGCATCCGAAGAGTTTATGCATATTAATATGGGGGCTACTGCCATTGGCACCGGCATTAACTGTCCTCTAGGCTATGCCGATCTGGTAACTGAAAAGCTTGTTGAGGTGAGTGGCTTTCCCCTGAAAAGAGCAGGAAATCTTGTTGAGGCCACCCAAAATGCGGGTACCTTTGTCCAGATGTCTGCGACCATGAAACGGGCTGCGGTGCAAATTTCAAAGATATGTAATGATCTGCGCTGGCTCTCCTCCGGGCCCCGTTGTGGTCTCAATGAGATAAACCTGCCACCCATGCAGCCAGGCTCTTCCATCATGCCGGGCAAGGTTAATCCTGTTATTCCTGAGGTGGTCAATCAGATCTGCTATCAGGTTATTGGCTACGATACTGTGGTTTCCATGGCCGCCGAGTCCAGTGAGTTGGAGCTCTGTATGGCGGAGCCAATTATTGCCTACGACCTGCTCCACGGTATGATGATTCTTAAAAATGCCTGCGTCACCTTGGCCTCTCGTTGCATCGTCGGTATTGAGGCGAATCGTGACGTCTGTCGTTCCTATGTGGAAAATAGCATTGGTCTTGTTACCGCTTTGGTCCCGGTTATCGGTTATGAGCCGTCTGCTGCCATTGCCAAGGAGGCCCTGAAGACAGGTGGCAGCGTTTATAATCTTGTCCTGGAGAAGGGTCTGCTTACCAAGAAGGAGCTGGATGATATGCTCTCGCCTGAAAAGATGACCGATCCACGGGATATTCCTCAGCACCTCTAGTGGCTCAAAGCTGGGCGGGCAGTTGCCTCGTCTGTCCAGCTATGCCTCTGCTCTCCTGTTCACCGCCCCCTTTCTCTCAGCCTAACTTCCCCCCGTAACCCTGCCTGCCCTCTGTTTGGGCCTGCTTTGAGGAATTGACCTTATTCTGTAAGACCCTGCTTTCTGTGAATATATTTTGGCAAGGGCTGGCATTCATTAAAAATGTTGGTCTTTGTGGGAATATGGTACTCTGGTCACTGCTGTTTGAGGGTGTCCGTGAGAGGAAGGCTTGCGCCTTTTTCCCGTTTTTTCTAATGATTTACTAGGAGATTTTTATGACTGAATTGCTTCTCTCTTCAGAGCAGATGGCTCGTATGGAGGCGACTTATGCAGAGATGGCAGATGCCTATTCCCTGGTGGCGGCTGAGTTAGGATTTAGCTGTGATGGTTGTGCTGATAATTGCTGTGACTCTTATTTTCTCCACCATACCTATGTGGAGTGGGCATATCTCTGGCAGGGGTTCTCTGAGCTGGAAGCGGGGGCGCAGGCCGATATCCTGGGGCGTTGTCGGGACTATGTCGCTGGCTGCCAGATGGCAGAGGCGCGTCAGGAGCGTCCGCAGCTGATGTGTCCTCTTAACCGGGAGGGGCTCTGTGTTCTTTATAAGCACCGCTTGCTTGTTTGCCGCACCCATGGAGTCCCTGCTGTTATGCGCTTTCCCAACGGGCAGATACGTCATTTTCTCGGTTGTTTCCGTTGCCAGGAGATTGTGACCTCACGCTTTGCCGGAACGGAGAGTGCTCCCCATGTTGAGCGCACCCCTCATCTGAGTCAGCTACTTCAGCTTGAAAATGAGCTCTGTCTCTATAAACGGGCCTCTCTGCCCAAGGTAAAGAAAACTATTGCTGAGATGTTGCTTGCGGGCGCACCCAGCTATTAGGCCTGTTTCAGGGAGGTAGTTTTTTTTCAGTTAAAAAAGATCGTGGTCGAGAACCAGTGAGGTGAGGGTGACCATGCCAACCAGGTGACCATTCTCTTCCACGGGGGCGCGGCGCATATTTACCCTGTGTAGCAGACGGATTACATAGCGGATGTCCATATCAGCAGAGACTGAAATGATTGGTTTTGTCATAAGTTCATAGACATTTACCATATCTGCCTCCCGGGCCGGGATCATAACCTCGGTGATAAGGTCCTGGATGCTGATAAGACCGTAGGCATCGTTTTCGTCCCTTTTATTGACGATCAATGAGGAGACCTGATGCTCTTTCATCATATTGGCAGCATCGCGGGCGGTGGCCATGCCATCGATGGTGGGGACCTGTTTGCGCATTACGTCACGGGCTCTGACGAGTTTTTTTTCAATCATCTTGTGACCTCTTAATTGATATTAAAAGTATTTTTTTCGCGCTTCTTCTTTAAATCTTTCTATCTGGCTTTCAAGGCCAATAACCTGGTCCACGGGCAGGACAAAGGCGATGCCTGTGCCTGGTTTGTGAAACTCACCTATGGTACCAATGGCATCGAGTATGGGTTGGAGAACATGTTCTTCTACCAAGAACATGATGATGTCCGTTTGAGCCTCCAGGGAGAGACCAAAAAATGTCTTTGCCTCACGAAGGCCAGTGCCACGGGCAGTGATAATTGTTGCTCCCGTTGCTCCCGCTGCCTTTGCTCCATCAACAACCTTATCTGTGATATCCGATTTAACGGATGCTAGAATAAGTTGAAATCGCATATTTTACTCCTTTATGGGTTTCTTATTCCGAGTACTTACCCAATGAATATATTGAGCATATCCTAATACCGTAATAATAGGAAAAAGAGAGGCAAAGGCGATGAGGCCAAAGCCGTCAATTGCAGGAGATCGTCCAGGCACAGAGGTGGCAAGTCCGAGTCCAAGCGCTGTTACAATGGGTACCGTTACCGTGGAGGTTGTCACTCCGCCCGAGTCGTAGGCCAGGGCGATAATGGATTTTGGGGTGAAAAATGTTTGTAATATAACAATAATATACCCTACCATTATATATAAATATAGGGGTGTTCCTGTGACAATTCGAAATGAGCCAAGGCTGATGCCAATGGCAACTCCTGTGGCAACGGTGATGCGCAGGCCCCAGCTGCTAATGGCACCACCGGACACCTCATTAGCCTTATAGGCGACAGCTATAAGGGATGGCTCCGCAATGGTTGTGGCAAAGCCAATGCAGGCGGCAAAACAGTATATCCACCCATAATTTGCCCAATAGCCGAGGTCGATACTTGCCCTGTCACCTTGGAGAAAGATGGGGTCGGTGAGTTGGGTAGCCATGATCTTGCCGATGGGGAAGAGGGCGTTTTCAAGTCCCACTAAAAAGAGGGTAAGACCAAGGATAACATAGACAATGCCAAAGCAGAGACGTCTGGGATTGGGCAGGGCGCTGCGAAGTACCACCAGTTGAAAAAAACCAAAGAGAAGGATGATGGGAAGAACGTCCCGTATGGTCGAGAGCAGTGTCCAAAAAAGTTCAATTATCATAATGCCCATCCAAACATAAATATGCCGTAGCCCATGACGAATATCATGGGTAACAGGGAGGCGAAGGCGATGAGGCCAAAGCCATCGAGAAGGGGGCTTCTGCCTTTGATAACCGTTGCCAAACCTACTCCGAGAGCGGTGACGAGGGGAACGGTAATGGTGGAGGTGGTGACACCTCCTGCATCGTAGGCAATGCCGATTATCTCCTTGGGAGCGACGCTGCTTATCAGCATCACCAACAGGTAGCCGCCGATAATAATAAAATGTATGGGCCAACCCAGGAGGATACGCAGTACGCCGAGGAGGATGGCAAGGCCAACGGAAAAGGCCACTGAAAGTCGGATTCCTGTTGCATAGGAGGCAATTGCCTGGGGTGTGTTTTCCAGCAGGCCTCCCCGGACGGCAACGTCTGCTGCCTTGCCGGAGACCGCTACCAGGGCGGGCTCTGCAATTGTGGTCGAGAAGCCGAGAAGAAAGGCAAAGGTGAGGACCCAAAAGACACTACCTTTTTTAGAGAGGGCGTGGGCCATGCTTTCGCCGATGGGGAAGAGGGCAATTTCCAGTCCTTCGACAAAGAGGGCAAGACCCAAGATTACCAGGAGCAATCCTGTCAGTATCCCTCCTGCATCTGGCAGGGGCTGTTTGATGACAACTATCTGAAAGAAGGCTATAATGAGGATTATTGGCAACAGATCCTTTGTTGCTGTCCACAGTTTTCTGGCGGCCTGTATGAGGAGTATCTTGACCATTATTTTTTGCCCTTGGTTCTTCGGATGAGTTCTGGTGAAGAGCTGATTTCTGCTAGCATCCCACAAACTTATCACTAAGTACAGAAAAAATGAGTTTAAAATAGATTTTAATATTGTGTAGTTCGCCATCAAGGTGAAATATTTGTGGGTGATGGCTGTCGGGGCTTATCCATATTTGCCATAGAGCAGCTTTCTGGGATGTTGGTTTGTAGAGCTCGCTGCTACCTCTTAAAAATAGCAATGAGATAATAAAATGATATTGAAGATCAATGGAGAGAGAGTTTCGCTTAGTTTGATTCGGTGAATTAACGAGTTGGGTGGAGAAAATAGTTTGATGGGTAACAGCCTTCAGGGTGTGATTACCTTTGGCGTCGAGTCGGTATAAGTGTAGGAAAATATGTTATGGGGTTGCCCCTCCTCCTGCCCGCTACTCAACCGATGAGATTGGCTGAACGTAGTTGGCCTGAGGCTCTCAGCGATGGGCTACTTGGGGCAGTAGCCCTGGTCATTGGCTGAGACAAGGAGGGGGCAAAGAGTGTGCTCTCTCCTATGCGTTTTCCAATATCTTGAGGGAGAGTGTTTCCAGCATGGAGGCGGTGGCCTCTTTATAGGCAAGCATATGCGCTGTGGCCAGATGGGCCTTGAGGGCGGCTAAGCTCTGCCATTTTTCTATGATGGTTACTGTGTTTTCCTGGTAGATCTGGGGGGGGAGATCTGTTCTGGTATCGATGGCGGGGTAGTATTCAATACAGCCCTCCTCGGCGAGAACCGCTGACACGTTCTCCTTGAATATACGGAGAAACTCCTCCATAGAGCCATCTTTGACAGTTATTGAGGCTAGAACGGTAATCATATTACTTCTCCTCTCTGTTTAGCGGGCTATACTGACCCAGTTTTATGTGGTATTTGAAAAAATCGCGATGTTCATCTTCCCGGTGGCTGACAAAGAGGATGGTGGAGAGCTGTTCCCGGGCAATTTTTTCTATAACGGTCATAAACTGTTCCCGGTAGCTTTCGTCCAGTCCCTGACTTGCCTCGTCGAGGATGAGGAGGCGAGGAATCTTTATTAGACCTCGGGCGATGAGGATCAGTCGTTGCTCGGCAAAGCTCAGGCTGCGAAATGGCTTTTCCGCTTTCTCCTCTAGGCCCAACCAGGCAATCCATTTTAATCCCTCTTTAATCTCCTGCTGACTGGGACGTACATAAAGACCTATGGTGTCATAGAGACCGCTGATAACAATATGCAGGGCAGAACCCGGGCATCTGTGGTTTCGATGTAGATCAGGGGAGACAATACCCATCTGTTTTTTGATATCCCAGATAGACTCGCCGCTGCCTCGTTTATGGGCAAAGAGACGGAGGTCGTTGACGTAGCAGTCGGGATGGTCTCCGGTGATGATCTGGAGGAGGGTCGACTTGCCGCAGCCGTTGGCCCCGGTAATAAGGAGGTGGTCGCCGGAGTGGATGTGTAGATTAAGGCCGGTAAAGACATTTTTTCCCTGGTAGCTGCCAAATCCTGCCCGAAGATAGAGTAGCTCTTCGGAGGAGGGACGGCTCTGGCTGGGCAGGTTTATCTCTCGTATCTCCAGCTCTTCACTTCGAATATCGCCGATAATCTCTTTGTAGTCTCCCTGGCGGTAGAGGGCATTGTCCTTAAACCAGCCAATGTGGCTGCACCAGTCAGGTATGTCATCTATGTTATGAACAAAGAGGAGCAGGGTCAGGTTTTCGGGTAGGGCCTGGAGGGCAAGGTTGAGCTCTAGGCAACTTTTGCTGTCTAAACCGTCGTAGGGGGTGTGCAGAATAATATGTTTTTTCCCACCAAGGATGGCCTCCAGGAGAAGCAGTTTTCTTGCCTGACCTGAGCTGAGCTGCTTAAAACCGGTTTCCAGCTTTTCCTTCATTCCCAGGATGCTGACAAGGGGGTGGTAGAGGCTACCATGGGGCAGGAAGTCTCCGGCAACTGTACCGGGATCAAGGTAGTCAAGGAAATCTGAATCATCCTTGGCCAGTTCCGCTTCAAAAACCTCTTGGAGTTTATCAAAGGAGACCACGCTCGCCTGAGGCAGGACGGCTGGGTGTTTTTTTCCTTCGTGACCGAGGTTGCCAGTAAGTAGTTGGAGGAACGCTTCACTGCCCGAGAGATTTCCTCCATAAAAGCACCAGGTATCCCCCGGAGTAATGGTGAGTTCTTTGATTTTCAGGCCTGAGTGAGAAAAGTTAATAAAGTCCATTTTTATATCTTGGTTGAGGGGAATGTTTATTGGTTTTGGCCGCCAACCTACTATGAAAGAGCTGATAGATCTTTAAAAAACAGGCGTGATTGTGCTTTGGGTAAATAAATACCCCATTACCTGCAGATAGGGTCTGCTGGCAATGGGGCCATTTCTAGGAGAGGGAAGCTATGAATCTCTACTGAGAGAGCTCGGTTTGAGACCAGGAACTCTTGTTGCTCATTCCTTCAAGGGTTTTAGGATCAAGACGGCCAGCTTTTACGGCCTCCTCATTCCACTGCTCAAGCAGGGTTGACTCGAAGGCCTTCTTCTCTGTAATGAGCTTCTGGAGAGGGACGCCGGCAAGTGCCTGGGCTTTTTCCTTGGTAGAAAAATCTGGAACCTGATAGCCGATCAGGCCATGTTGAGCCAGAATTGCCGCAAGTTTTATTCGCGCTTTGCCACCCTTGTCATTGGCTACTCCCAAGAGCCGAAGGGTCTCTTCGGGAGAGTGAAAGAAGGAACCATGGCTGGCAATGGAGTAATCCCATAGCCATTGGCCGGAGCGAAGGAGCTCAAGTACGGGCTGCATCTCTGCCTCTGTGGCCCCAAGTTCCCAGGCCTTTCCTGCTTCAAGATGGGCTGCGGCCAGAGTATCCATGGCCATCTTCATGAGCTGCTCTTTGCGTTCAAGTTTGCTGGCAACGCGGTCCCTGAAGGCCTTTTCACTGTCACGGTGGCAGGTGAGGCAGGTGCTGGCTATGTCATCCAGGGGATTGCCTATATTATGATCTGTATACTTGATGGAACCCTGTTGCTTGTAGGGCATATGGCAGTCGGCACAGGAGACGCCATTTTGGGCGTGGATTCCCTTGGAGAAGAGTTCGTAACCCGGATGCTGAGCCTTGAGCATGGGGGCCTTGCTTATCTTATGGGTCCAGTCCTTAAAACTATATTCATCGTAATACTCTTCCATGTTTTCAGCTGAGAGTCCCTTGGCCCAGGGCAGGGTAACCACCTTGGCAGTTTTTGTCTTACCCGTTTTGTCTGTCCATTCCGTTGGCCGGAAATAATATTCGACGTGACATTGGGCACAGACCAGGGTGCGCATGTCTTGGAAGGTGATCTCGTCAAGATTTACTCCACTGGCCTCA
Organism: Desulfotalea psychrophila LSv54; assembly: GCF_000025945.1. Taxonomy (GTDB): domain Bacteria; phylum Desulfobacterota; class Desulfobulbia; order Desulfobulbales; family Desulfocapsaceae; genus Desulfotalea; species Desulfotalea psychrophila. The sequence goes on along the minus strand of NC_006138.1, from coordinate 369,914 downwards.
AGTGCTCTTCCCAGGTGAGGTCGACTAAAGCCGAGGTTACCCGTCTGGCTATTGTGACAGTCAGCGCAACCAATGGGGTTGACGATTTGGTTCCCATATTTGGCCCATTTTCCGGTAAAGAATTCATTTTCACCCACCTCGTCCATCAGACGGGGGACATCGGGGGATTTACAGGTCCAGCAGGCCGTGGGCATTGGTCCATTGGATGGTCCCGTGGGGGCGCCGGTGCGCAGGGTGTTGATGTTGTCCTGGATGGCGTAGAAATGACCTCGTGGGGCGTTGTAATCTTTGGCAAAGCCATAGCCGGCCCAGATGATCGCAAGTTGAGGCTTTTCTCTCAGAAGATCGGTGATTTTGTCGCTTTTTTTTGTCTGTTTCCAACTATCGTATTCTCGCGGATAGTAACGATACCACTCTTCGTTTTTGCTGGCCACTCCCTCAGCCTGGACAACAGGCCCCGTGTTGATCTCTTTTCGCTCTGCCTCTCGACTGTTGATGGAGTTTGCCATGAGGCCCATGGCACCAATTGCAATCACCGATCCTGTCAGTAATATTTTATAGGACTTATTCACAGGGTTTCCTCCTATTGTAATTCTCTTACACCAAGATTATTTGGAGCTGATATGATGCTGTGCACGCCGCCATGGGGAACGTTTCGATGGCAATCCCAGCATTTTCTTTCTGTCGCTTTTGCTTTTGAAAAATCGTGGTACTTATCTTCGTTTGCCCGGATGGTGCCGGTCAGCCTGTTGTGGCAGGAGATACAGTTGGCCTGTACCCGTCTTGCCCCATCGGCACTTATCTCAATTCGGGGTGCATAGGTGTTGAGGGTAAAGGCGACGCTGTGGTTCCATCCGTCTCGTGCCTTAGAGATGTATTTATGGACAAAGCTATCCGTTGGCAGGTGGCAGTCAATACAACCTGCCTGATTGGCATGGGAGCTATGTTGCCAACTTGCATACTGGGCATTCATTACGTGACAGTTGATACAGGCCTTGGGATCTGTTGATAGATAGGAGAGGGCCTTTGACGTGTCGAGAAGATAGAAAAACAGGACAACTGCAGTGAATAGAGCAATAATTGCACTATAGGCAATGAATTTACCCGATTTCATAAAACAGCCTCATGGTTAGCGGGAGAAGGGATGTCAGCTTATAAAGGGGAGGTTGTTCTGGAACTGTTTGCCACCCATTTAAGTGTAAAATAAAAAACTCAAGGTGAAAAAAGTATATCAGACTTTTAACTGTTTTAACTAGGATAAAAGTTAAAAGGCTGTTTTTTCACCTTGATGGGAGTAAACGTTTTACTGCAGATACTCAGTTACCAAGTTCAGTTTACCAGTGTGCTTCAGCGTTTGCTGCGCTTGTGTATTGGAGATTTCCTTTGTTGAATTTCTCCACTGCATTGGCCACGGTGCCTGTTGTATCGCTTACCACTTTGATGCCAGCAGTTTCGATTATTTGAAATGCCTTTGGCCCACAGTATCCAGTCATCAGCACTTCTGCGCCTTTGTCGTGTACCATAGTGGCTGCTTGGATGCCCGCGCCTTTAAATGAGTTGACGTTGGTGCTATTGTCTACTGCCTCAAAGATCATGCTCTCTGGATCGACAATAATAATATAGGCAGCTCGGCCAAAACGGGGATCAATAGGGCTATCCAGGTTTGGGCCGGTTGCGGTTATGGCTATTTTCATTTTATTTTCCTCTACCGGCTAATGGGTTTATTGTTGACCACCACCACATACTTGGTCGTTTGAAATAAGTTGAAGCTTTCCTGCAAGCATATCTTCAACAACGGGGCGGATATCCATTCGTTCTGCATCGTGATATACTTCGATACCGACCTGCTTAAAGCCCATGAGTGGGCGCATGCCAATACCACCGACAACCAGGGCGTTGACCTTGTGCTCTGCAAGTAGATTAACAGGCACCATGCAACCGCCTTGAATGTGCTCCAAGTTCTCGGTAGTTGATACTTCTATGATTTTTCCATCTTCCGCGTCAATAAAGGTAAAGACATCACAGTGACCAAAGTGTCCTGCACGTGTTCCGTCGAGACCACCTTCACCGTTGGATGGGATTGCAATGCGAATTTTAGCCATTTTTTTAGTTCTCCTTGTAAAAATTACTGGGCAAGAGGTATGATTTTCTCGCTATCTGTCATGGGCTTGGAAGAAGATATTTTCTGCCAAATTTCTTTAATATTATCGAGCAATTCAGGCTCTTTTCCGTACTCGAAAATATTTTTACCTTCCACCATTGAGTAGGTAAAAACTGGATTGAATGGAACGTGACCGACTACTGTCAGGCCTAACTTTTCAGCAGAATCTTCAATGGCTTTTGTTACTTCAAGGTTGAGGTCAAATTTATTGATACAGGCCATTGTTGGTATGGCGAAATGCTGGGCTAGCTGGGCCACGCGCTGCATATCATGCAGGCCGGAGAGCGATGGCTCTACAATCAGAAGTAGGGCAGTTGCTCCCGTGATTGAAGCAATAACAGGGCAACCAATACCTGGAGGGCCATCGGTGAGGATCAAGTCATAACTATCTGTCATGGCTAGTTGTTTTGCCTCCTTACGGATGAGGCTGACAAGCTTCCCGGAGTTCTCTTCGGCAATGCCTAGTCTGGCATGAACCATGGGGCCGAATTTACAGGAGGAGATAAACCAATCGCCACACTTCTGCTGAGGAAATTCAATTGCCTGTTCTGGGCAAAAGTCAACGCAGATACCGCAGCCTTCACAGCCAATGGGATCTACGACAAAATCTTCTGAGATGGCTCCAAACTTGCAAAGATCTCGGCATGTTCCGCAGCTTATGCACTTGTCTTGGCGGATCTCGGCTAGGCAGCCGCCCATGAAGTCATGGCTCTGTTCGATTGTCGGCTGGGTAAGCAGGTGGAGATCGGCTGCATCTACATCTGCGTCGCAGAGAATGTGATTCTTGGCAAGTGAGGCAAATGCCGCAGTAATGCTTGTCTTGCCTGTGCCACCTTTTCCACTAATAATAACAAGCTCTTTCATTGCTTCACCTGCTCTTTCTGGATGATATTAACAATGTCTTTGAAAAGACTCTGGAAAATCTCTTTCCATTCTGGCAATTCGTCTACAAGAATCTTTCCCTGGGAATAAATTTCAGCAATTTTTCGATCAAAGGGGATTTCCAGGAGGATGGGGATCTGTTCCGAGGCTATATACTCATGTACCTTGTCATAGCCCAGATTTGCCCGGTTGATGATCAGCCCGCAGGGGATACCAAGTGCCTTGACGGCCTCTACAGCGAGGGTAAGGTCGTGGAGGCCAAAGGGGGTGGGCTCTGTTACCAAGAGGACAAAGTCGGTATCCTTCATGGCGGTAATAACGGGGCAAGATGTTCCTGGAGGGGCATCTATGATTGCAATTTCACCTTCCTTGATTCTGTTACGGACATCGCGGATAAGGGGAGGTGACATTGCCTCACCGATGCGCATGCATCCCTGAACAAAATCCATATTTTCTCTTTTTCCCTCTTCCACCCAGCCAAGGGATCGGGTGCCTGCAGAAATCGCCTGTTCAGGGCAAACAAGGAGGCAACCTTCACAGCTGTGACAGAGTTCGGGGAAGCAGAGTACCTTCTTGCCAATGACGGCAAGGGCGTTGAATCTGCATATATCGGCACATTTTTTACAGCCGTTGCAGAGCGATTCATCTATTACAGGGACAAAAACGGTGGACTCTTCTCGTAGAGTGATCTCAGGTTTGATGAAAAGGTGAGCATTGGGTTCTTCGACATCACAGTCAAGAAGCTTGGCCTTACCTTCAAGGCTTATGGCGAGGTTGGTGGAAATTGTGGTTTTGCCGGTACCACCTTTGCCGCTGGCGATGCTTATTATCATTGTTTTCTCTCGGGACTGAACAATTTTTTTAAATTTGATGTATTTTGGTGATGATTTGAGTCACCTGTTCAGCATCTTCCGCTCCTGGATCGAGGGGTAGTTGCATAAAGAGGCCATATCCTTCCGTTACATCATGAAATTTTTCAGAGGGGAGAGATGATTGTAGGGCATAATTAATAAAAGGATTCATGGGAACGATCTCTTTGGCAAAGTCCAGCCCGGATTGGCTGTCCAGATTCTCGGCAATAAGGACGACCGCTGCCTTATTGGCACCTATGATCTTTTTTGCCTCTGTGCTGGAAGAGGTATAGGTCACCTCATTTTTTTCATTCTTAGCAAGACTTTTTTTTAATTGGAGAAAAGAGGGTTCTTGTCCATCAAGTAAAAGTATATCCATTTTATGTACCTATATTAAGTGAAGGATTAATCAACTGTCACTCTCTTATAGGCAAAAGCAGTGCCAGTTTTGTGCATATGTTATTAATAGCTGGGCTATGATATAGGTGTCTGTTTTTAGAACAATTTATAATTGTATACATTTCATCTAGGAAAGATAGTGGCGTAGATTTGCGACCATTACGGTCGCACGCCGAGCGGTGTTGCGACTCTATGCGACTATCTTTTCCGGTGACGTCCGTCTTGATTTGGTAGCTTAATACCGAGTCGTTTGATTTTGCGGAAGAGGGTGCTTTTGTGGATTCGGAGATGGTCGGCCGCAGCCTGGCGGTTATAGCCGTTTTGCTCAAGTGCCTTGAGGATAGTTTCCTTCTCTGCCCAGTCAAAGCTATTGGGGCTCTCGTCAGCGGAGAGGGTCACCTGTCTACTCTCCTGTTGGAGGTAGGCAGGGAAATGCGGATAATCAATGGTGTTGCCGCGACAGAGGATAAAGGCGTGCTCGATGATGTTCTCCAACTCTCTGATATTGCCTGGGTAATCATGGGAAAGCAGGTACTTTTCTGCCTCGGGAGAAAGGCCTGTTATTTGTCTATTCTTGATATTGTTGAGCTTGCTGATAATTTGTTCTATTAGCAAGGGGATGTCTTCTCGGCGCTCCCTGAGAGGGGGGAGCTTGAGGATAATGACGTTGATGCGATAAAAAAGATCCTGACGAAAGAGTCCTTTATGGATCAGTTGACTGAGATCTTTATTGGTTGCTGTGATAATTCTGGCATTTGTTGCTATTTTTTTGGTACTGCCCAGGGGCTGGAATTCTCGCTCTTCGAGAACTCGAAGGAGGCGTACCTGAAAGGCAGGGCTGGTGTCGCCTATCTCATCAAGAAAAATGGTGCCGTTTGCAGCTGCGGCAAAGAGTCCGTCTTTGTCGTGGCGCGCATCGGTAAAGGCTCCTGCCTTGTAGCCAAAGAGCTCTGATTCCAGTAAGGTGTCTGGGAGGGCGCCGCAGTTGACGGCGACAAATGGCCGTTTTGCTCGACTGGAAAGATTGTGGATTGCCCTTGCCAGGAGTTCCTTGCCTGTTCCTGTCTCTCCTTCAACCAGAACGGTACTGTCACTTTGAGCAACCTGTTTGAGGATGGCGAAGAGGTCTTGCATTTTGGGGGAGCGACTGACCATGTTTTCCAAATGGAAATTGCCTGTTGCTTCTCTTGGCAGTTCTTCTCTGGTGGCCTTGGTGCGAAAAATTTCGACGCCCCCTAGAATATTGCCTGCTTCATCTTGTAAAACAGAGGTAGAGACGATAACTGGAATTTTTTGTTGCTTGTGGTCTCTGATAAAGGTAGATGAGTTGGTAAACGATTTTTTTTCTTTTATGGTGCGTTTCAGGGCACAGTGGAATGCACACATGTTTGACTGAAAGATCTCCCAACAGTGCTTACCTATGGCCTCTTGCCTGGAGATACCAAGGATTTTTTCTGCAGCCCTGTTGAATGACGTTATTTTAAGTTGGTGGTCAACTGTGAAAAGACCTTCGGAAATACTTTCGATGATTGTTTCGCTTACGTTAATGGCAGGTTTTTTTTTCTCGCTCATAGTTTTCGTAAATTTAGCAATAAATAAAGATTTTTGAATGAGAATGTGTTGTTAGGTGTCAGAACCTTAGGTGTCTGGGAATGCAGGATAATGGGGAGGGACATGACGAATGTTGTGGCGGAAGTGCATGGGAATCGAACCCACCTAACGAGCTATTAACCCGTTACACCGGATTTGAAATCCGGGGGAGCCACCAGTGCTCCGTCCACTTCCAACTTAACTTTTAAAATCAATATTGTTATACTAATAATTGTTGACCTTGAAAACAACATTTTATAGATTTACTTAAAATTATATCGTTAAGGTATTTTTTTAAGCCGTGTTAGATAGAGATATCTAGCAACCTACAGTAATTTAACTAAAATAAAATATAATGCAGTGTGAACGACTTATTAGTCTGATTAAATCTTGGCATCGACATGTCCAAGACGAAACAATGGCGCCAGCTCGTATGGTATCGTTTATTGAACAGCATGCCGAGCGATGTGATGTATGCTTTCACGATCCTGACCTGAAAGGGGAGATTGCTAGAATAACAGAATTGATTCTTCCTGAGTCTAAAATTCCCAAGGCTGTTCGTCATGATGATGAGCCAGAAGTCGACGAGGTTGTGGAAGAAGTTGAGACCCATGATGAGGGAAATGAGGAAGAGGAAGAGGAAGATTACGGACTTGATGTCGATGATGAGTTGTAGATAAGATATCTCAGAAGATCTCTTCTGAGATATTTTTTTGCTCTGCAGGTCCCTATAGAGAGAGGCTCCATTCGTGGAGTTTGTTCTCTATGAACTTGCAGATATGCTCCTGCTCTTCTGTGCCTCTGTCCTGCACTGTTAAGGGATTTCCAAAGGCAAAGTACACCTTTTTGGTGATGTTTATTTTGCCAAAATCTTTTAATTTTTTCCCGTTTTCCCAGGCGTCTGTACGCAGGGCAAGGGGAATTATTGGTACACCGGCCTTCTTTGCAAGCTTAACCCCGATAGAACTCATCTCCGTGGCTGAAAAGCTGTGGGAACGGGTTGTCTGCGGGAAAACAATAATAGAGGTACCCTCTTCTATTCTCTTGCATCCCTCTGTCATGACAGTTTTCAGGTCTGATCTTGGGTTTGTTCTGCTTACGGCTATTGGATTTCTTGCGCCCACGACATGTTTAAAGACCGGGTAGTCCAGGAGGCTCTGCTTTACCACAAAGGTAACGGGCTTTTTTGGGTAGACAAGAGATGGCAGGATTGCTGTCTCCAGGGCGGACATGTGGTTGCCAATAATTACCGCTGGCCCGTCTTGTTTTTGTAGGTGCTCTATCCCGGAAATGTCAAAGCTTACCCCTATTTTCTCCAACATACCCAATATGGCAAGACTACTGTTTACCCAAGCCTCGCCAGTGTAAAGCCCTTGCCGGGCCTTATGGGCGGAGACCATTATCTCTTTTAAAAATCGCAGATAGAAACAGGTGCTGGGGAAAAGTTTGTAGAGAGCTCCCGGGTTATGAGAGGGAGAGCTGTAGTGAGAATTTGTGTAGGATAATTTTTTCATTGTATTGTTAGCTTTTGTCTTGGCAAAAACGAGATGGGTAATCGGTAAAAATGCCATCAACACCCATCTGTTGCAATCGTAAAAAATCATCGGGGTGGTTGACCGTGTAGACAAAGATTTGAAAGTTGTTTTTATGGGCAGATTGGACAAATGCCTCAGAGGCACTATTGAGGTTGATGTTAAGGGACCAAATATTCATCTGTGCGTATGTGTCGGCGTGATTGGCCGGGACATGGGCGATAAGCAGGGCAATAAGACACTGCGGGCAGAGTGCCTGAAAGAGCATCAACTCAGGATGGACAAAGGAGCTGACAAGAAACTGATCGTAGGTAAATTTACCATCAATGACATATTGGTCAAGTATTTCAGCTGTCTTTGCCGCTGTACCAAGGCTCTTCAACTCGATGTTCACTTTAATTCTTCCCGCAACCAGGTCAAGCACCTCCGTTAGAAGGGGGATTTGTTCGTTTTTTCCTGCGTCCAGGGCTCGCAGTTCATCTAAGCTCATTTCGCGAACAAGTCCTGAACCATTTGTTGTCCTGTCGACGCGTGGATCGTGGATGACAACGAGCTGGCCTGTGGCGCATTTTTGTACATCAAATTCTATGGCGTATGCTCCACTTTTCATCACTTCAGCGAAAGAGAGGAGGGTGTTTTCCGGTGTCGTACCTGCTGAACCTCTATGTCCAATTATCTTCATTTGCAATTAATTAATTGTTATGTGTTTGGAACACGTATATTTTTTACAGATCCTTTAGAGACCCGCTGCCTGTTTTATTCTCTTTGTATTTTTCTTGATACTGATTCTTGATCAAGCCAAATTTGTTTCCCGATCAGCTATGGCAACGAGAAATGCCTCGCGAGCAAAAGGGGCAGTCCTGACGGGGCTATTTTCATATTCTAACATGGTTGTATTAAGTTCTCACTATCCTAGCTGGTTTGCCATGGATTTGGCAGAACTAAAACCGGAGGAGACAATTGCCCCTATCATTTCAGTATTGATACTCTGGCGGGTGATACTGTTCTGGGGAAAACCATCCCGGCCAACGAGGTATGCGGTGTTAACGCCTTTGATGTCGATGCACTGCTCAACAAATTTATTGGTTGCAAATTCTTCTCGTTCGCTATCCTCTCTGTTGTTTCGTTATTGTTAACTGTAGCTTTTAGCAAGAGAGTTTGCAGGTCTGTCCTGGCGCTTATTGCAGGTGCCTCTGCTCCCCGGATACTTGCAGGGTGCCGTCCTGAAATTGTTCGTCCTCGTCCAGGCCATTCATCCCGGGCATATTGATATCGTTTACCACCAACTGAGCACTTCTGCTACTCAGGCAGGAGAGAGTCTGTTTCCCCGAACTGCTAACAAGGAATTCAACATGGAGGAGCATTTACTTAAATTTCTCTGCAGCATCCAGAGCAATATCATCATCTACAATAGAACTCTTCTTATAGCGTCCTCTTGGTGTAAAAAATAGAGCAGAGCGATCCGTTGTTCAGTTGGAGAAACTAGACGTTCTTACAGCAATATAGCCCCTATTATTTCTTTTACCAGATCCGTTGGTGGTCGTAAAGATCTGCTTGGGTTTGTTGGGCTTTTTTTATACCCCTCTTTGAAAAAAGAGAGTGAAGCGTGTACCTCACCCTCATCCGTTGCGGATCGATGCAGGCCTTCAGGTGAAGTGCTTTTGCAAATTTTTACCGAGGCTCAAGGGCTAAGGGGGCATGAACAGAATGGGGCTGACTAGGTGCCGATGAACGGAAGAGTCTGCCGGGGCTTGTTCTGGCATCTGATCTAGTCCTGTTGACTGGCGTGGTGGAGCTGGTCAGCCTCTTTTGAGAAACCTCCTTGTTTTAGGTAAGATATTTGCTTTTTTTATATTAAGACGGTAAAAGTTAGGGGTGTTTAATATATTGATTGCTTGGCTGATAATGTTTTGAGGAGGGGGGATGGCAAGCTTAAAGGCGCGAAGGGTTCAACGTTGTACTGGCGGTAAGGGACGGAATTTATGGGATGTTCCAGATGGCTATCAATGTGCCATTATTGGTACCTGTATCACCCAGCCAGAACTGGTTAAGATAAATAAAAAGAGAGAGGTTCGTGGTGGAGAATTTGTCTCTCCTTTTGAATTGCACACGAGGTTTGTTCGTTTTGCCCATTACCAATGTGTGGCAAGTGTGGCCATGCAGAAACTTCTTAATTTGAAGTATCAGAGGTATATTATCTCCTTTCACAGACTTAGGGAGAGCGAGGATCTGTGTAGGCTTTGGCAAAAGTCTCTGGAGGCTGGAGAGGTCGCCGGTGCTTTTTGGGCAGTGTGCTCTCACCCCCATATTCCGGGGGCAGTCCTCTCCGAGTGTTATGGGGATGTGCATATGATGTCTCACGATAGTGTCAGTGAGCTTTTGAGAATCAAAAAGAAGTTAGCCTCCTCTCTGCAAAAACAAAAAAATGTCGATGCGCAGTTAGTTCATCGGCAATTTTTGCATGAAAAGCGGGTGCGAAAAGAGAAGCAGGAGGTCATAGCGCTTAAGGCAGAGTTGAAAAAACGTGAAAAAAAGGGCTCATCTGCTTCATCTGCCGGGGGCTTTCCGCCGGCAGTAAAGGGTGTGCTAGAGAGGGAGAATGAGGAGCATCTTCTCTATATAGCAAAATTGGAAAAGCATAATGGCCAGTTGCAGAAGAATGCTATGCGCCTTGAGCAGGAGATATCTCAGCAGAGACAGGAGAATATTCTTCTGGAAAAATCTGTGCAGGCATCCCTGTTTGATTTAGGCTGTGCTCGTTGCGGTAGGGCTCATACAGAGAGCTGCCCAGGCAAAGATCTCTGTGGCAAGCTTGTTCTCTATGTTGGTGGAATGCATAAGATGGTTCCGCATTATCGAGCATTGGTGGAAAAGAGTGGTGGCTCTTTTTTGCACCATGATGGAGGTAAGGAGGAGTCTAAGAGTAGGCTGCCCCTTATGCTTGCTCAGGCAGATGCAGTTATGTGTCCCGTTGATTGCGTGAGCCATGATGCCTGTCTGACCGTGAAGAAGATATGTAAGCAGTGTCAAAAACCCTACGTAATGATGCGCTCTTCGGGGCTTTCGTCGTTGGCGATGGGATTGGGGCGCTTGTCGAGCTAGGATTGCCTAGGCAAGAGTGGTGCTTTATGAGAGATGTTTTAATGACCGCATAGGTGTCTTGGTTGTTCTTGGTCATTTCTTATCCTCTGGGGCGTATTCTCTTGGTTTATTTGCTCTTCAGAGGGTTTAATGCTTGAAAAGCACATCTTTTTTGTCTATTTCTTTAGGGGTTATTGTTATTTCTTGTTGGTATTTGGTGCGTTATGGTTCTTCTGTTTCCCTGCCAGGAAAGGGTTCCGTGACGTACCTCCTTTTTGGTAACCCCGTTTTGACTATTGAATTATATGAGAAGGCAAGAAGATAATCCTTTTCTTACAACGAAAGAGGTAGCAGAACTCTTACATGTAAATGAAAAGATGGTTTATTCCCTTGTGAATGACAAGGGCCTACCTGCCAGCAAGGTCACTGGTAAATGGTTGTTTCCCCGTAGGCTTGTGGCGGAATGGCTTGAGGTAAATGTTACAAACTATCGTCCTGCAACGGTTTCGGTGGATGACCTAATTCTTTTGGTTGCCGGTAGCGATGATCCCCTCTTTCAGCAGACACTCGCTCTTTTTCAACGACGTTATCCAAGGCGAATTGCCTTTTTTGCAAATCTTGGTAGTATGGGCGGGGTCTCTTCCCTGCGGCGTGGATTATGCCATATTGGTGTCTGTCATCTCTTGCAAGATGAGAATGAGGAGTATAACTTCGATTTTGCCAGTCAGGAGCTCGAACAAGCGCCCGTTTTTGTCAATTTTAGTAAGAGAGAGCAGGGCCTGCTGGTGGCCAAGGGAAATCCTAAGGGCATTGAGGGGATAGAAGATCTTGCCCGAAAAGGTATCTCCATTGTCAATCGTCCTCAGGGCACAGGTACGCGTGTGCTTTTGGATCATGAACTTTCTATACGAAGGATTTCCAGTCAAAAGATAGATGGTTATTCCCGCGAGGTGAGTCGCCATTTGGATGGAGGTCTGGAGGTGCTTGCCGGTAGGGTTGACGCGGCACCTGGTATTCGGGCGATTGCAGGTATGCTTGATCTTGATTTTGTCCCTCTTCGTTGGGAGAGGTTTGACCTTATTATAAGTAAGGAAAGGTTCTTTGAGCGAGGCATTCAGGATTTCATTGGTTTGTTGCACGAGGAGACCTTTCGACAATTAGCTGATTCTTTTGTTGGCTATGATGTCTCTCTATGTGGAAAGATGCTTTTTCCGGATAACTTAAAATAAGAGGAAAAATGATGAAGCGTAGTCTGATTTCGGTTGCCGTACTCTGTCTTGTGGCCATTTGTGCCGGCACTGGTTTTTGTGCTGAGAAGATTTTGAAAATGTCCACCACCACCAGCACTCAGTCCTCCGGTCTATTGGATATTCTTTTGCCTGCATTTGAGAAAGATACTGGCATTAGGGTAAAGGTTATCGCCAAGGGAACCGGCGCTGCTATCCGTGATGGCCAGGATGGTAATGTTGATATTATTTTTGTTCACGCTAAGGGTCGTGAAGAAAAATTTGTTAAAGATGGTTTTGGCACCAAGCGCTATGCCGTTATGCATAATGATTTTGTTATTCTTGGTTCAGAGAAAGATCCTGCCGGTATCAAGGGTAGTCATGATGCGGCGGCATCTCTGCAGAAAATAGCCGAGGCGAAGGCAAAATTTGTCTCTCGTGGCGATGATAGCGGTACCCATACCAAGGAGCAGTATCTCTGGAAGCAATCCGGTGTGCCACTTGCCGCTGTGAGCCAGACTATTGTTAAGAAGGGCAAGAAGAAGGAAGTTACTGCTATGCGTCCAGCTGACTCTGCTGCCTGGTATCTTTCCATTGGCCAGGGTATGGGTAAGGCCATTACCTTTACCGAGGAAAAGCAAGCTTATACCATGTCTGATCGTGGTACTTACATTAAATATAAGTATGGTAAGACTCCTGCTGTAGATCTTGAAATCCTCTGTGAGGGTGGCGCTGATCTTGCCAACCCTTATGGCATTATACCTGTTAATCCAAAGAAATATCCTACTGTCCAGTATGATATGGCAGTTGAGCTCGCCCAGTGGTTGGTTTCACCTCGCGGTCAGAAGTTGATTGGCGATTACCGGCTTGAGGGTAAGCAGCTCTTCTACCCGGATGCTATAAAGTAGTCTCTTTTCTAAGATACAGGAGTTGACGGGAGACTTGGACTTGGGGTAGATATCTAATATCTTCCGCAGGGAAGTTTCGGTAACTTTGTATATGGAAGCCTGGGCCGAGTGTATATCGCTTGCCCGGGCTTTTTTTTGTTTTGCCTCTCAAGTAGAAAGGGAAGGATATGGATCTTCTTTTTGATAGTCTCTTGTCTGCATTTTGGCTTCTGGTGGAGTTTGATCCTGCTTTTCTGCAAATTGTGACAGTATCTCTGCGGGTCAGTTTTTTTGCAACTGTCTTTGCCTCTATTCTGGGCATTCCCATGGGCCTGCTCATTGCCTACTCTTCCTTTCCCGGAAAGCGTTTTTTGTTGACCTGTCTGAATACTCTTTTGGCTTTGCCCACCGTGGTTATCGGTCTTTTGGTCTACTCGTTTATTTCGCGTAGGGCCATCTTTGGCAGTTGGGAGCTGCTCTATACCCAGAAAGCCATTATTATAGGTCAAATTATTCTTATCTGGCCTCTTGTTACCACCCTTACCATTGCCGCCATTAGTAAAATCGACAGCCGCTATCGGATGACCGCACTGACCCTTGGTGCCAGTCAAGGGCAGATGGCCTGGGCTGTGCTACGGGAGGCGCGTTATGGCGTTTGTGCTGCTATAGTTGCCGCCTTTGGTCGTGTTATAGCTGAAGTGGGTATCAGTATGATGCTTGGTGGTAATGCCAAGGGGTTTACCCGAACCATGACCACCGCCATGGCTCTGGAGTATGATAAGGGGGAGTTTGTTTTGGCTGTGGCCCTGGGTATTACCCTTATGACCTTCGCTTTTTTTATAAATATGCTGTTTCATCTTTTTCAGGGAAGGACAAAAATAGATGCTCTATAGAATAAAGAAAATGACCAGGGTTTATGGCGATCGGGTTGTTTTGGATATTGAGGATCTTCTGCTGGAGAAGGGTAAGGTCTACAGCTTGACGGGGCCTAATGGTGCCGGTAAGACGACTCTGCTTAAGTTGCTCTCCTTTCTCGATAGACCGAGCAGCGGTGAGATAGAGTTTCTTGGCGAGAGGGTGGCCTATGGCAAAAAACAGCTCCTGGCCTTTAGGCGGCAGGTGGTGCAGCTTGATCAGAGTCCCATTATGTTTTCCGGTACCGTTGCAGAAAATGTGGCCTTTGGTCTGCGGGTACGCAGGCTGGCAAAGGTGGATGTGGTGGCTCGGGTTGGCGAGATGCTCCGCTTGGTCGGTCTGGAAAAATTTTCCGGTGATGATGCCCAAAAATTATCCGGTGGGGAGACGAAGAGGGTTGCCCTGGCCCGGGCCCTGGCCGTCTATCCTGAGGTGTTAATCTGTGATGAGCCTAGTGCTAATGTTGATAATGAGAATCAAGAGATGATTCTTGCCGTTCTGGAGAGGATAAACAGGGAGAGGGGGACATCGATAATCTTTTCTACCCATTATCTTTCTCAGGGGCATCGTCTTGCCGATCATACTCTGCTCTTACAAAACGGTTCTCTCTCCAATGTCCTCAATGAAAATGTCTATAGGGGGCAGTTGGTGGGTGAGAAAGGGGCTGATACTATTTGGCAGCTTGCTGGTAGCTTGCTTCTTCGAGTGTCAGGAGCCTGCCTCCCCTCCTCTGCACAGGAGCTGAAGCTGTGGGTTGATCCCGAGGGGATAGGCTTTTCTCTCTTAGGGAGTGGCATGGCAGTTGGGCAGGAGGATAATGTTTACTCAGGCCATCTCGTGGGGATCAGTCGACATAGGTCTCTTGTTAAGCTGCAGCTTGATATTGGGATTCCTCTTATTATCTATACAAATTACGAAAACTATCGAAGCCTCTCTCTCATGGTGGGCGATAAGCTGGCTGTGACTATTCCTTCACATGCCATTTCCTGTACCGGTCTATAAAATGAAAGAAACTCCTTCCCTGTTGATTCTCTGTGCCATGCCTCAGGAGTTGAAGGGCATCTGTCGCATGGTAAAAAATGTTAAAAAGCATCACGCGGGTCTCTATAGTGCCACTAGCTCTTCGGGTAGGCAAATTATCCTGGCATATTCAGGGCTTGGCGGGGTTAATGCGGCCTGCGCTGTTACGGAGCTCTCCTGTCGTTATAGTCTGGCTGCCCTTGTCCTATTGGGTGTCGGTGGTGCCCTGGAGAGTAGCCGGGAGGTGGGGGATTTGGTTGTAGCTGAGAAAATTTTACAGCATGATTCCTGTGCCTTTTTTGATATGGGTCGTTTTTTAGTGCGGCCGGGGCAGTCCCTACGCTCTGGAGCCGATGGCTTGGGCCACGATCCCTGTCTCTATCCGGATGAAACGCTATCATCCCTCTGCTTGGGGGTGGTGGGACTGCGGAGCTGTAGGGGATGTGTGGTGACGGGTGCCGAATTTTCCGGAACCCGTGAGCGTAAAATGGAACTTGCCAAGCTTGTCTCGGGGGTGGGTCTGATTGAGATGGAGGCGGGAGGCTTTGCTCAGGTGGCAGGTCGCCTCCAGCTTCCCTATGCCGTGGCAAAATCCATTGCAGACAGGTTTGATCCTGCTGATGAGACGATTATTGCAGATTTTCATGCCAGTTTCGAATCTGCAATAAGGAGTGCCGCCCTGGTGGCCAGGCATCTGCAGGAAAAGTGGTAGTTTCGGGGGGATCTACACCTCTTCTTTTTTGCAGGGAATGTCCCGTATGGTAACATTGTTAGTGCCTGGCATGCCTACGCAGCGGGATTTGTAGAGCATCTCCATTTGAATAAGGGTCTCGTCCATGGTATCAAGTTTTTCCTGTGAAACTTCTTCTTCAGCCATTCTCTTCTCCTCTAATGTTTGTGGGTCTTTGTTTTCTGTTTTTGATCTTACTGAAAGAGATGCCGTTCTGCCAATCTATTTTTATGGTTGGAAGCTACCCGGCATGGCCTAGATGGCTTCCCTTCCTTGCTCTCCGGTGCGAACCCGCACAACCTCTTCTATGGGAAGGACGAATATTTTGCCGTCGCCGATTTTGCCGGTGCGGGCAGCAAGGCGGATTTTTTCCACCACCTTATCTGCAATCTCAGCGCGTACCACCAGCTCTATTTTAAGTTTGGGGTTGAAGTCTATGCTGTACTCTGCGCCACGGTACATCTCTTTATGCCCTTTTTGTCGTCCGTAGCCCTTCACTTCGGAGATGGTCATGCCCGTGATGGCCAGTTCGGTGAGGGCCTCTTTGATCTCTTCGAGCTTAAATGGCTTGATGATTGCCTCTATCTTCTTCATGGTAAAACTCCCTGTTAATCTTTGGTGAATTCTGGATAAGCGGTGAGGCCGCACTCGCAGAGGTCGACTCCCTCGTGCTCTTCTTCGGGGCTGATGCGTAGGCCCATGACTTTTTTAATGGCAAACCAGGTGATTATGCTTGTTATGAAGACCCAGGAAAAAATAGTGGTAATACCGATAAGCTGGGCGATGAGGCTAGCCTCTGGGTTGGTGATGGTAACGGCGAGTAGTCCCCAAATGCCGCTGACTCCGTGGACGGATATGGCTCCTACCGGGTCGTCGATATGGGCCTTGTCGAGGAGGATAATCGAAATCACAACCAGTATACCGGCAACTGCGCCAACTCCGGTTGCGGTAAGCAGTGAAGGGGTAACAGGCTCTGCGGTAATGGCTACTAGTCCGGCTAGGGCACCGTTGAGGGCCATGGTGAGATCGGCCTTGCCGAACCAGATTCGTGAGAGGATAAGGGCTGCCAGCAAGCCACCGGCTGCCGCCATATTGGTATTGGCAAAGGCCATGGCCACTGCGTTGGCGTCACTGACGGTGCTTATGCGTAGCTGTGAGCCGCCGTTGAAGCCAAACCAGCCAAACCAGAGGATAAATGTTCCCAGGCTTGCCAGGGGGAGGTTTGATCCTGGTATTGCCTTTATCCTGCCATTTTTGTATTTGCCTAGGCGCGGGCCGAGGAGAAGGACGCCGGCAAGGGCCGCTGAGGCGCCACAGAGGTGGACAACTCCAGAGCCGGCAAAATCAAGAAAACCAAGATGGTCCAGAAAACCGCCACCCCATTTCCAGTAGCCCTGTACGGGGTAAATTGCTGAGCACATAACCACAGCAAAGAGGAGAAATGCCCAGAGTTTCATTCGTTCGGCAATGGCCCCGGAGACCACTGACATGGCCGTTGCCACAAAGACAACCTGAAAGAAGAAGTCAGCGATCCTGGAGTAGTGGTTCTCGCCGCCAAGGCTGATGTCGGCGGGGCTGTGGTCGCCACCCACCAGGAAGGAGAAGCTGGGCAGGATGCTGCCTCCGTCTCCATACATGATGTTGTAGCCGACCAGTAGGCAGGCGATGCTGGCTATGGCAAAGAGGGTGATGTTTTTTGTGAGGATCTCAACGACATTTTTACTGCGTACCAGACCGCATTCGAGCATGGAAAATCCTGCTGCCATCCACATGACCATGGCGCCTGAAAGCAGGAGGTAAAGGGTGTCGAGGCCATAGGCGATCTCTGCCACGGAGTGGGTGAGCTCCTGTTCTGCCCCGTGCACAGGTTGTCCTGTCACGGATAGGCTCAGAAAGGCCAGGCCGATGCCTGTGAATTTTATCCCTGCTCGTCTGGTCATGGTGTATCTCCTATTAGATTGTGGTTAAGCCTTGTTGTGTATATGGGCTCTGCTTTTAGGCTCATCTATGGGTGATTGTGCTGGTTGAAGCGTTTCTCTTTTTCATAAAGTAACAATAATGTAATGTAGTCGCAATGATTATTTACAACAATGTAATACTTTCCCAATCGTGTCTTGCTGTAATATAAGGTTTGTAAGGGGGATTTGTAGAGAGATTCGCTTTTTTCAGATGGCATTTGCGGTTGGGGGGAAAGCATGTTTAAATTAAGCTTATCTTTTCCGTCCCCCGATTATCTTAAACGTTTTTATGAGGTAGAATAGAGTCAGATTTGCATCTGAATTGCGAACAGTTGATTCTATTATGAAATATGAAATTTCTCCCATCCCAGATACTCTACTTTTTTCAAAATAAGGGGTCGCAGCGAAACCTTGCCGCCCTGGCCAAGTTCTTTGTCTTTCTCCTGTGCATGGTAACCTTGTATAGCGTACTCTTTCATCTGATTATGCTCTATGAGGGTAAGGAGTACTCCTGGATAACCGGTATTTACTGGGCCCTGACGGTGATGTCGACCCTGGGCTTCGGTGATATCACCTTTCATACCGATCTGGGCCTCCTCTTTACCATTGTTGTCCTCCTCTCCGGGGTTGTCTTTCTCCTCATCATGCTTCCCTTCTCCTTTATTCAGTTCTTTTATGCGCCCTGGCTTGAGGCGCAGACGAGAAAACGTACCCCGCGTGAGCTGGTTAAGGGGGTTAGTGGCCATGTTATCATTACTCATCTCGATCCCATCACCGAGAGGCTTGTTGAAAAGCTCAAGCGTCGTGGTTATGACTATGTGATCATTGTTGCCGATGCTCAGAGGGGTATGGAGTTGCATGATCAGGGCTACAAAATTGTGGTTGGCGAGCCCGATGATCCGGATACCTTTTTGAGTGTCAGGGTGGAGGATGCGGCCCTGGTGGTGATTACCAACGATGATATGATGGCCACAAATATCTCCTTTACCATTCGGGGGATCACCGCCAAGGTGCCCATTGTTGCCGCAGCTGATAAGGAGCATTCTCTTGATATTCTTAATTTTCCTGGAAATACTCAGGTCTTTCTCTTTATGAAGATGTTGGGTGAATCTCTTGCTGAACGGGTGCGGGGGGTGGGGCGGCTGACCAAGATTGTCAGCAGCTTTGATCAGCTTCATATCGCCGAAATACCCGTTTCACAGACAAGTCTGGGCGGGCTTCTTTTGACCGAGACCATGCTTCGCACGCGAACAGGGGCGACTCTTGTGGGCCTCTGGGAAAAGGGGCAGTTTGAAGCTCTTCATGCAAAAACTATTATTAATAAATCTTCAAGCCTTCTCCTGGCTGGCACTCTGGCCCAACTCGATTGCTTTGAAGAAAAATTTATTATTACAGACCTCTCCTCCGAGGACGATAAGCTGGTTCTTGTTTTGGGTGGAGGTCGGGTGGGCTTGGCAGCGAGTCAGGTACTTGACGGCTATGGAGTGAAATATCGGGTGGTTGAGAAGTCCTCTGCCGTTGTTGCCAGAGGGGGAGTGAATTTTGTTGCGGGAGATGCGGCCAATAGAGATGTTCTTATAGAGGCGGGAATAGAAAATGCCCGGGCCGCCATTATCACCACCCACGACGATGCCGCCAATATCTATCTCACCTTTTACTGTCGTCAACTGCGCCCGGATATTCAGATTATCAGTCGTGCCACCAATGAAAGAAGTGTCAGCAAGCTACATATGGCTGGTGCTGATTTGGTAATGTCCTACGCCTCCATGGGGGCAAATCGTATCATGAAGGTCTTTAAACCCGATGAGGGCTCTCTCTTTATTGAGGGGATGAACTTCTTTGTTCAGCAGATTCCGGGGGCCCTGGTTGGCAAAACCCTGGCTGAAAGTAATGTGCGGCAAGAGACGGGTTGTAGTGTTGTGGCTCTAAGGATGGATGGAGAGCTTTTGGTTGGCCCTGACCCCACCCTACCTCTGGTGAAATCCACCGAATTAATTCTTATTGGGAATGCAGATGCGGAAAAACTTTTTGGTGAAATGTTTGGTGAAAGGTAGGTTTGTTTGGCCGTTTCTTGTTACGGTCTCTTTTCTCTTCCTCTTTATCCAGAACTCCTCTGCCGCCCTTGGGGCTTGGGCGCAGATTGAAGGGGAGGCCCGTGGTCAGACCATCTACTTTAATGCCTGGGGTGGCTCTGAGCCCATAAACGACTATGTTTCTTGGGCTAGTCGAAGGGCCCAAGAGAAGTATGGAATAGAGGTCAAACATGTCAAGGTCACTGATATTGCAGAAGTTGTTGGTCGCCTTCTGGTGGAAAAATCTGCCGGGCGTCTTGACGGTGGGCGGGTGGATCTGCTCTGGATAAACGGGGAAAATTTTCAACAACTCAAAAAGAGTGATCTGCTCTATCAGGTTCCCCGCAATTTGCTACCCAATGCCGCCTTGGTGGATTGGCAGAAACCGACTGTGCAACGTGATTTTACCGTGCCGGTGGATGGTTACGAGACTCCTTGGGGAATGGCTCAACTGGTTTTTATGTACGATACAGATGTTCTGGCTCAGCCGCCCCATAGCATGGAGGAGCTACTTGTCTTTGCCGAGGCCCATCCCGGTCGTTTCACCTATCCTGCCCCTCCTTCATTTTACGGGACAGCCTTTCTGAAACAGCTCTTACTGGAGAGTATATCGGAGCCAGAGGCACTGCTCGCCCCCGTCAAAAAAGAGGATTTTTCCCGGGTGACGGCCCCTCTTTGGCATTATCTGGATCGTCTTCATCCCCTTATGTGGCGCAAGGGAAATACCTTTGTTACCAGTTCTCCGGCCCTTGTCTCCCTCCTAGATAACCGGGAAATATTTATTGCCTACTCCTTTAATCCCAACGAGGCCAGCAGGGCCATAGAAAACGGAGAGCTCCCCGACTCTGTGCGGACCTATGTCCATAGCAGTGGTTCCCTGGCCAATACCCATTTTCTGGCCGTTCCTCGAAACTCTTCAAACAGGGCAGCCGCCCTGGTCTTTATTAATATGCTACTCTCACCCGAGGCCCAGGCCCAAAAAAGTGATCTGGCAGTCTGGGGTGATCCAACGGTACTGGCCATGGAAAAGTTGAATGATCGGCAAAAAGCACTTTTTATCGGTCATTCAGGTCCAGCCACCCTCTCTGCAGAGGAGCTGGGCAGGGTCTATCCTGAGCCGCATCCCTCTTGGACGGTGATGATAGAAGAGGAGTGGCAAGCGCGCTATGGTCATAGGTGATGGCAAGATCTACTAAAGAGATCCTGCTGGCCCTTTTTCCCTGTTTAAGTCTCTCGCTCTTTCTCTTGCCCGTCCTCCTCGGAGGAGTGGCCACAATTTTACCCGCCCTTGGCTTTTGGCCCGCCTTGGGAGGAGAGGGTTTTACCGGTAGATATCTGAGTCGTTTTCTCGACCATCCGGCGGTGAGGGATGCCTTCTTGCTGACCTTGACAACGGGCTTCGCGGCCTCCTTTGCGGCCCTCTTTGTTGCCCTATTTCTTTTGGCGGGGCTCTATGGAACGAAGATGTGGGCCTTCCTGCACCGCATTTTGGGTTTTTGGTTGGCCATTCCCCATGTCTCCTTTACCCTGGGCATTCTCTTTTTGTTGAGTCCCAGTGGTTGGCTGATGCGCCTCTTGGCCTCACTGCTTACCGGCTGGACTATTCCCCCCAACTTTTCCCTGGTGGCAGATCCCTGGGGGCTAAGTTTGGCCTTTGTCCTTGCCTGTAAGGAGATTGCCTTTCTTCTCTTTATGGGGATAGCGGCCCTGAGCCGTATTGAGGCGGGTAAGCTCATTTGGCTGGGGAAGAGTTTTGGCTATGGTCCGACCCGTATCTGGTTGACCATTATTCTCCCTCAACTCTACCCCCATCTTCGCCTCTCTTTCTGGGCAGTTCTGGCCTACTCTCTCTCTGTGGTGGATGTGGCCCTTATTATTGGCCCCTCCCGCCCGCCAACCCTGGCTGTTCTGGTTCATTCCTGGTTTATTCAGGGGGAGGCGAGCTCTTTTTTTCTTGCCTCGGCCGGGGCCACCTCCCTCTGTCTGTTGGTGCTTTTGGCCATTACTCTCTGCTATTTGGCGGAGAGGCTACTTGCCCGCCTGGGGCAGACCCTGCTTCTTGGTGGAGGCAGATCGTCCCTTTTTGACAGAGTATTTGCCGGGGCCGGGCCACTTCTTATGGCTCTGGGCCTTCTCTTTATGGCGGCCTTTGCCGGTCTGGCCCTGCTCTCCGTTTCGCGGAGATGGCGTTTTCCGGATATCCTCCCCGCCAGTTATAGCTGGCATTACTGGTACAGGGGCCTGCTTTCAGCCCAGGAACCCATCGTGGTAACCCTTCTTTTGGGGGTTTTATCCGCTCTGATCTCTCTTGTTCTTGTGGTGGGATGTCTGGAGTATGAGCGAGTTCTTCTTCAGCGGGGAGAGGGGACGCGGGTGCGGCGCAGTCTGTGGTTACTCTATCTGCCCTTTCTTCTTCCCCAGATCTCCTTTGTCTTTGGTCTGCAGATGGTAGCGGTTTTCTCAGGACTTGATGGCAGTTTTGTCGCCCTTCTTTTCTCCCATGTGGTTTTTGTTCTGCCCTATGTCTTTATTACCCTGGGGCAGAGTTATCGCTCTTTTGATAATCGTTATTTTGATCTGGCCCTCTCTCTGCGCGGGTCGTGGTGGCGCGCTCTTTTGCAGGTGAAGCTCCCCATGCTGAAAAAGACCATTGCCTTCTCTCTGGCAACGGGATTTTCTGTAAGCCTTGTCCAGTACCTGCCCACCCTCTATGTGGGGGCAGGACGTTTCCCCACAATCACCACCGAGGCGGTGAATAGGGTCTCAGGAGGCGATATGCGAGTCACCGCTGTCTATGCCCTTCTCCAGCTTGCTCTCCCTCTGCTGGTCTACTCCGCTGCCCTCTTCTTCTCTCGGCAGTCGAAGGCCTGAGAGGGAGAGGTAGGGGCTAAGTAGCTGTTACGTTGCTAACTTACTTCAAAAACAAGTTAAATGGCTTGGCTTGGCGGTGGTTTCTTGCTAGAAGATGCAGTGGTTTTGTTTGGCAGGGATTTGGCTTACGGGGGAGATATCTAGTTTGTGAATAATAAATTGTTGGGCATTTAAGGAGAATCAAGTGTGAAAGATAGAAATATTATAAATAAATATATCGAAAAAATACAAAAGGTACTCAAACCTAGGTTAAGGCGTGATATTGGAATGAATATTATTGTCTATCCCGCTAAGATGCAGGGCGGTGTCGTAGAGGTAAAGCTCGAGAGCGGCCTCCAAGATGACTATTCGGTAAAAGATACCTACGAAACAGTTAATGAGATACTTAAAGTAGTACCACAGAGACTTGTTAGTGGAAACATCGATGGAGTTACATTTGGTGGAACAAACATATCTATGGAAGAGAATCGTATACTTTTCATTAAGGGAGAGGATACGGATTGGTCTGAAGGAGATGCAGATAAAGATATAGGCAAAGTACTTAATCCTCCGAAAAGGAGGTAGGTTATGTCAATTGATATTGGTTCAAAATTGGATAAGATCCAAAAAAATGTTACTGCCGTCAAAAAGCTCGATAACGAATTTAAAGATTCGAACTTTGATTGGACATTATTATTAAATCAAGATGAAAAAGAGATTTCCATTGGGTGGCTTCTTTTTGCTATTGCTGGGTATCTCATGTCTTGTTCAGCAGTTAACTGGTTTGGAGTGCCAGGAGAGAAATTATACAACCTATTATTTATTATTGGTTGTATGTCTTGGATCTGGCTCATAATTTCGGTTCATTTAAAAATCAAAAATAACACGTCAACAATTCTCGTTGGAATTGTTTCCTTTCTATGTTTTCTGGTTGCTGCTGGATTGGCAACACCTGAGCAGACGGCTAATGATATTAGAAGTGAGATAGAGCGACACATTGAATAAATCTAACATGACACTTTAGCGGATGCAAAAAGCCGCGCTCCTGATTTAAAATATGCCTAAAATAGCCCTGAAATAAGGATAGAAAATGACGCAAAACTGGTCTCAAGATCTATATGTCAAAGCTTGGGGTTTTGCAACTATGGCGCATGAAGGACAGGCATATGGAGCGCCGATCGAAGGTCAACGAATACCCTATCTTAACCACATAGGTAGTGTAGCTATGGAGTTAATTTGCGGACTAAATTCTAATCCCAATCTAAACGGTGATCTTGCCATCCAATGCGCTCTTCTCCATGACACTATTGAAGATACAGATGTAGATTTTAAAACTATTGAAGGCAATTTCGGCCTGGAAGTGGCCCAAGGTGTTAATGCCCTTACCAAAAACGAAGATCTTGCCTTCAAGAAAGAACAGATACTGGATTTCTTGAACAGGATAAAGTTACAACCGAAAGAGGTATGGATGGGGTAAAGCTGGCGGACAGAACAACTAATTTATCAGAGCCACCATGGTCCTGGACTAATGAAAGGCGCCTTGCCTACAAAGAAGAGGCCCTGCTGATCCACCAACATCTTCATGTAGCTAACAAACTACTCTCTAATAGGCTTTTAACAAGGGTTGAATCATACGGTAGATATATAAGGGCATAACAGGGCATTCATCATTAGCCTGATAAAAGGTGTTGAACCGTTGAGCATTGCTGGCTCAACTAGCAGCCCCCGTGGCTCTCTCCGGTGCAGTCGGTCAAACTCAAGAGCAAAGGCAAAAGAGGAAAAAATGCTTGAACTAAAAGATGTGCAGATATCCCTGCAGGGTAAAGCTCTCTTTGCCCCGGTCAGTGCCGTGGTGGCGCGGGGAGAGATTCTCTCCTTTATGGGGCCCAGTGGTTGTGGTAAATCGACCCTGCTCTCCCTGGTCAGCGGTTGCCTGCATCCGGTCTTTACCTTCTCGGGAGAGATTCTTCTGGATGGGGCCTCTCTCTTGGGCCTGCCCATGGAGAGACGGCAGGTGGGGATTCTCTTTCAGGAAGTCCTGCTCTTTCCCCATATGAATGTCGGTCAGAATCTGGCCTTTGCCCTGCCCGGTTCCGTGCCGGGTAAGCAGCGACCTCTGCAAGCGGCGCAGGCCTTGGCAGGGGCGGGACTTGCAGGTTTTGCCGAGCGTTCTGTTCAGACCCTCTCTGGTGGGCAGAAGGCGCGTGTCTCACTGCTGCGAACCCTGTTGGCAAGGCCACGCCTTGTTCTTCTTGATGAGCCATTTTCTCAGCTTGATGCAGCCCTCAGGCAGAGCTTTAGGGCCTTCGTGGTGGAGCAGGTAGAGGAGATGGATATCCCTGCCCTGTTGGTGACCCATGACAGTGAGGATGTGTTGGCTGCTAAAATCGTTTTTTCTCAGGGGTGAAGCTATGCTCGATCGTTATATACTACCCAGAACCAGCTCTTTTTTATCCTTCTGCGCTCGTCTCCTCCATGCCCGGGACATCACTGCCAATCGGGTAACCCTCTTTGGCCTTTGCTGTGGCCTTGTTACCCTGCCTCTTTTAGCGGTCGAACAGTATATTCCTGCCCTGTTCTGTATCTGTCTTAATCGGTTTTTGGATGGGGTGGATGGGGCCTTGGCCCGTATTCAGGGGGCAAGCGATGATGGAGCCTATCTTGATATAGTTTGTGATTTTATTTTTTATGCCGTGGTAGTTCTGGGCTTTGCCCTGGCCGCGCCTGGGGAGAATGCCCTGGCTGCTGACCTGCTTCTGGCTGCCTTTATGGGTACCTCCTCCTCTTTTTTGGCCTTTGCCGTCTTCGCCGAGAGGAGGTCTCTTCCCCTTATTGTCTATCCCTCTAAGGGGTTTTACTATCTTGGCGGTCTTGCCGAGGGGACGGAGACCATCTGTTTTTTTATTCTCTTCTGTCTCTTGCCCCAGTGGTTCCCCGCTCTGGCGCTTTTTTTCGCCCTGCTCTGTCTGGTGACCACCGTCGTTCGAGTATTTTTTGCCTATCGTCTTCTGCAGGAGCCCCACCCTTAAAAAGAGCGGAGCCCTTGCCCGGTGGCTATCCTCTAGGCGAGATTGGCGTTAACAAAATCCCAGTTGATAAGGTTGTTGAAAAAGGCATCCAGGTAGGTGCCTCGGCCGTTTTGGTAGTCAAGATAATAGGCATGTTCCCAGACATCCACGGTCAGAAGAGCTTGCAAACCATGGGCTATGGGGGTATCGGCGTTGGCGGTTTTCATGATTTCCAGCTTGTTGTTGTTCAGGACCAACCAGGCCCAACCGCTGCCGAACTGAGTAAGACCGGCATTTTTCAGCTGCTCTACGAAGTTGTCGTAGCTACCGAAGTCGGCATCGATCTTTTCGGCAATGGCACCCCTTGGCATACCACCACCCTCGGCCTTCATTGATTGCCAGTAAAATGTATGGTTCCAAATCTGGGCGGCATTGTTGAAGACTCCGCTTTTGCTGGCATCGTTTACTGTCTTTTTTATGATCTCTTCCAATGTCGCATTTTCCAGTTCAGTACCGGCGATGAGCTTATTCAGGTTGGTGACATAGGTACTGTGGTGTTTGCCATGATGAAAATCCAATGTCTCAGAGCTGATATATGGTGCCAGGGCATTTTTTAGGTAGGGAAGCTCGGGTAGGGTGATACTCATATCTTTTTCCTCTTTTGGGATGGGGGCTGTTTGACCGCAGCTTATGGATAGTGCCTATGCTGTCGGCTTTTTCTCCTATGATATTAACATAGATAGAGCTTGATGCGGACTTTATCTCAATCTTGTCTGTCGCCCCAAATCTCCTGCAAACGTCTGTCTCGACCACAGTTCCAACGGTAGAGCTTGTAGCGAATGGCGCTCTTTTTATAGTAGTCCTGGTGGTAACTCTCGTGGCCCTTGATCGGGTAAAAGGTTGTGGCCTTTAAGATGGGGGTTATCACTCTCCTGTTTGGAAATCTCTTCTCTATGGCCCTTTTAGATTCTTCGGCAATGTGTCTCTCTTCTTTGCTTGCGACAAAGATGGCGGCCAGATAGCTTGGCCCCTTATCGCAAAACTGTCCTTTGTCATCAAAGGGATCGATGTTAAACCAGTAATGTTCCAACAGCTCGCGATAGCTGATCTTTTGGGGATCATAGCTTATCTGAACGGCCTCAACATGACCCGTATGCCTGCCGTTATAAGTCGGGTTCTTCAAGATCCCTCCACTAAAGCCTGAAACCACCCCGCTCACCCCGTCAAGTTTTTCAAAATCCGATTCCATACACCAAAAACAGCCTCCGGCCAGTACTGTGCTCTTCGCCATGACTTGGGATGCTGAGGAAAGTGAGAGTATTAGCAGGAGAAAGGCTGTCAGTTTCATCGTGGTTCTCCTTTTGTCTTTTTTGGGTGCTGGCAGAGTCGTTTGCGGGGCTAGCTGCCCGCAAGTGATTGGCTGTGCTGTTTCGGTTAGGGCTTTTAGGCATTCTCACCATCAGGCGAGAAAGCTCTTGCCTGATTACGACCCTCTGTCTTCGCCGTGTATAGGGCCTTATCCGCCTGCTCAATGAAATGGCTGAAGTCTGAACCTTTTTTGGGGACGACTGAGATAGCGCCCAGACTAATGGTGAGGTAGTTATTTATCTCTGAATCTTTATGTTCAATCTCAAGTTTGGCAATACTTGCCCTCATCTTCTCTGCCATGACCAGAGCTCCTGGCCCGCCCGTATTAGGCAGGATAGCTGCAAACTCTTCCCCGCCATATCTCGCCACAAAGTCAGTCGATCGTCTCATCTCAGCATTGAGGGCCATGGCAACTGTTTTGAGACATATATCACCCTCAGGATGGCCATAGAGATCATTAAATAGTTTAAAATAATCAATATCAATCATGATGAGAGTAATGGGGGTTTTCTCCCGTATGGCCCGAGACCACTCCTTGGCGATGAGATTATCAAAATGGCGACGATTGGCTATACCTGTCAGGCCATCGGTGAGTGAGATATGCTCTAATTTTTGATTGGCCTCGGTGAGTTCTGCAGTGCGTTGCCTTATTTTAATTTCAAGATGCTGCTTATGGCGCAGCAGCTCCTTATTGGCCTGATTGCGCTCCTCTGTGCTAAGCATCACTCTCCGCCCCCCAAAGTAGATGAGAAGCAAACCGCTAAGCCATATCAGACCATGTGATAAGAGCAGCTCTAGACGTTCCCGACTTTCCTTTGCCAGGAGATCAGTCATTGGTATTGATACAGAGATGCCTCCCCGGACATCTCCCACTTGGTATCCCTGGTGGCATTTAAGACAGGGCCTTTCGGTGATCATCGCCCACATATAGCGGAGGAATGGCTTGCCGCTGAGATCGGTAAGCTCACTCACCTCCCTCTTTCCCTGTTCAAAGGACTGCAGGGCCCTTGTTTCCCACAGATCCGCTATATTTTCCGGTCTAAGCAGCTTGAGGCTGGTGATATGCCCTCTTACTCCATATGTCTTGGCATAGGACTCGTGCATCTGCCGCATGGCATAGGCCGGGTTCATCAGGGTGAGATTTTTCGCTGAGGGCGTTTGGATGTCACGCTCCGGCAGGTGGACAAGGTACTTATTTGCCGGGGTCGTGGCATCGATGGGGACATAGACTCCGCCATGAGAGGCGACCCAGTGGCGCAGGGCCAAATCCTTTTTAAAAATGGTATGGGCCTCAGTTATGGCTGTTGTCTCTGTTTCGGCATGCAGGTGGTTTATCTCATGCGCAATCAGGGCACTCACGAGGATTGTCCATATCCCTGCTATCAGGATGAGGGGGTGTTTTCTGAATAAGTTAAATGTCTTCATGCCGTTTTTTATCTGTTAAGGGTTCAATGTACGGGCACTGTTGTAAATGTCCTGCTAGGACAGGGTAACGGGGTATTGAAAATCTTACCGTGCCTTATTGGTTGATCCTCAGCGCTCTGGTTGCAGGAGTCTGAAGGGGATCGCCCCCTCTCTTCATAGAAGACTATCATAGTCTCTTGGAAAATAGAATGAGTAGCCGAACCTGACTTGTGAGCAGGGCTCGTTTCCATAGAACTCTTCTACGCATCCGGGGCAGATCCCATGGCTAAAGGAGGCGTCGGAGTGTTTTTCTAGGAATGCCTGCAAGAGATTCCAGTGGCCCTTGTCGTCGCGTATTTTTTTTGCAATGTAAACAGATGGGTACTATTTCCTCTAATGTCTTAATTTCATTTAAGGCCTTTTGTAGCTCTTGGGTCCGTTCATCGACAAGCTTTTCCAAGTGAGTACGAAATTTTTTCATCTCTTTTTCTATCGGTGATATCCAACATATTGACGATACTGTAGAGAGGCCTGTCCTCTTCATCTATCACCGTTGTCACGTCGTGATAGACAGGAAAGATTGTCCCGTCTTTTCGAATATGATCCGCTTCAAAGGTGTGGTGGCCTAATTCATGGCTCTTGCTGATATGAGTAGATTTGGTTTTGTAATCATGTGGGAACCCAACACTTATCCTGTCTGCTGTCGCCTATGGTCTCTGCCATATCTGGTAGGTATAATTAATATTTGATTCAAAGTACTGCTCAAATACTAATTTAAAATCCTTCGGTACTTGAGGAAAGGTAATATCTCCGTCGATATTTTGATGAACCGTTGATAGATGTAGGGTGTCGGCTCTGTTAATCATGGCCTTGAATATTTCTCCACCACCTGCAACTATAATATGCTCTGTCTGTTGAGCAAGTTCACGGAGAGCATCCTCTATGGAAGGAAAAACGAGGACATTGTCATTCTGCGAGAGGAGGCCGGATCTGGTGATGACTGCGTATTTACGGTTGGGCAGAACCCCCATGGAGTCGAAAGTTTTTCTCCCAACCAGTAGCCATTGATTGAAGGTTATCGCCTTGAATAAGAGCTGCTCCCCTTTGACCATCCAGGGGATATCCGCTCCTTTACCAATGACTCCGTTTTCAGACTTTGCCGCCATGAGTGAAATCTTCATATGACCTCTTCTATTATTATTATTATTATTAACGGTCCTTGGATGAGCTTCCTGTCCAACTCTTTATTGAGACCTGCCAAACTCTGACTGATTTGAGCATCCTCTCATCTAGCGCCCATTTCTTCTCTGAGTAATGGGCGATTATCAGTTTGAGTGCCTCAACTCTCTTCTCTTTATTGGTAATTTCTGTAACCATGCCCTGGCAGAAGACGGTCTGAAATGAGAATCCCCATTGACAGGGTGATGTTTCATCAGATATGAGCTTAATATCGGTCTCAAATTCAAGGCAAACCTGACTGTTTGAGTTTATATACTCTATCTTTTGCCCTTTCTTAGCTGTATGGAAGTAGATGTTTAATCCATCGTAGGCAAAGGATAGGGGGACTATATAGGGGATATTGTCTTTTGCCATTCCCAATCGGCATACTGTGCATCTGTTAATAATCTTGTCTATCTCTTTCCTCTCCTTTATCTCCTTGTCACGGCGTCTCATTATCTGCTCCCATTTATTATTGGATTCACCGACGAGCAATGTCTTTATTTGGCTGGATGCCGGAAATCGAGTTTAAGAAGATCCTCTTAACCCTTATCTTTTCACTAATGTCTGCAATCTGTGTAAATCTGAGGCCAGGACTTTGCTGATGTTTTTCCAATCATATTTTTCAATGGCAATCCTGCGTAATTTTTCTTTGTAATATCTGTCAACAGAGAGGGCGCCTTTTGTCTTCGCTATGATATCCATTACCGTTTGCTCAGGCCGTGGACTTATTTTCATTAAGTCTACTACATTCTGAGGAAGGGCATCTGCTACGGAATCTATGCTCGCCGCCATGCCAGCAAAATATGTGCCGATGGGAAAGCAAGCTGAGGCCATTGCCTCTAAAAATACCAGGGGGCCGGCCTCGGCGACAATAGATGGAAAAATTGCTACGTCGCATGCAGGAAACAGGTGACACAGCTCTTTGTGAGTAAGGTATCCTGTGAATATTACGCTGTCTTGCTTCAGGTGCTTTTGCGCTTTTTTAAAATATGGAGTCAGCTTATCATGTTTTTTCAGGTGATTAAAATAGAGCTGTATCTCTTGCCAGGCGCTTTCCCCGTCACCCTCCAGCTCTCTTCCCCAGTTTACAAGATTAAGGACTAAGTCTGAGTGTCCGTTTTGTAATGCCCAAATAAGTGTTTCAAGTTGTTCGCGTTGTGGACCGTGTCCTACTATGATCAGGCGTGTATTTACTTGATTGGCAAGTATTTCAGGTAGGGCGGCTATGATTGAATGGAGACCTTTGTTTGCGATGAGTCGACCAACAAATAGAATGATTTTTTCATTATTCCACTCCACCATTTGCAACTTTTCTTCGACATTATCATCTGGAAATTTTGCATGGTAAGAGGATGAGGCATGTATAATACTCAATAAGTTTCGCTTGGAAATATCGGCTGTCAGTTGTTCTGGCATGGACTGTTGAGAGCCTGTCTTGCCCCGTGGCACCTTTTCTAATGCCAGGCAGAGCTTGCCTATATTGTCTTTTCTCTCTTCTCTCTTTATGGGGTTAAAGAGGGAGGTGTTGACCCCCAGATTTAACTCTTTCATTTTGTCTTCAATCTGAGGCAATTTTGTGAATAGGTTCTTGAGCCTCTCTCTCATCTCTTTGCCAATGACGTATATTCTCTGTGCCTCAGCAAATGCACTTTCGGCATAGTTAAAATATCTCCTGTCCTTTTTTACAGCATATTCGATGGCGCTCCCATGGGGCATTATAGCATAGGGGATATTTCGTGTCTTTCCTACTCGTTGGGCAACGACAGACATAAGAACGGCATGGTTGGCAAGAATAACCTTAATTTCATTTTCGTCTACTATTTGCTGGAGTATTTTAACGTTTGTCCGCAGATATGTTTCAATTTCTCCATCACTGAGTTCAACCATTGGTCGTACGTCAGAAAATTCTTCATATTTATCCTTTACATAGACAGGCAGTGTCTCTCCTATATGCGGTTTATGCATAATGCATCTGCCTGGATAGATGGGTTTGCGTTTTAGTAAGGTTTCCCTCTTCCCATTTGCCTTATAAAGTATTGCGTCACTGATAAAATCATAGAGATCCGGATGGTTTTCTTGACACATGAGGTGGACGGTTTCTCCGCTTTCACAGAGAGATTGGACAGTGGCACGGGTCCATAGGTTGCTTCCTGAGCCTTCAAGCAGGTATCCATGCAAAACTGTAATCATACTTCCTCCATAGGGATGGATTTCGGGGGGGGAATAGATCTGTTTGTTAGAAGCTGTTTGCTGATTTAAGCTACTGCCTAGGGGAGATAACTGTGAATAATTGTATTTTGTTGTACATCTTGCCAGCTAGTTTCATGCCCCTCCTTCAACTCGGACGCATGGCCAGCTGTTAAGCTAATTGTTTAGTAAAGGACTGAACCAAAATCCTCATAAACCTTTTCAATGGGAATGGCGAAGCCAATACCCTCTGTATTTTTTAGAACCATGGTGTTTATGCCACGAATATGACCGTTTTCGTCAATGAGCGGCCCACCGCTATTTCCTGGATTAATTGCCGCATCTGTCTGCAGATATATTTTTTTACTGTCATCTGCTCTTCTGTAGCCAGAGAAAATGCCTGCAGTAACAGTGTTTTGTAGGCCGACGGGGCTGCCTATAGTATAAACCTTATCTCCCTGTTGGAGCTTTGAGCCCGCTGGCGCTAGGGGGATTTTGCCATGCTCGACGGAAAAGATAGAAAGAAGAGCTAAGTCATAGTGGTCACTTACCTGGGTGAGATATCCAGTGTGTTTGCTACCATCGGCCATATAGACAACAATGTCACCTCTCTCTGTCACTGCCTTTTCCAAATTTTTTAATTCGTTTTCTTTCTGTGAAAGTTTTGGGAGTACCAGGGCAAGTTGGCGTTCATGTTCTGCAATAATAATTTTTAGCTGTTCGCGTCCCGGGCCCTTGGCCATCTTTTTCAGCCGTGCATGGAGATTGCGTATCTTCTGCTTTTCAAGCTCCACCAGTTTTCTTGTATTGTTGATATTTCTTCGCTGCTCCGAAAAGTCCTGTTTTACGGCTTTTACCACATGCCGATTGGTGATAATAAAACTATCGGTGAGGAAAAAACCGGAGCCGGTACTCCATGCTGTCCGTATCTGTACCGTCGCCCGTAGGGCCCTGGCAATAGCATCTGTTGTTGTCAAATTGGTTAGGGGAGCAAGCTCTTGTCGGGTAATTTTACCTGTGGACGCAGGTTTTACAGTTCTGCTTTCGCTGGCTGTGATAGTTGGCGGCGGGGCGGTGGCCCTTGGTTTTACAAAATAATAGGTGGTGGCGGCAGTACATAAGACCAGAAGGAGGATCAGGATGGTAAATGAAGGGCCGCTGACCTCTCTTTTTCTCTCAGGGAGTGGAATCTCTTGCGCCTCTGCTGTCGCCTTTTTCTTTTCAAGAAAGAGTTGATGCTTTGCGAAAATAATACCGCAGGACTCGCATTCTGCCTCACTGTTTTGTTGGTGTGAACACTTGGGGCAGGTGATGTCTTTGTCGCTCATTATTTTCTCCAAAAAAAACTATGCTGTTAGGTCAATGTGAATGATTTGTCTTGTTCCACCTCAGTGAGATGCTCAAAATCTGTTTTTAAGAGGATTTACCCGCGCCAGTTTTTTTTCTGGTAGAGCTTGCTGGCTCATTGGTTGCAGAATGTACTGATTTAAGATCCTCTCTCTTTCTGCAATGGCAAGCTTACATCATGCTAAATTTCCGATATATTTTTTTGAAGATGCCAACCAGGGTGAACTCTCTGTACAGGCGAAGACGTATCTGCTTTTCGATCTCGATAGCGATAAAGGTCAGTGCGCCTATGCCGATTATCAGAAAGAGATCCAATAACGCTATCTCCTCAGTTTCGAACACCATTTGTAACCATGGTAAATAGGTGATGGCAAATTGGCCAAGGATGACGGTGCTGACCGCTATCCATACTGCCTTTGTTCCGCGTACTGCCTTCCAGCTGAGTGAGGTTACATGCATATTGCGGATGAAAAAAAGCTGAAATGTTTCCAGCATCACAAGTGTATTCATGGCAATGGTCCGGGCCAGATTCACAGAGTAGCCGCGTTCAATGGCGTAGTTGAAGATGCCAAATACCCCAATCAGAAATAGACTCGCCACCAGGGCGACATGCCATAGCAGTTCGCCACTCAAGAGCGGTTCACCGTGGGGTCGGGGCGGACGGAGCATGACTTTTTTTTCTGTCGGTTCAAAGGCCAGGGCGATACCCAAGGTCACCGCAGTGATGGTGTTCACCCAGAGGATGAGGATCGGGGTGATGGGCAGGGTCATCCCCAGCATTAGGGCCAGAACGATGGTCAGGGCCTCGGCGGCATTGGTCGGTAGGGTCCAGTTTATTACCTTCTTTATATTGTCGTGGACCCTTCGTCCCTCGCGTATCGCTGCAACAATAGAGGCGAAATTGTCATCGGTCAGGACAATTTCTGCCGCCTCCTTGGCTGCTTCGCTACCGTTCTTACCCATGGATATGCCTACATCGGCGCGTTTGAGTGCTGGTGCATCATTAACCCCGTCTCCGGTCATGGCTACGGTCATGCCATTGGCCTGTAGGGCCATTACCAGTCGTAATTTATGCTCCGGGCTGGTGCGGGCAAAGATCCCGATTTTACTGACTCTTGCCGCAAGCGTTGCTTCGTCAAGTGTGTCCAGCTCTGCCCCGGTCAGTACCCTGTTGGTGTTTCTTAGTCCGAGTTGGTTGCCGATGGCGACTGCTGTTGCCGCATGATCACCGGTGATCATCTTCACCTCAATGCTGGCAAGGTGGCATTCAGCCACCGCCATAATTGCCTCTGGCCGCGGCGGGTCCATGAGGCCAACCAGTCCCAGAAATATCAGTGAATCCTCTATATCTGCATGTGCCAGTACCATATGCTCCGGTTTCATTGGCTTGGCTGCCAGGGCAAGTACGCGCTGGCCCTGGCTTGCAATGAACTGGGCCTGCTCTTCCCAGTAGTCATGATCCAGTGGTTCTGTTTCGCTTGCACTAAGCCCCTGTTTCCGGCACATGGTAAGCACCTTCTCCGGGGCACCCTTGACGAAGATAGCGGCCTTGTTTTTATGGTCGTGGTTGAGGGTGGCCATGAACTTATGTTCGGCGTCGAAGGGTATCATGTCGGTGCATGTCCATTCAATGTGCGCCTTGTGATCATCAAAGCCGGTTTTTCCGGCAAAGGCCAGCAGGGCACCCTCCATAGGATCGCCTTCAACCTGCCATGTTTCAGCTACTCTTGTCAGGACAGCGTTGTTGCAAAGCGCTGCCGTCCGGCCTAGATCCAGCAGTGCTGGATGATTGGCAATGGTGACAGTCTGCTCTTCCAGCCTAATATCTCCCGCTGGTTCATAGCCTGATCCGTCGACATTGAAGTGGTTCCGGCTGGTGATCACCGAAGCCACTTTCATTTCATTACGGGTAAAGGTACCCGTCTTGTCGGAACAGATCACAGATATTGATCCCAGGGTTTCGATGGCCGGCAGAAGGCGAATAATGGCATTATGGCGCGCCATGATCTGCACTCCCATGGCCAGAGTGATGGTCAGCACTGCCGGCAATCCCTCTGGTATGGCCGCGACAGAGAGACCTACTACCGCCATGAACAGATCGGTAAAGTCCTGATGGAGGACAAAGTAGCCGACGAGAAGAATCAGGCTTGCCAAGGTAAGGATGAAGAGGGTAAGCCACTTAGCGAAGACCTCCATCTTGGCTACCAGGGGAGTGGTCAGCATCTCCACTCGCGCGAGCAGGACACTGATGCGTCCGATCTCCGTCTCTCCGCCGGTGGCAACCACCACCCCCATTGCCTGTCCAGAGACGACGGTTGTGCCGCTATAGGCCATGGAGGAACGGTCGCCAAGCGGTGCGCCTTTCGCGACGGGCTCTGTCTGTTTTGTAGCGGCCATGGACTCGCCGGTGAGAATGGATTCCTGGATCTGTAAACCGTGGCTGGTGAGCAGGCGCAAATCAGCTGGCACCTTGTCGCCAGCTTCCAGCAAGACAATGTCACCGGGGACCAACTCTTCGCCCACTATGGTTTGTCGTCTGCCGCCGCGAATAACGGCTGCACGTAGAGCCAGCATATGCCGTATAGCCTCCATGGCCGTCTCTGCTTTGCCCTCCTGTAAAAAACCGATGATGGCGTTGATAATCACCACGGCAATGATCACAAATGTATTAAGCAGGCGGTCGAGCAGGGTGGTAATGCCGGCGGCAATGAGGAGAACGTAGATGAGGATGTTGTGAAAGTGGTGCAAAAAACGGAGGAGGACATGACGTCGTGCCGGTTCCGTCAACCGATTAGGGCCAAAATTGGAGAGTCGTTGTTTCGCCTCGATCTCATCCAAACCTGCGGTCCCTGTTTTCAGTTCAGCTAGGCTTTGTTCGCAGGTTTTGTCGTGCCAAGATTGAGTGGTTTTCATTGCGTCCCTTTGGCTCACCTGTCAGGATTGGCTTCGCCTGCCCGCGTAATTGCCCATTTTGCCAGTGGTGGCGAAATAATTTCATTGAGGGTAATTGAGACCAGCATTGCATTGAGCAGTAGATCGAAAATTTCTGCCGACAATATCGGTTTGGCGAGAAGTATGAGCCCCAGAGAGAGGCCGGCCTTCGGTAAAAGGGCCATGCCAAGGTTTTTATATATCTGGGGTGAGGCCTTAGAGATTTTACCGCCAAGAAAGGTGCCGATAAGTTTGCCACTGAATCGCCCGATCAGGAGGACGATGCCGAGGAAGGCGGATGAGGCAAACACGCTGGGATCAAAATGGGCCGCCGCCAGGGTAAAGAACAGGCAGAAAATCGTCTCCTTAATAGTGTCCACTTTATGGAACAGGTCTTCAGCGTGTTTGACCCTGTTGATAATGACAAAGCCCATAACCATATTTGCCAGGAGTGGGGAAAAACCGAACCTGTCTGCTGAGCCGCTGATCAGAAATATTGCCCCAAGGGTGAGCATGAGGTTGCTCTCGGTGTGCTTTGCCGGATCAAGGAAATTTTTGAAGATGAGTCCGCCGATAAGACCAATTGCTATGGCCCCGGCAACGGTTGTAATGCCCTGCATAATAAGAGAGTTGTCTGTCTGGCCCAATAATAACTGGCTGGCGATGGTGATCGCCCCGGAAAAGATGATGATAGTCAGGGCATCATCGAGTGCGACAACCCCAAGCAGGGTGGTGGTCAGGGGGCCTTTGGCTCGAAGCTCATGTATTATCGCCATGGTTGCTGCCGGGGCGGTTGCAGCTGAAATACTTCCCAGGATAAGGATCACAGACAGGAATGTGTTCCCGCTTTCACCTATAGAGGCTGGTAGGAAGTCCCGCACGGCGTAAACGGTAAGACAGGTACAGATAAAGGCACCAAGGCCCTGGGTCAGGGTTATCCATAGAATTTCTTTTCCCAGTCCACGAACCCGGGACATGAGAAGGCTTCCGCCTATGGAATAGGCGATAAAGGCCAGGGCTATTTCGGATGTGAAGCTAAAGAGATGGTCAATTTGTTGAAAAGAGATAATGCCGCTGACTGAAGGAGAAAAAATAAGACCGCTGACGATATATCCGCTTATCCGTGGCAGGCCGAAAAAATTTGCGGCTCTACCGGCGAAATATCCGGTAACTAAAACAAGACCGAGGATGAGGAGGGGTTCAAAGGTGGAAGGAGTCATAGAGAGATCTCGTAAGTTTCAAATAGGGGAGATTAAGGTAATTATTTTTTTGATAAACTCCTGTTTCTCTCGTTCGTAGCCTGTGAACGGAGATAGGCTGGCCTTGCTGGCCTGTTCTGCTTAGGCCTTGAGCCACTGTTGCCATGTAAGAGTCGACCACCCATCTTGGATTATAAGAGCTTTTAGCGGTTTTGTTGGATCTATGGGTTGGAGTGGTTTGAAGGGTTTTGCCGGGGGTGAGGGTGGGGGCGGTTTGATAGGCTTGGTGGAGGTGGAAGGGGTACAATCTTCAATCCAGGCTACCGGCTTGCCCTCTCTGTCTAAGAATAAGCCGTCATCAACGGGGCCAAGCCACTTTAGATTGTGGGCTGAAAATAGATTGCCATCATTGTGAAATGCTAACCAGTCCAGATCCAGACTAAATATATTCATGCCATCATACCAACCTGTCAGCTCAGCATCTCTACCATATATTGGGGTCATTTCTACTCCTTGCTTAACTGTTTTTTAATAGATGGAGTTGCACCTCTGGTTGATATCGCCCATCTCTTCTCTCGGTCTGAGGGGGGCATTGGCGGATATTTGCTCCTCTCCCATATTCAGTAACATTATATGGGCTATGGAAAATGAAATCTACCCTAAGGCCAAGCTTTGCCGTTTTTTTTGCTAACTCTGGAGGAGTGGCCTCTCTTTGTTGAGCTGCTTTTTTGGCGCGATCATTGCCAGAGTTACTTTGCCGATGGATGTCATTTCGTTGTTTGTGGAGGGGGAGTGCCAGCGCTGTTATTAAGGGGAGTGGTGATGATGAGGTGGAGGTGTGGCGATTACCTGCGGGGCTGGCTGGTGCCATTGTGGGGTGGGCCGGAATCGTTGTTTACGAACGGTTCCGGCCCCTTTTTGCTTTTTGCTTTTTGCTCTGCAGCTCTTAGCCGTGTAGAGGCATGTCCTCGATCTTAAAGGCGGTTTCTAGAAGGATCTCAGCAAGGGTTGGATGGGCGTGAATGGTTTTAGTGAGCTGTTTCGCTGTTATGCCGTTGCTCACGGCCAGGGTGGCCTCGCCGAGGAGATCCGTGGCATGGGCACCGGCAATGTGGATCCCAAGAATTTTTCCATCCTCTTTGGCACAGACTATCTTGGTGACTCCTGCTAACTCGCCGATGACCTGAGCCTTGCCCAAGGTTCTGAAGAGACTGCTTTCAGCCCGGATATTTTCCTTGCCGTACAGTTCGGCGGCCTGGGCTTCGGAGAGTCCCACGCAACCGATTTCGGGCATGGTGAAAATAGCACTTGGCATTACCTGCCAGTTCATCTCTTCTGCGCCGCCAAAACAATTTTCAGCCGCAATCTCCGCCTCGGTTGAGGCAGTATGGGCCAGCATGATTCGTTCGGGGCCAAGCACATCACCAATGGCGTAGATATGAGGAACCGTTGTCTGTAGGTTGGCCCCGGTGCTTATCCAGCCCCGCTTTGTGGTCTCTACGCCTGCCTGGTCTAGATCCAAACTGGCGCTACTGGCCCTGCGTCCGATGCAGACCAGTACCTTTTCTGATTCTATCTGTTTGGCTTTTTCTGTACCGTTTTTCCCCTGGCTAACCAGATTGAGCTGAACCATACCATTTTTTTGGCTTGCCGAGGCCAGGGTTGTCTTCAGCTCGACCTTGATCTTCTTTTTCTTCATCTCCCGGAGAAGAAGCTTTGAACACTCCTCCTCAACGGAGGGGAGGGGGAGGAGGCGTTCAAGGCCTTCCACCAGAGTCACCTCAACGCCAAAGCTCTGCAGGATGCAGGCGAATTCACAGCCAATGACTCCGCCACCTATAATAGTAATGGACTCTGGTATTTCTTTAAGAGAAAAGATATGATCACTGGAGAGTATCCTGTCTCCGTCAAAGGGGAGGAAGGGGAGGGCCATCGGTGTGCTACCGGTGGCGATGATCAGCTTATCAAATTGCACCTCCTCTGTCTCGCCGTCTTTCCTGGTGACAGAGAGGCTATGGCTACCGGACATCTTGGCCTCTCCCCCAATATAAGAGATGGAGTTTTTTGCCAGGAGGCCGTGGATGCCCTTAGATTGGGAGGCAATGATACCCTTGGTTCGTTCTTGAAGTCTCTCCAGGTTGAGTTTGCCTTCGCTGATCCCATCTATGCAAAAGCTTGCAGAATCTTTGATGGAGTTAAGGGTGTCAGCGCTCTGCTTATATATTTTTGAAGGGATGCATCCCCAGTTGAGACAGGTGCCACCTACATTTTCTTTTTCTATTACAGTGACGTCTCCACCAAGCTGCGCTGCTCGTATTGCCGCTACATATCCGCCAGGTCCTGCTCCTAAAACAACAATTTTAACTTTCATCTCAGTGGTTCCCATAGTGTTTATTGTGGAATATGCTGTTATTCACGGCATCAAAGTACGAAATAGGTATTTTCATGCTTCAAAAATATGTATAATAGCAATATATACTAAAATGACCTTTTAAATCAATTCTCAAAATATAATAAATAAATGAAACTGGATAAAATAAATATTGCCATCCTTGAGCATCTTCGCGATGGACGCATGGCCTACAAAAAAATCGCTGAAAATCTCAGCGTTGCTGAGGGAACAATCAGATCCCGGGTAAAGAAGATGCAGGATGAAGGGGTTCTTCAGATAACCGGCCTTATTGATCCAGATCTCATGCCTGAGCAGAGCGTTATCATGGTTGGTGTCCGGGTAAAGGACATGAACCTTGTTAAGAAGGGTGAGGAATTTAGTAGACTTCGGGGGGTTATCTCTGTCTGTGTTGTCACCGGCCGTTATGATCTTATTCTCACCGTTGCCTTGACCTCTGGCTTCAGCATGCTAGAATTTTATAATGATGAGGTTTGCACTATTGATAATGTGGGCGAGGTAGAGACCTTCGTTGTTTATAAGAGCTTTAACGTTGAAGGTACCCCTCTCACTTTAGGAGAGGGGCGATATCCTGTTTCCACCATACATAGGGGACTTATTCGATGGAAAATACAGACGTAAAAAAAACGACATTACATACTTACCATGTAGAGCAGGGAGCGCATATGGCGCTTTTTGGCGGTTACGATATGCCTCTCTGGTATCCCGTTGGCGCCAAGGCAGAGCATCTTGCCGTGGTAGAGTCTGCAGGCATCTTTGATACCAGCCATATGTCCGTGCTCACCGTTCAGGGAGCAGGTTCAAGGGCTGTCCTCCAACACTGCTTTACCAAGGACCTCGAGCGGGCCATTGGCCCCAAGAAGCTTGCCCTGCCCGTTGGTAGATGTGTCTACGGACTCTTTCTCTTGGAAGATGGCTCGGTACTCGATGATGCCCTGGTCTATATGCTTGCTGAAAATAGTTATATGGTCGTGGTTAATGCGGGTATGGGCGGGTCAGTGGTGAGCCACTTGGAGAATCATGCTGCCGACGGTGTCGATATTGCTGATTGCACTGCCAGCGTGGGCAAGATGGATCTTCAGGGGCCTTTCTCTGCGGTAATTCTCAAGAAAATCATCAAGAATCCAGAGGATCTTTTCGCTCCTCTGCCCTATTTTTCCTTTAAGGGCGGCACTGCCGATTGTCCCACCGCGACAGAGGTTGAGTTGTTGGATGGTACCTCCTTTATGGTTTCTCGTACGGGATATACCGGCGAGTTTGGCTTTGAGTTTTTTATCGAGCGGGAAAAGCTTGTCCAACTCTGGCAGATAGTGCTGGCGGCAGGGGCTGAATATGGCCTTATTGCCTGCGGTCTTGCCTCCCGTGATTCTTTGCGCGCGGGTGCTGTTCTTCCCCTCTCTCATCAGGATATCGGTGCCTGGCCATTTACCAACACCCCTTGGCCTTTTGCCCTTCCCTATGGAGAGGATGGTAACTTTACCAAGGACTTTGTTGGTGCAGATGTGGTTTCAGAACCATGCACAGACGATTTTACCTATCCTTTTGCGGGCTTTGATCCCCGTAAGATTCAGGTGGAAGAGGATACCGTTGTGGTGGATGACGAGGGCGAGACCATCGGTCATGTCCTCACCTGTACCACCGATATGGCCATTGGCCGAGTCGATGGACAGATCTACAGCATTACCAGCCCAGTCGAGAAGGGTTGTCCGCAAGATTTTTCTCCGCGTGGCCTTTCCTGCGGTTTTATTCGGGTAACCTGTCCCTTGGAGATTGGTGATGAGGTAACGCTTCGTTGTGGTAAGCGAAAGATAAAAGTTGAGATTCGGGGGGATATTCGTCCCGACCGTACTGCCAGAAAGGCAGCTAAATCCATGCTGTTGGTAGAAAAATAGACCATAGAAACAGAAAAAATATTATCAGGAGGGCATATGAAAGAATTTGACGAATTAAACCTACCCGGAGATCTACGCTACAGTGATGATCACGAATGGGCAAAGCTTGAGGATGGAGTTGTTCGAATTGGCGTAACTGACTATGCACAGGATCAGTTGGGCGATATTGTTTTTGTTGAGATGCCTGAAGTAGGTGATACCTTCGACAAGGGCGATGAATTTGGTACCCTCGAGTCAGTTAAAGCTGTTTCTGAACTGTATCTGCCAATCGGTGGTGAAGTTGTTGCTATAAATGAGGCCCTGGTAGATGCACCGGAGCTTATCAATAGTGATCCCTATGCCAACTGGATCGTGGCCCTTAAGCCAGCGGATGCGGCAGAGCTTGAAGAACTTTTGGATGTTGCTGCATATAGCGAGATGATCAAAGGTTAGTCTTCTCTTGTGCTGTAATTGGCAAGCAACGATGCCTCCTCGGGCATTGTTGCTTTTTGCTAGATAGTTTGCAGTATTAAATGCTTTTTTTGAGTAAAAAGAAGGACATAAAATGCGTTATCTACCCCATACCGAAGAAGAAATACAGGAAATGTTGGAGGTTGTAGGCAAGGAGAGTTTAGACGATCTGTTTAGCTCTGTGCCTGCGGAATGTCGCTATCAGGGAGATATTCCAATCCCTGCGGCCTTGACAGAGTGGCAATTAAAGGATCATTTCGCAGCCCTTATGAGTAAA
Organism: Desulfotalea psychrophila LSv54; assembly: GCF_000025945.1. Taxonomy (GTDB): domain Bacteria; phylum Desulfobacterota; class Desulfobulbia; order Desulfobulbales; family Desulfocapsaceae; genus Desulfotalea; species Desulfotalea psychrophila. The sequence continues at coordinate 328,066 of NC_006138.1, read as the reverse complement.
AACAGGGTGAACCAGGAGCATAAGGTGCTTATTGGTGCGGGTAGTTATGATCACTATGTGCCGGAGATTTTGCCAAGCCTGATGAGCAGATCGGAGTTTTTGACTGCCTATACCCCTTATCAACCAGAAGTTGCCCAGGGTACCTTGCAGGGAATCTTTGAATATCAAACTCTAACGGCGCGCCTTCTGGGAACCGATGCGGTAAATGCCTCCATGTATGACGGAGCATCAGCCCTTGCCGAATCTGCCCTTATGAGCTTTCGTATTGCCCGTAAGAAAAAGACGGTGGCCCTCTCGGCAGCCATTCATCCTCACTATCGTGAGGTGGTGGCAACCTATCTTCAGGCAACGGACTTTACCATTATCGAGCTTCCTGTTGATGCTGAGGGTCGTACCGATCTCTCCTCTCTGGCAGGAATTGAGGGGCTGGCATCTGTGGCCATCCAATCACCAAACTTTTTTGGTGTGGTTGAGGACCTTCAGGGCTGTGGCGAGAAAATACACGATGTCGATGCCCTCTTTATCAGTTGCTTTAGTGAGGCCCTTGCCTACGGTCTACTGAAGAGTCCTGGTGAATGTGGTGCCGATATTATCTGTGGCGAAGGTCAGAGTTTTGGTCTTGGCAGAAGTTACGGTGGTCCCGGTGTTGGAATGATGGGCTGTCGGGACAAACTTGTCCGTAATATGCCGGGTAGAATTGTCGGACAGACCCTTGACACTAAGGGTAAGCGAGGCTTTGTTCTTACTCTGGCAACACGTGAGCAGCATATTCGTAGGGAGAAGGCGACCTCTAATATCTGCTCGAATCAGGGTATCTGCGCCATGACAGCCGGTATGTATATGGCAACCCTGGGTGGAACTGGTATTCGTCAGCTTGCCCGTCTCAACTATGACAAGGCTGCCTATCTTCGTTCTGAGCTGATCAAACTTGGGGCAAAACCTCTCTTTGATGCGCCGGTATTTAATGAATTTGCCCTCCGTTTTCCTTTTGACTTTGAGCGGGTACGCGAGGCATTGAAGGAGGAGTCTGTGGTTGCAGGTCTCTCTCTTGAAGCCTACTATCCTGATCTTCAGGGGGCCTATCTCTTCTGTGCCACCGAGACTCTTAAAAAGGAAGATATTGATCGTATTGTCTCTTCTATTAAAAAGCATGCACTTCAGGAGGTGTAATCATGAATGCATCTGGAAATACGGGGCTAATTCTTGATGAACCCCTGTTGTGGGAAAAGGGAAGTAAGGGACGAATGGCATTTTCAATGCCTGAAAATGATGTTCCGGCAGCTGAGCTTGATCCGTCTCTGCTCGGTGCTGGACCGGACTTTCCCGATTTGAGTGAGGTGGATGTCGTTCGTCACTATACCCGTCTCTCCCAGTGGAACTTTGGCGTTGATACCGGCATGTATCCTCTTGGTTCCTGTACCATGAAGTATAATCCCAAGATCAATGAGCGTTTTGCCGCCATGCCTGAGATTACCTCGGCTCACCCAATGCTTGAAGCTGAGGATTGTCAGGGTTTGCTCCAGCTCCAGTATGATTTACAGGAGGAGCTTGCCCGCATAACAGGTATGGACGCAACCACCCTGCAACCGGCAGCGGGTGCTCAGGGAGAGTTTACCGGTATGTTGGCCTTTGCCTGCTTTCACAAGAGCAATGGCGAGAAGAGAAGCAAGATTCTTATTCCTGATACTGCTCATGGTACCAATCCTGCCAGTGCATCTCTTTGTGGATTCAAGCCTGTCTCTCTTAAGAGTAATGATACAGGTGTATTGGATGCGGCAGAGGTTGAAAGGCTCATGGATGAGGATACGGCCGGCATCATGCTGACCATTCCCAATACCCTGGGTATCTTTGAGCGTGATATTCGTAAGATTGCCGATATTGTCCATGCCAAGGGTGGCCTGGTTTACGGTGATGGCGCCAATATGAATGCCTCCATGGGAATGATAGACTATAAGAGATGCGGAGTTGATATCATGCATCTCAATTTGCATAAGACCTTCTCTACCCCTCATGGTGGTGGTGGCCCGGGTGCAGGCGCTGTTTGTGCGGTTAACAGGCTTCTTCCCTTCCTGCCCCGTCCAATGGTGATCAAAGATGGCGAGAGCTATAAGCTTGACTTCGATCGTCCCCAATCCCTCGGTCGGGTCCACGCCTTCTACGGTAACTATGGTGTTTTGGTGCGCACCCATAGCTATATTCGGAGTATGGGCGGTAATGGTCTCCGTTTGGCCAGTCAGCTTGCGGTACTTAATGCTAATTATATCAAGGCTGAACTGCGAGATACCTTTCATCTTGGTTACGAGACCGAGACCCTGCATGAATGTGTCTTCTCCGATGCCAATCAGGTTGAGTATGGGGTTACCACCCTTGATATGGCCAAGCGTCTGATTGACTACGGTTATCATCCACCCACGATCTACTTTCCACTCATTGTCCACGGCGCGATTATGATTGAGCCAACGGAGACAGAGTGCAAGGCAGATATTGACCTCTTTATTGGGGCAATGAAGCAGGTGGCTCAGGAGGCTATAGATGATGCAGATCTTCTCCATAGTGCCCCTGTAAATACCAAGGTGGGCCGTCTTGATGAGACCCTGGCAGCCAGAAAGCCATGCCTGCGTGGCTAGTTTTTCTCGGGGCGGATATTCACTATCCGCCCCTAGCTAGGAATTATCTATGTCTTTTCTTGTAGATCTTGGCGCCACCTCCTACATAGCCTGCTATGCTACTCAGCAGGCAGTGGTGGCAAGACGGTGCAGTGGTGACCTTGATCGTGACTGTTTTCTGCTTACCGAACACCCCCCCGTCTATACTCTGGGCAAGCGTGGAGGAGAGCAACATCTCCATATATCTAAAGAGATGTTAGCCCAAAAGGGGATAGATGTTGTCTCCATCGAGCGTGGTGGAGAGATTACCTACCATGGACCGGGACAGTTGGTTCTCTATCCCATTCTTCATCTGCGGAAGCGTAAAATGCGGGTGACCGAATACGTTGGCCTGTTGGAGGAGACCATGATTCGCCTGGCAGCCGACTTTGGGGTTAGGGTGGTGCGTAATACTAGAAATGCCGGGGTTTGGACCGAAGACGGTCGCTCTAAGATAGGAAGTATTGGTATTGCCATCCGCCATGGTGTCTCATTTCATGGCTTTGCCTTCAACCTCAACACCGATCTTGAGCCCTTCTCCTGGATTAATCCCTGTGGTCTTACCGGGGTGACGGCAACCAGTCTTGCCCGGGAGGCTGGAACTGATTTTGACCCTGCCGAAGTGAAAAAACGGCTCCTGTCCATTGTGGCAGATCTTTTTGGAGAGTTTACCGTGGTAGACTCTTTGCATAGTGTAAAATAAAAACCTAAGGATATCTCATGGCTTGTTCCCATCAGAAGAATGAGCAGATGCGCGTTGGTAAACCAAAATGGCTTCGTCGCAGTCTGCCTACCGGTCCTGAATACGAAAAAATCAGAACATTGCTCAAGGGCAGTGGTTTGACCACCGTATGTCAGGAGGCGCAGTGCCCCAATCAATTTGAATGTTACTCCAAGGGAACGGCAACATTTATGATTATGGGCGATCACTGTACCCGTAACTGCCGTTTTTGTGCCGTGGCCCATGGACCCAAGGCCCTGCCCGATGAGGATGAGGCAGAGCGGGTGGCGGATGCGGTCTCTCTCTTGGGCCTGCGCTATGCCGTTATCACCTCGGTGACCCGGGATGATCTGGCCGATGGTGGAGCATCCTGTTTTGTCAGGGTCATAGAGGCCATCCGCAAGAAAAACCCCAAGACCTTGATTGAGGTGCTGATTCCCGATCTTGCCGGTAATTGGGGGGCCCTGCAGACTATTCTCGATGCTCGTCCCGATGTCCTTAACCACAATATTGAAACAGTGCCCCGACTCTACTCCGTAGCCCGTCCTGGTGCTGAGTATAGACGTTCTCTGGAACTCCTGCGGGAGGTACGTCGTCGTGCCCCTCAGATGGTGACTAAGACGGGTATGATGTTGGGCCTTGGTGAAGAGACAGAAGAGCTCTATGCCACCTGGCAGGACCTGCGTGAGTCCGACTGTGATATCCTTACCATGGGCCAGTACCTGCAACCCACGGTGGATCATCTGCTGGTGCAACGTTTTGTTGAGCCGACAGAGTTTGATCGTCTGGGCGATGTGGCTCTGGCAAAAGATTTTCTGGCTGTGGCTTCCGGCCCCTTTGTCCGTAGCTCCTATGAGGCGGAGAAACTTTTTCGTAAGGCCGAGCTGGCCCGAAAATAGTTGAATGTTACTGAAATGGTGGCTTGAGCCTTACAGGGCTCAATCCATCTGTTTTTGTTGTTGTCAGGCTCCTCTCTTTGCCTTAGGAATGAAAATCATTGGAATCTAAGGGTGCCTGTTTTCTTTCACTTTCGCTGTAATCACGTACAACGGAACAAACCCGTATTCGGTATTTTGAAAAAAGTTCGTTTTTCCCTCTTTGTTGATCCAATCTATGAGCCATATAAGTTCTCCACTCCTCTACGGCCATTTCATCTTCCCATAAGGAGAGAGAGAGAATTTTCTTCTCTTCAATAAGACTCTGGAATCTCTCCATGGACAGTAGCCCTTTAAATTTTGGGAGTTCTTCTTTAAGTGATGTGGCTAATTCAAGATACTTTTTCTTTCCGGTTTCTGTTGGGTAAACTTCAAATATCACTGCAATCATCTTCTATCCTTAGTTGTTGTTTGTCTCTTCAAAAAACAGACGGTTTTGCTTTCTTATTCCAGCATTTTTCTTTTTCTCTTTCCTGTATCCAGATGCAAGCCGCATAGCTTACCGTCTGGAGCCTTACCTGCCTGGCTTTTGTAGTTCTGATGCTAGCGAGGCCGGTGGTGAGCAACTCTTCTACAGTTGGAGAAAAGTAGTTCATCCCCTCTCTGTCTTTCATTTACCTGATAAGTGTTAATGTTTCTATATTACACAAGTCATGCTATCATCACTAGAGAATGGTTTTGATATCAGATATCATAAAATGTGATACCGTCTGGTTTGACAATAAAATGAAAAGAAACTGGAAAGAGAATGGAAACAAGTTCATTACGAATTTTTCTGTCGGTAGTGGAGACTGGAAGCGTATCTGGTGCAGCAAAACAACTCAACTATGTCCAATCGAATGTGACGGCTCGAATCAGACAGTTGGAGGAAGAGTTGGGGGTGGCTCTCTTTATTAGAAAAAGCCGTGGAATGTCTCTTACCTCCGAAGGGAGAGTGTTAAAGGAATATGCTGAAAAAATCCTCTACCTGGTTCGGCAAGCATCTAAAGCTGTTAATGAATCATTGGATCTGGGAGGAGAATTAATCGTAGGAAGTATGGAGACAGCTGCAGCTATTTACTTGCCGATTATTTTGAGTAAATTTCACAAGGAGAATGCAAATGTTAACCTCTCGCTTCTTACAGGAACCTCAGAAGAAATTATTCTAAAAGTACTGGAGCATAAAGTTGATTGTGCCTTTGTGGGAGGTAAAGTCAACCATCCTGATATTATGCAGTACAAAGTCATTGAAGAAGAGCTGGTATTGTTTAACAAAAAGCCTTTCTCCTCTATTGAGGAGAGTAAGAACATCACTTTGCTCGTCTTCAGGGAAGGTTGTGCATATAGGGCTCATTTAAAACACTGGCTTTCATATTACGGTATTAGGCAATATAAGATTATGGAATTTGGTGCCTTGGATACGATTCTTGGATGTGTAGAAGCTGGCATGGGGTTAACAATACTTCCACGAGCAGTAGCAGAAAGGCCGCAGTACGCTCATTTTAAAGTCCAAAATCTTCCTAAGGAAATTTCATATATCAACACCAGTTTTATCTACCACAAGGATACCGCTTTAACCAATGCCATGAAATCCTTTTTGGCTTTGGTGGAAAAGACAAATTTTTTTTAATGCTGTGTTTGTATTGTGCTCTTCCCAACACAAAATACCCTCTGCATTCATGCCATATCCCTCGCAACTACCTAACCTTTTAATCAGACAGGTAATTATCTTAAATGGCTTTTTGATTCGCCTGAAATGTGCCTTGAAAATGACCTTGCCCCATTTCTGTGCTGTATTGGTTAAGCTAATTGTTTGCAACAAATCAAACTGCTCTTCGAATTCTGCAGGATTTTTGTAGCCATTAGCTGAAGGCCTTCTTCTCCGGTTGCCGTATGTCTCGATATACTGGAAAAAAAATATCATTAAAAAGCAAGATTTTATCTTAGGAAAATAGTATGGTCGGCCCCGATTTTAGAGGGCTGGTAAACGGCTTTAATGGATATCTTAAGGAGAAGGCAATGAAGTTTAGTGATTTAAAATTGAAAAGTAAGATGTTTTTGGGGAATGCAATTTCTTTGGTTTTGGTGGTTGTTTTAGGTCTTATCACGTATAGCACGGCTGATAATTTACTAAAAACCGGAGAGAGCGTCAATCATAGTCATGAAGTAGTTGAACACGCCATGGATATTCTTGCCGCTGCGGTGGATATGGAAACAGGAATGAGGGGATATCTTCTTTCTGGCAAGGAAGATTTCTTGAGTCCTTATACGAATGGATACAAAACTTTCAAAAATGAGGTTGGTGATCTGACAGAATTAGTCAGTGACAACCCAGCCCAAGTGACACGACTCACTGAAGTTGAGCAAAATATAGGTGAGTGGGTAAAAAAAGTCACAGAACCCACTATCCAGCTCCGCCGTGAAATTGGTAATTCGAAAAACATGGATGACATGGCTGATCTGGTCAGTGAGTCCCGTGGAAAAGTCTATTTTGACAAATTCCGTGCTCAAATTGCCACCTTTATTGAACGTGAAGAAACACTTCTTGCAAAGCGAGAAAAGAAATTTCAAGCAACAAATTCTTACGGCAAGGGTAACGATTCTGCAAAATGGGTTAATCATACTCAAATCGTTATCAAAGAAGCAATGAATATAGAAGCTGCGGCTGTAAATATGGAAACAGGAATGCGCGGTTATCTTCTTGCGGGTAAAGAAGAATTTCTGGATCCGTATAAAAATGGGACTCAATCCTTTAATGAAAGACTGACAAGTCTTAAGGGAACCGTGAGCGACAATCCCGTTCAGGTAAGGCTGTTGAGCGAAATTCAAGAGAATATTAATGGTTGGAAAAATAATGTGACGGAACCTGCTATAGCGCTTCGCAGGGTGATAGGTGATGCACAAACCATGAATGATATGGCTAAGATTGTCGGTGAGGCTCGTGGAAAGGTTTATTTTGATAAATTCCGCAGCCAAATCGCAACTTTTATAGACATTGAGCTGTCACTTATGGAAGTTCGCCGCCAGAATGCCTCTGATACAGCAGTAAATGCTAAAATTATGATTATTCTAGGCACCATGATAATCATAGTCATTTCACTTGTCGCCTCAGCAATAATTACCGGAGCAATCACCAGGCCTATAAACCGAGCTGTGGAATTAGCCAACGCTGTTGCTCAAGGGGATATGACCCAACGGCTCAAGGTTAAAACAAAAGACGAGGTAGGGGCCCTTTCAAAGTCTCTTGATAAAATTGCCGAAGATCTTGGCCGCATGCTCCAGCAAGTTCAGGTAGGTACTAATGTTCTTACCGATTCCTCAGCCAAGCTTTCCAGCGTATCGACTGATCTTTCACAGACCTCGGATAGCACCTCTCAACATGCTAATGCCGTTGCATCTGCATCGGAAGAGTTAGGGGCAAACATGAGTTCAGTCTCCGCTGCCATGGAACAATCTTCAACTAATGTTGGTATGGTTGCTACCGCAGCTGAAGAGATGTCAGCAACAGTCAACGAGATAGCACTCAACGCAGCGCAGGCCAAAACAATCTCTGAAAATGCAGTAGAACAATCACAAAAAATCTCAAGTAAAATAATTGTACTCGGTAAAGCTGCGGATAAAATTGGTCGAGTAACAGAGACAATTACAGAAATTTCAGAACAGACAAATCTTCTTGCTCTCAACGCAACTATCGAGGCAGCCAGGGCGGGTGAAGCTGGCAAAGGTTTTGCGGTTGTTGCCAATGAAATAAAGGAACTTGCCAAGCAGACAGCAGGGGCCACAGTGGACATCAAAAACCAAATTGATGAGATGCAGGGCACCACCGACGATACCATTGCAGATATCAAAAATATATCTGATGTTATTGAACAGATTAATGACGTTATTACAACAATTGCAACCGCCGTTGAACAGCAATCGGCAGCGACCTCTGAGATTTCTGAAAATGTGGCTCAGGCATCTACTGGGATAAAAGAAGTGAATGATAATGTAAGCCAAAGTTCGGTTGCTGTTCGGGATGTTAATCGTGATATTACTGAAATCAGCAATGAGTCAAATGAAATGAATAATATCAGTCAAAATGTTAATGAAAATGCTATTGAACTCTCGAAATTGGCAAAAGAGCTGACTGGCCTGGTAAGTCAATTCAAAGTTGGCTGAGGTTGAGGTAACTATTTTTTATATACACTCCAGATAGATTGCTTTTGATCTATCTGGAGTAGGATAATTTCCCCGAAAAAAAGTGGTACTGAAAAGGGTCTTGCTGCTCCAGTGCTTGTTATTCTTCGGCCAGTTTTTGATACAGCTCTTACTTCCTTAATGCCTCGCTGGTGGCATAGAGCTTCTGGCAGGCCTTGGCGACAAAGGGGTTTCTGTTACCCTGAATCTTCTCTATGCGCTCTGCTCTGGTGCACTCCCAGTTGGAGACGGGATATTGCCTGTCCCAGGCTCTGCTTAACTTTTGTTGTTGCCGGCTCATGGAGTACTGTGGGTAGGCCCACTCCATATACTTATAGGTTCGTGCAATTCTTCCCCGTGCCTCTTCGGGCGGTTGAGCTTTTCTCTTTGCTATAATCATCTGGCAGCTACCAAAGGAGCTTGTACCCTTCCCGGCCAGCATGGTGAAGTTGTAGTTGCTCCGCATTGCGTTCACCGCACCAATGGCAGGGTAGAGGTTATACATATCTGCCTGCATATACCTATATGTTCTATTGGCCTTTTGGGCGCATCTTCGTCCCTTAAAGCTACGTCCCTTGCTGTCCCTGCAGACCGCACTTCCCTCTCGCCATTCACTGAAGCTCTTGCCAAAGTTCTCGGCGGGAACAACGTGTTCCCACTCAATTCTGCCAGCTCTCTTTTTGTGTTTCAGGGTGTGAAAGCCCAGGGGGGGCTGAACATTTTTGTCGCGGGAAAAGGTTGCCCCGCAGTAGATGGTCTGACGGTGATCGTAGTAGACCTTCTGGAGCAGGGTCCTCTTGGCCGTTGCAAAGGAGGAGATCTTGGTGTTGTGGGCAGATGCCTGCCCCGAGCAGAGAAGTATGGTCAGGGTGAGAAGGAGTATGTTCATTTTAGGAGTCTGGGGACTATTTATTTTTCAGAGAGTGCTTTTCGTCATGGGCTTTTGCCATGCCCTTTTGGCTGACCCATACGCTGGCAATAATGAGTGCTGCGGCAAAGCCCTGGCTGAGGTTAAGGGTTTCGCCAAGAAAGAGCCAAGCCATGGCCACGGAAAAGATGGGAATAAGGTTGATATAGGAGGCGCCCTGGGCAGCCGGCATATGCGCAAGTGCATAGTTGTAAAGCCCGTAGGCGATGAGGCTCACCACTGCCCCGAGATAGATGATGGCAAATGAGGGCAGTGCTACATACTCGGTGGGCATTTCTACAAAGGGGAGAAAGAGCATGGGAAGATAAAAGAATGTCCCCATAAGTGCTTGGGTTGAGGTAAGGAACAGGGGGGAGTATCTCTTGGTCAGGGATTTAAGGCAGACCGTATAGCCGGTGGCACAGGCCATGGCTAAAACTTCACAGAAGTTACCAAATATGGGGTTGGGAGCACTCTCACTTGTTGCCGAGGCAAGGGTTATCCAGCAGACACCTGCAAGGGCTGCAAGGGCACCGAGCCACGATTGCAGGTTGTATTTTTCTTTTAAGAAGAGAGAGGCTGCTGCCAGAATAAAGATAGGGGCGGTGGCGGTGATAACTCCGGCCTGTGAGGCGGAGGTGTTCTTAAGGGCAATAGCCTCGAAAATAAAGTAGAGGCAGGGCTCACAAAAGGCCATAAAGAGGAGAGGCTTATAGTCACCCTTATGGTATTTGAATCCCTTGAAGACATACTTATAAAAGACCATGAAGCAGAGGGTAGCGATGAGCATCCTACCAAAGATAACCACCATGGGATGGTAGCTACGAAAGGCTATCTTTAGGGCGATAAAGGAGCTTGCCCAGATAATCATGGCAACAAAAATGGCAATAACGGGTGTATATTTACTGTTAAAGATCAGTTTCATGGCAAGACCTCTTAAATTTTTCTTAAATAATCAATAAGCTATATTGAATACCAAGTACTCCAAGGTTGGCAGAAAAGAAATGAAATTTTGCATAGGTGGAAGAAAAAATGGTCTTGCTAGTTCTCTTTGCCGTCGGGCGCTGTGGTAGGAGTAAGGCAGTGGTGGCGGCTTGGCGCTTGCATTTGCTCGCAGCGTTAGGGGAGGAGTGAGGCAAAAAAAGAGAGAGTTTGTGAGAAGTGATTGAGTTTGTAAAGATGATGAACTATAACCGATTATCTTCAGTCCTTAAAAGGGCTGACCGATTTGGTAGAGTATGGACCTATCCTGTAATCCTGTGCCTGTTGATAGCTCAGTGCTGATCTTGCTGGAATGGGATGGAATGGGAAGCGTTATTCGCAGCCTGTAATTAAAAAAAAGAGGTGTGTCGCTGTGCAAAGAGTTAAACCAAAGGGCGTTTGTGCCAAAGAGATAGAGTTTGATGTAAAAGATGGTTGTTTAACAGGACTACGGTTTTTTGGTGGTTGTCCTGGTAATTTAAAGGCTATTGGGATTTTGCTTGAAGGTATGCCGGTCACTGAAGTTATTGCTAAGTTACAGGGGATCACCTGTGGCAATAAGCCTACCTCCTGTGCGGATCAACTCTGTCAGGCCTTGCTCCATATGACGGATGATAAGTCTTGCGCCTGTGTAGAACAGTTCCCAGGGGAATTGATTCAGATGGCTCTATGATGCTCTTCTGAAGAGTTTTGGGGGAGGGGTGCTAGATAGAAAACCTCTCCCATTTGAGACATTTTGCGATAATGATGCCGGCGATAAAGCCTGCGGCAAGATTGCTGGCTAGGGTTATGCCAAGCATTATGGTAGCCACAAAATAGTCCTCTCGTCGTTTCAGATCCATGATGGTCAGCGCCAGTTGTACCCCGGCAAAGAGCAGGAGGGCACCAAGTATTGAAAGTGGTAAGAGATTCAATAGTTGGACGCTCTTATCGCCAAAGATAATTGCCACCAGAAGAAAGAACAGTCCGATAAATATATTGGATCCCGCCGTTCTTGCCCCAAAACGATAGTGAGCAGCAAGTCCTCCCGCTCCGTGACAGAGCGGCATTCCACCTACAAAAAAACTGAGTACATTGGCAAGTCCCATGCTGATGCAGACCTTTCTGTTGCTGACTCGCGCGGCCTTTTCACCGAAATATTTATGGGAGAGATCCGTATAGGCAAGAACAGCATTGCCCAGAGTCATGGGCAGTTGCGGCAGGACTAGGATAAAGAGGGCAAAGGTGAAATCTGGCAGGGCAGGAATGCCAAAGGGCAGTATCTGGGGAAGGTGGAAACCAAGATTGCCTACCCCTATGTCAATGCCCCTTCCCAGGGTTATGCCTGTGGTAAAGCCTGCCAGGATGACCATCAGGGCGGCAGGGAATCGTCTACTGTCAAGGAGAAGGAATGTTATAAGGGAGGCCAGAATTCCCAGGATGATGGAGATGGGGATGGGGCCAATAGCCTGGAGGATCAGGGATGGTTCCACTGCATTTTGCATTATCTGCAGGTTTGAGGTGCCCATGATAAACTTCACTCCCCCCGTCATCAGCATTACGCCCGTCGAGAGCTGGATACCGCGAATAACGGAGGTGTCAGTTTGTCTGCGAATCGTCTCAATTGCCCCTGTTGCCCCTATAATGAGCAGTAAAACTCCCATGAGCAGGGTTGAGGCTACAAGTTGAGAGGGCTGCATTCCCGTTGCTATGGCATAGGCACCGACGACCTTCATCGGCTGGACGGGGACGGTGATACCGAAATAGCTGCCGGAGAGAATGTAGAAGAGGCCAATGCTGATAAAGATGCCGGTGGGATGAAGGCCCACCACCAGAATCATGGCAATGGTAATGGGGAGGAGGGTGCCAAGGTCGCCAAGGGATCCGGCAAGTTCCATTCGATTATAGGCGAAACGATGGCTCATGATGTCTCGTTCAATGGGGACTATGGGTTAAGGCTAGAAAAAAAGATAAAATAACAGGACAATTAATAAAAGGCCTAAGAAAAATGTGCTGATGACCAGTAGGCAGGGGTTTATTGCTGTTAAGACTGCATATAAGCTTATGACCTTGAGGATGACCAAGGGGACAGTTAGACTAAAATAGCTACCAAAGAGGATAAAGGCCAGGGCTATGGTGGTGAAAACGCCTATTGGATGCATTGCCATAATAATCAGCATAACAATGCTAGTGGGGATGAGGAGACCGAGGTCATCGGAGAGAGGTGTTCCTAGGTTCGTTTCTTCATCGTCCGATGTGTTAGGCATAATTCTTGCACCGCAGATCTGAGTGTTGTTTCTGGTGACCTTATTCTATCTCATTGTTAGTCTGTCTCTGTTGATAATGTAATCCATTAGGGGAGAGGGGGCAAACAGTATTTATTGCTCGCCTCGTGCCTAGTCTTTACTTGCTGTCTGGGTCGAGGACCTGCCGGGCAAGCATACCCAGGGTGCCAAGATTTTCTGAGATATGGATGCCGGCATCCCGCATTGCCATAATCTTGGTAGCCGCAGCACCCTGCCCTCCGCTGACAATGGCTCCGGCGTGGCCCATTCTCCGGCCGGGAGGGGCCGTAAGGCCTGCAATAAATCCAATCACTGGTTTTTTCATATGGGCCTTGACCCAGGCCGCGGCCTCTTCCTCTGCCTGGCCGCCAATTTCACCCACCATGACCACCGCCTCGGTTTCTGCATCGGCATTAAAGGCCTTGAGGCAGTCAATAAAGCCCGTGCCGTTAATAGGATCTCCGCCGATTCCCACGCAGGTTGTCTGGCCGAGGCCGACGCCTGTGAGTTGATGGACAACTTCGTAGGTAAGGGTGCCGGAGCGGGAGACTACGCCCATCGGGCCGCCCGGGGTATGGATTTTCGCCGGCATGATACCTATCTTGCACTCTCCCGGGGTGATGATGCCGGGGCAGTTGGGGCCAATGAGCCTACTTGTAGTCGTGGCCAGATAATTTTTTACCCGGAGCATATCTATAATAGGAATACCCTCGGTGATACAGATGATGAGCTCTATGCCCGCATCTGCTGCCTCAAGGATGGCGTCTGCGGCAAATGGTGGTGGCACCATGATCATGGATGCATTGGCCGCTGAGATCTGCCGTGCCTCTCTTACCGTGTTGTAGATGGGGATAGAATCCATCATCTGCCCTCCCTTGCCGGGAGTGACACCTGCAACGACCTGGGTACCGTAATTGATACACTGGCGGGTATGAAACTGGCCTTCCTGGCCGGTGATTCCCTGTACCAGGAGGCGGGTCTTGCTGTTTACGAATATACTCATAGCTTTTCTTCCGATGCTGGGGTTGATGGGATATAGAGCTGTGAAGAAACGATTGTAGGGCTGGTTTGATCTCCAGAGGTGGCAGGAGAAATCTGTTCCTCTTCTGATTGTCTGGGGGATTTGTACTGGTCAGGTCTATTGGTATAGATACCGTCAAATAATTTTTGGTTCTGTTCGCTTTCGAGGTATTCCTTGAGCTCATCGCCGCCTTCCATGGCAAAGAGGTGAAGGCCATAGGTGCTGCCCCGTTTACAATAGTTGAGCAGTTGCCTTTTGCCGTTTAAGAGTTGGCCCTGATCAAAGGCGATTCCTTCGGCAAAGGAGGCGATGAAGCGCAGGCCAGTACTGGTGAAGAGCCAGTCATAGTTGTATGCTTTCCACGCCCCAAAGTCATACTCCTTGGCTTCCTCACCACCATTGACGCCCATGAGGAGGATGAGGGGCACATTCAGTTGATAGCGGGGTAGAAGTTCCTTTTTGATCCGTTCCAACTCATCGGGATCATAGGATTGGATCATGATTCTGCTCCCCGCTAAATCGTACTGGCTGAGGCTTTCGATAAGGGAGGCGCAGATATCCTTGCCCTTGCTTCTGTAAAACCAGGGTTTGCGCGGTTCAAGGGAGATACCCATCTGCCTCTTCTGTTTTTGGGACACAGCCTCGACAATGGTGAGGGCTCTTTCCAGGGTTGTGCCAAGCACCACGCCTCTGTTCTCTCCTGAGAAGGAGAGTTGGCGAAGTTCCTGGACGGTGAAGTCGTTGATATAGAAGTTGCCGTCCTGCGTCTTTTGTGGAAAGAGGGCTTTGGCATTGGTTTCTGACAGGCTAATATTATTTGCCACAATCAGTTGATTGTCGGCACTCAGAGTCAGTGGAAGTCTGATATAATCACTCTCCTGCATTGCCATCAGGGCAATGCTTGCCTCGGAGATTGATCCAAGCAGATTATTCTCGGTGGCTGTGCTGATAATAACTCTCTTTCTTGGTTCAGCTTGGCCGGTCTGGCTGCTGTCCTGGTGGGTTTCTGCGGCCAGTAGAGGTTGATGGCAGAGGAGGATAAGAAGGGCTGTGAAAATGAGACGACAAAGCATAGTGTGACTTCCTGTTAATCTGTAAGTAGGGTAGAAATTTTTTCGGCGGCATCGTTCAGGTCTGTGGCATTTATCAGGGAGAGTCCTGACTTGGCCAGAATTTCACGTCCCTCTTTCACATTGGTACCTTCCATGCGGATAACGACAGGTACCTGGAGTGATACCTTGGCGGCGGCCTGCACCACGCCCTGGGCGAGGATGTCACAGCGAAGGATTCCGCCAAAAATATTGATAAGAATGGCCTTTACATTGGTGTCGGCCAGGATGATGCGAAAACCGTTTTCAATCCTTTCCGCGTCGGCGCTCCCTCCCACATCCAGAAAATTTGCTGGTTCCGCTCCCGCCCGTTTAATAATATCCATGGTGGCCATGGCCAGACCGGCACCGTTGACCATATTGCCCACATTGCCGCTCAGCTTGATATAGTTCAGATTGAACTTGGCGGCCTCTGCCTCTGCTGGATCATCTTCGGCGGGATCGTGCATTTTCTGCAGTTCCCGCTGGCGAAAGAGGGCGTTGGAGTCGGTGTCGACCTTGGCATCGAGGGCGATGAGCTGATTATCCTCGGTGATAATAAGGGGGTTGATCTCCACCATAGAACAGTCGTAATCAAGAAAGAGTTTATAGAGGGCGTGGATAAAGAGGGAAAAAGCTCTGGCCTGTTCCTGGGCAATATTCAGCCATTCTCTTGCCTGATTGATATGGTAGGAACGGGGACCAATTAATGGGTTGATATGGATTTTGCCAATTCGTTCGGGGGTTGAGGCGGCAACCTCTTCGATATTCATTCCACCGTCCTGGCAGGCAATGATGGTGATGCACGCCCTTTCCCGGTCGACAAGGATGGAGAGATAGAGTTCGCGGGCGATGGAGACGCCTTCTTCAAGGAGTATTTTGGAAACAGTCCTGCCCGAGGGCCCCGTCTGGGCCGTAACCAGAGACATTCCCAAGATATCATCGGCGTACTGCACTACCTCTGTGGCTGTTTTGCCAAGTTTGACCCCTCCTCCCTTACCCCGTCCTCCGGCATGTATCTGGGCCTTAACTGCGATGGGGAGTTGAAGGGACTTAAGGGCCGTCTTGACCTCTTGCAGGTTCGTACAGAGGAGTCCTTCGGGTACGGGGATAGAGTATTTACGGAACAGCTGCTTGGCTTGGTATTCATGGATTTTCATTGACTAGGCATCCTCTGAGTAGAATTTTCATCTTAGACAGTTAATACATGGCCTATCTCTTTTAATATACGGGAAAATTAGAAATGCGCAAGCGGCCTTTTTTACTCTTTTGCTATAAGCTCTGCCAGGCTGGCAACAGATGGAAATGTTTTAGAATAACAGCAATCTTCCTGAGAACTTGGCTTGGCAATGGCCACCAGGTGATGCAGTCCAAAGTTTTCAGCGACCTGAAGTACTCTGTGGTTGTCATCGATAAAGAGGGTGCTGGCTTTTTTGAAGGAGTGTTTCTCCGCCAGTCGTAGCCAAAAAATATCCTCTTCCTTAGAGGATTGCAGTTCGATGGCGCAGGTCATCTCATCAAAATAGTCTTCTATTGCGGTAAGGGAGAATTTGAGGGCGAGGGCCTTGGGGTGACAGTTGGTGACCAGGATAATCTTTTTTCCCATTGTTCGTAGGGCCTGAAGAAAATCAAGGGCATCCGGCAGTTCGCCGATAAGGTGAGAGAGCTCATGCTTAAGGGCAAAGATATCAAGGCCGAAGGTGCGGGCCCAGTGATCCATATCAGTCCAGGCAAGACTTCCCGTTGCCGCTCGATAGTATTTGAACAGATGCTCATGGGCCTGTTCGTAACTGATACCGTTTTTCTCTCCGTACCTCTTTGGTACGTGGTTGCACCAGAAAGCATCGTCGAAATACTTGTCCAGAAGGGTGCCGTCCATATCGAGGAGGACGGTCTCTATATCCTCCCAGGAAAAATTGGGGTGAATCTGTCTGTTCATCTCTCTGCCTTTTTTCCTATCATGGAATGTAATTTGATAAGGGTTGCGCCGATGGTTTTAAAGACGTCCTTCTCTTCACTGTGCATAAAGACAATGAGTCGACCGTCTTGAGTCAACTTGGGTGCAGCCTGTTTCTTAGTGGCCTTGGATTCTGCGATAAATGCTATCAGTTTTACCGGTTGTACCGGGGTGTCATCTTGGAAGGTGAGGACAATATTGCCCCTGCCCCGTTCAAGTTTTGTTACCCGGAGTTCAATGAGTTCTCTCTTTACCTCGATCATCTTCAGCAGGGTCTCGGTTTCAGCGGGGATCCTTCCGTAGCGATCGCTGAGTTCGTCCCGGATGTCGGCAAAGTCAGCCATCCCTCGTGACATGGCGGCAATGCGCCTGTAGACGATATAGCGTTGGTCTATATCGGTGATATAGTTACTGGGGATAAAGGCTGAGTGTTGGAGATTTATCTCCGGGTCGAGGTCATCGTAGATGCCCTGCTCTTCCTGTGAGAGTTTTTGGGCCTTGAGGTCGGCCACGGTCTTCTGTAGTAGATCCAGATAAAGGTCGTAACCAATGGCTGCAATATTACCACTTTGGGAGATTCCCAAGAGGTTGCCGCCACCACGGATTTGCAGGTCGTTCATGGCCAGTTTGAAACCGCCACCGAGCTCATTGCACTCCATCAGGGCCCGCAGTCTCTCCCGTGAATCTTTGCTGATTGAATCGAGGGAGGGGACGAGGAGGTAGGCAAAGGATTGGGTGGAGGACCTGCCGACTCGGCCCCGGAGCTGATACATCTCTGCCAGACCGAGGTTATCGGCCCGGTTGATGATCATGGTATTGGCCGAAGGAATATCAAGACCAGACTCGATGATGGTGGTGGCCACCAGGACATCGACCTCCTTATTGACAAAGGAGACCATGATATTTTCCAGTTCCTTGGTGTCCATCTGGCCATGGGCCACGGCAATGCGGGCATCTGGGACTAACTTTTCAATTTTATTTGCTATCTGGTAGATAGATTTTACCCGGTTATGGACAAAGAATGTCTGGCCCTTACGCCGCAGCTCCCGGCTAATAGCCTCCTTGATGACCAGATCATCGTCCTCGGCGACAAAGGTCTTGACCGGCCGGCGCTGTTCCGGAGGACTGGATATAACGGAGAGATCACGGATGGAGAGTAGAGACATCTGCAGGGTCCGGGGAATGGGGGTTGCCGTCAGGGTGAGGATGTCTACCTCGGCCCGCATCTTACGCAGTCTCTCCTTATGGGCCACCCCGAAGCGATGCTCCTCATCAATAATGAGAAGGCCGAGATCTTTAAATTGGACGTCCTTTGAGAGGAGCCGGTGGGTGCCTATGACAATATCAATTTTTCCCGCAGCCAGATCCTTGACAATCTCCCGTTGTTCCTTGGCCGTGCGGAATCGATTCAGACACTCGATACGCAGAGGGAAATTCTGTAGTCGTTCACGAAAGGTTTTGAGATGCTGTTCGGCAAGGACGGTGGTGGGTACCAGTATGGCCGCCTGGGCGCCATCTTCCACGACCTTGAAGGCTCCACGGATGGCAACTTCGGTTTTACCATAACCCACATCACCACAGACAAGGCGATCCATTGGGTTTGCATCGGTAAGGTCATCTAGCACACTGTTGATGGCCGCTAGCTGACCGGCAGTCTCATCAAAGGGGAAAGACTCTTCGAGTTCCTGATAGAGTTGGCCCGGAGGGGCAAATGCCCGTCCTGCTTTAAGTTCTCTTTTTGCGTATATTTCAAGCAGCTCATGAGCGACCTTCCATACCTCTTCCTTGACCTTTTTGGTGGTGTTTCGCCAGTTTTGGCTACCGAGCTTGTCGATGCGGGGCTCCCTGTCGGAGATGCCCTGATAGCGACTGACCAGATTGAGACGGTCGACGGGAACATAGAGCTTGTCATCGTCTCGGTACTCAATGCTCATAAAATCATTGGTAATCTCTTGGATTCGGATGGCATTAAGACCTCGATATATGCCGAGACCATGATCTCTATGAACTACAATGTCACCCTCATTGAGCTCTGTAAACTCAATGGGTTCTGCCCACTTTTTGCTTTTGGACTTCTTGGAGCCAAGGCGCATCTGGCCAAAGAGTTCGCTCTCGGAAATAATATCCCAGCCTTGTTCGGGTAGGGAAAATCCCTCGGAGAGCGGGTGGTCACAGAGGAGGATCTCTCTCTGTTCGGCCCGCTTCTGCAGATCTGGCAGAGAGAGGGGGCTTGGTACCACGGAAATATTAAAGTGGTGCCTCTCCAGCATCTCTGCCAGATTTTTTGTATGCTTTTCCGAGCGACAGCAGATGACAATGCGATGTCCCTCCTCCTGCCATTGCCTGATCCTTTCGATGAGCGGTACAAGTATACCTTCTTTGGCCCTCCTGCGGGCGATCTCCTGCTTAAGGAGGCCGTGGCTCTGGGTATTGTAGCTCGTGGCATTGTCCTGTTCACTGACGATATCAGAGAGCCGCACCTGTCTAAAGGAGGAGAGCTTTTCTTTTATCTCCTCCGGTGAGAGGAATATTTCTTTGGGTGGCAGGGCAGGGGTGCCAGCGCCCTGTACTTCGAGGTAGTTTTGTTCTATTCGTTGGTAGCTCATTCTCATGCTCTGCTGGATGGCAAAGCTATCCATGAGTACCATGGTGGTGTCTTCTGTCAGGAAGTCGAAAAGCGAGGAGAGGTTTTTACCCGGGAAAAAGAGGGGAAGAAAGGACTCAATTCCGGCAATACCCTGGCCGGTGTTGATCTTTTCCAGCATGGTCTGGGTCAGCTCTTCGTTCCAACTGTACTTATCTGCCCGTGTTTGTAGGGCCGTACCGATCTCCTGTAGAGACTTTTTGGCAGAGGTGTCAATGATGAAATCTCTGGTGGGGAGGAGGATGGCCTCTTCGAGTTTGCCCGTGGAGCGTTGGCTGACCGGGTCGAAGGTGCGAAGTGACTCCACCGTATCACCAAAAAAATCAAGACGGAGAGGGCCCTCATGGAGCTGTCCATTCTCCAGGGCAAAGGCTGGTGGGTATATGTCAATGATTCCACCGCGAACAGCGAAGTCACCTACGTTTTTTGTCAAGGAGACCTTGTCGTAACCGAGGAGAAGAAGGCTGGTGATTAAGCCGTCCCGGTCACAATCTTCGCCAGCCATGATGAGTTCGACCCGGGCTGAGAGGAGCTCTTTGGGGATGACCCGGCGAAGCAGGGCTTCGATGGAGGTGACAATGATGGTGGGGTGTTCACTGTTTGCCGCCTGATAGAGACTTGCCAGTCGTGTTGCTGTCACCTTCTGGTCGGGGGAGAGAGCCGTGTAGGGTGGTATTTCGTGACTTGGGTAGCTGAGGATGGTTTTTTCAGAGAAGAGCTGCAGGTTTTGCACGACGATGGGGATGAGATGGTCATCCGGGACAATACAGCAACAACTTGAATTTTTTGCCAGCTGAGCTGCCAGGAGGGCTGTGCTGCTCCCCCTGAGCCCCGAGAGGGTAATTGCTTTTTTTTTGTCAATTTGGGCAAAAATGTTTGTTGTCGTCATGGGTATAATCCTAGAAAAATCCGAGCAGTTACGTGGTTATTACCAGTTTTTTCCCGTCCGGGAAGCCTTCTATATAAATTTGTCTTTTTAGCAGAAAAGCAAGGGGGCAGGCTTTTTATCTACGGGAAGAGGCTTAAAAAAAATGCCAACTACATGGAATGTAGTTGGCATTTGAGCTGACTGAGTGGGCACATTCTTTTTTAGAAGTTTCCACCCATGCTAAAGTTAAAGACGGATGGGTCTTCATCGTCCAGTGGGTCAAGGTTGTAACCCCAGGTAATGGTCAATGGACCCATGGGAGAGTTCCACATGAGACCGAGACCAACATCCATTTTGACATCGTTATACTCTGTCTCAATTGCTGAACTACCGTTGAGGGTACTGCCATTAAGATCTTCGCCACTAACCTGGCCTATATCGAAGAAGGTCATACCGTTAACGCCCTGAGCATCGGATATGGGAAAGATCCATTCCACGTTTGTGTACCACATCATATTACCACCAACGCGATCTCCTGAAAGTTTGTCGACGGGGCTCATCTTGGCGTATTCAAAACCACGCATACTGTTCATGCCACCAAGGTAAAATCTCTCGTAGACAGGGAGCTTGTCGGTCTCTGTCTCGCCAGCGTATCCTGCTGCCCCTTTAAGGTGGTAGGTGGTGCCCAAGAAGGCTGGAAAATACCAACTGGTACTGGCCTCAACCTTATAAAACTGAGCATCTCCCATCAGAGGGCCACCGGCATATTTAAGGCTGATGCTGGTGCGGCTACCCTCGGTGGGCATAAACTGTTTGTCACGGTCATCGCTGACAAGGGTGAACTTCACTGCACTGCTTAGATTAATATCTGCTGAATTTTTGATAATCCACGAGGCATTATCTTTGATGTCGGTGAGCTTGGTGTCGGTTATGCTGTAATTGCTAAATAGGCGCCATTCTTGCCAAATAGGATAGCCAACCCGAAGACCTGCACCGGTGCGTTTTTTGTCGTAATCGTCGAATTCTCTTTCGGTATTAAAGAGATCAGCACCCCAGGAGAGTTCAGAGTCGTTGAGATGTGGGTTGGTGTAACCAAGGTTGAAGTTACTGCTTATCCCACCAATATCACCACTCAGGCTCAGGGTGTCACCACGGCCAAGAAAGTTATTTTCAGAGATCTTACCTGAAACAATGATGCCATCCGTTGTGCTATAGCCTACGCCGATGCTAAAGCTACCCGTTGGTTTCTCTTTAATATTGACCACAATATTCATTCGGGAAGGATCCGATGTGGGCTCCGGAGTGATGTTCACCTCTTTGAAGTAGCCGAGGCGTTGCAGGGCCTTATTTGATTTTCGCAGGGCTGCACTGTCAAAGAGGCCCCCTTCAACTATACGCAATTCCCGGCGAATAACATTGTCGCGGGTTCGGACATTGCCATTGATGGTGATTCTGTCAATGTAGACCAGATCATTTTTGGCAATATCAAAGGTTATATCTATACGATTACCCACCGCAGATTTTCTGGTTCTTGGTTTAACACTGGCAAAGGCATAGCCGAGCTCTGAGTAGGCATCGGTTATATTCATGATGTCGTCGCGCATCAGCCCTCTGTTGAGGTAGGGCTCATTACGAACGCTGACCAGTTTAGCCAGGGTTTTTTTATCGATCATCAGGTCGCCTGAAAAGTCGATAAGGCCAATTCGATAGCGTGGCCCCTCTGCAATGACAAAGTGGAGATAAACAAGATCGCCCTCTTGACGAACCTGTGGTTCTCCTACCTTTGCATCGAGAAATCCGTGATTGTTGTAGTAGGCGAGAAGGCGATTGCCATCCTGCTTGATTTTTTCCATGTCAAGCAGGCCAGCCGCAGTGAGCCAGGTGAGCCAGCTCTTCTCCTTTGTCTCAAGGATGTCCTCAAGCTCACCTGCGTCAAAGTTCTTATTGCCCTCGAAGCTGATCTCTTCAACATATACCTTGTGACCCTCAACTATATTGAAGGTGACGACGGCACCACCGCTCTCTGCGGGATAGCTTATCTCTGATTTTACGGTGCAGTTATAAAAACCTTTTGACTCGTAGAGGCTGATAATGGCCTCTTTGGCAGCACTGATTTGGGCAGGGTTGATAATTCGGTGTTCTTTGATATTGGCAACTGCCTGGACGTCCTCTTGTTTGAGTTCCTTGAGGCCGACAAAGAGCACTGAGCTGACCAGCGGCTTTTCAACCACATTGAAGGTGACAGTCTTACCCTTGGCGGTTTCTTTTACGTCGACCTGCACGTCATTGAAGTAGCCCATGGCGTATATAGCCTTAAGGTCTTGGCGTAGAGTGGCAGGATCGTAGATGTCACCTGCCTTGGAGTTGATTTTTCTTAGAATAGCGCCGGAATCAACCCGGGCATTGCCTTGGGGGCTGATGGCGGCAATGCGATGCTCTCTGTCTGTGTAGGAGAGTACTTCGCCTACCAACTCTTCAAAGGCTGTTGTCATCTGATCTTTTTCGATGGCATGGCGATAAAAATAGATGGGCTTTGAGGGGGATAGGCTGTCGACTGTCTTCAGATCTATACTGAGCATATTGCCGATGACTGTCATTGTTCCCGTGGTCACGTAGTTATATCCTGTCCCCTGGGCAATCTTTTGTATGGTGAGAGTTTTTGGTGGCCAGGGGCCATTATAATTAACAAGATTTTCAGCGGTAACCCTTGTTATCGGGATCATGGCTACATTTTCTTGCGCCGTTGCCAGGGCATTATCAGCGGCCACCGTCATTTCTGGGGAAGAACTGACGCTGTTTATTTTTAGGGGTAGAATAACTGTTTTTTGGACATTAGCTGAGGCGTTTTGAGCAAGGACCAGGGTGGCAATACATAAAAAGAGTGCCGTAAAGGTGCAGTGGCGTAGTTTTGCTATTTGAAACCTGTAACGAATCATGAACAGTTCCTTTTCGTGTTCTGCTTTTATTCATAGTTAATATGAATGGTTAGAGAAAAGTACGATAGAGACAGGGATTTTTTCTAAGATAGAAAAACCCTCAACTATTTGCTTTGACCTATTTTTCATGAGAATGGATGGGCAAAGTTGCGACATTATGCCATATTTAGCTGTGATTGCAAAGCCTCCTGATGCGTGAGTGCCAAAAAAGCTGTTTTTGTGGTTTAAATTTTTTTTGTAGCGTTTTGTATAAAGGCGAAGAGGACGATATCCTTTATGGAAATAGTTTCTACCTGAAATAATAAAGTCATTAAGGGGGGAGTCATGCCTGGTCTGTTAGATCTGCTTTTTCCAAGATCCTGCGTCTACTGTGAGGAGAGGATTCCCTATGGCATCAGGGAGACGCTATGTCCTGCCTGTCTGCAGAAAATAAAGCCCACTCGTCCACCCCTCTGTCTCTGCTGTGGCGGGCCGTTGGTGGGGCCTGTCGAAACGGAGCATCTTTGTGGCACCTGTCTTCTTCATATGCCTGCCTATAACCGGGCTCGCTCTCTTTTTATCTATGAGGATGTCGTGCGTGGCCTGATACATGGCTTGAAATTTGGTCAGGATATGGCCTGTTTAAGGGCCATAGATGCTCTTGTTACCAGTAGCGGCTGGAGAGCTGGTCTGCCCGTCTCTGATCTTGTTTTGCCCGTTCCTCTGCATTTTCACCGTCTGCGAAGCAGGGGCTTTAATCAGGCATTTCTTCTCGCTAAAGTTTTCTTTGGTAAAAGAAATAAAAAAATTATGCCATCTCTTCTGCTGCGTACCCGGGACACTCTGCCGCAGACGGGGCTGAGTGGTGTGGCTCGTCGTAGGAATCTTCTCGCAGCCTTTACTCTGAGGGATGCAGAGATGATCCGGGGGCGTAAAATATGTCTGGTCGATGACGTTTTTACCACGGGGACAACCGTGGACGAGTGTAGTAAGGTGCTTCGGAAAAATGGGGCGGCAGAGGTGGAGGTGCTCACCCTGGCCAGGGTCATCATTGCCAGATAAGGTCATCTTGGCTTTTTCGTCATTTGTCTCAGATATTTTTGTCCTATCTCGTTTTGTTTTTATCGCCCTGCGAGCTTTGCCAGAGGTGCTGGATTTTGTGTCAGTTTAAAAAGCTGATTTTTTTTTTGGAGCTGGAAGCCGCTGTCAGCAAGGGAAAAAGCAGTGTCTGTTGGGTAAAATAGAGCTTTTTTACGTAATTTTGAGGTTTTTTTAGTTTTTGTCTGTTTAATATAAAAGTTAACTGTCTGAATATTTTTATTAATCTAGCTAACTTATTGAAAAGTATATGAAAAGTACATATTGTTCGCTGCGTCCCATAAAATAGGGAGATAGTGTTTACTCTTCCCTCTAGATGTAGGTGGGATGGGGGATGGCGAGAAGAGGTCGTAAAGACGGTGAGATGGATAAAATTTCATGAAATGCTCTTTGACGATATTCAAAATTTGCTGTTTATTCTCTCACTGTCTTCGGGGCATTATTCTTGTCCTCTGGTAGCCTTTTTTATTGCAATTTATGTTTTTATTGCGTTTTGTAGCCTGCGGCTAGTTGATTTTTTTTCGATTAGTAATCCGTTTGTATTGGCTATGAAATTGCTTTGCGTGGTTTTTATTGTTATTTAATGTTTTCAGGGGTTGTTATGGCGTGGCAGAAGGCGCAGGGGTGCTTAAAGGAATCATTGTCCAAAGATGTCTATTCGTTGTGGATAGCACCTTTGGAATCTGTCCGCCAAGAGAACGGAGTTGTCTCTCTTGCAGGCCCCGATCGTTATTTTATAGCCTTTGTTAAGCAAAATTATCTGAAGGAAATCGAGCGATCCCTTACAGGCGTTGATTCTAGCATCACTGATGTGCGCTTCTTAGAGAAAAAAGCCGTGCCTCAATTGCGTTCTATGATGCACAGGACATCCACCTCGGCACCAACCTTTCCAGTTCCTTCGGTCTCTTCGGCTTCTACTGCTTCTACGGCTTCTACGGCCTCTTCGGCTTCTTCGGTACCACGTCAGCTGCGTCTGCCCTCTGTGCCTAAGAATAATGCCAGTATTCGTGCCCTGCATCCTCGTTATACCTTTGATGAATTTATGGTGGGGCAGAGTAATATTTTGGCAGAGTCTGCCTGCCGGGCTATATCGGCAGATGCTGATACCGTCGGTCCCTGTCTCTATATTAACAGTGGCACAGGACTTGGTAAGAGTCATCTCACCCATGCCGTTGCTCATCACCTGCTCAGTAATTCGCCCATGACCCGTATGCACTATGTCACCGCCCAGCAATTCTCGGCGGAGATGGTGCATGGTATTAAAAATAACAGTATGGATATGTTTAAGAAAAAATATCAGGAGGATTGTGATATTTTACTTGTGGAAGACATTCATACTTTAAAGGGTAAGAAAAAGACTCAGGAAGAACTTAACGAGGTACTCGATACCTTGGTTAAATCGGGTAAGCGAGTCTTGCTTACGGCAAATGCTGCCCCCCGTGAGTTGGCAGGTATCGATGGTGAATTTCGTTCCCGGATGAGTGCCGGCCTTATCACCTCTATTCAGGCCCCTGATATAAAGACAAGATCTCGAATTGTTGAGAGAAAGGCAGCAGGACAGCGTCTCTCCTTCGATGAGGATATGACCAGCTATCTTGCTCAGAATGTTCGAGGAGATGTTCGTCAGATTGAATCTGCTATAACAGCCATTGGGGCCCGGGCCCGTCTGATGGGTGGTTATATTGATATGAATCTTATTCGTGAGGTGGTGGGCTCAGTTGTTGGTTGCAATCAGTCCCTCTCCTCTAGCCTTATTCGTGATCTGATCAGTGCTCAGTTTCAGGTGAGTGTTGAGGATCTTCAGTCTCGTTCTCGTAAGAAATCAATCAGCTTGCCCCGGCAGATTGCCATGTACTTGAGCCGTAAATTCACCGAAGAGTCCCTTGCCGAGATTGGCCGCACCTATAAGCGTGACCACTCAACGGTGATTCATTCCGTAAAGGTTATTACGGACAAGGCACGACGCGATATGTCCCTCGGTGCTCAGGTTAATCTGCTCAGTGATAAGGTAAAACAGATATAGTATTTTCATCTAAAATTTAAAAAGGGGCTGTAACGAATATCGTTACAGCCCCTTTTTTTTGATCTTTTTCTGGTCCTGCAAGGATTAAAAATAAATGCCCTTTATCTCTGCCTGAGCCGAGGCGCTACCTCCGGCATCCAGTACAGCCTCGGCCACTCTGGTACCTGCCTTCATCATCTCATTGAGTCCAATACCTTCCCAACCAAAACCGCAGAGATGGAGTCCAGGATAGGTTCTTACCAGGGCATCACGCCAGGAGAGAAGTTCCGGGTAGCCCTCTTCCAGTTGGGGGATTCCTGACTTTGAGCGGAGTACCCTGGTATAGACGGGAGGGTTCGGCAGGTCAAGGATCGCTCTAATATCAGCTAATGCCCTCTCGATTATGGTTTCATCGTCCAGATTCAGCCTTTCAGGGTGGCGCTTGCCTCCAACCAGGGTCTCGATCACCACATGGCCTTCTGGGGCTCGGCCCGGAAACATATTTGAAGAGAAGAGGCAGCCGAGAGAAAAACGTTTTTCCACTTCAGGGGTGAGAAAGCCAAATCCCGGAGGTAGCGTTGCCCCCTTGAAGCCCATGATTACCGAGGCAATTCGTGCCTCGGGTATCTTTTGCATTGGCATTCCCGTATTAAGGGGTGCAAGTAAGCGCAGGGCTTCATTGGTTGGCAGGGCCAGGACAAGCTGTGTCGCCCTGTACTCTTCGCCTGTCCCGGTCTTTACCGCCCAACCATTTTCTCCTCTGGCAATGGCTGTAACATCGGTATTCAGCAGGAGCTCTTCGGCAGACAACCCTTCACTTAATCTCTCCGGTAGACGGGCCATACCCTCGGCAAAACTGGTCATGGACGGCATGTTCATAGGCGTTTTGTCACCTGTTCTCTTCTTTGCAATCCATCTTGCAATAAGTCCGCGAATCACGGAGCCATGTTTTTTTTCCAACTCACGTACCCCAGGCCAGACACTGCCAACGGTCAGGGTCTCGTAGTCTCCGGCGTAGGTTCCCGTAAAGATTGCATCTATAAAGGGGAGTAGGGCCGGGCCAAAGCGATGTTCGACCCACTTGGCAATGCTGGGGTCTCCCTCTAGCGGCCGCTTCCATAGATCGGCCAGAACGCGGAACTTGGCAGGCCAGGAGATCAGCGGTGCCATGATAATTTTCCCTGGCGTCTGCTCTATCAGGTTCAGCTTGTCGTGGAGGTAGACATAGCGGACAAAGTCCATAAGCGGTGCCTTTACCGTCTCCTTATCAAGACCTGTCTCGGCAAGGATGAGCTTACTGGCAGGGTTATTGTCAAGGAAACCATGGGGGCCAATTTCTGAGATAAAGCCATCTTGCCGATGGGTACGTATGACACCGCCGCTTTGCTCCTCCCTGTCAATAATCAGGAGGCTGTGTAGTTTGTCTTTGAGGCGAAGTTTATGGGCCACGGTGAGTCCTGAAAGGCCTGCTCCAACAATAATGGTATCGAGTTGTTTTGTCATTGTCGTCTCTTTTCTTGGTATATGTGGAATGAGCTTCTTCTCTTTTATGGCTCTTATAGAATTGCTGTAAAGGACAGCCGTGAGGGGCCTTACAGGTTTTTAGCGAAACATTATAGCTAGTAATGACTCCTCTTCTCCCTGCAATATCTCTCTTGACACATTACCATAAATGTTTAACATTTTGCCCGCATTAAGGGAATAATAATGGCCAGCCCGGCTGAGCTATCACAGATAGTATAACCACGCACGAATGAGGTGTTTTCGATGACAGAAGCAAAAAACTATGAATTTCAGGCAGAGACCAAAAAGCTACTTGATATAGTTATTAACTCGCTCTATACCGAGCGTGATGTTTTTGTTCGTGAGTTGATATCTAACTCGGCGGATGCCCTGGAGAAAATGCGGCATGAAGCCCTTACCTGCCAGGAAGTTTTGGACGAGGATCTTCCCCTTGAGATCACCATCGATCTCGACGAAGAGGCCCATACCCTTACCATCAGTGACAGCGGTATTGGTATGACAGAGCAGGAGTTGGTCAACAACCTTGGGGTTATCGCTCACTCTGGATCTGGTAGCTTTTATGCGGAACTTGCCGAGGCTGTAAAAAAAGACGTTAATCTCATCGGTCAGTTTGGTGTGGGCTTTTATGCTGCTTTTATGGCGGGAAATAAGGTGCGCGTCCAAACTCGTTCATGGGACGGTAGTCAGGGCCATGAGTGGCTTTCCGAAGGTGCGGGCTCTTTTACCATCACCCCTCTGGATGGACTTGCCCGAGGAACACGCATTGTTGTGGAGCTGAAGGACGATGCCCATGAGTATGCCCAGGATTGGAAGATTAAAAATGTTATTGAGCAGTACTCTTCATTTGTCTCCTTCCCGATTAAGCTTAAGGGAGAGGTCGTGAACACCGTTCAGGCCCTCTGGAGTCGAAGCAAGTCTGAGATCAGCGATGAGGAGTACAATGAATTTTATAAGTTTATTGGCAATGCTACCGAAGATCCTTCCTATAGATTGCATTTTTCAGCCGATGCCCCTCTCTCGATAAAATCGCTCCTCTTTGTTCCCAAGGAAAATTTTGAGGTTATGGGTTTTGGTCGGGTTGAGCCCGGTGTTAATCTCTACTGTCAACGCATCCTTATCGACCAACACTCCGAAAATATCCTGCCAGGCTGGTTGCGCTTCTTGAAAGGTGTGGTGGATAGTGAAGATCTTCCCCTTAATATCTCCCGCCAGAGTCTGCAGGACAATGCTTTGGTGAGCAAGATTCGCCGGGTGGTTACCAAGCGTTTTCTCAAGTATTTGGCCGAAGAGGCTACCCGCGATGAGTCGCAGTATCTTCAGTTTTGGTCCACCTTTGGCATCTATCTCAAGGAGGGCGTGACCACCGATTATGAGTATCAGAAAGAACTGGGTAAACTCCTTCGCTTCGAGACCTCTAAATCTGAGTTGGGTGTACCTGTATCTCTTGCAGATTATCTCCTGCGCATGAACCCTGATCAGGAAAAGATCTACTATATCAATGGGGCAAGTCGGGCCGCAATCGAGGCGGGTCCCTATGTTGAGATGTTCAAAAAGAAGGACATTGAGATTGTCTATACCCTTGATCCTATTGATGACTTTGTTCTCAGTCATCTTCAGGAATTTGAAGGTAAGAAGCTTGTCTCAGCCGATGGTGCCGATATCTCCCTTGATAAGGAAGAGGCCGAGGATGCTCTGGTGGATGAGAGCGGTGTTGATAAGGCCGAGTTGGCAGAATTGCTTACCTGGATGAAAGAAGAGCTTAAAGACGAGGTAGGGGACGTTCTCTCCTCGCATCGTTTGGTTGATGCTCCGGCCATGATTGTTAATGCCGATGGATTTATGAGTGCATCCATGGAACGTGTGCTTGCTGCAAGTCGTAAGGAGCAGGGTATTGCCGGTGTAGATGGTTCTAAGAAGCATCTTGAAATCAATGGTAAAAATCCCCTGATCAAGCAACTTGCTGAACTGAGAAAGGCCGATGCAGGTTTTGCCGGTGAGGTGGCCCATCAGATCCTGGATAATGCCATGATTCAGGCGGGTCTTGTGGTTGATCCTCTGAAGATGGTTGCCCGTAATTATAAGATTCTTGATCGAGCGGTATCAAGAGCCTAGTAGTGCTTTGGCCACGGATCTTCCCAGGGTTCGTGGCCTCTTTTTGTTTGTCAGCCTCATTCTCTGAATTAATAAACGTTGAAAAAAAGCCTGTTGCAGGATATAGAAGTAAGTGAACGACCGTCTTTTCTCGGTGTAAAAAAAAACAGGTAAGAGCATATGTCTGCATTTCTAAGAGTGGTGTTGTGTGTAAGTTTACTGACCCTTGTTGCTGGTTGCTACAATACTCCAGTGCGCCATCTCTCCTCTGATGTCGTTCTCATTCAGGTGGGAACCTCGACCCGTGATGATGTCCTATTATACCTCGGTGAACCCGATAAGGTGGAAATTGGTTCAGCCGGAACGGAACGTTGGCATTATAAGGCCGATCGTCGCAGCCTTCTTGAGGGTGCTCCGTGGTTTGGCAAGTATATTGGCACTCCAGAGGTAAGTAAGGTTTTGGTAACGCTTAATAAGGATAAGGTCGCCTCCTGCATGTTCACATCCTCTGATAAGGATGATCTAGACTGGCAGGATGATTTTAAGTGGCAGGAAGAGCTTGCTGCAGATGCAACTCAAACAGAGAGTGCCAGCGAGATAAGATAGTGATAGATAATTACTCTACTGCCCGAGAGAAGATGCTTCGGGAGCAGATTGTTGCCCGTGGTGTAACTGACATGGCAACGCTTGATGCTATTCTTGAGGTCCCTCGTCATTTTTTTGTCGATGAAGGACAGAGGATGCGTGCCTATGGGGATTATCCGCTCTCCATTACCGAGGGACAGACTATTTCCCAGCCTTATATTGTTGCCTATATGACCTCCCTTTTGCAGCTTACAGCCAGTGATACGGTGTTGGAGATAGGAACCGGTTCCGGTTACCAGGCCGCAATTTTGTCTAAGATTTGCCGGCAGGTATATACGGTTGAATGTATACACTCTCTGCTGAATAAGGCTCGCAAGGTTTTTGATTCTCTTCGTTATTTTAATATTCGCTCTAAGTATGACGATGGCAGTCGGGGTTGGTCTGAATTTGCCCCCTATGATGCTATTATTGTTACTGCCGGTAGTCCTGAGATCCCCACCCCCCTTCTTGATCAACTCGCCGATGGTGGTCGCATGGTTATTCCCGTTGGTCCTCGTTATGAGCAGGTGTTGAAACGAGTGACTAAGGAGGGAGACGATTTTGTAGTGGAAGATCTGGCCCCTGTCCGTTTTGTCGATCTGGTGGGAGTTCATGGTTGGAAGTAAAGAGGCCGTGAAACGGCCCAATATTGTGCAGAGAAGCTATAGTCGCTGTATGGAGTGGATGGCCACCCCCTATGGCATATGGGCGCTTTTTGCCATAGCCTTTGTTGAGTCATCGGTTTTTCCCATTCCGCCGGATGTCTTTTTAATTGCCCTCTGTATTGCCGTTCCCGCTAAATCTTTTCGTTATGCAGCTGTCTGTACCCTGGGCTCGGTTTTGGGTGGTATGTTTGGTTATGGTCTGGGCTTTTGGTTTATGGACAGTCTTGGCCAGGGCATTATGAATATGTACAACCTTGCCGATAAGTATGAAATTGTCCGTCAGGTCTATGATAAATATGGTGTCTTGGCGGTGGGAACTGCCGGTTTTACCCCCCTGCCCTATAAGCTTTTTACCCTGTCGGCAGGTTTCTTTCAGCTAAATTTTCCCGCCTTTGTCCTTGTCTCCATTGTCTCCCGGGCAGCAAGATTTTTTCTGGTGGCCGCCTTTGTTTGGAAGTTTGGCGCTTCCATTAAGCATCTTATTAGTCGTTATTTCAATATAATATCCATTGTCTTTATGGCTATCCTCATTGGTAGTTTTTTTCTGATAAAATTAATTTGATATCTCCCCTCGTCTCCCCTTTGTCGCCTTCTCTTGCCCATT
The DNA here is from genome assembly GCF_000025945.1 of Desulfotalea psychrophila LSv54. Taxonomy (GTDB): domain Bacteria; phylum Desulfobacterota; class Desulfobulbia; order Desulfobulbales; family Desulfocapsaceae; genus Desulfotalea; species Desulfotalea psychrophila. The sequence goes on along the minus strand of NC_006138.1, from coordinate 296,354 downwards.
TTTAGTCGCTTTTTGTATCGAAGATTCTCCCCTGCTCAATTAACTGTGGCATGATCGACAGAAAACTATCTTTCATTTAAAGATGAGCAAGAGGGATATTTCTCCAGTAGTAAAAAGTGGGCTGCTTCCCGCCCTGCAGGCTGAGTATCTTTGACCATTTTGGCGTCGCAGAAAGGTGTCTGGATATGATTTTTGTCCTGGGTATGAGTGTCTTTCCGGCCTTGGCCAGAGAGGGGAACTACTGCGGAAGAAGCTCTGGCCGCTCCTGCCTGTGGCGGGGTAAAATTTTTTCCATGGATGAGAGGGGTAGGAGTCTCCGGCAAAATGTTACCTTTGGCGGAGACCTTTGGGCTGGGGCAATGGTCCTTCTATTTGGTTTGGGCCTTGATAATCTTCTTAGCCGGGATGAGGGCCGTCGCTGCTGCAGAGACAATATTGCCTGCCACTCCGGGGCCATCGCCTGCCACATAGAGACCCTTAATGGCAGTCTCAAGTGAGTTGTCGGTGTCCACCTGGGTTGCAAAAAACTTTATTTCCGGGGCGTAGAGCAGGGTCTCGTCGTTGGCCACTCCGGGGACAATATTGTTCAGCTGTTCCAGGCCGTCCACCAGATTGGTGACAATCCTTTCGGGCAGGGCCATGGCGATATCGCCACAGGTGACATCCTTGAAGGTGGGGTCGATTGAGCTGTGCTTAATTCTGTTCCAGGTGGATCTACGTCCTCGTCTGAGGTCGCCAAAACGCTGTAGAATGGGCTTGCCGCCACCGATGATGGTGGCGAGGCGGCCAATGGATTCTCCGTAGGCGGTATTGTCTTCCACCGGATCGTTTAATACTACCTTGGAGAGAAAGGAGAAGTTGGTGTTGTTGGACTTTTTATCCATATAGGCATGGCCGTTGACGCAGACGAAGTCCTGGTAATTTTCGAGAGCGACGAAACCACCGTAGTTAGTGCAGAAGGTGCGGGTCTGGTCGTCATATTTATTGGTTTGAATAAAAAAGGTTGGATCATAGATGACCTCACAGAGATCCTGCATGACCTCGTTGGCAACCTCTACCCGCACACCCACCTCAATGCCACGTTGTGACACCTTGATGCCGTGTTTTTTTACCACCGATGCCACCCACTCTGCCCCAACTCGACCGGGGGCAAGAATAACATTGTCTGCCTGGTACTCTCCCTTATTGCTCACAACGCCGGTTACTCGGCCATCTTGGGTGGTGATGTCGGTTACGGTTTCAGAGGTCTGAAAGGTAACCCCCTTGCTCTCCGTATATTCGGCCAGTCCGTTGATATGGGTGGGGAGTCGGTCGGAACCAAGGTGCTTTTGTTTGATTATCAGGAGGTCAATGCCATGTTTTTTGGCCTCTTTACGTATCTCTTTTGCGCTGTTCATATCGGTGGGATAAACCTTTCCGTCCATATTAAAGCGATTAAAGATCTCCTCGGTCTCATCGATGAGCTTTGTCGCTTCGCTCATGGGCATAAACTGGCTGAGGTCGGTTTTACCTAGGCGGGGGATGAAATTGAGCTTCCCGTCGGAAAAAAGTCCCGCCCCACCTACTCCACAGAGAATATTGCATGGCTTGCACTGGATACATGCCCTGTCCCCTGCTATGGGGCATTTTCGTTGCAGAGAACGTCGTCCCTTTTCAATAACAAGCACCTTGAGGTCTGAGTGCTCACCCAGATAGTAGGCGGCAAAAAGGCCGGCAGGGCCTCCGCCAACAATAATCACGTCATATCTGTTTTCAGCTGTCATTTTTTCACTCCAGAGAATTTTTGTCGTTGTGCCAAGGAGAATGTTCTTTGATTGGTATCCTTGGGCACCTCTGCCCGTAGCGCGGGTATGGCATGCAAAAGGGCAACCCATAACTCTATCTTAAAAAAAATGGAGGGTCAAGTGATTATCCTTTCGTCTTTTACCTGCCCAGAAATTCTTCAGGAGCTTTAATTTACGAACGGTCAGGTAGTGCCTGTTTGCTTGGCAGGAGCAGGTGCTATTGCCTGCCAGGCGAAAGGTCATTTCCTAACATCATATTTGGCTTTGAGCTTGTTTTTGTCAGTCGAGGGGTAAGGTTTGTTATCCATGGTTATTTTTGGTTAGTTGTCCGAGATTAAAAAGCTGTAATCTCGATAAGATATGAAAATAAAGGAGTTGCGTGGGTAAATTTATGGTTGTGGTTGACAGGGTCGGATGCCTCTGCTAAGAGTAATGGCGTATATTCGGTTTTGTCTGGGCTTTCGCCTCTTGGCAGGTCGTTGCCTCCAGGCTTTTTATTGCCAGTTAAGTAAGGCATATATTAGTAATACTTTGCCTGTTTCTTGCTGTAGAGCATGCCACTAGTCAAATCTGATGCCTTTTTACCTCGACAAAATAAGAATGAATCTTGCTTTTTTAGCAGGCGAATTTTTTACTGCATTTTTACAGGTAAAATGTATTGAACTCTGTGCTTTTTTCACTGCATTTGTATGTCAGATTTGTCGGGTACAGAATTGTCGTTGATGGTTGGATAGAAGATGGAGAGATATTACCTATGAATACTGTTCCTGTGCAAGAAGCTATTGGCATGGTTCTATGCCATGATATGACCAGAATTGTTCCCGGAGAGTGCAAGGGACCTGCCTTTAAGAAGGGTCATGTTGTAACTGAAGAAGATATTCCCACCCTGCTTGAAATTGGCAAAGAACATATTTTTGTATTGGATATGGAAAAAGGCCGCATTCATGAAAACGAGGCAGCCGAGCGTATCGCCAAGGCAGCCTTTGGTCCCGGTATTACCCTTTCCGACGTCAGCGAAGGTCGAGTGAACTTTGAGGCCAGTCCCGGTCTGCTTGATATCAATGTTGAAGCCCTCAATCGTATTAACTCCATTGAGGAGGTCGTGCTTGCCACCATGCACAGTGGCCAGCAGGTGACCGAAGCCCGAGCCGTTGCCGGCACCAGGGTTGTTCCCCTTGTTATAGATGAGGAGAAGATTGAGCGTGTGGAGGCAATATGTGCTGAATATCCCTACGTGGTCGGCATCCGTCCCTTTATCCACCATAAAGTTGGTGTGGTAACCACGGGCAGCGAGGTCTATCACGGTCGTATTCAGGATAAGTTCGGCCCTGTTATTCGTGAAAAATTTGCAAAACTCGGTTCCACGGTTATGGAGCAACGGTTCAGCTCAGATGATCCCATCATGACCCGTGATGAGATTTTAGATGCCATTGCTGAAGGCGCTGAAATGGTGGTGGTGACAGGCGGTATGTCCGTTGATCCCGACGACCAGACCCCCACCGCAATCCGAGCCACCGGGGCCGAGGTTATTACATATGGTTCTCCCACTTTTCCTGGCGTGATGTTTATGCTCGCAGTCAGGGACGGTATCCCGATTCTGGGACTCCCAGGCTGCGTTATGTACTATCGGGCCAGTATTTTTGATCTGGTTGTGCCCCGTCTGCTGGCAGGGGTTGAGGTTACCCGTGAAGATATTGTAGCCATGGGACATGGTGGTTTTTGTGCAACATGTGAAGTGTGCCATTATCCCACCTGCCCCTTTGGAAAGTAGTATTTTTGAGTTACGTGCCTCATCTTGATGGTCGTAACATGCAAGGCAATGAAACACTTAGGAGGAATACAATTCATGATTAAGCTTAATCTCCAGGTTAACGGTATCGCCAAGTCTGTGGTCTGTGATAAGGACGAATCTCTGGCCAATGTACTGCGTGATAATCTGGGCCTTACCAGTGTGAAAATTGGTTGTGGTACTGGCCAATGTGGTACCTGTACTATTATTCTTGATGGCAAGTTGGTTCGATCTTGTACCATGAAGATGAAACGAATGCAAAACGATGCAGTAATTACCACCGTAGAGGGAATTGGAACTCCAAATCACCTCCACCCTATTCAAGTTGCCTGGATTGCCCATAGTGGCGCCCAGTGTGGTTTCTGTACACCTGGATTCATCGTTTCTACCTATGCCTTGATTGAATCCAATCCTAACCCTAGCCGTGATGATGTTCGTGACTGGTTCCAAAAAAACCGCAATGCATGTCGCTGTACAGGCTACAAGCAACTCGTTGATGCCGTTCGCGATGCTGCCGCGGTTATGCGTGGTGATAAGGATATTAATGATCTGTACTTTAAGATTCCTGAGGATGGTCGCATCTGGGGCACCAGATATCCACGTCCAAGTTCAGTCTCTAAGGTAACCGGTACCCTCGATTTTGGTGCTGACCTTGGCCTGAAGATGCCTGCTGGAACCCTGCAACTTGCCCTGGTTCAAGCCGAGGTTTCCCATGCTAAGATTCTCTCCATCGACACCAGCGAAGCAGAGAAAATGCCCGGTGTTGAGAAGATTGTTACCCATAAGGACGTTAAAGGTAAGAACCGTATTACCGGCCTGATCACCTTCCCCACCAATAAGGGTGATGGTTGGGATCGTCCTATCCTCTGTGATGAGAAGGTCTTTCAGTACGGTGATGCCATTGCCATCGTCTGTGCCGATACCGATAAACATGCCAAGGCTGCTGCTGCCAAGGTTAAGGTTGAGCTCGAACGTCTGCCTGAGTACATGAGTGCTCCTGCTGCCATGGCAGATGATGCCATCGAGATTCATCCTGGAACTCCTAATATCTACTTTGAGCAACACGTTGCCAAGGGTGCCGAGACTGCTCCTATCTTTGAGGCAGCAGCTCATGTTGTTGAGGATGATTTTTATGTTGGTCGTCAACCACATATGCCTCTTGAGCCGGATGTTGGTTTTGCCTTTATGAACGATGAGGGAAAACTCTGTATTCACACTAAATCCATTGGTCTCCATCTCCATCTCTATATGATCGCTCCAGGTCTTGGTGTTGAGCCTGAGAACATCGTTATGGTTCAGAATGCCACCGGGGGTACCTTTGGTTACAAGTTCTCCCCAACCATGGAAGCCCTGGTTGGTGCCGCCTGTCTTGCCACTGGCAAGGCTGTTTTCTTGAACTACACCTGGAAACAACAGCAAACCTATACCGGTAAGCGTTCTCCATTTTTCACCAACGTGCGTATGGCTGCCGATAACGATGGTAAACTTCTCGGAATGGAGACTGATTGGACTGTTGATCATGGTCCTTACTCTGAGTTCGGTGATCTGCTCACCCTCCGTGGTGCCCAGTACATTGGTGCAGGTTACGATATTGCTAATATTCGCGGTGATGGTCGTTGTGTTGCCACCAACCATGCCTGGGGCTCTGCCTTCCGTGGTTATGGCGCCCCTGAAACAGAGTTTCCATCTGAGGTATTGATGGATGAGCTTGCTGAGAAGATCGGTATGGACCCCTTTGATCTTCGTTATAAGAATATCTATCGCAAGGGTTCTACTACCCCAACTGGTCAGGAACCTGAGGTGTATTCACTTCCTGAGATCTTTGATACCATGCGACCAAAATATGAGGCAGCTAAGAAACGTGTTGCTGCTAACTCCACCGACGAGATCAAGCGCGGTGTTGGTATCTCCCTCGGTATTTATGGTTCCGGTCTTGACGGCCCTGATACCGCTGAAATCGACGTTGAGCTCAATGAAAATGGTACCGTAACCGTTTTTGCCTGTTGGCATGACCATGGTCAGGGCGCTGATATGGGCGTTTTGGGTACGGCTCACGAGGCACTTCGTCCTCTTGGTCTCACCCCTGATCAGATTAAACTGGTTATGAACGATACCAGTACCTGTGGCAATGGTGGCCCTGCTGGTGGTAGCCGTTCTCAGGTTATTATTGGTCGCGCTATTAAGGCAGGTTGTGATGCCCTTGTTGAAGCTATGCGCAAAACTGCGGACACCTTCTCGACCTATGCCGAGATGGTTGAGGCAGAAAAACCTGTTCGTTATAATGGCAAGTGGACCGCTCCTGCCACCGAGTGTGATGCCAATGGTCAGGGTAATCCTTTTGCCTGTTATATGTACGGTATGTTCCTTGCCGAGATGGCAGTGGATATGAAAACCGGTAAAGCTTCCGCTGAGAAGATGACTTTGATTGCCGATGTAGGTAAGATCAACAATAGATTGATCGTTGATGGTCAGATGTACGGTGGACTTGCCCAGGGTATTGGCCTGGCCCTCACCGAGGACTACGAAGATATCAAGAAGCACTCCACCATGAAAGGTGCTGGCTTTCCATACATCAAGGACATCCCTGATGATATTGAAGTTGAGTATATCGAGACTGCCCGTCCCGAGGGTCCATTTGGCGCATCTGGTTGTGGCGAGCTGCCACTTACTGCGCCTCATGCGGCCATTATTAATGGTATCTACAATGCCTGTGGCGTACGTATTACTAAGCTTCCTGCCCTGCCTGAGAAGATTCTTGCAGGTCTGCAGGCTAAGTAGATTATAGGCAGAGGGAGGTAGATAATTAATTTGCTGCTTCCCTATTTGAGGGCTTTTCAGAGGTTTATGAGAGGTCCTCAGCTGGTGTTAAAAGACAGGTAGTGGTTTGTGCATTTGGCACAGGTCACTACCTGTACTTATTTGTGGGAGGGAGACTATGGAACAGAGTGAACTCAGAGAATGGGAAGCAAAATGTGTGCAGGAAGAGGTGCCTCGTTGTACCGCAGCCTGCCCCCTTCATGTGGATGTGCGTAGTTTCTGCTCCTTGATGGGGCAGGGGCGTTGGGACAAGGCCTGGACGGTGCTTGCCAAAACCCTACCCCTGCCGGGTGTCCTGGCACGACTCTGTCATGGTCCCTGTAAAAATGATTGTATTCGTCAGGGTTTGGGTGGCAGTATTGCCATGGATTCCCTGGAGGAATTTTGTGCTGAAAATGCCCGGGCTGTTGATCCGCCCAGGCCTCTGCCCGCCCGTGGTAAGGTGGTGGCAGTGGTGGGGGCAGGACTGACCGGTCTCTGCGCTGCCTGGGAATTGGCCCGTAGAGGTTTTGCGGTAAGGCTCTACGGTGAGCCTGGTAAGGTTTTGGCTCTTTCCCTGCCCGAGGGTGTTCTCGCCGCTGAGATAAAAAATCTTGCCCGTCTGGGGGTGAGTTTTCACGATGTCAGCATTGATCAGGTTTTGCTCGACGCCCTTCTTGCCGAGGCAGATGCCGTCTTTGTCGATTCAGACAGTCTGCCCTCGGAGCTTTCCTCTTGGGGTGAAGCGGATAGTCTGACCTTGGGCACCCTACGTCCGGGTCTCTTTGCCTCTCCCTGTGCTGAGGATTCGGCTATATTCCAGGCGGCCACCGGTCGTCGTGCCGCCAACTCCATTGTACGCTTTACCCAAGGTGTCTCCATGGTGGCAGGCCGTGAGCTGGAGGGCCCCTATCAGACAAGGCTCTATACCAATGTCGAGGATGTTGAATCGGTGCCCGCCCTTATTGTTCAGGCAAGTTACAGCGATGAAGAGATTCGGGCCGAGGCCAAACGCTGTCTGCAGTGCGAGTGCATGGAGTGCGTTAAGAACTGTGAGTATCTGAAACACTATAAATATTATCCCAAGGTCTATGCCCGTCAGGCCTATAACAATGATGCCATTGTTATGGGGACTCGTCAGGCCAATACCATGGTTAACTCCTGTATGCTCTGCGGTCTCTGCGATACCCTCTGTCCCGAAGAGTTTTCCATGGCTGATTTTTGTCTGACTATCCGGCGGGGGATGGTGGAAAAGAATAAGATGCCACCGGCAGCCCATGAATTTGCCCTGCGCGACATGGCCTTTGCCAATGGCAAGAAGTGCGCCTTGGTTCGTCATGCCCCGGGCATGGTGAGCAGTGAGTATCTTTTTTTTCCCGGCTGTCAGCTGACTGCTTCAAATCCTGGGGCGGTGGAGCGGGCCTATCAGGATCTGCGTGATCGTTTGGGTAGCGTTGGTCTTATGCTCTCCTGCTGTGGTGCACCCGCCGAGTGGTCCGGACGTAAGGCCCTGATGGATGAGTCCATGGCCCTGATTCGGGAGCAGTGGCAGGAACTCGGCTCTCCCCAAATTATTGTCTCCTGCCCCACCTGTCTTACTACCCTACGGGCTGGTATCCCCGAGGCGGAGATAATTTCTCACTGGACCATTCTTCGTGCCCTTGGCCTGCCCGCAGGGGCAAGGGTTGAGGCCGCTACCCTGGCAATCAACGATCCCTGTTCAGCCCGGCATGACCCCCTTCTGCAGGGAGATGTGCGTGCCCTCTTGCAGGACCTCTCTATCGAGGTGGTGGAACCTCGGCTGACCGGCAAGCATACCGAGTGTTGTGGCTATGGTGGTCTCCTCTCCGATGCTAATCCTGATCTGGCAAAGGCTGTGGCTGTTCGTCGTGGGGCAGCGGTGGAGGAGGATTTTGTCACCTACTGTGCCATGTGCCGTGATATGCTGGTCAAAAATGGTAAACGGGCCATGCACTTTTATGACCTTATTTTTCCAAGTGAGAGCGATCCTGCCGGACGTCCCTCTCCGGGCTTTTCTGCCCGTCGAGAGAATCGTGCCCATCTGAAGGAGGGGCTCTTGCAAGATCTCTGGGCCGAGGAGGATACCAGCAGGGTGGAGCGTTTTTCTCAGGTGCAGGTCTTCTTTACCGAGGAGGCGGAGAGGATCATGGAGGAGCGTCGAATTCTAAAATCGGACATGCAAAAGGTCCTGCTTCAGGTCGAGGAGAGCGGCAAGGCCTTTGTTCACAGTGAGACAGGTCATCTGCTCGCCTCCTATCGACCCACCCTGGTCACCTATTGGGTGGAGTTTGAGAGGCTGGCTGAGGGCTATCTTGTCCATAATACCTGGAGTCATCGTATGCGTATCAGAGGAGGTCAGGCATGAGTTTAATTAAGGTAGCGGAAGCCGATGCGGCTGGTTGGAAATGTTCGGCCTGTGGGGTAGATCTGGTCTATAAACCGGTGGAGTTAGAGTATCTCGACTCTCTCTTTAACGTTGCCCTGCCGGTATGTCCCCAGTGTAATATGGTTTTTATCTCCGAGAGTCTGGCCGGTGGCAAGATGAATCAGGTAGAGCATCTGCTGGAGGATAAGTAGGGTGGTGCAGTCAGTACCTCTCTGGGAACAGCCACTGCTTCGCCTGGCTGCCGGGGATACCCTGCGCCCGGGCGGGTTTACCATAACAGATAGGGCCGCGGACTTTGTGGGGCTGGCTCCTGGTTGGCCCGTTCTTGATGTGGGCAGTGGCCTTGGTGCCACCGTCGAGCGTCTGCGCGCGCGTTATGGAGCCATGGCCCATGGGGTAGAGCCCTCCTGGACTCAGCTTAAGCGTGGTCGTGGTACGGGGCAGGTCCAGGCCTGGGGGGATGATCTTCCCTTTCTCTCCTCCTCTTTTCGGGCCCTCTTTTGTGAATGTGTCCTCTCCCTCTTCCCGGATGCGGAGCAGGGCCTGGCAGAGTTTAACAGGGTGCTGCAACCCGGTGCTTTTCTTCTCCTCTCCGATCTCTGTGGTCATGGAGACCCTGCGGGGGGGACCTCCTGCGCGGTCAGGGCCCTGCCCCGGGCGCAAACAGAGGCGATTGTAGAGGCGGCGGGCTTTCGCCTGCTTTTGGTAGAGGATCATTCCCGTCTCCTTCATCAACTGGCGGCCCGGCTTCTCTTTGCCGGTGGAGAGGAACAGGCGTGCAACTGCGGTCAGCCTCAGCTCGGTTACTATTTATTGGTTGGGCAAAAAAAGGAGGAGTAGATGTTAGATGATATTGGAATGCAAGTTATGGAGTTAGGTGCGCAGGGTTATTGCTGTACCCAGATCATGGTCCTGCTGGCCCTGGATGAGATGGATCGGGAAAATCCGGATCTGGTCCGGGCGGCCTCGGGTTTCTGTAATGGCATGGGAGACGGTACCGGCCCCTGCGGAGTCTATGCCGGAGCCAATCTGCTTTTGGGCCTTTATGCAGGTAAGGGGCTTGCCATGGAGCAGGCCGATGGTAAACTTGCCCTTATGCTGGAAGAGTTTGCTCAGTGGTTTGTAAGCAGAACCAGCGCCCATGCAGGTATCCGCTGCCTTGATATTCTTGATGGTAGTACGCCGCAGATGAATACCTCTCTCTGTGGCTCCCTGTTAGCTGATGCCCATGGCCGGGTCCGGGAGATCTTGCTTGATAATGGCTGTGATCCGACAGAGGGGCGTGAACTTTTATGAACTCCATCGCTAGAAGTGTCTGTCCCGTTTGCTTGAAGGCTATCCCCGCTCACCATGAAACTATTGAGGGCAATACCTATCTGTTGAAGGAGTGTCCTGAGCATGGTGCTTTTAAAACGGTAGTTTGGCGAGCCGGTACTTCCTTTAAGGAGTGGTCCCGGACCAAGATTCCTTCCCAGCCTAAGACCCCTTTTACTGCGGTGGACAGGGGCTGTCCCTATGACTGTGGCCTCTGTGCCGCTCATGGTCAGCACACCTGCACTGCTCTTCTTGAGGTGACCTGGCGCTGTGATCTGGGTTGTCCCGTCTGTTTTGCCTCCTCTGGCAAGAAGGCTGCTCCCGATCCCAGTCAGGCAGAAATTTCTCAACTGCTGGAGCGGGTGGAGCTTGCTTCGGGCTTTTGTAATATTCAGCTCTCTGGTGGTGAGCCCACCATGCGTGATGATCTGGCGGAGCTCATTGCCCTGGCTAAAAAGAGGGGCTTTCCCTTTATTCAGCTCAATACCAATGGTCTGCGTATTGCCCGTGAAGAGGGTTATGCTCAGAGGCTGGCCGAGGCGGGCCTTGATTCCGTCTTTCTTCAGTTTGATGGCACCGAAGATGCCATCTATAGCAGTCTGCGAGGTCGTCCCCTCATGGCAGAAAAGAGGGCAGCTATTGAGGCCCTCTCTCAGGCCGGAATTGGTATTGTTCTGGTACCCGTGGTGGTGCCGGGCTTGAATGATCATAATTTGGGGGCAATCCTTGATCTGGCTGTGCAGAACTCTCCCCATGTGCGGGGGGTTCATTTTCAGCCGGTCAGCTATTTTGGCAGATATCCGCAGGCGCCCGGGGATGAAGAGCGTATCACCCTGCCGGAGCTGATGGACCTGCTTGAGGTCCAGAGCGGTGGTGCTGTTCATGCTGCGGATTTTCAACCTCCGGGCTGTGAACACTCTCACTGTTCCTTTAATGGCAACTATATGGTCACCGAGGAGGGTGGGCTGACAAAGCTCTCCGCCGGAGGCAAGTGTGACTGTGCTCCCAGGCCAGCCAGAGAGGGGGCCGATAAGGCTAAATCCTTTGTTAAGCGGCAGTGGGCCGGAGTCAAGCAGAGTTTACCCATGGCCGGGGCGCTAGAGGATGATTTGGGAAGATTTATCAGTCGGGCCGCCAGCCATAGCCTGGCCATTTCGGCCATGGCCTTTCAGGATGCCTGGACCCTTGATTTTGAGAGGCTGCGGGGGTGCTGTATCCATGTGGTCTCTCCAGACGGTCGCCTCATTCCCTTTTGCGCCTATAACCTGACCTCAATGGATGGCGAGACCCTGTATCGAGGAAAATGCAATGGCCCTATCCCATCTTGATCGACTTCTCCTCAGGCGTATGGGTATGTCGGAGGAGAGCAGCGCGCCCACGGCAGAGGAGATGAGTGCCTGGCAGCTGAAATATCTGCAGAAGACGATCCTGCATGCCCGGGAGAAGAGCCCCTTTTATCGCCGCCATTTTGCCGGCCTTGAGCTGGAAAGTCTTGATAGCCTTCAGGCATTCTCGGCCCTACCCCGGGTTACGGCCGATGACCTTCGGGCTGGCCCGGAGCAGTTTCTCTGTGTCTCTCAGGATGAGATTGCCCGGGCGGTGACCGTGCAGAGTTCCGGGACCACCGGTGCCCCTAAGCGCATCTTCTATACGGAGAGTGATCTGCAGGCAACGGTGGACTACTTTGATGCGGGCATGGCTCATCTGGTTGCGGCCGGGCAGACCGCCTTTCTCCTTATGCCCACAGCCCGTCCGGGCGGGGTGGGTCGTCTTCTCGTTGAGGGACTTGAACGACGCGGGGTGCACATCGTCTCCCATGGAATGGTGGATGAGGTGGCAGCAGCCGTCGACCACCTCCTCCAGGTGGATGCGGATTGTGTCATTGGGCCTGCCGCCCATCTTAATCTGCTTGCCTGTGAGTGGGCCAGGCGTGGTCTTGGGCATGGCCAAATTGCCTCGGTCCTCCTCTGCTGGGATGCCCCCTCCACCGCCGTTGTCCATAATATCGAGAGAATCTGGGGCTGCCGAGCCTATCGGCACTGGGGCATGATTGAAACCGGTCTTGGCGGTGCCGTCCAGTGTGCCCCCCATTCGGGTATGCACCTGCGGGAGGCCGATATATTTTTAGAGATCACCGATCCAGAGACAGGCCAGCCCTTGCCCGACGGTAAATTTGGCGAATTGGTGCTGACCACCCTGCAGCGATGGGGCATGCCCCTGATTCGTTATCGGAGCGGAGATCTGGGTCGTATTCTGGCTGACACCTGCCCCTGTGGCAGTACCAGTCGCCGCCTTGATCCCTGGATTCGTCGTTTGCCCCAAGATTCTTCGCCTTTACTGACAATAGATGAGTTGAACGAGGCTCTCTACTCCGTTGCTGGTCTGGCGGATTTTAGTGCATCGCTTGCTCCCGGTCGCTTGGGAATCCTGGCCTGTGGAAGAGGGGGTAGCCTTGAGTCTGCCATAAGAGTTGCCCTGAAAAAGATACCTACTATTTTCCGGGCCATTGAGTTAGGTTCCTTGCAAATAAGTATTGAGATAAAAAACGACGGCAGGCCGGCTGTTCCCGGTTTGGCCAAACGCTGTCTACAGATAGATGAGGAGAGATAATCTATGAAGGCCTTTGTCCGTTCCCTGTGTGAACTTATTGAGCAGGGTGAACCCTGTGTACTTGCCACTGTTTTAGAGAGCTCCGGCTCTACCCCGCGTTCCTCGGGGGCGAAGATGGTTGTCCGAGCCCAGCACACTGCCATTGGTACCATCGGCGGTGGTATCGTGGAGGCCATCGCCTGTCGTGATGCCCGCCGAATGCTTGAGGATTGTAAGGATGGTCGAGCAGAACTTACCTTTACCGATATGGACCAGGAGATGGCCGCTAACTCAGATATGATCTGTGGTGGTAATCTCTCGGTCCTCCTGGAGACCATTGAGTCCACCGGTCCCTGCGCCCTGGCCTATCGGGAGTTGGATGGCCTGCTGCGCCGGGGTGAGAGAGCGGTTCTCTCTACCACCTTTTCCAAGGGGGATTCTCTTTGCTCCGTAGGACATGAGGTGATGCTTGGGGACTACTCTGCCCTGGCCGGACAGGCCATGGAGAAGGAGAGTCCATGTTTTAGTAAGTCCGAAACGGAGCTCTGCTTTGCCGAACCCTTTATCCCGCCGGCTCCGCTCTATATCTTTGGTGCCGGTCATGTCTCCCTCTTTACTGCCCGGGTAGGAGCCATGCTTGGCTTTCGCACGGTGGTCCTTGATGATCGAGATGATTTTGCCAATGTAGAACGCTTCCCCACCGTTGATGAGGTGCGTGTCCTCGCTAGCTTTGAGGATTGCTGTACCGATCTCTCCATCCCTGAAGATGCCTATATCATCATTGTTACCCGTGGGCATGTCCATGATCTGACTGTTCTGGGAGATGCCCTGAAGACCGATGCTCGCTATATCGGTATGATTGGCAGTAAGAAGAAACGAAATGCCATCTACGACGCCCTGTTGGCCGATGGCGTTTCTCAGGCGAATATTGATCGTTGCCACTCTCCCATCGGTCTGACCATCGGTGCTCAGACCCCCGAGGAGATCTCCGTTAGTATAGCCGCAGAGCTTATTGGTGTTCGGGCCAAGACCCTTCTCTAGGCTTTTTCCCCCCTCCCTCTCTTTTTTCACGGAGAGGGAACCCCTTTCTGCTGCCTCTTTGCGTCCTGCGCTCTAAATTTTTATTTATGTAAAACAGAGATCTTGTCTTATGATATGATTTTATCATAGAGGTGGAGGTTATATGCAGGCGGGAAAAAATTGTGGAGAGAATCTCTCTGCCATCTGGTATCAGTATGAGGTTTGCCCGGGTGCTGAGAGCCTTGAGGCTCAGAGGTGGAAGGCTGGTCTGGTAAATATGATTGTCTTTGCCGCCTCCGACGAGGAGGGTAGGGTCCTGTGCGGGCGCTATGCCGCCCGGCATGACTGGCAGATCATTGTTCTGAAGCGGGCAGGGATAATTTCGACAGAACATCTGGCGAGGATGGAGGGGGTCTTTCAGGCGCTCTATCGGCAGGCAGAGCTCTCGGGCATTGCGGCCCGCTTTGATGGCTGGCAACTCTCTTCATAAAATAGTGGCCTGAAAAAACAAAAAGGTTTGGGAGTCGTTATGGAGCAGAAGGTCGGAGAAAAACTCGTGGCAGCACTTAAGAAGAGAGATGATGCGGAGAGTCAGGAGAGTTTTGTTAAGGCCATGGAGTTGACTAAGGCCTATGCCAGCTCAGGCTCTGCCACTCACTACAGTGCTGTAACCCGCCTCTTTTATGATCTCTTTGAGATGTTTGAAACAGGAGATGATCCGAGGAAGAAGAAGTAGGGAAGCTCTCTCCTTGGCACAGAGAAGACTTTAAAATGAATTAAGGAGCCTTATATGATTGGCAAAGCGTCATTTGTGCTGCTCTTGGTGGTGGAGGAAGAGCTGCTGGGGAAAAACTTGGAGGAGCTCGTCCGTGGATATGGCTATAGGGTGATTACTGCCGTTGACTATGCCGAGGCATTGGTTGCGACCCGTAGTAGAAGGGTTGATCTCCTTTTGGTGGATCATCTGCCCGCAGGAGCAGAGGAGGAGGCGCTTATTGCCATGAGGGAGGTAAGGCGTAGCATTGGCCTCATTCTGGTGGGGGCGGACGAGGAGAATGTCTATGTGGCTGCCGTTGAGGGAGGTGCCCTGGATTTTGTTGCTGAGCCGGTTATGGCAAGAGAGCTGGAGCTTAAAATTGAGCGGGCCAGGCGGGAATCTGCTCTGCGCTACAGACTCTCGCTCATAGCTGATTTTGATGAGGCCACGGGGCTTGAGGATGGTAACGCCTTCTTTGTCCATCTCTCCCGTGAACTCGAACGTGCCCAGCGGCAAAAACGTCCCATGCATCTGGCCATGCTCTATTTGCAGGATGTGGAGAAGGAACAACTTGCCGAGATTGGCTTGATTTTAAAGTCTTCTATCCGTTCCTATGTGGATCATGCCTGTCGTTGCACAAAGCGTGAATTTGCCCTTCTCCTGCCGGAAACCAATGCCGATCAGGCCGCAGAGATCGTCCAACGGGTTCTCTTGCAGAATCTTGAGAAGAATTTTGGTGAGCAGCCCCTGGCGATAGGATGCGTTTCCTGTTCCATTGAGAAGGACGAGGACTTAGATGATGCCGAGTTTAGGTTGATCAAAAAGGCAAGAATGGCCATGGAGGAGTCTCGTGCTGCAGGTGACTATTCGGTGGTTTTTCGCAGATAAGCAGTACAGGGGGCATCCCCCTGTACTGTATTTATTCTAGCCCTTGACAACCTTTGTTGCCAGAGCGTCTTTGTGATATTTTTGATCAGGGGCGATGGGGTAAATGCCATTGAAACAGGCCAGACAGTAGTGCTCTTTAGGGATACCCGTTGCCTCTACCATGCCCTCAAGGCTGAGGTAGTGGAGAGAGTCCAGGCCCAGATATTCTGCGATTTCTTCGACGTTCTTATTGCAGGCAATGAGCTGTGATGAGGTTGGGAAATCGATGCCATAGTAGCAGGCATGCATGGTCGGAGGACAGCTGACCACCATGTGGATCTCTTTGGCCCCCGCCTCGCGTAGGGCTCGTACCCGACTCTTACCTGTTGTTCCTCGGATAATAGAATCCTCAACGATGATAACCCGTTTTCCCTTCAAGAGAGATCGTACGGGGTTGAGCTTGACCTTGACGTTGAAGTCACGCATGGACTGGCTTGGTTCAATGAATGTCCTGCCCACATAGTGATTTCTGATCACGCCCATCTCCATGGGAATACCGGATTCCTGTGCATAGCCAATGGCCGCATAGTTACCGGAATCAGGAAAGGGCATAACGAAATCGGCATCAATCTTTGCCTCGCGGGCCAGGATCTTACCCATCTGCTTACGTGATTGATAGACGTTGATACCAAAGACATCGGAATCGGGACGGGCAAAGTAGACCTGCTCAAAGATGCAGTGGTGCGGGGTCTGTTTTGGCCATGGGAAGATGGAGCGCATCTCCTCACCTCTTTTCATGATAAGAACTTCACCCGGCTCGATATCACGTACATAATCGGCCTCGATGAGGTCGAGGGCGCAGGTTTCAGAGGCTATAACCCAGCCGCCAGTGGTCAGGCGACCAAGGCAGAGGGGGCGAAATCCATCGGGATCACGGACGGCAACGAGGGTGTCCTCGGTCATATAGAGCAGGGAATAGGCACCCTTGAGGGCACGGAATGTCTCGCTCAGTGTTTTATCGAGATCGGGACCGCTGTTGCGTACCATGAGATGGAGGACGGCCTCGGAGTCCATGGTGGTTTGAAAGATAGAACCACTCTCCTCGAGCCTGTTTCTGAGCTCGGTGGAGTTCACCAGGTTGCCATTGTGGGCAACGGAGAGGGTCTGGTTCTTATGGTGAACCATCAGGGGTTGGGTATTGGTGAAGTTGGACGCACCGGTGGTGGAGTAGCGTACATGGCCGATGGACATGTCCCCTTTAAGTCCTTGCAGGATATCTTCGGTAAAGATCTCGGGCACAAGTCCCATATCTTTGTGAAGAAAGACCTCTTTGCCGGTTGATGTAACAATTCCCGCACTTTCTTGGCCACGGTGCTGGAGGGCATAGAGGCCGAAGTAGGTGAGCTTTGCAGCATCTTCATGGTCGAAAATACCGCAAACACCACATTCGTGGGTGGGGTAGTCCTGGGACGCGGATAATGTTTTTACCTGTGACATGTTTTCCTTTACTGTGTCGCCCTTTGTAAGCAGCATAGATGAGGGTGGATTAAATACTATCCCTGACTGATGATTTCATAAATAAGATTCGTCAATTTAAGCATATCTTTAAGATCGATTCGTTCTGCGGTGGTATGGACTAGATCCATGCCCGTTGCCAGGATAGCCGTCTCTATACCGTGGCCGTTAAAAACATTGGCATCACTGCCGCCTCCGGTGGAGGTGATTCCTATATTTATACCCATGGCCTTGGTAACCCGGAGGAGGTGCTGGATGAGCGGTCCCTCTTCGTTTATGACGATGGCGTCGTACTCTTTTATCACCTCTATATCAATAGAGGGTCTCTGCTCCTTATGCTCAGGGCTACTCCAGTCGGCCACGGTCTTACGAAAGACAGTGCAGATTTTTTCCGTATACTCATCGAGCTTGGCTGGTGATTGGCTGCGCACCTCGCCATGGAGACAGACCTTGTCGGGGACAATGTTGACTGCCGTACCACCGGAGATAAGGCCGAAGTTGGCGGTTGAATCCGCGTCCAGTCGTCCCAGCTGCAGGCCTGCCAAGGCCTGGGCGGCAAGAGTGAGGGCATTGATCCCCTTTGCCGGGCTGAGGCCGGCATGGGCTGCCAGTCCGTGGATGATTATATCAATGCTGTTTGCTGTCGGGGCCCGGGTGACAACGGTGTCACTACCACCGGCATCAAGGGCATAGCCCATCTTTGCCTGGAGTTTGTCGTACTCAAGGTACTTGGCTCCGAGCAGGCCGATCTCTTCGCAGGTGGTAAAGACCAGTTCAATGGCTCCGTGTTCGGTGTCATTTTCTTTGATCAGGGTGAATGCCTCTATCAGGGCCACGATTCCTGACTTATCGTCACCGCCGAGCACAGTTTCGCCGGCGCTGGTGAAGGTGTCGTTCTCTCGGGCAACCTCGATATTATCTGCCGGCAGGACAGTGTCCATATGACAGGCAAAGAGGAGGGGGGTGCGTTCGGGGCAGGATCCGGCAAAGCGAACAATGATATTGCCGCTGTTGGAGCCGGTCTGTTCGGCGGAATTATCCTCGTAAATTTCCGTGGCACCCAGCTCTCTGAAGATCTCCTTAAGATAGTTGGCAATTACCCTTTCGTTTTTTGAAGGTGAGCTGATCTCGCACAGTGCGGTAAATATCTGGGCAACTCTTTCGCTGTTTATATTCATGGTCTACCTTATTGTTGAAGAAGGACGACGGCATGGCAACTGATACCTTCGCCCCGGCCTGTATACCCCATCTTTTCGGTGGTGGTGGCCTTGATATTGATATCGCTGATTTGGCAGGCACAGCTGGTGGCGATGATCTCCTGCATTTGCTTGAGATAGGGCGCAAGCTTTGGTGCCTGGCAGATCACGCTGATGTCGGCGTTGCCGATTTTGTAGTTCAGCTCCCCTACCTTTTGCATGACCGATTCGAGGAGTCTGATGGAATAGATATCCTTAAAGGCATCACTGCTGTCGGGGAAATGGCGGCCGATATCACCTGCGCCAATGGCTCCGAGCAGGGCATCACAGAGGGCATGGACAAGAACGTCGGCGTCGGAATGGCCGGCAAGGCCCAGGTGGTAGGGGATCTCTACTCCGCCCAGTATCAACCTTCTCTTTTCGACCAGCTGGTGGGCATCAAAGCCGTGGCCAATGCGTATTTTTTGCATGGGTTCTTTTTTTTCTCTGAGGAAGTTTTCAGCTAGGATGAGGTCTTCAGGGCGGGTAATCTTGATATTGGTCTCTGATCCCTCGATCAGGGTTACGGGGATTCCTACCCCTTCCAGAAGGGTGGACTCATCGGTGACATTTCTCATGCCGTTTTCCTTAAAGGCTTTGACGAGAAGAGCTTTTCGGGCAGCTTGGGGAGTCTGGGCCTGCCATAGTCCCTCGCGGTCAACGGTGCCAGTCACAATTCTGCCTGCGCCCCTCTTCAGGGTGTCTTTTACCGGCACAGCGGCAATGACAGCCCCGTATTGCTGGGCGCCTTTATAGCAACGGCTGATGAGCTCGGCACTGACCATGGGGCGGGCCCCATCGTGCACCAAAACAATATCTATTGACTCTGGAACCTCTTGTAGACCACGGAGTACGGAGTCTTGACGACGGGCGCCGCCAGTCACAATCGAGATGTTTTCTAGCTGATATTTTTGCAGGAGAGCTTTGCTTTCTTCGAGATGATCTTGGGGGACGACAAGGATTATTTTTGCTATGCAGGGGTGTTTATTGAACGCGCGTATGGTGTGAACGATAATGGGAGTCCCCGCAACAGCATGATACTGTTTGGGGTAATCCAGTTTCATCCGTGTGCCGCTACCTGCTGCGGGTATGATGACTGCACCGTTTTTCATTTTCCTGTCTTGCGGTGAGATGTTTCCTTGTTTTGAGACGAAAAAAAATGTGCGAAGTGGGCTATAAGCCGAATTCTGTCTCTCCCCGAAGGGAGCCATGATCATTTCACTGGGACGTCGGTTGCCCGACGCCTCTTGCAACCTACCCGGAGATCTCGGACGGAGCCGCCCTCAAACATCTCTCTATTTGGTCTTGCTCCAGATGGGGTTTGCCCTGCCTTCCACGTCACCGTGAAAGCGGTGAGCTCTTACCTCGCCGTTTCACCCTTACCTGGCGAACCAGGCGGTCTATTTTCTGTGGCACTTTCCACCGGTCACCCAGTGTTCGTGTTACGAACCATCTTGCCCTGCGGAGTTCGGACTTTCCTCTCCGACTGCGAAAGTCGGGGCGATCATGAGCCCACTTCACACACAGCTTTCTTATAGTTGGAAACAGGAAAAGATGAAAGACTTTTTTGCGATAAGGAGAGGAGAAGAGATTATTCCTGGAGGAGGCGAGGCCCTTTTATGGGCGAGCTGTTTAGTCCTGGCCCTTTTCTTAGGCGGAGAAAAAGTGGGTTTTCTTTTTGCAGGGCCTTTTTCGGCAAGACATCTCCTTAAAGAAAAAACTTGCCATAGAACGGGGGAGGGACTACAGTCTGGGCATCTTGAACGCTCTATTTAACGTACTATTTTGGTGAAGTTTATTGCCTGGAATGTGGTCTCTATATTTATGACTTTAGACGAAATAAATAAAATTTGTAAGGATTCAATGATCCAGAATCTGGGTATTGAATTCATCTCATATAGAAATGGTGTCCCCCGAGCGCGGATGAAGGTCGATAGCCGCACCCAACAACCCCATGGCTATCTGCATGGAGGCGCTACCATTGCCCTGGCCGAGACCGTTGCCAGTGTCGCCTCTTCCTGTACAGACAGAGATATGGCGGCCTTTGGTTATCATGTTGATGCCTCTCTTCTCTCATCGGTGCGTGAGGGCTATGTCTACGCCGAGCCCCTGCTTGTCCATAGGGGCCGGACTAGTCATATCTGGGATGTGCGGGTGGAGACAGAGATGGGTAAGACCGTTGCCCTCTGTCGTATCACCGTAAAGCTTGCGGCTGAGGCATAGTCTGGTTGACCCCATGAAACCTATAAAGAAAACCCTGCCTCAACTGCTTCAGCTCTGTCTGGATAAAAAACTCTGCTTTGCCTCTTATCGAGAGCCGGGCTGTGATATTGTTACCCTGGCCCAGGATGGCGGAGAGCCCCTGAGGCTCAGTGTTGATCATGAAATATCTGAGCAGAGGGGCTTTGCCATTGCCCCCTTTGTCGAGAGCGATTCCTGCCGTCCCATCCTTATCTCCCCGGATCTGATCTCAGTAGGTGATGCTCCAGATGAGTCTCTTTTTGCCAGACTGGAGCAGTTTGGTGGTAATTCGCTTAATGGTTGCGGAGACATTGGTGAGACCTATCAGTGTGACCATGCGGAGTATCTGCAGGAGGTGGACAGTCTGGTTACGGCCATCGAGGCGGGTCGGTTTGCCAAGGCCGTACTCTCTCGGGTGGAGATTATTAGGGACGATATTCGGGAAAAGGTGGTGGCCACCTATATAAGAATGTGTGCTCGTTATCCCCACTCCCTCGTCTATATCTTTCAGGCGGATGGGCATCTCTGGTTGGGAGCCACTCCGGAGATTCTGGCTTCGGTCGGGCAGGGGAAGTTGCAAACCATCGCTCTTGCGGCCACTCGAAAAAACACTCCCGAAAACCAAAAATTTTCTGCCTGGTCAGAGAAAGAGAGACAGGAACAACAGTATGTCACCGATTATATAAATGATCTTCTCATTAGCTTTGATCTGAAGTCGGTTAAGAGGGGCCTGCCCTATCCACGTCAGGCTGGCAATATGCTCCATCTATGCACAGAATTTTCCTGTGATTCACATGAGATAGGTGGTAAGCTAAGCCCGCTGCTTCAGGCCCTCCATCCCACCCCGGCGGTATGTGGTATGCCCAAGGAGGCGGCCCGTACCTTCCTCCATGGTTTGGAGAAACACGATCGCCAGTACTACTCGGGCTTTCTGGGGCCGGTAAATATATCTCCGGAACAGATTTCTCTTTATGTGAATCTGCGCTGTATGCAGGTATGCAGAGGTTATGCTCAGGTATATGTCGGTGGTGGCATCACTTCGGACTCTGTTGCCGAGGATGAGTGGACGGAAACTGTACTGAAGACCAAGACTATTCTCTCCGCCCTGGATAATTAAATTCCTGTCAGTCTGTGCAGGGTCTGCCTTACTGACCCCGGCCAATGGCCGGAAGCCTCATACAATAGATAATATGCGTGCAAAACAACATATTTCAGACCTTGCTCATCACTGTATCGCCCATGGCATGCGCCATTTGGTGATTTCTCCTGGTTCCCGTAACGCCCCCCTTATCCGTGCCTTTGCTGCTTCATCCCAGATAGAGTGCCTGAGCATTGTCGATGAACGATCAGCGGCCTTTGTGGCCCTCGGTCTGGCAACGGAACTACAGGCCCCGGTGGGAGTGCTCTGTACCTCGGGGACGGCTCTGCTCAACTATGGACCGGCTATTGCCGAGGCCTACTATCTGCGGGCCCCCCTTATAGTTCTTTCAGCCGATCGTCCGGCCCGTCTGGTTGGTCAGCAGGATAGTCAGACCATTTGCCAGGATAACCTCTTTGCCAATATTGTTAAGGGTAGTTATAGCCTGCCTGAAGAACCGGAAACTGTGGCGGAGCTGGAACTGTCGGCGCGAGTCATAGCTCAGGCCTTTTCTACCGCCCTCTCTCCCTGCTTTGGCCCCGTTCATATCAATATTCCCCTCGATGAACCCCTCTATGGAGGCGAATTGATGGCTGAGTCCCTTATTGCTCTTTCTCCTCTGCAGCTAGCAGAGCCCAAGGGTATGAGTCCAGCTCTCTGGCAGGAGGTGGAGTCTGCCTGGCGAGGTGCCAAGCGGCGGATGATTGTATGTGGACAGGGCGTGGCCGATGCTGAGCTTCAGGCCCTTTTGGCTCGATTTGCTCCGGACAAAACTGTGACCATTATTGCCGAAAACACGGCCAATATCGTCGGCCCCTGGCTGGTGGACAGACCAGATGCCGTGCTTCTGGCCTGTGATGAGGCATCCAGATCTCTTCTGGCCCCTGACTGTCTTATCTCCTTTGGCGGTCATCTGGTTGCAAAGCACATCAAGCTCCTCCTGCGGGAGTTTAAACCGGCCTTTCACTTTCGCCTCGATCCTGCCCAGATGGGTATTGATACCTATCAGTGCCTCAGTGCAGAACTTGATCTTGCCCCCACAACATTTTTTCGCCGTCTTGCTCAGCAGGTGGAGCCAGCTGCCGGTTTTCGTGATCTCTGGGCTCTGCCCGAGGGAGTTGCTGAGAACCAAGATGATGAGTTTCTGGTTCTGAAGAGACTGCTGGGCCAACTGCCCGCAGGTAGTATTGCCCATCTGGGCAACTCCATGTCCGTGCGTCATGCCCAAAAACTGGCCTCCAGAGCTGATCTTCTCTATCATAGCAATCGAGGGGTGGCGGGCATTGATGGCTGTCTCTCCACCGCCGTGGGGGTTGCCCTGGCAACGGATCAGCTGGTCCTCTGTTGTTTGGGTGATCTGAGCTTTGTCTATGACTCCAATGCCCTCTGGAACCGCAATCTGCCTTCCAACCTGCGTATTGTTATTCTCAATAATCAGGGTGGTGATATTTTTAGAAGGCTGAAGGGGCCCAGTGTCAGTCCCGGCTATCAGGACTTTTTTGTCGCTCATCATCCTGTGCAGATAGGTAAGATGATAGAGGCATATGGCGTGGCCTATCGCCGTTGCCTGGCCTCGGAGATAGATGGTTTTTCCGAGGAATTCTTAGGACTGCAGGATGGCCCTCTGGTTCTTGAGGTGTTTGTTGATCCGACCAAAAGAGATTAGGGAACTTTGAAAAAGGCTATTATCGAAGCTCAGCGTAGACTTCGGTATTAACGATGCCTGTGGTAAAATTTTCCATGTGCCCCT
The DNA here is from genome assembly GCF_000025945.1 of Desulfotalea psychrophila LSv54. Classification (GTDB taxonomy): domain Bacteria; phylum Desulfobacterota; class Desulfobulbia; order Desulfobulbales; family Desulfocapsaceae; genus Desulfotalea; species Desulfotalea psychrophila. Next base: position 273,152 of record NC_006138.1, on the reverse strand, counting down.
TATGGAAAATATTAATTTTTTAAGATTCCCATTAATTTTACCCCCTATAATATAACGAAGGAAACAGCCATGAGAGAATGGAAAACAATAAAAGAGTATGAAGAGATTAAGTTTGAGATTTTTAATGGTATCGCCAAGATAACCATTAATCGTCCTCGTTATTATAACGCCTTTACCCCCGATACCAATAAAGAGATGCTTGAAGCCATGGTCTATTGCCGTGAGTGTCAGGACGTGCGGGTGGTGATCTTTACTGGTGCAGGCGATAAGGCCTTCTGTGCGGGTGGTGATCAGAATGTGAAGAGCACCGGTGGTTATATCGGTAAGGACGGAGTGCCCCGTCTTAATGTCCTCGATCTGCAAAAGGCCATCCGTTCCCTGCCCAAGCCCGTTATTGCCATGGTAAATGGTTTTGCCATTGGCGGTGGCCATGTCCTCCATGTGGTTTGCGATTTGACCATTGCCTCGGAAAATGCCAAATTCGGTCAGACAGGACCCAAGGTGGGCAGTTTTGATGCAGGCTTTGGTTCCTCCTATCTTGCCCGTCAGGTTGGCCAGAAGAAGGCCCGGGAAATCTGGTTTCTCTGTGATCAGTACTCTGCTCAGGAGGCAATGGATATGGGGATGGTTAATAAGGTTGTTCCTCTGGAACAGCTGGAAGATACCACCGTTGAGTGGTGTGAAAAGATTATCAAACGGAGCCCCATGGCCCTGCGCATGATCAAGGCGGGTCTTAATGCTGAGCTTGACGGTCAGGCCGGTATCCAGGAGCTTGCCGGTAATGCCACCATGATGTTCTATATGATGGAAGAGGCTCAGGAGGGCAAGAACGCTTTCCTGGAAAAACGCGAGCCGGATTTCGATCAGTTTCCTAAATTCCCATAAGGTGTCTGGCATGGAACTGAGCTATAGACGCAGTGATCTGATATTTAAGCGACCGGCGGGCACCTCCCGTGGAGTGCTCACCAGTAAGCCCACCTGGTTTGTCCGTCTGGATATTGACGGTCACGGAGGGCAGGGGGAGGTATCCCTTATTCCGGGACTCTCTCTTGATCCCGAGGAGCAGATAGGGCGAGAGCTTGATCTCCTTGCCCGGAGACTTCGGGCCGAGGAGCCAATTCGTCTCCGCCAGTTTCTGGCTGAGAGGGGGGGGGCGGATTTTTCTGACTACAGGTCTGTTCTGACCGATATTGCCGGAATTTTGGATTCCTGGCAGGTCTCAACCGATGGTCGCTTTCCTGCCCTGCGCTTTGCCCTGGAGATGGCCCTGCTGGATCTGCTCTCTGGAGGCAGGCAGGAGTGGTTCGCCTCGGACTTTACTCGTGGTGAAAAGCGGATTCCGGTCAATGGCCTGATCTGGATGGGCGAGGCCGCTTTTATGCAGGAACAGATCGAGGCCAAGCTGGCCGAGGGCTATGGCTGTCTGAAATTGAAGATTGGGGCCATTGATTTCGATAAAGAGTGTGCCCTTCTCGCCGGCATTCGTGAGAGCTTTTCTCCGCAGCAGCTGGAGATTCGGGTCGATGCCAACGGTGCCTTTTCGCCTGCCAATGCCCCACAAAGACTGAAGCGTCTCAGTCAGTTCCATCTTCACTCCATTGAGCAGCCCATTCGCCAGCATCAATGGTCCGAGATGGCGGCTCTCTGTGCCAACTCTCCTCTGGCCATTGCTCTGGATGAGGAGCTGATCGGGCTAGGGGCTGAACAGCGTTCTGCCATGCTCGATGCCATCAGGCCCCAGTATATCATTCTCAAACCATCCCTGCTTGGTGGCTTTCACTATGCCGGACAGTGGATAGAGCTTGCTCGAGAGCGTGGTATCGGTTTCTGGATCACTTCGGCCCTTGAATCTAATCTGGGGCTTGCCGCCATTGCCCAGTGGACGGCCCTCTATCAGCCCACCATGCCCCAAGGGCTGGGGACAGGCCAGCTATATACCAATAATCTTCCCTCAAACCTTGCCGTGGACGGGGGACTTTTGGGGGTATCTTAAAGGATCTGCCGATGGACTCTGTTAAAATTGATGGAAAGATCTATGATGCTGAATCTCTTACCTCCCTGCTTAAGAGCGAGGCCTTCCTCGATCTGCCCCTCTGGCGGCAGAATATTTTCACCTTTTTGGCTGCCTGGTGGCAGTCTGCGGAGAGTATAGAGCAGTATACCTCTGGCTCCACCGGAAAGGCCAAGCCTATTCAGCTTGCCAAGAGGGCCATGTTGGCCTCTGCCCGTCGGACCTGTGCTTTTTTTCATATCTCGGAGGTCAGTCGACTGGCCCTCTGTCTCTCGGCGGAATATATTGCCGGTAAGATGATGCTTATTAGGGCCCTGGTCTCCGGGGCCGAGCTTCTGACCATCGCCCCCGAGGGCAATCCCCACCGAAAATTTAGTGACGATATTGACTTTGTGGCCATGGTTCCCCTTCAGGCGGAAAATATGCTGCGGGATATTGGCTATACTGTCCGGGTGAAGACTGTTCTCCTCGGCGGGGCCGAGGTTTCAGCCCCCCTGCGGGAGTTGATTTTGGCCTGCCCGGAGACGGAGTTTTATCTGGGCTATGGCATGACAGAGACCTGCTCCCATGTGGCCCTGCAAAAAATTGGTGTCGATGATATTTATCGAGGCCTGCCGGGGGTGGAGTTCGCCTGTGATGAGCGTGGCTGTCTGGTGGTGGAGGATGGTGAGGTGGTAGGCCAAGCTCTGATCAGTAACGATATGGCAGCGCTTTGTGCCGGAGGCTTTCGCTGGTTGGGGCGCTGGGATAATATCATTAACTCAGGCGGAATTAAATTTTCCCCGGAAGAGCTTGAGAGCCGCATTGTCCATCTGCTTGACTATCCATTTTTGCTGACCTCAAGTCCTGACAGTCGTCTGGGCCGGAAGATTATTCTGGTCATAGAGTCGGCCGATATCTATTATCTGAGCAGATCCAAACAGGATCTCTTCCGAAAAAAGATGTGTCTCATGCTTGCGGAGGTACTGGATAAATATGCCCTGCCCCGGCAGATCATCTATGTCTCCCAACTGGTCAGGACGGCCAGTGGCAAGGTGGACAGACGCTTTATTTATAGCCTCTAGGCTTGTTCTACTGGTCTTGAACTCCTTTAAGGGGCTTTTACCAAGGGGTGTTTTGTCGTTGAGGCCTTCCAACAGTCTTAATAATTACACCCTGTATTATATCCGCAGTACCCTTTTCGAGTGCTGTGGCTGAGTAGCTTTCACGTTTTTCAAAAGGTGACACGATGCATCATACAGACAGTACCCATCTCATATATTTTTCCCCCACAAATACCTCAAAGAGCATCGGCTATAGTATTGCCGAAGAGCTTGCCGGTCCAGCCTTCCACAGGCATGACCTTACCTTTGCCACGGCAGAAGAGGCACTACCTGCCACTGCCCTGGCCATTATAGTTGTTCCCGTCTATGCCGGACGAATAGCACCCCTGGCCCGTAAGCGTCTGGAGGCAATTCGGGGGGCAGGAACCCCTGCCGTTCTGGTGGTGGTCTACGGTAATCGTGATTTTGAGGATGCCCTTCTAGAGTTGCAGGATCTGGCCCAGTCTCAGGGCTTTGTCCCCTTAGCTGCCGCCGCCTTTATCGGCGAACACTCCTACTCCACCAGCAATACCCCCATCGGTGCCGGTAGACCGGATGAGGCAGATCTCCTCGCCGCCAAAGAGTTTGGTCGAGAGGTAGCAGAGAGACTTGCCCATAGTGGTGATTCAGCCCTCCAGGTGCCCGGCAATGCGGAATATCGACAGGGCGTTGGACCGGTGGACTATACTCCGCAGGTCGATTCAACTCTCTGTAACTTTTGTGAGACCTGTACCTCGGTCTGTCCTGCAGGGATCATCAGTGCTGTCGAGGGCAAGATACTCTTTGAGGCCGGTGACTGTATCCGTTGCTGTGCCTGCATTAAGAGCTGCCCGACGTCCGCCATCTCCTTTGCCGTTCCGGCTCTTGCCGAACTGGCTTTGAAGCTGCATAATAACTGCCGCACTCGCAAGGAACCTCGGCTCTTCTTCTAGGCACTCTCCTCCTCCCCCCTTTACCTCCCCCTTCAACCCCCTCCCGACCTCCCCCTTGAAAATAAGGGGGAGGAGAAAAGGGGGAGGTGAAGGGGGTTCGTCGCTGCTATCCATCCTTGCCCGTGTAACGGAGCAAAATCCCTCCCCCCTACAAGCTGCCTTACTGCAAAAGTTTGATATCTGAGAGGGAAACCCTTTGCAGGTTCATCTTGTTCCTGTTAAACCGATAGGGTATCACTTCAAGAAGTGGGGATAATGATGAGCCATATAAAATTAATTCTGGTTTGAGCAGTTTTGCATGCGAGTGGCTAAGAAAATATTTCTACAATAAAAAGAAGAGATCATAATGTCTACGCACGAGCAATACCCTGTTTTTATAAAAGGAGAAGGCTAGCTATGAAGACTGAAAACAAGATCATCTCATTGGCTATTCTCATGGGTCTTTTTATCTGTGCAGGTCACGTCATGGTGGACTATTTGCTATTTAATAAAGGGTCATTTATTGAGTTCTTAGCGACAGATATTTCGAAAGGTGAAATATTTATCAGGATATTGGTTCTGGTATGTTTTGTTCTGTTCGGTCTAGTCAGTTCCAGGCTAATCACGAAACAGAAAGCCGCGGAACAAAAGCTGGCAGCATCACTCTACTTCCAGCAGCAACTTTTAGACAGAATCCCTGTGCCAATTTTTTACAAAGATGAAGAGTGCATTTACGTAGGATGTAATAAGAGTTATGAAGATTTCATGGATATGCCCAGAAAAGAGATCATAGGAAAGTCTGTCTATGATATTGCCCCTGCCAATCTTGCCAACATTTATCATAAAAAAGATTCCGATCTTATCAATAAGCCCGGAACTCAAATTTATGAATTTGAAGTTAAAAGTAAAACTCATGCCAGTAATCGTCAGGTTATATTGCCACAAGGCAACCTTCGAGAGAACAGATGGACAGGTTACAGGCCTGGTAGGGGCAATCCTGGATGTTACTGAAATAAAAAATGCAGAAGCTGAAAGCGAGAGATTGATTACAGAACTGCAATTGGCCCTTGATAAGGTAAAGCAACTCAGTGGTTTCCTGCCCATCTGTGCGTCATGCAAGAATATTAGAGATGACAGGGGTTACTGGAGTGAAATTGAGTCATACATAAGGGATCATTCAGAGGCAGAATTCAGTCATGGTATCTGTCCGGAGTGTGCAAAAAAGCTATATCCTGAGTTTTGCCAGGAGCCACCCATTCTCTAAGGTGCCGGGACGGGGTTGAGGGGGAGGTGAGCTACGTCAGTCACTTGCACCCCTGCCGTCACTCCGCTTTTTCCTTCTAACTTTCCCTTCGCCGCTCCGCTGTTGCTATTTCCCGTCGCTGAAGGTGGTGTCTCTATGGCCGAACTTTGCCGTAAACATCCCTTAAAAATAATAACTCAGTCCTGTACTCAGTAAATGGGCTCCATTTTGATGGTCGGCAAAGGTATATTGATATTCGAGATAAGCGTGTAGTTTATCGCTGACCAGTACCCTTAAACCAAGGGCTAATTCCAGGGCATTTTCGCTTGCTGTGCGACCATCAACACTAAAAGTTTCACCGCTTTGCAAGGTGGCAATGGTGTCTTCTCCCTCTGCAGAAAAATTATGGAACCAATCAGCTCGAAAGCTCGGCACTAATAAGCCATTATTGAGATCAAAGGTGTGACTAATTTCAACCCCAAGAGAACTTACCAATGCATCGGAATCTTTTGAGTTAACAGCAAGGGAGGCGGCTCCTGCTCCATATTCTGTGCAGCCGTCTTCATCAAGATTGATGTACTCAAACCCTGCCCGTGGCTCAAGAGACCAATTGCCTATCTGCTGTTTGTAACCACCGCCAAGAAAGGCAGAGTAATGGATTGCATCGTGGTCGCTAGTGGCTGTTCTATCTAGAAAGGGTATATTGCGATTGGTTTTAGAGTCAGTAAGGCCAATGCCTAGAGTTGATTGCAGGTAGAACGCATCATTTGCCTGTGGTGACCATGAACCGTAAAGATAGCCATCATAAACAGAACCCCTTGCCTTGCTGGTGGTGGCTTTTTCCTTCAGAGAAAAATCAGTGAAAGCGCCTGCGGCTCCTAGCTGAAATCCAGATGCAAATTGTCTGTCAAAGCCCAGCATAAAACCGGCATATTTTGTTTTAAAATCGTTGCTGGTAATTGTCTTGTCGTACTGAGTAGTACCGCCGTAGCCCGAGAACCAGAGTGGCGATTGACGATCTGCTTCATCTCCTCTTATCTTGTTTTGCAAGAAAGTTGATCTTGTTCTGATGTTTTCTAAAATTGCTGTGGTAACAGAGTTGTAAAAATAAGGTGAAAAATCGTCTGCTGCCTGCCTGATATCGGTAAGATCCATCAGATCCATCAGATTGAGAGTATCTGCCATATCTCCGCTTGCAGTCGGTCGAGCTCTATCAAAAGCACTGGCTAGACTTTGCTGCTGGCTTTCACTTACCGATGCGTAACTCCTGCGCGTTAGGGTGAAATTGCTGGGATTTAAACTGGCAGCAGAGGTTTGCAGGATACTGCTGGAAAAGTTATTTACAGTGGCAAAGTTACCGGCAAGGGCGCCTGCGTTGATGAATTGATGGGTACCGGGGGCCAGGTAACCAATGGGGATTAATGAAAGTGCGCCGTCAAGATGAGCTGTACCGCTCACCACAAGCTGATCGTAGCCACCGTCACCAAATTCTATTTGTAAATCAGAGCTACTGGTTTGGCTAAGATTTCCGTTAATTGTTAGTTTGCCAATAGAATTACCCGGGGCGATAATACCCGCGCTATCAACATCACCAATAATGGTGCCATTACCAGCTAGCGTACCATAATTCACCATATTGCCTTCGATAATAGCCGAAGCGCCTAAATTTAATTTTCCTGCCGTAATAGTATGATGCCAATTCCCTCGTATCTCATCATTATAGGAAAAATTGAAATCAGGGTCAGGGCTAGAGCTAATACCATCACTGGCATAATTACTGCCAAAGGTCATATCTGCCATACCAGAGGCACTATTAATAATATTCCCAACTATTTCTGAGCCGGTTTGAATATGCAGTGATGCATTTAGAACATGTCCCCCTTGGGCCTGGTGAGCAAAAGGATTGTCAATCCTAATGGCTGTCGCTCCATCCCTCGCCTTGATAGTTCCAGAGTGAAAAATAGTGTTATCAGCACCAAAAAGTAAAATACCAACAGAGCCATCTCCCCTAGCGGCCAGAGCCCCCTCTCTTTCTATAAATATCTGGTTATATCTACCAAAAGCATAAAGAGCGTGAGAGTAATTTGCCTCGGCAGACTGTTTGCCGCTCACCCTGATTATGTTTTTATCTCCATATATATGTAGGGTGTTAGAATATTCCTTCGTTGTTTTTAAATTACCACTTTGCTCAATAAGATTATAATTACCATTAACATACATACCGTAGGTGTAGCTATGGCTTGTTTCGAAGTTATTCGTATTGCTTATGCGGCTATTATTGCTGTAATAGGTGGGACCAAAACTATTGTAGTACGCCTCATTTATCTTCCACCCCATATCTCGAAACATATCAAGCAGCAGCTTGTTCGGAGCTCTTGGGAATTCTAAGTAATCGCTCTGGTAAGTCATCAGCTCTCCAGCAGGACCTGGATGGCCAAGAGAACTACCTTCTTTATATCCATCTGCAAAAGTTTGGATAGGGACAGGGCCTCCATAGGTAGCCTTGGCAGCCGCCCCTGTCCAGAAGACAGTACCGAGTTTACCGGTAGTCGTCATAGAGGGGCTATTCTCGGGAGTAGGATGTCCACCCTTACCATCTTCTAACAATGAATCCCATCTTGTGATGCCATTTGGATAGCTGCCATCGGTGTCATTACCATTCATAATACCCATGGCATGAAGTATTTCATGGGTTACCGTTGACTGGAAGTCATATTGATCGTGGCCAGGAGCATCAGGCCCGTAGTGTAGAGGAGTAGATGTGTATATGTTGATAGTATCGTCTACACTACCCAGGATCTTGTCTGTAGGGCTATTGTCACGCAGGAGCAACTCTCCTGTTGAAATAATCTTCGTCAAATATTGATCGTAAATCAGGGTGCCGAGTGAGTCCCCGAGATTTGCCTCTTTCCCTTTCTTTAGAGCAAAGGCAATCTGCATCTTTCTTTTTGGGCTACCCATGGCAAAACTCTGTTCGAGTGCTTGCAGGCTTCTGCTAATAGCATCTCTATGCCCCTCAGTCCACGCTTCGGTTCCTGTTATTATTCTTCTGTCCCCCACCTCTGTATAAGCACCTTCACTAGTTTGTGCTCCTATGGCGTATGCTGATTCTCCAGGGGCAAGAAGTTGAGCTTCAAAATTTCCGACAGTAATTGTTTCATAGGAGTGGGCTGGGGTGGCCAGCATTAAGCTGGCAAGGGCCAGGTATAATTTCGTTTTGCGCATTGGGATCCCATATAATTTAGCCTGTTAGCTATAGGCTTATTTTTTTAAGGTCTGCACGATATTGAATAGATGGTGGCAAAAAAATCTTCGGCAGTTTGATTTTCCTGAGCTTGAAATGGACACATGGGCAAGGGTGAAGCTCATTAGGGTCTAACGTTTCGTAGCAGTTAGTAAGATGATATCTTATTTTATCGTGTAATATGGGATTTTTTTTTGCGGGAGAGGTCAGGAGGGGGGCCTCCGCTTGCTCGCCGCTACGCTACTGACGCCGCTACCCACCCTTGCCCTTAACAGAGTTCCGGCGGGCGCATCTCTGTTTGTCCTTTCTTTCCATAGTATCTACTTAATATGATAATATGGAGAAAAATAGTAGATCTGAAACCGATCTCTGCCGTGAACATGGTCTGTCTCTTAAAAATAATAACTGAGTCCTGTGCTTAGTAAATGGGCTCCACTTTAATTGTCGGCAAAGGTGTATTGATATTCAAAATAACCGTGTAGCTTATTGCTGACCAGTACCCTTAAACCAAGGGCTAATTCCAGGGCATTTTCGCTTGCCGTGCGACCATCAACACTGAAAGATTCACCGCTTTGCAAGGTGGCGATGGTATTTTCTCCCTTGGCAGAAAAATTATGGAACCAATCAGCTCGAAAGCTCGGCACTAACGAGCCATTATTGAGCTCAATAGTACGACTGATTTCAACCCCAAGAGAACTTACCAATGCGTCGGAATCTTTTGAGTTGATAGCAAGGGAGGCGGCTCCTGCTCCATATTCTGTGCAGCCGTCTTCATCAAGATTGATGTACTCAAGCCCTGCCCGTGGCTCAAGAGACCAATTGCCTATCTGCTGTTTGTAACCACCGCCAAGAAAGGCAGAGTAATGGATTGCATCGTGGTCGCTAGTGGCTGTTCTATCTAGAAAGGGTATATTCCGATTGGTTTTAGAGTCAGTAAGGCCAATGCCTAGAGTTGATTGCAGGTAGAACGCATTATTTGCCTGTGGTGACCATGAACCGTAAAGATAGCCATCATAAACAGAACCCCTTGCCTTGCTGGTGGTGGCTTTTTCCTTGAAAGAAAAATCAGTGAAAGCGCCTGCGGCTCCTAGCTGAAATCCAGATGCAAATTGTCTGTCAAAGCCCAGCATAAAACCGGAATATTTGGTTTTAAAATCGTTGCTGGTGACTGTCTTGTCGTACTGGGTAGTACCGCCGTAGCCCGAGAACCAGAGTGGCGATTGACGATCTGTCTCATCTCCTCTTATCTTGTTTTGCAAGAAAGTTGATCTTGTTCTGATGTTTTCTAAAATTGCTGTGGTAACAGAGTTGTAGAAATAAGGCGAAAAATCGTCTGCTGCCTGCCTGATATCGGTAAGATTCATCAGATCCATCAGATTGAGAGTATCTGCCATATCTCCGCTTGCAGTCGGTCGAGCTCTATCAAAAGAACTGGCTAGACTTTGCTGCTGGCTTTCACTTACTGATGCGTAACTATTGCGCACTAGATTAAAATTGCTGGGATTGAAACTGGAAGCTGATGTTTGCAGGATACTGCTGGAAAAGTTATTTACAGTGGCAAAGTTACCGGCAAGGGCACCTGCATTGATGAATTGATGGGTACCCGGAGTAAGATAACCAATGGGGATTAATGAAAGTGAGCCGTCAAGATGAGCTGTACCGCTCACCACAAGCTGATCGTAGCCACCGTCACCAAATTCTATCTGTAAATCCGAACTACTGGTTTGGCTAAGATTTCCGTTAATTGTTAGTTTGCCAATAGAATTACCCGGGGCGATAATACCCGCGCTATCAACATCACCAATAATTGAACCATTACCTGTTAATATTGTACCTTCATGCTGATTGAGTGTATTGGCAAATGTTACCGTACCACTATGAAAGTCATAATTCCAATCCCCTCGTATCTCATCATTGTAGGAAAAATTGAAATTAGGGTCAGGGCTATAGCTCCCATCACTGGCATATTTACGACCAAAGGTCATATCTGCCGCCTTCGTAGAGTCAGTGTTAATAATATCCCCAACTATCTTTGATCCGGTTTGGAGGTGCAGTGATGTATTCAGGCGGTATCCCCAGGTAGCCCGATGATTGTCAATCCTAATAGCTGTTGCTTCATCACTCGCCAGGATAGTTCCAGAGTGAAAAATGGAGTTATCAAAACCAAAAAGTAAAAGACCAACAGAACCAGCTCCTTTTGCGGTCAGAGTCCCCTCGCCTTCTATAAATATCTGGTTTTTTATACCAAAAGCGTAGAGTGCGTGGGAGTAATTTGCATCGGCAGACTGTGTGCCGTTCACTCTAATTTTGTTTCCATTTCCATATACATATAGGGCGTTCGATTGCTCCTTCGTTGTTTTTAAATTACCACTCTGGTCAATAAGATTATAATTGCCATTAACGTACATAGCGTAGGTATAACTATGGCTTGTGGCGAAGTCATTCGTATTGCTTATGTGGCTAGCGTTGCTGTAATAGGTGGGGCCAAAACTATTATAGTAGGCATCATTTATATTCCAGCCCATATCTCGGTACATATCAAGCAGGAGCTTGTTCGGCGCTCTTGGAGCATCTAAAGGACTCCCCATATAGGACATCAATTCTCCTGGAGGGGCTGGATGGGCAAGGGAGCTACCTTCCCTATATGCATTTGTAAAAGTCTGTATGGGGACAGCTCCTCCATAGGTAGCGTTGGCAGCTGCGCCAGTCCAAAAAACAGTACCTAGTTTACCAATAGTGCTAATAGGAAGGGGATTCCCTGGAGCTGGAGTGCCACCATAAACATCTTTTAACAAGGAATCCCATCTTGTCATCCCATTTGGGTACCCTCCATCTCTGGCATTACCATTCATAATACCCATGGCATGGAGTATTTCGTGGGTTACCGTTGCTTGGAAGTCATATTGGCCGTGGCCAGGAGCCTCAGGGCCGTAATGCAGAGGAACTGAGGTGAACATTATGATAATATCGTCTACGCTACCTAGGACATTGTTTGTAGGGATATTATTACGCAGAAGCAACTCTCCTGTTGCGATAATATTCTGCTGAGCTTGGTCGAAAATTAGGGTGCCAAGTGACATCCCGAGATATTCCCCTTTCTCTAAGGTAAAGGCAATTTGCATTTTTCTATTTGGGTTGCCCATGGCAAAACTCTGTTCTAGTGTTTGCAGGCTTCTGCTAATAGCATCCCTATGTCCCTGGGTCCACGCTTCGGCTCCTGTTACCGTTTCTCGATAATCTTCTGTATAACCAGCTCCACTGGCTTTTGCTCCTATGGCGTATGCTGATTCTCCAGGTGCAAGAAGTTGTGCTTCAAAATTGCCAACAGTAATTGTTTCATAGGAGTGGGCTGGGGTGGCCAGAATTAAGCTGGCAAGAGCTAGGTATAATTTTGTTTTGCGCATTGACATCCCTATAGTTGAGGCCTTCATTGCTGGGGGTAAAGAACTCTTTATCAATTTGTTTTGCCTGGGTTGGAATGGCTAAAAAAGATGGGACAAAGGTAAGAGGCTATAAAAGCTAGAATACAAGATCTCGTTTTTTCAGGCAATATGGATTTTTTACTCCTCCTGCGCCTCCCCATCCTTGCCTCTGTCTCTCCTTTGTCCTAACTCCTCATCTTCCCTCCTCCCCCTTTTCTCCTCCCCCTTATTTTAAAGGGGGAGGCCGGGAGGTGAGCTGCGCCACTCTGCTTTTTTGCAATGTACTGATATTAATCAAAAGACTTTACATGGTCGCTTTAGTCCTGTTAACTCCTTGCAGGATCTTTTTGCCTGGGAAGATGCTCTCACCTATGGCGCCCATTTTAAATGTGGAGGGGAGGTCAGGAAGAGGCCCTGGTCTCTACTTTGGCTGCAAGGGAGGCAGTATTTCCATTTTGTCTGTTGGTTGCGGTCATAGGTAGAAATAGACTCTGCTGCAGGCCGCATTTGGGGGGCAGTCTTCAGTGGCGACCACCCTATGGCAGCTGTTGTCCTCAATTGAAATTCATATCGGAGTCCTATGAAGAAGATATCAGTCAGTGTAGTAGTTGGCCTATTAGGGATCACCCTTTATGGTTGCGCCAGCGTGCCACTTGAGAAAAAAGACCAACTCATTGCAGCTGCTCAATCATGTTTGGGAAGTGTTGATCTACCTGAGGGCTTTTCAGGTAAGTTTGAGCTTGTTGAGGATGCACAGCTTTTAGGTGAGGCCTTGGGTGCTCCTAATAAGGGCAAGCTCTGCCAGGGCCGGGTTTATAAGAGTAATAAGGATGGTCAAATTATCATCTACCGAGCTTGGAATAGCACCAACCCCAATAGCAAATTCGGTAAGTGGTGGGCCTTTCAGGCGCCCACAGGTGAAATTGCTCAGTACCGATCCGGCTATGAAATATGTTACCAGTGGTCACCTCTGGATACATTGGTCAGCTGTACTCTGAAACCAGAGAGTAAGGTTGTGGTCGGTACCGGCCAAAGTGCTGAGTGCTCAGAGTATTTAAGCTATCCGGTCTCCGCCAGGCAGCAGATCTATATTGAGGATGCCTCTGCCTCGGTTACCGACTGCATTACTCTTAAGGGTGAGTTTAGTTGGAAGTAATATTCGGCGAAGAGGCAAAATTCTCCATCAACCCTGTTAACTGTTGAGGATAAATAATGATCATTAGAGAATCGAAGAGTCGTGAACTTGAGGCGATTTATGCGCTTCATATGGCAGCCTTTGATGCCGATGAGCGCGAGCTTGTGGCGAAACTGGCCATAGACTTGATCAAGGCAGCTCACCCCCTACTCTCATTGGTTGCGGTGAGCGATGATCTCGTCATTGGTCATATTCTTTTTAGTCCAGTCAGTATTTCAAATAACGACAATCTATCATGCTTTATTCTGGCGCCTCTGGCTGTATCACCTGCAAGGCAAAGGCAGGGGGTTGGCAGTCAGTTAATTGAGCATGGTTTACGAACACTTACCGCCCAGGGCGCGGATGTTGTGTTCGTCTTGGGTGATCCAGATTATTATAGCCGCAGTGGTTTTCATCCAGTTCATGATGTAAGTCCATCGTATTCATTGCCATACCCGGAGGCATGGCAGGCAAAAGAGTTAAGGGTAGGCGCATTGCAAGGGGTTTCCGGGACGGTTGAATGTGTTTCCGTTTTAATGTCGCCGGAGCTTTGGTAGTACATTCATTTTCTTTTACTCAAAAGAAAACGAACCAAAAGAAAGAGCCCTGCCACTCCGGCCCTACGGGCACCCTGTGCTCCTCAAAATTTGCGGGAGTTTGAAACTCGCTGCGCTCAAACAGGTCAAACTCCTTTATCGCAAATTTTTCCGGTGCTCAGCTCCGTGCCAATGGGACTTGCCCAGCCAAGGTCGGTTTCTTGAAATGAGATCAGATGGGCTATCTCTGCCCAACCATTAAAGATCTTTATTTGCCAATTATTTCGATCCATTCCTTAACCACCGCCCCTGCCTCTTCTTTGCCCTAACTCCTCACCTTGGCGAGGGGAGGTGTGCTGCGTCATTCTGCTTTTTTTTCTACCCATCCTTGCCCTTAACAGAGTCCTGCTTGTCATCCCATCACGCAATGTATTGATATTAGGATTTTCCTTTGAAAAAGCACACCTTTCCTGTTAAAGCGATAGAGGTGGTTTTTTGTCAGGAGATTTGCTGGTAATTTATTGGGTCTATTGTGGAAAATTATGTTGGGCTGGAGATTGTTGGAGTGGTTGTTCTGATGCCTGCTCCGGCTTGAAGGGTGAGCTATGTTTTTCCATGCCACATTTGCTGACATTGAGATATATGGAAAATAGAGGGCTGAAAGTAGCTGCGTTAACGTAACCGGTTAACTACAAGATAAAAACAAGGGTAATTATGACAATTTCAGAAATGTTTCAGGATCTTCTTGCTAACTTAGTCACTGATAATGCTGGTAAAATTAGCTTGAAATATGGGGAAATTACTTCAAGCTTAAATAAAAAGTTCCGAGAGACTGATTCAAAGAAAGAAAATAGATTACAAGTCGGGTCTTATGGTCGATGGACGGGGGTTAAAGGAATTTCTGATCTTGACATGTTGTATCTTATGCCCAAGAATAAATGGGATGATTATAAAAATAACAAACAATCCAAATTGTTGTTGGATACAAAAGACGCGATTAAAGCTAGATATCCTACCACTGAAGTTAAGGTTGATCGGCTTGTTGTACAAGTTTTGTATAGAGGTTTTCAAGTAGAAGTACAGCCTGTATTTGAACAGGATGATGAAAGCTTTAAATATCCTGATACCTACAGCGGTGGAAGCTGGAAAATCACTAAACCACGTGATGAAATGACGGCGATGAAGGATTTTGTTGATCAGAAAAGCAAGAATCTTCGTAAGCTTTGTAAGATGGCAAGAGCCTGGAAAAACAAACATGGCGTCGGTATGGGTGGGCTTTTAATCGATACTTTGGCTCATAACTTCCTAAAATCAACATCGGATTATGATGACAAGAGTTTCCTGTTCTACGATTGGATGAGTAGAGACTTTTTTAAATATCTCATGGAGCAACCAAGTCAAGACCATTATAAGGCCCTTGGCAGTGGCCAGAATGTTAAAGTCAAGAAAAAATTCCAAAAGAAAGCCAAAAAAGCCTATGAGCTATGTTTAAAAGCTATTGAAGCTGGGGATGGAAATAGTGCTCATGACAAATGGAAAAAAGTTTATGGCCGTCCATTCCCTGCAAAATCAAAACATGTCGAAGAAGCTTTAAAATCTGCACGCACATGGCAGGATACCGAACAATTTATTGAAGAGAAGTTTCCAATTGATGTTCGATATGATTTAGAACTGGAATGCGAAGTAACACAACATGGCTATCAAAAGCGATTTCTTACTGAGATGCTAGCAAAAAATTTCCCTTTATTAGCTAATAAAAAACTATACTTTAATATATCTTATATAAATGTCCCTAAACCTTATTCCATTAAATGGAAAGTGCTTAATCGTGGAGTAGAAGCTGAAAAACGTAATTGTATATGTGGTCAAATTGTTGATGATAGCGGGAAAAAAGAACGAAGGGAGTCTACGGATTTTAAAGGCGAGCATATAGTTGAATGTTATGCTATTAAAAACAATGTAGTTGTTGCCAAAAATAGAATTTACGTACCAATCAAGTGAGGCAGAAATGAATAAAGAAGATTTGCTTAAACATATCGCAGAGACTGGTTACAACGTTGGTTTTGGAGCAAAAAAACATTTTGCAACCTATGATATTGTAGAGAAAACACCTGGGTTTATTAGCTTTTTCTCAATGGCATTCGGCATTTACGCACTTGCCTTTGAAGGCTTATCAACTAAGTTTCTGTCTGCATCATTTGTTGTCTTAGGTATTGTTGGATTGTATATATCACTCTACGATCATAAGAAAACAGCATATGAAAGTTATGGTATAAAATTAACACAATTATACAATGACCTTGCAAAACTATATCGCAAGACAAAAAACTCAGATGGGTCTGATATTGAGATATT
Source organism: Desulfotalea psychrophila LSv54 (assembly GCF_000025945.1). Classification (GTDB taxonomy): domain Bacteria; phylum Desulfobacterota; class Desulfobulbia; order Desulfobulbales; family Desulfocapsaceae; genus Desulfotalea; species Desulfotalea psychrophila. The sequence goes on along the minus strand of NC_006138.1, from coordinate 257,174 downwards.
GGAAAACCAACTTTCTCAGCTACAAGGTGAATATTATAGTTCATGCCAAAGCAAGCAAATCCTGTTTAGTGATTGGTATGCGCACTACAAATTTTTTTGGCAACACCAGATCGATTGGGTTGACGAGCAGAAACATTTCAGCTTTCTTAGGGACAAAATCCCTCTAACCTTCTCTCTTTTTGTAGTTGGGCTCTCTGTTAGTCTAATTACGTGGTGGCTTGAGTTGGCAACACAGATCTGTAAATTAGTTTTACCATGATTCCCAACGCATGGCATTTTCAGCTCCAATTGGTATAGTGATTGAGGTACATTGTTGTAGCTTGATCATTGCGTTGGGTGCAGCTTAATTGGGCGTTATGCCTAGAATTGATATAGGTGATTTGTATTGGAAGTATTCAATAATCGTGAGCTGGCATCAGCGTTGCTGGTATCAGTGGTGTTGCTTTACTGTTTGCGGCAGTCTAGGGTTAGAAACGCATTTGTACAACTAATCAAGGTATTTTTTCAGCGAGAAATAGTGACACCGTTCGTGATTTTTTCGCTATTTACTGTCGGTGTTGTGTGGTGTTTAAGAGAGGTTGCTATCTGGGATACATCTCAGGTGAAAAATACAGTAGTCTGGTTTCTTTTTGTTGGTAGTGTCCAATTATCCAACACAGTCAATGTTGACAGTGGGGTGCAGTATCTTAAAAGAGCGCTGAAGCAACAGTTTCAAGTTATTGTGTTAATTGAATTCCTTGTTGCATTCCATTCTTACGGTTTCATAACCGAACTAATACTGGTAACAGTGTCAACGTTTATTGCCTGCTGTAGTGTTGTAGCTTCAACAGACCCTAAATTTCAAAAGGTTAAATCAGTCTTTGGTATAGCATTGAGCATACTCGGTATTTATTTGTTCATCGATAGCCTGTCATATGTTAGTGATGACGTAGACAAGTTTTTCAATATATCAACTTTACGTGACTTTCTCGTCCCTATGCTACTCTCTGTGTCGATTATTCCGTATGTATATTGTTTTTATTGCTATATCACTTACGAGAAGGCATATATAAAAACAAGGATATATACCGATTCAAGCGAACTGCGTAGATACGCTAAATTTAAATCATTCATCGAGTTTCGTGGCAACCCGGAGATAATTAATTGTTGGCTATGTTACTCTTGTATTCCTGAGTTTAAGTCAAAGCAGACAATAGCTGAATCAATTCATGAGTATAAAAAAATAACAACCAATTAAGAAAGGTGTAATAAGGCAATTAAGGTGACGCGTTATACTCGGCATTCTTGGTTTGGTAGGTTCAGCGTTCACCCACCTTGTTATAGGCGTTATAATCAAATGGTATGGATATGAAAAAAACGAATTTATATATCTTGGTTTTTCAAAAAAACAGAGCAATTAAAATTGGAAAAGCAAATGATATTTCTAGTCGAATGATAAGTTTGAAGAAATGGTGGGGGGAGCCCGACTACGAAGAATCCTATTCCTTAGAGATTTGTATCGATGATGTTTTTACTCTTGAAAAATCATTGCATCTAATCCTTTCAAGTTATTCGCTAGATTATTCTGTTGGTGACGGTAAGACAGAAATGTTTTCATTGGATTCTTTAGATTATGCAATTAAACATATTGAATTGTATATAGAGCATTCTTATAATGAAGGTGTGTTGAAAAAAGGGGTTAAAGCGTTACGGCAAGGTCATAAGAGTATGAATGGGAAAAGAGATAATGTCTTGTCTAAGTATACCGGAAAACAAAAAAATCTTAGCAATACAATGAACGATGCGGGTAGTAATTTGAAAGACATTATGAGGGTAGTGTCTATTCTCATTAAGAGTCGGCACAGAATGAAATATCAGTACAGCTTAGAGAAAAACCTCATGACATTTGTTGTTAGTCATGAGAGGCTAAGTAACAACTTAAATTTAGATGCTATATCTAAAATGTTCAGATTTCGTGTTGTGGACTTTAGCGGTGGCTATATAGGTGTTAACTTCTTGTCAAGCATTAGTAAATCCGATGAGTGCTTACAGTTTGTAATTCGCATTAACTGTGGAAATGAAAATTGTTTAATTAGATACTTTTCTGAACAAATTAGTCATATTCTTTTAACTTTACCAAAGAAATCACCAGCTCTATCTCAAAATATCTCACTACTTGATAGATTCTAACAAAGTCATCAATGTGATGCTGTAACACTGGGAATTTAGGGTATGGAATGTAATTGGTTTCGAATATCCAGTGGGCGCACACTTTATTGCAGGCGCTATGTATATGAGGACACTATGTCTATGAAAACATTTGATGATTACATTGTTAACAGTGATGATTTCTGCAAAGAAATATATCCAAATGTTTGGCTCATGGATGATCACAAATGGGCTTTTTGGGCATGGATTAGCTATATCGATCGAGTGAAAACCAGCTTACCATTAAGCTTGTATCATATTGATTATCATTGGGATGCTATAAATGATTTTCAATGTGAGAAAGCATTGTCTGACATATCTCAAGCTGAATTAACCGCTTTATTTAGCTTGGTAAGTGAAGACTATATTTCAAAAGATGGTTTTATAGCTCCTGCAATAATTAAGAGGATCTTTGATGAGGTTCACTTTTATTGTAGACAAAAAGGAACTGAAATAGCTTTTTCACCTGACTTTTTAAAAACTTACAATGCAAAGCAATACATCCATCAGGAAATCGAAAATATGTGTGCTGTAAAAAAATCAAAACAATATGCTTTTGATTTAGATATTGATGTTTTTAATGACTCTGGTATGTACTTAGAATCAGAGCTTTGGTCTCAAGAAAAACGAGATCTCTTTTTTCAAAAGTGTAGAGGGTTAATTGAAAATGCTTCAGTAATTACTATTGCAATGTCATTCGGCTACTCTGGAACTAAGAACGACACAAAATATTTAGCGAAGTATGTGATAAAAAAATATTCGAAATAATGAAAATATCGAATTTTTCATAACAATTTTCTGCATGGGAGCATAAAAAGCTGTGTCCTGTGAGCAACGATGGCTGTGCTGGGCATGGGAACCAAAATTTAAAATAATTATCGCCCGAACGGGGCCTGAGTTGGTTATATAGGAGGATCAAATGGATATCTATCACGCAATTTTTACCCGAATAGTGGCGGATGGTCTGTGCGCATTCCGGATGTACCAGGGGCGTTAACCTGTGGTGAAAGCATAGAAGAGACCCAGCGCATGGCGATTGATGCCCTTTCTGCTATGTTAGTCGTTGGCCGTAAAGGCCGTGATTATTTTGAACCAAAACCATATAGGAAAATTACCGCAGAGGCTGGAGAAGGGGAACTTGTTTTTCCGGTAATAGCAGATGAAAAGGCTATGGAAGAATACAGGCCCATGCCTCTATCTCCATAAGCAGGTAATGGTAGGGTCGGTCAGCCCACTTTCAAGCGGGTTGGGAGGGCATTCCCCCCTCCATCCAATCAAAAAAGAGAGAGGGCAAAACGCCCATCTCAATAACAGCAATATCGGCTTTATTGGCGTATTAATAATTTAGCTCAAAAGGTCCTTGTTGAACAAATAACTTACCCAGCTTGACCATCTGTAACAAACAGAAAATACTGAAGGATGCATGGGGGACAGCAGAGTAAAGATTAAAAATTGGTCGGAGTGGGTACTGAAACAACAAGGCGTGATAACCTATGTCGATGAAGGTGCTATGGGAATATGATAATTGCATCATCACTTCTTTTAGCCTTTAATCTAAAAAATCTCTGTGCCCTCTGTGGTTAATGTATTTTGTTTTTCTAGCATCTAGCATCTAGCATCTAGCATCTAGCATCTAGCATCTAGCATCTAGCATCTAGCATCTAGCATCTAATATCTTCATCTCAAAAAAGGATAAACAGTGGCAACAGTTCGCCTACAAGGAAAAATTGAAAAATGGGTTGGTGAAAGAGGCTTTGGCTTCATCAAGTCAGAAAAGAGTGCTAAGAGTATTTTTGTCCATATTTCAGCTTTTGACAGAGCCATCTCCAGAGCGCCCAGGGTGGGAGACACCATCTCTTATTGTCTTCGTACTGATCATAATGGCAAGACCAAGGCCGTTGATGCAATAATCAAAGGTCTGCCATTGCGAAAGAGAAGAGAGCGTTCGCAACCGACAGGGCAGAGGCCCTACAAAAAGCAGGAAACAAAAAATAGTTGGAGGATTTTTGTTATCTGCCTGGCGCTGCTTATCGGCTTTGCTAGTCTCTTTTATAATCGATTGCAGGCTAGTGCTGATCAGACGGTAACAGGGATACCGCTTGGAGGTATCGACGAGACTTTTGTGCAGAGAGAGCAACTCTCGTTAAACTATAGCTGTGCAGGTAAAATACATTGTCCAGAGATGACCTCCTGTCAGGAGGCTCAGTTTTATCTGAGCAATTGTCCAGACGTAAAATTGGATGGTGATGGGGATGGCATTCCCTGTGAAGAGCAGTTCTGTAACTAATGAAATAGAGCGGAACCACTGGGGTCACAGAGAGCACGGAGAGCACAGAGCACACAGAGGCAATGAATTAAAAAGAAGAGATAGATACGAGATACGAGATGCGAGAAAAAGCGCGAATCACAAAAAAATATGGGAACAGATTGACCTTTTACTTTTCGCTAAGGTTTGCATAGGGCAGGATATCCCCCTCCTTATCTTCTCCTTGAAAAAGCTGAGGGTTTGCAAGGCTACTGTTGTACACTTAGAGCTAATATCTGTTGGTGTTTTCTAGCATCTAGTATCTGTTTTTTCGTCCTTTACCTAAAAAAATCTCTGTGACCTCCCATCCTCTGTGGTTAATTTGCTGTTTCTGACAGCTGACAGCTGACAGCTGACAGCTGAGAGCTGAGAGCTGAGAGCTGACAGCTATCTAACCTCTTTGTTGAGCCGATCATACATGACAATACTTCCCGCCACCGCAACATTCAGGGAAAATTCTCCAGGTAATTGTATAAGAGAGTGGCACTGGTCGGTAATTTTTTTGCTCAATCCGCGCTGTTCATTGCCCAAAAGATATACCGCCATATCTGGATGGGAAAAATCTCCTATGGCAATGGAGCTCTCCCCCATCTCTACCCCAACGATTTTTGTGGCAAAGGGTAAATTATCTTTGAACTCAGCAAATGTTTTATAGTGGTACAGTGGAATCTTTGTCCAGGCCGAGGTAATGTCGCTACTCTGTGTTTTATATTTTTTATCAATGGTGAAAATGAAGCTCGCGCCCAAGATATATGCAGATCGCCACAGGGTACCAATATTTAATTCGTTAACATTATTCAGTATGCCAATACCAAAAAAGCCGTAATCTTTTTTTATTTCCTTCACTCTAGCCATATTTGTTCCCTTCAAGATTAACTTTATTTACGCTCACTGTTCACTGTTCACTGTTCACTGTTCACTGTTCACTGTTCACTGTTCACTGTTCACTGTTCACTGTTCACTGTTCACTGTTCACTGTTCACTGTGTACTGTTCACTGCTCACTGCTCACTGCTCACTGCTCACTGCTCACTGAGTCTCTTTATAATAGAAAAAAAGTCCAACCATTGCTGGTCAGAAGAGACATTATTGAAGGGCACAACAGTGCTTGAATTTTTTTCCACTGTTGCATGGGCAAGGTGAGTTGCGACGAGGAGCGGTAGCGAAGTGCCGAAAAAACCACAGAGAGCACAGAGCACACAGAGGATTTTTTGTGGATTATTGAACTAGCAGCAGCAAGCGTAGCGACGTGGCGGCAGCAAGCGTAGCGAAGCAGCGAGCGCTAGCGAGTGGCGTCAGGCGGCAAAGGAGGGTGGAACTTTCCCTGATAGCGGTATCTAGCAGCTATTTAATATCTTTGGCTTTTTCTAGTATCTAGTATCTAGAATCTCGCTTCTCTCTTTTCGTCCTTTATCTAAAAAATCTCTGTGCTCTCCCACCCTCTGTGGTTAACTTCTTTTGCAGTTGTATTTTTTTCTAGCTGACAGCTGTAGTTTCTGCTTTAGCTCAGTTTAATACCATCACTGTCCAGTATGATAAGCTTCTGTTTATAGAGGGAACCTATTGCTTTTTTAAAAACCTTTTTGCTTACCCCAAATAGGTCATAGATGTCTTCGGGCAGGCTCTTATCGGTAACAGTAACCATTCCCCCGCAGTACTTTATCTTGTTTAAGATGTTCTGGGAAACATCATCCATTCCACGATAACCTGTTTGCTGAAGTCGTAAGTCGATTTTAAAATCATCACGTATTTTTTTAATATAACCCTTCAGCTGCTGCCCTATGACAAGCTTTCGAAAGACTTCGTTCTCGTAGATCATACCTATATGAGAATTATTGACAATCGCACTATATCCTAGCTCTGACTTGGCATAGATGAGAAGTTCAACCTCTTCTCTCTCTACATATTCATGAGGCTCTTTGTTAAGATATTTATCCAGCTTTGAAGAGGCTATAATCCGGTTGTTTTTTTCACTCAGCAATAGAAAGACAACATACACTTCACCTTCCAGCATATTGCCCTGCTGTTCACTTTTGGGTACGAACAGGTCGTCTGCAAGCCCCCAGCTCAAGTAGGCACCTGCCTTTGTCGTAGCCACCACCGTCAACTTGGCAAATTCACCGACTATTGCATATGGCTTTTGTGTAGTTGCTACCAGGCACTGTTCTTTGTCTAAATAAACAAAGACGTCAATATCGTCACCTAGACAATGTTTTTGGGCAGCACGATTGCCTTTTAGGAGGATATTCCCTGACTCACCACCATCAAGTTGAATAGCACCTGACTCTATTTCTTTTATCCTAAGCTTATTTATTTTGCCTATCTGTACCATTTTTCTCTCTGTTAACTCCTATATTCACGTTAAATGCCGACTGGCATCCCGCTGAAGACGCTATCAATTGGGTATCTCATACACTTATTCAATGAACATGATTTCAATAAATTTGCCCCGTTTTTCTGCAAAAATCATATTTTTGCGCTGTGGGATTCTGCTACTCTTTAGTAGCTGGCTGCCGGGCCGCTTGCCTGGAAAAAAATCATCCACTATGTAAGTGGTTGGCTTTATAATAACTTAATGGTCGTGGTCAGAGGTCTTTATTCTGCTGTGAGTAGAGTAAGTGCTTAAATTTAATAGTAAATACTTATTCTCTTCCCTGGTCTTATGTTTAAGTTGAACATACGTTTGACAACGTTTTTTTATCCATGATACAGTTTTTTATCTAGAGATGACTCTACATGATTCAAAACTTCCTATTCTTATAGATCAATTTATGGCTCTTGTGGTCTAGACCCACCATTGGTGGGTCTTGTAACTCACAGAAAATATTTAATTATGTATGGGAAAGTGTATGGAAAAAAGCGCAAATTGGCCAGAATTTTATAAGGAAGGTAGGCGAAAATCTTGCTTGACTAGGCAATATATTTTCTTCAGAAACTTTCGGGCGGGGATATTTTTCTAACGGTTATTGAGAGACTGCCGCTCTTGCAAATATGAAAAAGAGGGTCTGGTCACGATAAAAAGTTGAAAACGCTCTGCTTTTGAGGTTTCATTTTACGGGATGAAAAAGAGCGATATAGAAGACTGGAAGAGATATTTAACAACCAAAATGGACAAGGGTAAGCCGGTGATATGGATAAGTAGTTGGGCTAATTAGCATAAAAAATTTTAAAACGCGTGTAATGACGGTGGCATGCTAAGAGGAGATGAAGATGCTTTTCAAAAAAAAAGAGAGGGTTGTCCTTGGGCACAGGGCCCTGTTCGGAATTTTATTTTTCTTGTTGTTTACAGTCAGCTTTTCAAGTTTTAACAATGATGCATTTGCAGAAGCCAAGTATTCGCCGGTTGTCCAAAAATTGTTGGTCCTCTATGAGGCAAATCCGGAAGTTTTGGACAAAGCTTTGGCCGTTGCCATTACCCCAGCCACAGGGCAGTGCTCTGTATCACCCGTAACGGGGAAACCGTTTTGTTGGAATGGTAAATCAGTTAATGATCTTCTTGATTTTTTTGAAGGTTGGCTGAATTTTACGCCGACACCGCAAAATGACGGATTTGACAATTATCAACTGTTTTACGATTTATGCTACAACAACAATTACGCCCTCCAATTTGTCAGGACTGAACCATGGTTAAGCTGGACAAGAGATTTTACTAAAGCGCGTGGGGAAAAGATGGATGGTCCTGTCAAACCAGAAATCATTCAGAAATGGAAAGAATTTTTGGGCTCCCATTGGAATGATTATGTGATTCCTGAAGGTGGTTTTACCTCATTTAACCAATTTTTTATACGGAAAATCAAAGCGGAGAAGAGGCCTGTTTTCGGAGATGATACAATTCTTGTGGCCCCTGCCGATAGTGTGGTTAATGCCATCAATTTTAACCTCTCCGCCACAACAAAAATCAGCACCAAGTATTCAGAGAATCTGAATGTCAGAGAACTTTTGGACGGATCGAAGTATGCCGATACATTCAGTGGTGGCACAGCTATTTCTTGTGTGCTCTTGCCCACGGTCTACCATCGTTATCATGCTCCTGTGGGAGGGACTGTCATAGAGTCGAGATCTGTTGATGGAACTTCTTTTGGTTTGGCTGGAGATGTTGATTCCTTTTTTAACAACGGTAATTTTGGCGGCAATAAAACGAAGTTTGGAGTTTTTGGAACATACCATCGCGGCTATTATATAATACAAACGGAGAAATACGGTCTTGTGGGTATGATTTCCGTGGGGCTGGATGATGTTAATTCGATTAATTTCGCTTCTGGATTTGCAGACATTCCTAAAAAATCTCCTGCTAAGATTGTAAAAAAAGGTCAAAGACTGGGGTATTTTGCTTACGGAGGCTCTCTCGTCATTCTTTTGTTTGAACCCAATGTCTTTCCAGGCTTAAAAATAAGCCAGGGCCAACAATTGGGAATTTTAAATAAAATTCAATCAGATGAATAATGAAAGTGTTACAGAGAAAGGGCCGACCAAAATAAGTCAAAGATATAGCGGGCTATTGGCTTGATTGAATAAGAGCAAATCATCTCAAAAACGTCTTGGCTTTGGCTCTACCTGTCACTTTTTCATGGCCTGGTTGCATACAATTTTTTCTGAATAAAGTTTTGGCAGCCCTGGGGAGATGTTACAGAGCATTGCTTCCAGGCTCTTGAAATTATCTATGCAACAAGGCCGCTTTTTCTCCAAAAATCGCTATGGCTAATTTGCCCTTGCCACTCCGCTCCGTTTCACTGCTGCTCTTTAGCCAAAGAAGCTCTGTGTTCGCCAAGCAGTGGTTAAATTTTGTTGTTTAGCTTTTGCTTTTTTTTGTCCAGTCCTGATATTCTGATAAAGAGGATGCATCTATCTGTATAAAAAAGAGGGAGGGATAGGATGAGACGAGCCATGGCTGTGCTGGTAAAGGAGGAGGCTGGTCTCCTCTTCGGTCTGCTTACCCTTGTCTGCTTTCTGGCTTTTGGCCGGGGCTGGCTGACAAACCTGTTTGGGACGATTTTGCCGACACTCCTCTTTTGCTGGCTCTTCCTTACCATGCTCTGGCTCTCCTTTGGGGTGGTAAGGCATGCGGACTGTCTGGCTATCAGGCTTGGTGAACCCTACGGCACCCTCATTCTGACCATTGCGGTAATCAGCATTGAGGTGGTGATGATCACAGCCGTTATGTTGACCGGAAGCCAAAACCCGACCCTTGGTCGTGACATGATGTTTGCCGTGTTGATGATAGTGCTCAACGGTCTGATTGGCATTTCCTTGTTTTGCGGAGGTCTCCGTCATCTGGAGCAGGCGCATAACCTGCAGGGAGCCAATACATTTCTTGTTGTCCTGATTCCGCTTGCCGTGTTCAGCTTATTTCTGCCCAACTTTACCATTTCAACAGAGGCTGGGACCTACTCCACCCTGCAGATGATATTCGGCATCCTGGCTTCTGTTGCCCTCTATGGCACCTTTCTTGCCATCCAGACCATGCGCCATCAGGGCTTTTTCAGGATATCCGGCGATGACCTTGAGGAGGGGCATGGCCATGGTATGCTCACCGTTCGCTCGGTGACCTATCATGTCTTTCTCCTGCTTTTTACTATGTTACCCATTGTTCTCCTCTCCAAGAGGATGGCCGGAATTATCGACTATACAATCGCTGCCCTCGACTTTCCTGTGGCCCTTGGTGGGGTACTCATTGCCGTTTTAGTTCTTGCCCCTGAAGGTGTCGCTGCCATTAAGGCCGCTGTCTCTGACAGGCTCCAGCGTTCTGTCAATATCTGTCTTGGCTCTGCCCTTGCCACAATCGGTCTGACCGTGCCGGCAGTTTTGCTGATCAGTCTGTACACCGGTAACAGGTTAATACTCGGCCTTGAGCCGGTAGAATCGGTTCTACTGGTAAGCACCTTGGCTGTGTCAATAATGACCTTTTCCAGCAGTAAGACAAATATCATTCACGGCATGGTTCACCTGATACTCTTTTGCGCCTATCTGGTCATGATCTTTGACTAGTTCTGTCTTGATTTCGCCATTCCGCTCGCCGCTCCGCTGCTGACGCTACTCGCTGTCGCTCACTACTACTCCACTGCTGCTCGGCTACCTTAACTACCCTCAACCACTGCCACCAAGCACACAGAGACAATGAATTAAAAAGCCGTGAAGCCACTAAACTGATCGGCAAGTACCCAGCCCCTGCCCTTCTATTTTGCTCCAAGCATAGTGGTGGGGAGCTTTTTTCAGTCCTTTACCTTAAATGTTTTTTCCTCTCTGTTCTCTCATTCTCTGTGGTTAACTTGTTGTTGCCCTCGCATCTCGTATCTTCTGCCTTAGTGTTGATTTCCCATTTTTAAAGTATACAGGGTCTTTAAAAACTCGTGCTTAAATGATTTTGCTGCGTCTATTTCTTCTATATAATATGCTATAAAAAACCTGGAAAAGCCATTTGCCTTGGGGAAGCATAGGTAGAGGAATGAATTTTGTTTTATCCCCTTGGAGGTGATTATCTGATTCATGGTGTAGAATTTATTATATCCAATCCTCTCCTCCCCTATAACTGCACTATTGATTTTAAACTGGCCCCTCATTACAGCCTTTTTTATCATATCAGCCCGTTCATCAGCGCGGTATGCATCTGCTAATCGTTCTGCCGTCCATGATTGCCTGTCTTCATCCTCAATCCAGTTGGTTCTAAATCTCATCAGGTAAAAATTATTGGATATGGTCTTTGACACGGTTAAAAGATCAGGACTCCATCCGCCGTTATGTTGCTGCCATCCGCTATTTGCCGGCACTGTAATTGAGTAATATGGAGTCTTAATGTGGTTATTATTGTCTGTAATTTCTATGCCGGGTGCTGAACAGCCGACTAATGAAACAAAAAATAGTAAAAAGAAGTACCTAAGCATATTTGCCTCCCATCAGCTCTCGTCGAGTATTGCACTTTGGTGCCCTTTATAATGAGCAAAATTGTACCCATTGCCTTCAGCCCAGCTCCTGTAGAGTAGTATATCTGAATTCAGGCAATGAGTGCAACATGCTGCCTTTTATCTCAACCACGGAGAGCAGAGAGTATAGCTCTAAATTGCAGTTTCTGACAGCTCGCCATTCCGCTCCGCTTCACTGTGCTTTTTCTAGCATCTACCATCTCGTACCTTTCATATCTCGCATCTGGTATCTTCCACATCTCCTATCTTTCATAGATTGCCATCCTCTCTGTCTTTCAGGCAGTGGTTAACTTTTTCTTATTCTTGCCAAAGGGGACAAATCTGGTATCGTGCTCCCTCGGTGAGTTGTTTTATCCTTCAGCCCCTACCCTTAGCTGATCGTTTATTCCTTGCAAAACCTGTAGGCCAACCTGATAGCACAGAGGGCTAATGGAGATGGGAAGATCTTGAAATCCAATAGAATACGTATAGAAAAAAGTGCAATCCTCCGCTATTTTTATGTCGGTTCCATGTCGGTAATTATTCTGGTTACCGTTCTCCTCTCCTCGATCTACACCCGCAGTCTGGGGGAAGAGTACACCAGGAAAATAAAACAGCTGTCAGGGGGGATCATCAATGAGAAAAAACGATTTTTGCGTAATGCTGTGGAGCGGACAATCTATCTCATCGAAGATGAGAGAGCTGAGTTAAGATATCAAAATGTTGGAAAAAATCTTAGCGAAGAGGAGATAGAGTCTCTCTGCATAGAACGGGTTAGCAGGCATATTCGAAACCTGCGCCTTATCGATGATGGTTATATATGGGTGAACCGTATTATTAACTATGACGGTGGTGACAGATATGGACGAGTCCAGATCCACCCAAGTATGCCCCAGAGGGAGGGGACGTGGGTCTCCACCAATATGACCGATATTCGGGGTAATCGCCCCTATGAAGATGAACTCAATGGTGTAAAAAAGGATGGAGAGGTCTATTTTGAATACTACTTTAAAAAGATCAATTCGGAGGAGATTGCCCATAAGCTCTCCTTTGCCAAACTCTATAAACCCTATGATTGGATTATTGCCAGCGGTGTTTATCTCGATGATGTTGATCAGCTTATAGAGAGTGAAACGAGAAAGATGAGGAGGACATATGAGAGACATAAGAACAATTCATTTTCTATTTCTCTCCTTGCCCTTCTTCTCTCAGTTGCCGTTATGGTCTTTTTTGAAAGGCAGATTAGCAGGCTGATGCTCTCCTATGAGGATGAAATTGAGATCTATACTTCCAGGCTGGAGCTGTTCTCTATTACTGATTCTCTGACCGGCCTCTATAACCGTTTCAGGCTCGATGATGTCTTCCTCTATGAGGTAGAACAGGCCCAACGTTATAAGAGATCCGTTTCACTTATCCTGCTGGATCTGGATAAGTTTAAGAGTGTAAATGATAATCACGGCCACCAGGTGGGTGATCAGGTTATTCGGGAGATAGCGCGAATCTTAAAGGAGAGTACTCGGGTGGTTGATACCGTTGGCAGATGGGGCGGGGAAGAGTTTCTTGTTATCTGTGCGGAAACCACCCTTGAAGGGGCAGGGATCTTGGCCGATAAGATTCGTGTCAGCGTTGAAGAAAATGATTTCCCGGTGGTTGGTTCTGTCACCTGTTCCTTTGGCGTCAGCAGCTTTCATCCTGGCGATAACGAGGCGAGTATGATTTGCCGTGCCGATGTCGCCCTCTACTTTGCCAAGGAGAATGGCCGCAACAGGGTCTGTTTCGAGGAGCTATAGCTTGTCGCGAACCACAAAAAAAATATAGGAACAGATTGATTTCTTACTCTTCGTTAAGGAAACCCTCTTCTATGCCCGCTTGAAATTAAGGGGGAGGAAGGGGGGAGGAGGTTCAACCAGCCTTAAGCTGGAGGCTCTCCTCTTGCTGAAAAGTAGGTGGCCCTGCACTATCATCCGCCGCTCCGTTTTTTCTAGCATCTCGTATCTCGCATCCAGTCTCTCTCCCCGCTACTCCATTGCTCGCATCTTTCCTGCTACTTCACTGACGTCACTCGTTGTTTTACGCTGCTACTTCACTGCCGCCGCTCCGCTCCGCTTCACTGCCGCCGCTCCGCTGCTACTTTTTTCTGATAGCTGATAGCTGATAGATGATAGCTGGCAGTTCTAAAATGCAGTTTGATCCCCCCCAACATTGTGAAGTCCATATTAGTTCCTTATAATATGAGGAGGAGGTTTACATGGTTATACAAAGGCTTAGGAAATAAAATCTTTCAAACATCATTCAGGAGAAATTCATGAGTAAAAAATGGTTACAACTATCGAGAATATTAATCATATTATTAACACTTAGCTTGGTTGGTTGTGCCGGACAAACCAACCAACAGCAGGGTACGGGGATTGGAGTTGGCGTAGGTGCTGGAGTTGGCGCTATTATTGGCCAGGCTATTGGCGGCGATACCGGTGCCACTCTGCTTGGAGCAGGTATTGGTGCGACTGTAGGTGGCATTGCCGGTAACCAGATTGGTCGTTATATGGACCAACAAGAACAAGATTTACGTAATGCAGTTGCTGCTTCTAATGCAGCAAGTGTTCGCCGTGATCAGGACGTTCTTACCGCAACCTTTAAAGGTGAGACATTTTTTGACACCAACTCATTTACAATCAAACCGGGTGGATGGGCTGAAGTCAACAGGGTTGCAACAGTTCTCAACAAGTACCCAAACACCAACATTAAAGTTGCAGGGCACACTGATTCTCTTGGCAATGAAGCCTATAATCAACAACTCTCTGAACGACGAGCTAGAGCAGTAAAAAATGCCCTCATTCAATATGGAGTTAATGGTAATAGAATTAGGGCTATTGGTTATGGCGAATCCTTGCCAATATCCTCATCGAATGCACAAAACAGAAGGGTTGAGATTGTAATTACTCCAAATCAAGCATAACCTCACTCAGCAGAGCCGACTCGGCCCATGGCAATAAAGCCATGGGTCGTTTTTTCTTCTAAATTCGTATGCTATGCATGACTGAGTAAAAAATTGCTAGGACAGGATAAGTCTTCGGATAAAATCGTTTCATCTTTACCCGTGCATTATCGGTGTGAAATTGTCAGTCATCTTTTGTTTACCGAGTGTTTCGACCGACATTCCACCCCGCCACCCTGTCTCTCATCTTTTCCATACAGGCAATGCGCTCCGCCGCTCTGCTTCACTGCTGCCCTTCACCTAAAAAAATCTCTGTGTCCGCTGGGTAGTGGCTAACTAGCTCTTCCTCTTGTTGTTGCTCTTTATCCAACACACTCTGTGTCCTCCCAACCTCTGTGGTTAATTTCTTTTGCTGTTTTCTTTTTGCCCTTGCCCTTAACTGACAGCTCGCCGCTCCGCTTTTTCTCGCATCTAGTATCTCTCCCTGCTACTCCACTGCTATAGCTGATAGTTCACAGCCCGCCATCTTCTGTAGTTACTTGTCCTTCACCCTTGTAAGACATGACTCTTAGTTGACGTTGGGCAGCCCTATGTCCCTGCTTGGCACTTTTCTCAAACCAGGAAAATGCCCTCTTCAGGTCTTTTGCTGTGCCCTTGCCCAGATAGTACATGACTGCCAGTTGATATTGAGCAGCCCTATCTCCTTGCCGGGCACTCTTCTCCACCCAGGAAAATGCCCTCTCCTGATCCTTTAGAGTTCCCTCACCCCTGTAGTACATGTCTCCCAGTTGGTATTGGGCGGCCCTATGTCCCTGTCGTGCACTCTTCTTGAACCAGAAAAATGCTCTCTTAGCATCCTTTAGAGTTCCCTTACCAGTGTGATACATGGCTGCCAGTTGATATTGAGCCATGGCATTTCCCTGCCGGGCACTCTTCTCTACCCAGGGCAATGCCCTCTTCGGGTCTTTTGGCGTTCCCTCACCTCTGTAATACATGACTCCCAGTCGAAATTGAGCAGCCCTGTGTCCTTGTCGAGCACTCTTTTCCACCCAGGAAAGTTCTTGTATCGGGCTTCTTGGCGTTCCCTCACCGTTGTGGTACATGGCTGCCAGTTGATATTGAGCATTGCCATCTCCCTGCTGGGCACTTTTTTCAAGCCAGTAAAATGCTCTCTTTGGGTCTTTTATCATTCCTTTACCCTGGTAATACATAATTCCCAGTTGATATTGAGCCGAAGCATCTCCTTGTTGGGCGCTCTTCTTCAGCCAGGTAAATGCCTTTTTTAGGTCTTTTAGAGTTCCTTTACCTTGGTAATACATGACTGCCAGTTGGTACTGGGCACCGGCATGTCCCAGTCGGGCACTCTTTTGGAACCAGGAAAATGCCTTTTGCTGATCTTTTGAATCTGCTGTGCTTTTGTGGTAGAGCGATCCCAGTCGAAATTGAGTTTCGGCGTTTACGGCTTGAATTTCTTGTGCTATTTCGCTTGCATGGGAAGAGGTTGAATAAAATAATAAAAGCCAAACAATGATAAAAATTTTATGTTTCATACAAAAGACTCTCGTTGGAAAATAATACAACTAATCAAGGGCTTAGTTGGTGTAGTAAGTGCATTGAAGGGGGATGAACAAGCAGGGTCAGTCGTGAAAAGCACAACAGCCCATAATAAATGGCTTAACAGAATACCAGATTGTTACTGAGCAAACCAGAAATGTCTGTGTGAGAGATTGCTGCATGCATTTCATCTGAAATGTTGAGAAGGTATTGTTGTAATTTTCTGATAAGAAAACTCTCCACGTGGTTCATATTTGTCAAAAGTTTTATGAAATAATTCAATGTCTCAGTTTTATTAATTTCCCAGAATGCGGAGCTCGCAGCGCATTTTCTTGTGCTTGTCCTTTAGGAACTTCTTTTGAGAGGATGGTTGAGACCAATAAGGTTTTAAGGACGGCCGTGGAGGCTGGGGGATGGAGGTGTTATTATCTGGAAGGTCTTGCTCTTGGTGAAGTATTTATTTCGCGAAATCCTTGCCCCTATAGAGCTCTCGCCTCGCCAAGAAAACCCCCTCCCGACCTCTCCCCCTTGAAAAAAGGGGGAGGCGAGGAGGGGGATATGCTGTTTTTTCTAGAGCTGATACTTCTCCCCATAACCCCGAGGAGTAATCATCTTATCCCGCCAGACAAAGGTCTTGCTGTTGCCGATGATCACCGTTGACTGCATGCCGATTTCGCACTCAAGCATCTTGTCCAAGGTGGTCAGGGTGATCACCTCGTTTTCCCGGGTGGCCCCGGTGACAATTCCCACCACATTGGCAGGGTCGCGGTGTTTGAGGAAGATCTCCCGGGCCTGGGCAATCTGGGCGGTGCGTCGTTTGGATTTGGGGTTATAGAGAGCCACCACAAAATCGGTGGACGCTGTTGCCTCAAGGCGTGCCACAATGGTCTCCCAGGGGGTGAGGAGGTCGGAGAGGCTGATGGCGGCAAAGTCATGCATCAGGGGGGCACCAAGGCGGGCCGCACAGGCATTGACTGCGGCAATCCCCGGAATGATCTTGATCTCGGCCTGAAAATCGTTCTGGGAGGCCATCTCCAGGACCAGTCCGGCCATGGCATAGATCCCTGCATCACCGCCGGAGACCAGGGCTACGCTCTTGCCGCTCTCGGCCATTTCCAGGCTAAGGCGACAGCGATCCACCTCCTTCATCATTGAAGAGGAGATCACCTCCTTGCCCTCCAGTAGTTCCTCTATCAGATCCAGATAGGTGCTATAGCCGATGATGGTATCGGCTCTCTCTATGGCCTCTATGGCCGCCGGGATTATATGGTCGCGTGCTCCGGGGCCTGTTCCGATAACATAGAGGGTGCCTGGGCCATTGCCATTGTTATATTTTTCCATTTTCTTTTTCCGCAAAATAAAGTGTTTTGTCTTGCGCCAAGCAGGGCACAGGGCTCTGCAACCCCAATGGCGCCAACAGCCTTAAGGGCGGCTGCCGATGTTTGTAGATGGGTGAGGCGATTTATCTCTGCCTTGCTGAAGAATTCAGTCTGCCAGCCATGGGCTGCGGCAAACTCTAACAAACCGATCTCGTCATTTTTCTTATCAATTGAACAGAGCCTTCCTATGGCTAGAGGCGAGATGGTGAGACTCGCGCAGAGCTCGGTCAGTGCCGCCTCAAAATCTTCCCGGGGGGTGCCCCGATTACAGCCGCTACCCAGCACCAGAGAACGGGGATGGAGGAGGAGCTGTCCCTCTTCCCTCTTCGTTGAGATGGAGACGATGATATCGGCCTTCACCCGTGTCTCTGTCTGGTGCAGATCAGGGGGCAGGCTATGGATGGCTATCTCTGCATATATCTTTAGCTCTCCCTCATTTACCAGACGGGCACTTGCCCGGGTCAGGGCCTCTCGACTCTCTGCCCTTAATCCTTGGGCTTTGGCCCAGAGGTCCAGGGCCGTATGTCCCAGGGTGTCCGAGGCAGTGGTGATAATAGCCTGTCCGCCGGTGAGGGCTGCCACCTCTTCTGCCAGTTTGTTGGCTCCGCCCAGATGACCTGAAACCAGGCTGATCACATTCCTGCCCAGTTCATCAAGAACGAGGATAGCCGGGTCCCGGGCCTTGTCCACCAGCAGGGGGGCAATACTGCGCACGGCAATGCCTGTGGCCATGATGCAGATAAAGGCATCAAAGCTCTGCCAGTGCCGGCTGAACTTTTCCCCTACCCTCCCCTCATCCGCTAGAAGCGAGGCGTTTGGGAGCCGGATGGCAATATTTGTTGCCAGCTTCTTGCCGCCTGCCGTGATGGCCAGGATGGCAATTCTCATGGCTTTGCCTGTCTGTACTCGTGTGAAAATCCTCGGTCATAGAGTTTAGAGAGGATCTCCGGGGCCTCAAGGCTGATGGCCGGGCCCACGGCAATCAGGGCCGTCTTGGTGATGCCGGCATCCTTGACCTGCTGGGCAATGTTCGTGAGCGTTCCCCTGAGGATCCTCTCCTCGGGCCAGCTGGCCTTCTCTACCACGGCCGCCGGGGTATGGACAGGATATCCGCCCTCAAGGAGTTCTGCTACAACCTCGGATATCATGGAGATACTGAGAAAGATCATCATGGTCGAACCGTGCCGGGCCAGAGAGATCAGATCTTCACCTGCGGGCACGGGGGTACGTCCTGCTCTTCTGGTAAAGATTACCGTTTGCGCAACCTCGGGCAGGGTGAGCTGGGTCTCCAGAGCCGCCGCTGTGGCCAGGGCCGAGCTGACCCCTGGAATTACCTGGAAGGGAATGCTATGGGCACGGAGCAGGGCAAGTTGCTCGTTTATGGCGCCGAAGATGGCCGAATCGCCGGTATGAAGGCGGACGATTCGTTTGCCTTCGGCATGGGCAGTTTTGATAAGGGTAAAGACCTCATCGAGGTTAAGCGGGGCTGAGTTGATGCTCTCCCCCGCCAGGTTTTCCACCAGGGCTCGGGGCACCAGACTACCGGTGTAGATGATCAGGTCTGCCTCCTGCAGGAGGCGTTGGCCCTTGACGGTGATCAGTTCGGGGTCACCTGGTCCTGCCCCGACAAAATAGACGGTTTGCTTTTCTTCTCTCATGATATTTTTTGCCCAGCGATGATGGTTATGGGATTAAAGTCATTAATATTGCCGTCGGTCTCAATGCGACTGACGCTGACTTTGCTGCTACTACAGGTAAGGTCCAGGGCGCGGAGATAAAACATTGCCTCCAGAGCGGTTTTTTTCAGGACGGCATTGATGACAATGCGGCCCTCTACAGGTAGCCGCTCCTTGGCTGTTTCAATGATCTTCCCCAACTCGCCGCCACTGCCACCGACAAAGATTCTGTCCGGCAGGGGGAGCTTTTCCATAAGGGCTGCTGCCCGTCCCAGGATGGGGATGACGTTATAGGTGGCAAACTTGCGGATATTGGCCTTGATATTAGCAATCTCCTCCTCCTTATGCTCGACGGAGTAGATGGTCAAACCGGGGGAGAGTCGGGCCGCTTCAATGGAGACAGAGCCGCTGCCCGCTCCGATATCCCACAGTACCCCACTCGTAGGGAGCTGGAGGCGATGCAGAGAGGCCGCTCGCACCTCATTCTTGGTGATCAGGCCTCGACTATGACAGATCTCCTCCTCGATGAGTCCTAGGGATGGGAGCTTTTTCTGCTCGGCAATGAGGACGCAGAGGACATTGAGAGGGGCAAAGCTTGTCTCCGCCGCCTCTTGCAGGCTACCCGTGAAGAGCCACTCTTCCTCTGTACCGAGGTTTTCTCCAACCCTGAGCTCAATTCTCTTTGTCAGCTCTTTATCTTCAATAAGGAGGAGGTAGTTGAGTATCTCTCTGGCAATGGAGTTGGGTGAATTTCTGCCATCGGTGAGAATCAGGCTCTTCCTATGGGGTAGGATCATTCCCGGAATATGATTGGCCTCTCGGCCGTGCAGGCTGATAAGCTGGGCATCGTGCCAAGGGATCTTGAACAGGGCACAGGCCCTTTGTATGGAGGAGAGGCCGGGATAAAAGAGGAGATCCTCTTCCCCGAAGTGGCGGAGCAGGCTTGCTCCTATGCCGTAGAAGAGGGGGTCGCCACTGGCAAGGACGGCCACCTCACCCTCCGTCGCTCTGATCTCTTCCAGACATTCGTCTAAGGGAGTGATTGCCCGGCACTTCACTCCATATCCTGCCAGGAGTGGGTGGTGCTTGGGGCTGGCCACAAAGAGCTGGATATTCTTTAGGGTTGGGGCAAGGTTTTGCAGTTCGGCAAGGTCTGCACCGACACCGATTACATGGATCTTATTCATAATGTATTACCTCGGCCCTATGGTTGATGAGATAGATGTGCACTGTTTTTTCGCTGATCTTTTCTGCATATTTTTTAGCATATTGGCAGACGGCCTTTACCAGGTCGTCTCGTCCCTCGTCTTCGAGATGGCTCAGCATTTCCCGGGCCGTGTTGGCGGCAAAGAGTTTTTTACAGAGCTCTTCGTCTGCCCCCAGTTTTTTCAGGAGTTGTGCGGCGGCCTCTACCTCCAGGGCTCCGTTACGGACATGGGTCTGGGGTACTTCGAGGGCGGCCTTTATGATCTTGGCCCACATCCCTGCATAGTGAATGGTGCTAAATCCTTTACGGCCAGCCTCTTCCAGAGAGAATTGTAGATAATCTCCCATCATGGCATAGGCCTCTTCGGGCAGGTCGAGTAGCTGTTGAGCTCCCTTTTCCGAGGTGCGGCCCGTGGAGATGACCATCTGCTCAAGTCCGGCACTGCGGGCCACATCCATGCAGGCTGAGATGGTTGCCTTCCAGGCCGAGGCGGAGATGGGGCGGACAATGCCAGTGGTTCCTAGAATAGAGATGCCGTTCACTATCCCGAGTCGGTGGTTCAGGGTCTTTTCGGCAAGTTCGAGGCCTTGCGGTACCGAGATGGTGATGGTCAGCTTTCTCTTCTCATGTTGGCTGAGGGCCTCGGCCACCGCTGCCTCTATCATCTGCCGTGGCACGGGGTTGATGGCAGGTTCTCCCGGGGCAATGGACAGGCCTCTTTTGCTGACCTGACCCACGCCATCGCCACCACAGAGTCTGATCTCCGTCAGATGCACGCAGGTGGGGCCGTCCTCGCCCTCCCAGCTGGCTGTGGCTAGAATAAGGGCGCCATTGGTTACATCGGGGTCGTCTCCTGCATCCTTGATGGTGCCCATGCAGGCGCCGGTGCCATCCTGCTGCGAGAGACAAAAACTGTGTCTGCTTCCATCGGGGAAGGGGATCTCCACCTTCTCAGGGGCCTCTCCGCTGAGGAGGAGGATGGTAGCCCCCTTGGCCACAGCGGCGGCACAGGCCCCAGTGGTATAGCCACTTCGTAGCGGCCGTTTGTAGGCTTTGCTCATAGCTCTTTTGCCAGATGGAGCAGGGCATTGGTGATGGATGCGGCCACCGGACTGCCTCCCTTGCGTCCCAGGCTGGTGATATAAAGATGGGGGCTCTCGGCGAGCAGGGCCTTTGATTCAGCCGCATTGACAAAGCCTACGGGGACCCCGATGATTAGGGGGTTCAGTTCCGGCCGTTCTTTCAGAATCTTCATGATTTGGAGGAGGGCCGTGGGGGCATTGCCGATGGCGATGATGCCGACATCTTCGTTGAGGCCTTCGCTGATGGCTGTTTGAGAGCGGGTCTTACCCAGTTCTTTGGCCCGGATGGCAATAGCAGGATCGGCCACCCCGCAACTTACCGTGCCGCCAAAATGGCCGAGGAGTCCCTTGCTGATGCCGATGGCCGTCATATTGACATCGGTGAGGATGTTTTTGCCAGCCCGGATGGCAGCGATGCCCCGTTCTATGGCTTGGGGATGAAACTTAAGATTGTCGCGGAAGGCAAAATCTGCGGTGGCATGGATCACCCGGCGGGTGATGGCCCAGGTTTGTGGGTCAAGACCGTGCTCGCCGATTTCACTCTCTATAATACGAAAACTCTCGGCTTCGATCTCGGTGGGCCCTATTTTTTGGATGGTGACGGACATGGTTTTTTCCTTAATCTGTCAAAATTTTCCTGGCAGAACTGGACAAAGTTTTCAGCAAGTGCCTGGTTTGAACCAAAGTGGAGGTGGATATAGCTGGCTAAACAGTTCTTGTGCAGGTAACCACTGCCACCTCTATCCACCCTGTAAATATCAGTGATCCCTACATTAGTACCTGTTGCCATTTCTTCAATGGTTGAATAGTGAAATTCATGCCCTCGGGCCGCCAGGCCGGCAGGGCCGAGGAGACAGGACTCCCTCAGGTGGATTTCACGGTAGCCTAGGCTTGCCCGGCTCTTCTTCATCCTGGCCCGAGTGGGAAAGATGCCGACAAGGGGGTGGAAGAGATCCCCGTCCTCAATGCCTCGGGTCAGATACATAAAGCCGCCACATTCAGCATAGACGGGCATTCCCGTCTCTATGGTTTCAGCGATGGCCTCTCGCATTGCTCTATTTTCACTGAGCTCTTTCCCATAGAGTTCGGGGTAACCGCCGCCCAGATAGATGCCGGCAATATCCATTGGCAGCTTCTGGTCAGTGAGGGGGCTGAAGGGAATAATTTCTGCACCTGCCTGCCTTAGGGCATCGAGATTGTCCTCGTAGTAGAAGCAGAAGGCCCGATCCCTGGCCACGGCAATGCGAATCCTTTCTGGCGGAGCCTTTTTTTGCGTCACCTGCTTTTTGGGTGCCTGTTCGCCAGCGCAGAGGAGGAGGGCCTCGAGGTCAATATGGGCCTCAACAGTTGCCGCTAGCTGGGCAATGGCAGTTTCTGGGATGGGATTGTCCTCGGCCAGATGGAGACCGAGATGGCGGCTGGGGATGGTGAAGTCAAGGTTGCGGGGCAGATAGCCGAGAAATCTTGCCTGACAGTGTGTCTCTATTGCCTCGCGCACCAGCTGCAGATGGCGCGGACTGGCAATATTGTTGGCAATGACTCCGATGAGTCTGCCCCCTGCCATACTCTCAAAGCCGCGGACGATGGCGGCGGCGCTCTGGGCCATGGCGCGGGCATCTATAACCAGGATCGAGGGAATATCGAGGAACTCTCCCAGGGTATGGCTTGATCCCCGGTCGCCATCAAACATTCCCATAACCCCTTCAATAATGCTGATATCGGCCTGAGTCGCCTGTTTGGCAAAGGAGCGCCGACAGAACTCCTTCTCCATCATATAGAGATCAAGGTTGCGGGAGATCCTGCCGGTGACCAGCCGGTGCAGGCTGGGGTCGATAAAATCTGGGCCGGATTTAAAGGGCTGGACTCGCATTCCCCGGGCCTTCAGGGCTGCCATGATACCTAGGGTGATGGTGGTCTTGCCGGAACCGCTATGGGTGCCGGCAATGATGATTGCCGGAGTATTACTGGGCATTGACGTTCTCCTGAGGGTAGAGGAGGCGGTGGATTTCCGCAATTCCCAGCAGGATTCTCATGGTGGGGCGGGAGATAATCTCCTCCTTGATCAGATAGACCCGATCATTCTGCACGGCCTTAATGGCGGCAAAGGCGGGTTCAGCTGTAATGGTTGCCCGTTCGACGGGGTTCATTCTTCCCTGTTGGGCCAGGTAGACGTCGATTTGTCCAGCCTTGGCCAGGATATGCTCCTTGCCATAATCGGCAATATTGGTGCTGCGTACCTGGGCTGCATCGCAGGCAATATTGATTCCTCCCGCCTCTTTCATGGCAAAGAGGGCAATGGAACCAGGGGCAAAGGTCTTCATCCGCCTATGGATGGACTCAAAGTAGACCCTCGGTCGCTCTTTCTGCGGGATAAGGGCCAGCTGCTCCTTAAAGAGACGGAGCCTCTCTTGAAAGAGGTTGAGCATGGCCCCTGCCTGGGCCTGTTTGCCTGCCAGTTTGCCCAAATCCTGCCAGTAGCTGTAGAGCTCGTCCACCGACTGGGGTTGGAGGGAGATTACCCGGATGCCTGCCTCTTCCAATTTTTGGACAAAGAGGGGATAGGCGCGGGCGATCATGGGTCGGATAAGGACCAGGTCAGGTTTGGCCGCAATAAATTTTTCGGGATCCTCTCTATAGCTGAAGCGTGGCCTGTCAAGGATTGCAGCCGGATAGGTGTCACTACGGGAGATACCGATGATACTCTCCGTAGCCCCCATACTCACCAGATTCTCGGTATGGGCAGGGTAGAGAGATATGATCCGTTTATAGATGGGATCTGGCCGAGCCTCATTTACGCTTGCCTGTAGGGCGGTAGCTGTGAAGAGGGTGCAGAGGAGGAGGATGGAAAATTTATTTTTCATGTTCTCTTATAGTTAAGGGAAATTTGGTGTGGTTGTTGGTAGAGGTCAGCGCCTACCCGGGCCTCCACCTGAAAAACCTGGCGGATGTTTTCGGCGGTCATGGTTCGGGCGGTGGGGCCAAAGCTGTGTACTCTACCCTCCTGCAGGAAGAGTACTTCATCACAGTAGGCCGCTGCCAGGTTCATGTCATGGAGGACGGCAATTACTGTGTTGTTGCCGTCCTTGATATGACGACGGGCCAGGTTGAATATTTGTAGTGAGTACTGGATGTCGAGATTGGCTGTGGCCTCGTCAAAGAGGAGGGTTTCAGCCTTTTGGGCCAGGGCTCTGGCGACGATGACCCGCTGTTTTTGTCCACCGGAGAGGTCGCTGCTGTTTTTGTGGCGCAACTCCTGGAGGCCGATGCAGCTGATGGCCCAGTCCACCTCTTGCCAATCCTCTTTACTGGGGGAGGCAAAGCGGGGAATATGGGGATGTCGCCCCATCATTACCACCTCTTCGACGCTAAAACCCAGTCCCAGCTGAAATTCCTGGGGGGCCAGGGCGATTTTTTTGGCAAGTTCCTTGCGGGGGTAGGCACCAATCTTTTTGCCATCGAGGAGGATCCTGCCCTGATCCGGGGTTCTGTAGCCGCAGAGCAGATCCAAAAGGGTGGTCTTGCCACAGCCATTGGGGCCGACAAAGCCATAAAACTTGCCCGCCTCCAGACGGAGGCTGATATCATCCACTGCCCTGTTGGGGCCATGGGCATAGCTGACGTTTTCGAGAATAAATCTGCTGTTAGTTTCCATAGCGTAGTCCCCGCTGTCGTTTTCTAAAGATGAGGCAGAATACGGGGCCGCCAATCAGGGCGGTGAGAATGCCTATGGGGATTTCCACTGGTAGAACTGCCCGGGTGACGGTATCTGCCACCAGAAGGAGGATGCCGCCTGCTAAAAAGGAGACGGGCAGGAGCTTGCGATTGTCGGGCCCGACCACGATTCGCATCAGGTGGGGGACGATAAGGCCGATAAAGCCGATGATACCGGTGGCGCTGACACAGACAGCGGTGATTAGGGAGGCGGTGATGAGAAGGATCTTGCGCACCCGTGCTGTCTCCACCCCCAGGCTTGCCGAGGCCCGGTTGCCGGTGGCAATGATATTGAGATCCCGACTGTAGTAGAGGGCGATGGCAAGGCCAGGCACCAGACTGGCCAGGATCACGGCTACATCGGACCAGCCTCGGGCCACAAAGCTGCCCATGAGCCAGAAGATGATGGCGCTTACCTGCTCATCGGCCAGGTACTTGATAAAGCTTATTCCTGCCGAGAGGATGGCCCCGATAATGACCCCGGAGAGGATCAGGGTGCCCGCTGATATCTGGCCGCCAAAGGAGGAGAGGCGGATAACGATAAAGAGGGTGATGAGAGCCCCGCCGAAGGCGCAGAGTGGTAGTGATAGAGGCAAAAGGGCCATGTTGGCCAAAAGGGCCAGGGCTGCGCCGAAGGCCGCTCCCGAGGAGACTCCCAGGGTGTAGGGGTCTGCGAGGGGGTTCAGGAGGATGCCCTGATAGATGACTCCGCTGATGGCAAGGCCCGCCCCTACCAGAAAGGCGCAGAGGATGCGAGGCAGGCGGATGTCCATGATCACATAGGGGAGACTGGGCTCTATGCCGGTCAGCAGGGTGCTATCTCCGCTTATTTTGCTGGCGATGATATGGATGATATCGCTGGCAGAGATATTGATATAGCCCATACCCGCCGAGCCGACCATGCAGAGCAGTGCCAGCAGGATCAGGATCAGGGGGAGGAGTGGGCCTTTGGCCGAAAAGGGGTGAGGCATGAAATATCCTTAAGTGTAGGCTATACCCAGCTGTAGTAGATGATGGTAACGAGGATAATACAGCTGGCCCGGAGAATCTGGCTGGCTAAAATCAGCTCAATGGCAATTCGCAGAGGATAGATGCCACTATAATAGGGGAGCTGGTGGCGCAGGGCCCGTACCGGGGTGGCCAGCAGATTACCTATCATCAGGGCTAGGACAATTTGCTGCCCGGAGAGACTGTTTTCCGCCATTATAACACTTGCGGCGGCAAGACCTGCGGAAAATTCTGCGGTTACATGGAGGATGATGATGGTGAGACTCTCGGCCGGCAGGTGGGAGAGCAGTGGCAGTTGGACAATGAGCTCTTTGATGCTGGCCCAGATGCCGTATTTAGCCAGGAGATAAAAGGCTATATAGATGGGAAGCATAAAGAGAAGAAGCCTCTTTAACCTGCGTCGCAGCCTTTTTACCATTTTCGGTAACCACTTGCCCCAATCCGTTTGCTTTTCCTCTTGGGCCTTTACCTCTATCGCCTGCGCAGGTTTGTTGAGGAGGAGGCGTCCACAGCCGACAACGCAGGCAGTTTGTAGTAGGGACGCAATAAAGGTCAGGCCCACATAGGTGAATGCTGTCCCATGGATAAAGGGCAGGGTGAGAAAGAAGACTGTGGGCAGGTGAAGAAAAAAGCGTGGCAGGGAGTTGAGTAGGTTGGCCAGAACTAACTCCTTTTTGGCTATTTTCCCGTTACCATAGGCTTCGGCCAATAGGCTGTTGGCCGAGACTCCGGAGACAAAGGCCAAGGAAAAACCTGCCGCCGTGCTGGAGGAGAGATGGGCCAAGCGGGTTAGGGGGGCGGCTAATCGGGTGATCCTCCGTGACCAGGCCAGTGATTCGATAAGATTGGCTGCCACCAGTCCGAGGCTGACAAAAAAGCAGATACGGAGCACTGGCCAGAGAATTCCCTGCCAAAGTGTATATAAAAAAGATGTGTCCATCTATTACTACCTTCCTATGCCCGCTTATGGGCTGATTGATAAGTGTTCTCTTTTTGCTTCAGGAGGAAGATAAAATTTTATTTCCCTCACCGCAAGTCCTAGTATTGTCTTGTTCTTGATGGAGGAAGAAATGGGCGCTTGGTCGGGTAGAACATTCTTGACTTTTGCGGGTGTATACTGTCTTCTGCCAAGGTGTTTCAGGTGCTTTGCCTGTGGTAAAAGGTTTAGCTTAATAGGGAATCCTGTGGAATTCAGGAACGGGCCCGCCGCTGTAACTGGGGACAACTTCTGCATTATGTCACTGAACGTTTGTTTGGGAAGGCGCAGAAGAAGGATGATCCAGAAGTCAGAAGACCTGCCTGCAACAAGTTTTGGTATGCTTCGTGGACAGGAGTGATGCCAGAGGATACGAGGAAAGTTAGGGACTTCCCCGGTCGATTTTCGTCCGGAGGGCTCTGTTCTCCCGGACTTTTAGTTGCATCTGTTGGCTGTGTTTGCTGCATCCGACAGGAGGAGAATCCATGTTACAAAAAATTCGTCTGTCTGCTCTAGCTCTGTTTCTCTCTCTCTTTATCTTTTCATCCCTCTCTCAGGCTTCACCGGCAAAGGCCGAGGCTAAAACGGCAATCATTGTTGCCGGTTTTGGCACCACCGTGCCCGAGGGTCTTCCGGCAATCCTTAATATTGTTGATGGTGTACGGAAAGCCTACCCCAACACAGAGGTACGTATCTGTTTTACCTCCAATATTATCCGTAAGGTCTGGAAAAAGCGTCAGGAAAATCCACAGAAGTGGTTGAGCATGGGCATTCCTAAGGAGGTCCTCTATGTGGAGAATATCATCTCTGTCTTTGGCGATCTGCGTGAGGATGGTTATCGAAATATCATTGTTCAACCCACCCATATGTTCTATATGGAGCAGAGCCATGATCTCAGTCAATATGTGAGTGCTCTGGCCTCCATCCAGACCATGAAGAGCAAATGGCGTCCCTATGACGCTGTGTTTATGGGTCGTCCTGCCCTTGGTATGCCGGGTGATATATATAGCTATCACGAGGATGTGGCCAAGGCGATTGCTACCCTGGCAGCTGATGTGGCCCTGGCTCAAAAAGAGGGTGCTGCCCTTATCTATATGGGACATGGCAACGAGCACTGGTCAACTGGTATCTATGCCGAGGTGGAAAATGCCATGAACAAGGCTTATCCTCAGGTAACAACGATTCTTGGTGTTGTCGAAGGTCAACCGACCCTTGATGACGTGGTGGCCAAGCTTCAGCGGGCTGGCATTAAGAAGGTAGTTCTTAAACCCTTTATGATTGTGGCAGGTGACCATGCCAGAAACGATATGGCTGGTGCCGAGACAGACTCGTGGAAATCAATTCTTCTCGAGAAGGGATTTAAGGTGGAAACCGTCCTGCACGGCCTGGGTGAGAACGATAAATTTGCCCGGATTTTTGTTGAGCACATTGCCGATACGGCCAAAATGCATAATTTGCAGGTTCGGTAGAGTTTTTTAGGTTTTTTTGAAGAGTGTTGCACGGCAGGGCCAGTCCCTGTCGTTTTTTTTTGTTGAGTAGAAGAGGCCAGGAGAATAAATTCCCAGGTTTTTCGAGAAGAGGATGTGGCGATGAAAGGTGTATTGTATGTAGTTGGTGTTGGCCCGGGTGATCCCGAGCTACTCACCCTGAAGGCAGTTCGAATATTAGAAAAATGCACCACCTGGTTGCGCCCAAGGCCCATGACGAGGGTGAGAGTACGGCCCTGGCCATTGCGGCAGGGGTGATCGAGGTGGCAGCAAAAAACATCCTCACTCATCGCTTTCCCATGAAGCATGTCCGTCGTGCTCAAGAGGTTGATGGAGAACTTGCCTCTGCCTGGGAAGAGGCGGCCAGGGCCATTATCCAACGATTGGATGCAGGCGAAGACGTTGCCTTTCCTACTCTCGGTGACCCTGCCATCTACAGTACCGGCTTTTATGTTTACGAGGCCCTTGCTGCCTGTGGTTGGGCGGGCAGGGTAGAGGTTATTCCCGGTGTCTCTTCGGTGGGAGCTTCGGCGGCCAGTGCCAATATGCCCCTCTGTCTGGGCGATGAGCGCTTGGTTGTCTTGCCTGCAACCTTTGAAGACGAGAAAATCGCCTCCCTCCTTCAGCAGGTTGATGTGGCGGTCTTCATGAAGGTTTATCGTGTCCTTCCCCGTATTGTTGAGCTTCTCGAATCTTTGGGTATGCTTGAAAATGCCGTTCTGGTGGAACGCACCAGCTGTGGCAATGAACGCATCTGGCACGATGTTCGTGCTGCTCTCAGCGAAGATCTCCACTATTTTTCAACCCTGCTGGTGCGTAAAAACCGGCCCTAGCTTTTTCTCTGACCTCGCCTCTGCCGGTGAGGTCAGGTCGTTATTTTCATCTTTGCTCTAAATCCTGGCCGGACCTCGTCTGCTGAGCGTTGGGAGGAAATCTTCCTGTTAAGATATGGACTCACTGTGATATCCTTATCTGTAAAAGGCTTGCAGGCCTTTGCCCTTTACTGGGTACTCTGCCGGTAGCAGCTAGGCGCAAATAGATGAATCCTCCTTGGCTATGGGCAGGAAAAATAGAAACCACAGTATGGAGTTAACAGATGCTTAATATTGTTATGAGCTGGATTCAGGTAGTTGTTTTGGATGAGGGAGTGGCTAAGAGTATCGCTACTGTTCTTCTTCTTCTGGCCCTTTCCTTGGTTGCTGTGGCGGCAAATTACCTGAGCAAAAAAATTATTTCTAATTATGTCAGCAAAATTGTTAATAGGACGAAGTATCGCTGGGATAGTATTATGTATAAGAGGGGCGTCTTCCGCCGCTTGTCTCATCTGGTGCCAATTGTTATTATCAGCATTGGTTCAAAACTGCTCTTCCCTGCGGAGGACTATTCAGGTCTTTTGCTTTTTATCTATAAGATTAATTTCCTCTACTTTATTCTGACCTGTGCCCTTATCGTCCATGGCCTTCTCGCCGCTGTGGTTGATATCTATCAGACATATAAGATGGCTAGGTTACGGCCAATTAATAGCTATATCCAGGTCTTGCAAATCATTGTCTGGGTCTTGGCCGCCGTAGCCTCTGTCTCGGTTGTTCTGGACAGGGCCCTTGGGGGGCTTTTTCTTGGCATGGGTGGAATGATGGCCATTATTCTTTTGGTCTTTAAGGATTCTATCCTTGGCCTTGTGGCTGGGGTGCAGATTACGGCAAACGATATGTTGCGTCTCGATGATTGGCTGGATATGCCCAGTCGCGGTGCCAACGGTGATGTTGTTGAGATAAACTTGAATACCGTTAAGGTGAGAAACTGGGATAAAACCATCACTACCATTCCCACCCATCTTTTGACCAGTGAATCGTTTATTAACTGGCGGGGAATGACTGAGTCGGGCGGGCGCCGGATTAAGCGCTCCATCTCCATAGATATGAACACTATTAAGTTTTCTTCAGAGCAGGAGCTGGAGGCCTTTATGAAGGTTGATCTTCTGCAGGACTATATGGGGCAAAAGCTTAAAGAGATGAAGATGAGCCTGGAAGCGGACAATGTCGATCTGGATGCCCTGGCCGATGGGAAAAGCCTTACCAATATTGGTACCTTCAGGGCCTATCTGGAGGCCTATCTGCATGCCCATCCCAAGGTTCATCAGGACATGACCTTTTTGGTGAGACATCTTGATCCGGGAGCCCCGGGCTTGCCCATTGAGATTTATGTTTTCAGTAATGATCAGGAGTGGGCAAATTACGAGGCCATTCAGGCAGAGATCTTTGAGCATGTCCTCTCGGTCATGCCGACCTTTGGTTTGAGGGTGTTTCAAAATCCAACGGGAGCCGATTTCGAAAAGATCGTGCGTTAACCGTTTCTCTCGCAGAAATAATCGAGCTTCTTTGTTGCTAGTATTTTATTTTGCTTTAGCGGTGAACAAGGCGGGGGGAGAGGAATCCATGCAGATCGGCTGATCTGCATGGAATGAACACTACTCGTTGGCAATGGGGGTAAGGCCAACCTTATCGCCGGGTACATCCAGAACAGAGACAAGGTGGGTCAACTCATCATCCAGGGTGGTGAGGTGCTCAAAGGGTAACTCCTTTAGAGCACTGGTAAGTTTCCCCTGAGGAGGTTGAGGTGCCCTGGCCAGGAGGATCTTGCCCTGCTCAGTCACATAGAGGTGGACAGAGCGCTGATCTTTCTTGCTGCGATCACGGGAGATCAGCTCCTGCTCCTCCAGTTTGTCCAGCATATTAGAACAGGTTGAGGGGTGGATTGAGAGCACGGAGGCAAGTTGTGAGACTTTGAGACCGGGAGATGTGGCAACCTCATGCAACATCCATAACTTTGCACTGCTAAGTCCGCAGAGCTTCTCCACATACTTTGAGTGGGCCTGGGTGGCCTTGAATATAACCCGTAACTTCTGGATTACATTATGTATTTTAGCATGACTACTCTCCATATCCTCTCCTGAAATATAGATAGTTTTTTCTCTTATTATCCACCTTGCTTGCCCTTATAGTTCAAGGGGAGGCGACACCAACACCAAATTTTTTCAAAAACCACTGAAATTTGGCACACCATAGCCTGTCTGTTCCAAGCGTACAAGAAAAACAGTCTACTGGACTGCTTTACGAGCCTCATTAAGCCATGAGTTCCATAGGGTTGTATGCTTGGCAATCCACTCGTCGGCGTGACGATTAATATCTTTCCTGCTCTTTTCACCCTCGTTCATTCGGGTGTTTTGCTCATTAATGTCGCTGAGAGGCAGGGTGAAAACTTCAAAGAAACGTTTGGCTGCAGGGTTTTTGGCAAGAAATTTTTTATTTGCCACAATCTGCACATCGGAGACCACAAAGCCGAGCTTGATAGGATTGGAGACGGCCCCGTCAATATTTTCAGCGGTCATTCGTTCAGCAGCCGATTTTTGGGCCTCGGTGGGTTTTATCTCCGGTACATTAATCCAGACAACATCCTTGCCGGGCTTCATCTTGAAAATGGTCCAGTTGGGGGCCCAGGTGTAGAAGAATACGGGCTCATCGTTGCGATACTCGGCAAGTGCACCTGCCATGGCTGCTTCATAAGAAGCTTTGATGGGAGTGACATCATCCTCTAATCCATAGACATCGAGATGGTGATCAATGATCTTTTCACAGGCCCAGCCACCGGGACAGGCAACAAGATCTGCCTTGCCGTTGTTGTTTTTATCAAAGGCTTTTTTGACCTCTTCACGTTTGAAGTCGGCCAGGGAGGTGATACCAAATTTGTCAGCTTCTTTTTTGGAAACCATATAGCCCTGCATACCTCCAGCCTTGATTACATAGCCAACCTTTTGGGCCTTTTCTTCAAAGTTTTTGGGAAGTTGAGCATCGTGCATGGGAAACCAACCATTGGTCCAATAATCTATATCACCCAGAGTAACGGATTTATAAAAAATTGGTGGTGAGAGATCCTTAGGCTTTTTCACCTTGTATCCTAGTTCGGAGAGGCCCTTGCGTACCAGTGCCT
This sequence comes from Desulfotalea psychrophila LSv54, assembly GCF_000025945.1. Lineage (GTDB taxonomy): Bacteria > Desulfobacterota > Desulfobulbia > Desulfobulbales > Desulfocapsaceae > Desulfotalea > Desulfotalea psychrophila. Next base: position 224,785 of record NC_006138.1, on the reverse strand, counting down.
CTTGAAAGAAACCTGTATTCCAGGAAGCTCTGGCTGGTTGTACTCTAATACCCTCGCCTGGAAGTTCTGTGTTGGCGGTGCTGGCGCTGCTGGTGGTAAGGGCTGTAAGGCTCATGGCGGAAACAATGAGGGTTCCACAGATCATTTTTTTTAGCATTCCTTCTCCTTATAATTAATTAATAGTGAAAGACTCTTATTTACCTTTTTTTTTGCCCATGGCCTGGGTTATTCGGTCGAGAATTATTGCCATAAGAACAATGCCAAGGCCACCCACCGTTGCCCCGCCGATATCAAGAGTATTGAGGCCAAGTACAACAGGAGCGCCAAGACCACCTGCTCCGATAAGGGCGGCAATAACTACCATGGAAAGCGCCATCATAATGGTTTGGTTAATGCCGGCCATGATGGTGGGTAGGGCAAGAGGGATTTGTACTTTGAATAGGACCTGCCATCCCGTCGCCCCAAAGGCCAGGGCGGCTTCTACCAGCTCAGGATGGACCTGGCGAATACCAAGACTGGTCAGGCGAACAAGTGGAGGTAGGGCAAAGACAATGGTAGCGATAACTCCGGCCACATTACCAATGGAAAAGAGCATAACAATGGGCACCAGATAGACAAAGGCTGGAGTCGTCTGCATTGCATCAAGAACAGGCCGCAAAAACGTATTAAAGCGATTGCTACGCCCGGCCAAAATGCCGAGGGGGATACCAGCAATCATGCAAAAAACAACGGAGGAGAGAACCATGGCCAGGGTGATCATGGTCTCTTCCCACAGGCCGAGAAGGCCAATAAAGACCATGGCCAGCAAGCTGCCGAAGGCGAGCCTTTTGCCTGAAACTCGCCAGGCAATAAGACATACCACTGCAATAACAATAATCGGTGGCAGGGCAAGTAGGCCATTCTCTGCTCCGGAAAGTGTCTGCTCTATGGGCCATTTTATGGCCTGAAAAAACCAACGATAGCCTTCAACTAACCAGTCTACAAATGTATTGATCCATGTATCAAGGGGGATCACCTGATCTTCAAAGTTTAGCATTTGTCTTCTCCCTCATGTGTGCCATCTGTTGGATTGTTGCCAAAATGTGAACCATTTTCAGCGCGGTAGAGGGTGCGGAGAAAACTGTTTTTGGAAACAACCCCGCGATATTTTCCGTCCTCATCAACCACGGGAATGGGCCAGGGGTGGGATGCCACCTTCTTCAGAATATCTTGAAGACTTTCATCATCCTGCACTGCCTTGGCTTCAGGAATAAAGGCATCTTCTATTTTGGGCTTATTCTTCCCTTGGCCATCGGCCTCGATTGTATCGCAGAGGCTATCCGTTGAAACGACACCAAAAAATGTGCGTTTTGACCCTATGACATAGGCATATTCCCGGTCTCTGTTGTTGAGCAGCTCAAGGGTTGCCCGTAAACTTCCTGCCGGAGTATGCCAGATAACCGTTGGTTGGGTGTCCCGGACAATATCGCCTGCTGAGATAACGCCTGTTGGGTCAACTCCGCGAAAAAAGGCTCGTACATAGTCATCGGCTGGATTTTGCAGAATCTCTTCCGGGGTGCCGACCTGAACCACCCGGCCACCCTCCATAATGGCAATACGATCACCTATGCGTAGGGCCTCGTCGAGATCATGGGAGATAAAGACGATGGTTCGTTCTTGTTGATCCTGTAGCTTGAGGAGTTCGTCTTGCATCTCTGTGCGGATCAGGGGGTCAAGGGCCGAAAATGCCTCATCCATAAGGAGTATGTCGGGATCTACGGCAAGTCCGCGGGCAAGGCCCACCCGTTGCTGCATGCCACCACTGAGCTCCTTGGGGTAGGAGTTTTCCCAACCATTAAGACCTACCTGATTGAGGGCGTCCTGGGCGCGTTCAAGGCGCTGTTCCTTCTCCATGCCATCGAGATCGAGGCCGAAGGCGACATTTTCTATTACAGTGAGCTGGGGCATGAGGGCGAAGGATTGGAAGACCATACCTGTCTTTGCCCGGCGAAATGTGACCAATTCAGCCTTATCCATCTTGAGAATATTCTCTCCATCCACCAGGATTTCGCCAGAGGTAGGTTCGATAAGTCTGTTCAGGGTACGAACCAGGGTAGATTTGCCGGATCCGGAAAGGCCCATGATAACAAATATTTCTCCCTGGTTGATAGTGAAGCTGGCATCCTGGACACCGACGGTCATGCCCGTTTTCTCGTGTATGTCCTGCTTGTCCATACCCTGGGCAAGGAGCTTCATTCCCTTGTCTGGATCAGGACCAAAAATCTTGTATAAATTACGCACTTCTATTTTTTTCATAAAGAGGCCTTAACATTTTGGAAGATCCATCCACTTTTTTCGATACTAGGAAAAAGGGATGATTTGTTGGGGAGGAAAATATATTGGTTAATATAATATGGGACAATACTATATTGTTAAATATAATTTGTCAACAAATGATTTTCGGCAAGACCTTGTAAGAAGGTGTATTTGGCATTTTGGGCGTGGTCGCTATGGGGCTGGGGGATCTGGTTTTGATACTAAAAGAGCAAGGATGGGTAGGGGGTGAGAGAGTTATGCTCACCATTATGCTCTCTTTTGTTGAGGGGGAAAATAGGCCTGTATTGCAACAGGCCTATCTGCTCCGAGTCGTTAGCTTATCATTTACTTGGGGCAAGCCACTTGAATGGTGTTGCCGGGACAAACTTGGCTGAGACTTCACCTGCAAAGATGGGGCGATTGCTCAGGTCGAGTTTTTTGGTTTGGGCTGTGGTGCTGAGGTCTAATTTGTGGAGATCTACCCAGAATATATTGGGAGAAGTCGTTGATTCGAAATAATATTTCAGGCTCTTCTGGTCTGAAACCGAGCGCCAGAGAGTTGTGGCGATATTGGGTTTCTTGGCATCCCTGAACCCCAGGGGGACGGAGACATTTCGAATGATACTAAAGGCTGCCCCGACGGCCATTCGCTCATCTTTAAATGGAGGACTGCTTATGGTGTAATAACTTGCCCGGGCAAAGCGATCACTTGCCCTATTGGTGCCGGGTAGCATTGTTAAGCCACCAAGTTCCTGCCAATAGGCATTGAGGGATAGCTGCTGATCAAAGCTTGGCGAGTTGGTCATTACCAGATATTTTTTGCTGTGGTGAATGATGAGTTTGCCGCCGATATATTCAACAATGGCCGAGTCACCTTGGCTGTCGGATATTGAGAGATGGATACCAGCTGCGATATCTCCTGGCAGTAGGGGCGCGATAATTTGAAATGGTGCCTTGCGCAGGCCAGCCACGGCTTCTGCCACCGTTGCATAGTTATCTAAAACATACTGGCCCCAGGCACCTGCTGAGAGGGTGGGTTTGTTTGATTTGCCGTAATCCGCCTCGGCAAGATAGAGGAGGTTTATGACCAGTCCCTTTTCGTTCATGCCGTCTGCTGTGGATGCCCTAAATGCCGATGCGGTAAGACTGCCATATTTAGAGGTCCATTTTATTGACTTGCTGTCAATTCCGCCGTCTTTTTTCATGCCCCGGGGAAAGACCCAGAGATTACTGTGCAGATCCGTTTGCCAATCCATGCTTCTGCTGGTCAAAAAACGGCCATCGCCCGCCTTATAGAGCGACCGTGTGCAGGCATCTGAGTTTATTGGTGATGTCATGAATATTGCTAATAACAGTAGCAGGCCTATGCGTGTCTTTTTCATAATCCTCTCTCTATCTTAAAAATAGTAATAAAAACTGATATATGGAGCGAGGGTACGATACACGGTTTAGGGGGGATTTGGATGGGAAAAAGATTTTAATTTTATTAATGGATTAATTTGAGCAGCTATTGTGGCAGCATGGAACTGCATGTCTTTCCATGAGCTAGAAGGGCCATGGCTTTTTTCAAGGGGTAAAGAGTTGTGCTAGGGAGGTGATAGGCCTGTGGCGCACAGGCCTATCGGTTCGAGTCCTTACTCTATTACTTGCCTGGGGCAAGCCATTTGAAGGGTTTTGCCGGGACAAACTTGGCTGAAACTTCACCTGCAAAGATGGGTTGAGCATTAAGATTGAGCTCTTTGACTTGAGCTGTAGAGTTGAAGTCTAATTTGTGGAGATCGACCCAGAATATATTGGGAGAAATTGTTGACTCAAAATAATATGTGAGGCTCTTCTGGTCTGAAACCGAGCGCCAGAGAGTCGTGGCGATATTTGGTTGTTTGGGATCAGTAAAACCTAGGGGCACGGAAGCGTTTCTAATGATACTGAAAATAGCACCTACGGCCATTCGCTCATCTTTAAATGCAGGGGTGCTTTTGGTATAAAAACTTGCCCGGGCAAAGCGATCACTTGCCCTATTGGTGCCGGGGAGCATTGTTATCCCACCAAGTTCCTGCCAATAGGCATTGAGGGCTAGCTGCTTGTCAAAGCTTGGCGAGTTGGTCATCACCAGGTATCCTTTCCCATGATGGATGGTGAGTGTTCCGTTGAGATATTCAGCAATTGCCGAGTCGCCTTGGCTGTCAGATATCGCTAAATGGACGCCAGCGGCTACCTTGCCTGGCAGTAGTGGTGCAATAATTTGAAAGGGTGCCTTGCGTAGTCCATCCACGGCCTCTGCTACAGTTGCATAGTTGTCCAGAACATATTGGGCCCAGGCACCAACAGAGAGAGTTGGTTTATTTGATTTACCGTAATCCGACTCGACAAGGTAGAGAAGGTTTGTTACCAGCCCCTTTTCGTTTATGCCATCAGCCGTAGCAGCCCCAAACGCCGATGCGGTAAGGCTACCATATTTAGAGGTCCATTTTATTGACTTGTTGTCAATTCCACCGTTTCTTTCCATGCCGCGGGGAAATACCCAGAGGTTACTATGGAGGTTCGTGTCCCAATCCATGCTTCTACCGGTTAGAAAACGGCCATCACCCGCCTTGTAGAGCGATCTGGTGCAGGCATTTGAACTTGCTGGTAATGCCATGAATGTCGCTAATAATAGTAGCAGGCCTATGCGTTTCTTTGTCATAATCCTCTCTCTCTTAAAATTAGTAATAAAAACTGATTAATGAAACAAAAATGGCGATGCCAGATTCAGGATGGGCCAACCGTTGTCCTGCTTTTGTGTCGTTCTTATCTTTTTATGTTGGCAGACATCAACTGAGGTTAGCACCTTTTGTCAGCTAAAAGCAAAACTCTCGCCATCATTTCCTTGCATGCCTGATTCATATTGGTAACTCAAGAGTGTCTCTTGCGATTACCTTGAGCTTGCTCTGGTTTCGGCATGGGGGGCTTTGCCGATTGGCCCTATTGTCTCCGGGGCTGTAAGAAAAATATAATTGGGTCTATTGTGCAACGTGCACTTGCCTTGTTAGCTGTTGTCTCGCTTGTGCTATTTACTCTGGAAAAAGTAATTGGAACTGTACTCTGAATTGCCAGTCGGCTCCTAAGTCAGGGGTTATCACATTCTTGTAAGCACTGACCTGTACGTTAACAGGCTGTTCGCCTATTTTGAAAATTTTTCCCACACCACCACCAAAGGGTACTGGCCATTGGTTGTCGTTATCAGCTTTCCAGTTTGCGGTAATGATTGGTGCCAGGGTCAGGGACCAAGAATTTGGGAGGTTATAATAATGAAGTACTGGAGGTAAAAAGAGTGACATCTTGGTTGCCTGAACCGCCAATAGACCAGACATTGCTGACTAATGATCCAATTACCCAATGACCTGGCATAGCCAGTATTACTGCAGATACTCCTGCCCCCCATTTGTCGGAGCCCAGTTTGTCGTCTGTTGCAGTAGGTAAAAGAAATACAGGCCCAGCTCCCCAGATGAGAGCGTCAGGTTTTGCCGGAGACAAGAAAGCGGTAAAAGTCGTGTCTCCAAGGCCGTTGATTCGACCCTCGTCCGTAAGAGTATCAGGCTGAGACATTATTGGTAGTATGGTTCGGGTAACGATATTCCATTCGTCGTTCAGTGATATCGGCAATACGGGCTGTATATTAAGAATGCTTTGTGTTTCGTTATCGGGGCCTATTCCAGTATTGATATTGTACTGAAAGGGCAGGCTAATCATTTTTGCAACCGGGTTTTGTGCTGCCTTGGCAAGGTCGGCATTGCTCTGCGCGTAAGATGTGCTATGTGTTGCCAACAACAGCACTGCCAAGCCTAATGATCTGATGTTACTGTTAAATTCCATCTAATCCCCCGCGGTTTTTGGTGAGAAAATCAACAAATTATTATCCGGATTTCTTCTAACCTCACCGATTAATTTACAGCCTTTATTGTGCAGAAAGGTCTGCCCTGTGAACACCCCTGTTCTTATTTAGAATGGCTGCGTTATTATCCAGATTTTGTAAGCGTTATGGCTTCAATCAAGACGAGAGTACCTTGGTCTCTGCCTTTATCGAAAAGCTCAATCAAGTAGTTAGCTTGTCTTTGGCAATGCAAGCTGACTCAGAGAATGTTTTTGCCGGGAATACCACCTCCGCTGACTCAACTTTCGACGAGCACCCACTATGGTTTGTATCATAAAAAAACACATCAAATCAATGAGCTTTTCCATCTCTGCACACTCTCACCCCCGCAGGCACTCAAGATTATTTGTCCACTAAGGCGACCCGTAAATGAGCTCTGACTGGATTGAAATATTTCCTGAGTTGAAAAACATTAAAATTTGGCACCAACCTTGCCAAGATCTTGAATACCTACGCAGAAAGGATTCGAAAATTAAGGACTCAGGTCAGGAATAGAAGCCCTTCTGTTTTGTCTAGCAGTGTTTTGGCCCAAGAGTTTGCTGAAATAGATGGCACTGTCTGTGGCGGTTGAGCCTGTAGCTGTAACGCCCTTTTGTAGGCGGTACTTGCCATCTGTCATGGCTGAGGGTGATTGGCGCTTGGTGGGGTTGGAGGCGGGTGTAGAGCATTTGGGGCGTGGCACCGTTGGCCACTTTGTGGGGCGTCAGTTGACTCATTCCGCCAAGACAGCCAGTGTCGCGCAGGAGAGATTAATTGTATGTCATAGAGATGCTTGATATAGTTTGATAGATTCTTGCTTCATGCAGTGGCTGTGGCATGGCACGCCGGGTTGGCTCCGGTTGAGGGGGCAGTGCCTGCGCTATCAATAAAAACCCAGGGAGAGATAAATGAAAGCTACCAACTATACCCTTATTGAACAGCTTAAGGTTACCAGTCGTGAAATTGAACGGCGCAAAGAGTATCTTTTTTTTACAGATGAAGATGTGCAGGTATTAGTCTCGTTAAAAGAAGTTGTCTCTGAAAATATTGAAGAAATAGTGGAAGCCTTTTATGAAAGAGTTATTCCCTTTGATGAGATGGATGGTGTTATCGGTGACGCAGAAACCCTTCGTCGCCTGAAAAATTATCAACGTTCCTATATTAAGACCCTCTTTGCAGGTCAGTATGATGAGGAGTACGTTCACTCCCGACTACGGGTTGGGGTGGTGCATAAGAGAATAGGGGTGGAACCCAAATTTTATATTTCAGCCATCCATACTCTGTTGACAATACTGCGTGAAATTATCACTAAAAACAGCAGTAATGATTGTCAGGCATGTGTGCGTAACTTAAGAGCCGTAGAGAAAATTATAATGTTTGATCTCTCCCTTACCTTTGATACCTATATCAATAGTCTCATGGAGGAAACCAAGAGAAGTAAGAGGGAATTGGAGGAGTATGCTGAATCCCTTGAAGAGGTTATTTCAGAGCGAACAAAGCTTCTAAAGGAGCAGGCTCGACATGATGGCCTGACTAAGTTGTTGAATCAACACGCCTTTTATTCTGAACTGAGGCGTGAACTGGCACGTGCTCAGCGCCGAGGTTACTGTACGGTCCTCATCTATTTTGATCTGGATAAGTTTAAGGCGCTTAATGATAGCGAAGGGCATAGGCGCGGAGATGAGGTGCTGGTGATGGTGGCCAATTCTATGAAGGCGTCTCTTCGGGATAATGAGCTCTGCGCTCGTTATGGTGGCGATGAATTTTGCATCATTCTGCCGGAAAGTACCCTCAAGGAGGCAGAGAAGGTCTGTCAGCGGCTCTGCAAGGAATTAGAAAAATCTCTTGTCGGAACCGGCGTCTCCTGCAGTATGGGCATAGCCATCTCTGACACGGCCAATAGCCATGATGCTGATACACTGGTGAAGGAGGCTGATAAGGCCATGTATGAGGCTAAAAAGGTGGGGGGCTTTTCTCTTAAGATAGCCGAGGGGTTTTAAGGGGCGGGCCGATCAGGTGCGTCGGCACTCTCCTGCCTGCCCTGCTACCGATCTCCTTCCCATCCTCTTTTGACTTTTTTGTCGCTGTTATCATATGATGAACTGTTCACTCTTTTTTAAGGGATCAGCCTCTTTCTTTTATTTTCAGGGAGCATCATATGAAGAAGATCATCGCCTGTCTCATTGTTATCTTTACCTGTAGCCTCTGTGCCAGCCTTGCCTCTGCCCATATGCCCTCTGCTACTGCCGATGGACTTTGGAAAAAAATAAGCAAGGAGTCGTCTTACAAGAATTGGTCCTTTTGGCCGGATCATAAGGGAATGCAGCCGGGGCGGGCACCCCATGGACCATTTCATAAGGTCTATGTTAATGACCAGGCCCTGACGTCGGAGCATGTGCCTGGCCACTACGGTGCTATTGTGGTTAAGGAGAATTATGGAAAGGATAAAAAGCTTAAGGCGATTACGGTGATGTATAAGGTGCAGGATGCGAATCCTGTTGCTGGTGACTGGCTGTGGGCAAAGTATTCGCCAAGCGGTAAGGCTGCTAAATTCGGGAAGGTAAGGGGTTGTATAAATTGTCACTCTGCCCGGGCGGACAACGACTATATTTTTGTCCATGAACTGCAGTAGACTGTCCTGGTCAAATGTTGAATAGCGCCAGCTTTTTCAGCATATCCATGTCCTGGGGCGGAAGCCCTGTGAGCGTTTAAGGAGAGCCATCCCGTGTTTATTTTTCACCCAATACTTCAGTCCCTGGCCATCCTTACTGCCCTCTATGCCCTGAGTCTTGGCATCCCCCGTTTTTTGCTGATGCACTTGGAGAAGAAGATCCACTTTAATTGGCAGTTGCATGTTCGTGTTGGCGCTATTGCCCTGGTCCTTCTTTTTCTCGGCATGTTGGGCGGGCTCTATGTCGTCAGGGTAAGCTGGGGGGACGTTTTGATTACCGGCGCCCATGCCTTTGTCGCCCTTTCTTTACTGCCGCTTATCCTCTTTGGCCTGGGTTCCGGCGCTTATATGGATAGTAGTAAGAGGAGGCGCAGGGTGCTTCCCCTTCTCCATGGAATATGTAATACTCTTATTGTCCTCCTTGCCCTCTCGCAGATATATACCGGGGTTTATATTTACAGGTCCTACGTGCTGGGCCTTTAGTCTTTTGCCAGCCAGGGGCTCTTCAGAGCTGACAATGGGCAACGCCCATATCCTGCCATGGCAACGGTCCCGAAAACCTGTGGTTCTATCCTGCCCCTTTGTTATCCACCGTCTCTGCAGGTAGTCTCCGTCGAGCAGATCAAGGTGGGGTGAGGCCCGTGCTGCCCTATAATTACTTTGAAAAATAAAGAGATGCTTGACTTGCTAAGCCATTGGTGAGTACTAACTTCTTAGGGAATCTTGAAGGCCCTTTCTTCAAGTCTCTTCGCTATACGATTTTTATCCTCGGAGGTAAGGGTAGACTCTGATATTGACAATGTCTGTGCTAAAAATCATATGCTTGGATTCTTATTGAAATTGCTAATTCTTGAAGTTGCCCTTGCATGGATCATGGAGATCCATGTTCAGGATTTTAATGATAAGGGGAGCTGTCTTGATTGAGAAGGAACGTAGGAGGGAGATGCTTTGGGGCTATCTCTTTGCCATTGGTGCCACGGCCATTTGGTCCGGTAATTTTATCATAGCCCGTGGCCTCAGTGAGACGCTCTCTCCTATCAGCCTTGCCTACTACCGTTGGGCGGTGGCCTTGCTGGTCCTTCTCCCCATAGGTATTCGTCCGCTCCTGAGGGAGTGGCAGGAGTTGAAGTTGCATCTGCCCTATCTCTGCCTGACCTCTCTTGTCGGGGTGACCATCTTTAATACTATGATCTATGTGGCAGGACATACCACCACGGCCATTAATCTCTCCCTGATCTCTATTACTGCTCCCATATTTATCGTTATCTTCTCCCGCCTCCTCTTTGCCGAGAAAATTACCCTGCATAAATCTTTGGGTATTCTCTTGGTTGCCGTGGGGGTGGTTCTGCTCATTACCGGGGGGGAGCTGGCGAGACTTCTCCGGATCTCCTTTGCCATTGGTGATCTGTGGATGCTTGCCGCTGCCATGTTTTTTGGTCTCTATAGCATCCTCTTGAAGTATAAACCGAGAAAATTGAGTATCTGGGCATTTCAGCTCTCAACTTTTGCGCTTGGCCTGTTCTTTCTCACCCCGTTTTTTATCTGGGATTATTGTACCAGCCCGCCCGTAAGCTTCAGCGCCAGTACTCTGGGAGCCATTCTTTATCTGGGCGTCTTTGCCTCGCTGACTGCCTTTGCCTTGTGGAATAAGGCCATTTTGGTGATTGGCCCGGTAAGGGCGGGCATGATATACTACTCCCTGCCGATATTCAGTGGCACTGCTGCCTATCTTATCTTGGGAGAGGCAATTACCTCTGTTCATCTCTGTAGTGTGTTATTGATTGTCTCGGGTATTTTTACGGCGAATCATGATCCCAGAAAAATCTGATGGTAGAGGCGTGACCGATCTGGTTTTGCCTCTGTCTAAGTAGTTATTTGTAGTGTTACCCTTTATATGAGAAAATATAGAGGGATCTCCCGGGGGGCAGGATGTTGCTTGTCTTTGCTGGGAAACGGATAAAGTGAGTATTTTTTAGAGGAGAAGAGGATGTATGATCATTTGTTTGGGCCAATAGCCTCGCGGCGTTTGGGCACCTCACTTGGGGTAGATTTGGTGAGGCATAAGGTGTGCTCTCTTGACTGTATATACTGTGAGAGTGGCAGGACAACGGTGCTGACGGGGGAGAGGAAAGAGTATGTCTCCCATGAAAAGGTAAAGGAGGAGTTGCTGGACTATTTTGCCAATAATCCCGATCCTGATTATATCACCTTCTCCGGCTCAGGGGAGCCGACCCTCAGTTCACGTATTGGTGACACCATTGAATTTATTAAGGCCCAGAAACCCAATGTTAAGGTTGCTGTTCTTACCAATGGCACCCTTTTCTCAAACCCTGCTGTTCGTCGCGAACTGATGGGGGCAGACCTTGTTATTCCCTCTCTTGATGCAGCGACATGGGACTCTTTTCGGAGGATTAACAGGCCTCTTGCCACCCTTGATTTGGATACTCATATTGAGGGGATACGGCTTTTTAAAGAGGAGTTTTCCGGTAAGATGGATCTGGAAATTCTTATCCTGCCCGGCGTCAATGATGACGAGGAGAGTCTTGCGGCCCTGAAGGCCAGCTGTATCCTTATTGGTCCCGATACGGTCCAGCTTAATACCCTTGACCGTCCCGGAGTGGTAAAAAATATCCGGGCAGCCACTGCGGAGGAGTTAGAGGCGATTGCGGCATATTTTGGCTTTACCAATATCACCATTCCCTCCTCTGCTAAAAGATCAAAGCAGAGGGCTAAGGTGAGTGGTGATCTTGCCGATGCTGTTTTAGAAATGATTGTCAGGAGGCCCTGTACCGAAAAGGATATTCTGCAGACAATAGAGTGTACCGATGAAGAGCTCTTGCTGGCCCTTGATCGTCTCCAGCAAGAGGACAAGGTTTATACCCTCACTAAGGAGAGGGGCGAATTTTACCTGGTTAAGCACCACTGATCTCTGCTAAACCCTGTCCCCTCTTGCTTTAGGGGGGGCAGTCTCTTCTTGCCCCTTTGTTTATTATGCCTCTTCTTTTTCCTTCTTTTTAATCAGTTGCATAGAGTTTTTTTCCTTTACCTCCCCTGTCGTGGCAGGAAGGAGATAGTGCTGTCGGTACTTCTTCATAAAAAACAGGCTTATCAGGAGGGTGCTCAGTTCGGCCATGGGCAGGGAGAGCCAGATGCCGGTAACGCCTATAAGGGGCGGGAGGAGTAGGGCAAAACCCAGGATGAAAACAAAGGTACGCAGGCTTGAGATTAGGGTTGAGATCTTGCCGTTATTGACCGAGGTGAAAAAGGCCGAGGCGAGGATATTCATGCCGTTGAGGAGAAAGCTGAAGGCGATTATTTTAATTCCGCCCTCGGCAATGTGCACCACGGAGACTTGGCCTTTGGCGAAGATTTGGATGAGGTTATCACCGAAGCAAAAGGCCATGGCAAAGGAGAAGAGGGCAAAGAAGAGGGTTAGCTGGATGGCCCTTGTGAGCAGTTCACTGATCTTGCCCGGATTTCTACAGCCATAGTTGAAGCTGATAAGTGGGCTGACCCCCATTCCCAGACCTATATAGAGGGATGACATAAGGAAGTAGAGATGCATGAGAATTGACATGGCGGCAACTCCTGCTTCACCGGCATATCCTAGCATAAGATAGTTGAATACCAGGGTTTGGACGGCAGCGGCAATCTCTGTTACCATCTCTGAAAAGCCATTGAACATTGACCTAAAGAGGAATGGCCAGTCGATGAGGGGGCGAATAAACCTGAGTGTTTTGGCCTTAAAGAGGAAGTAGATAGCTCCGTTGAGGCAGGAGATAAAAATACCGGCACAGGAGGCAATAGCTGCCCCGTCAACCCCCATGCCATATCTGACAATCAGGATATAGTCGAGCAGGATATTGGTCGCTCCGCCCAGCAGGGAGCTGTAGAGGGCCCAAGAGGGCTTGCCGTCAAGCCTCATGAAAAACTCGAAAAACATCTGCAGAACAAGGGCGCTGATTCCAAAGAGAAAGATGTTGAGATACTGGACACAGTATGGCAGTAGCAGCTTGCTCGCCCCGAGCCAGAGCGCCAGTCTTTCCGGGCCAATGGCCCATTGAGAGATAATCAGGCCTATGAAAACAAGGAAGAGAAAACAAAATACAAAAGAGAAGTGAGCGTTGGCTCTGTCACGTTTCCCCTGGCCGAGTTCTATGCCAATGGTGGCGCTGGCTCCCGTGGCTACCATCACCCCTATTCCTATGGAAATGCTGAAGAGCGGCATGATGATGTTCACCGCTGCCATGGCCAGGGTGCCGATGAAGCGGGAGATAAAAATAGCGTCCACCGCCATATAGAGGGAGATGGAGACTAAACTGAGGATTGATGGTGTGACAAATTTTATAAAATCAAATTTCGACCATGGTCGACTGAAGAAGCTGTTCATTAAAAATTCCCCTATGCGGATAAAGGTTGCCCTGCTGATGAGACACCCTTATACGGTATATAGTAACTATATGGTCAAGACAATTGTGGAGGAACAATGGAGATAAGATTTATGGCAGGGGAGATGGCGCGCCTGCATGGTATTTCTAAGCAGACCCTGCTCTATTACGATAAGATCAACCTCTTGCAGCCAAGGGAGAAGTGCAGGCTCAGCGGCTACAGGTACTATACCCTGGATCAATTTGAGGAGCTGGAGCTGGTTCTCTATCTGAAAAATCTGGGTATCTCCCTCAAGGAGATTAAGGACTATCTGGACACCTCCTCTATTGAGGAGCGTATGGAGAAGCTGGAGGGGCAGGAACAGCTTATTCAGGAGAAGATGGAACAACTTAGGCAGACCGACAGGCATCTTAAGGCAATAATAGAGTCGATGAGGGCAAATAATGCCTTGATCCCCTTTGAAATGGGGGTCAAGGTCTTGCCGAAGAGGCATATTGTAGCTGAGCCAGTTTTACCTCCCTTTGACCTTTACTCCTTGGAGGTGGCCATCAAGAAGCTCATCAACGCCTCCCTGCCCGACCAGAAATTGGAGATAAATGACCTGTTGATCTTTGTCGAGCCGAAGGATGAGGTTGAGCTATTTAAGGGGGTGGCGGTGGAGGTGCCTAGGCCTGGGAGGGCAGCAGAATCTATGCCCGGGGGGAACTATGCCTATCTTTATCATAAGGGTCCCTATGGCGAGTTGCCAGCATCCTGGCTACAGCTCTATGCGTATTTGGATAAGTTTGGGCTGCGGGCGATTGGTCCCTGCCTTGAAAAGATGTTACTGGGGGCCTTTGCCGTGGCAGATGAGCAGGAGTTTTTGGTCGAGCTTCAGGTCATGGTTGAGTAGGCTTTTTAGGGTCGGGCTGGGGTAGGTCTGAAAGGGGTGGACCGGGGATTTTCGTCTCCCCGGTCCTTGTGGCTGTGTTTAGCTGAACCTACCAGTTTTCGCCTAGTATTTCAAAGTGGGCCTTGGGGTGAAGGCAGGCTGCACAGAGTTCAGGGGCTTGGGTTCCATGGTGGATATAGCCACAGTTACGGCAGCGCCAGCTTTGCTCCGTGGCTCGTTCAAAGACCTGGCTGCTCTTGATGTTGGCCAATAGGTCACGGTAGCGTTTCTCATGTTGTTTTTCAGCAACGGAGATGGCCAACCAGGCTGCGGCAATCTCTTCAAAGCCCTCTTCACTGGCGATTTTGGCAAAGCCGGGATAGAGGGAGGAGTGCTCTTCGAATTCACCCTCTGCTGCTGCCAGAAGGTTATCGGAGGTGTTACCGAGTCTTCCGGCAGGGAAGCTTGCCGTTATCTCTACATTGCCACCCTCTAGAAATTTAAAAAAACGTTTGGCATGTTCTTTTTCTTGATTGGATGTCTCTTCAAAGATGTCACCAATCTGTACATAGCCTTCCTTGCGAGCGATACTGGCAAAGTAGGTGTAGCGATTTCTTGCCTGGCTTTCACCGGCAAAGGATTTGAGTAGATTTTGTTCGGTCCGGGTTCCTTGAATTTTGGGCATACTATCTCCTTTTAATCTCTATCTGGTTATCGTTGTTACTGCTCTGGTAAACTTTTTTCAGCCCCCCTCTCCCCTCACTTACATTATCTGTACATATTGGTCGTAACGCCTGAGGTATATATTTGATAATGTAAGGAATGCTGTGATGATAAGTGGTCCGTAGATGATGCCTAAAATACCATAAACGGATATGCCGCCAATAATGGAAAGAAAGACCAAGAGGGTGTGCATCTCTACCTGTGAGCCCACGAGCTTAGGTTTTATCAGATATTCCATGCCGAGGGAGAGGACCAAGTAGGAAATGACAAGGCTACTGGCCGTTGCCGTCTGGCCATCGATGGCCAGGGCCAGGGCGGCGGGTAGCATAACCAGGCCAATACCAAAGATGGGGAGAAAGGCCAGTACCGACATGATGCAACCCCAGAGTATTGGCGAGGGGAGGTGCATTATTGAAAACAGCACTCCGCCTATGATGCCCTGAATAATTCCACAGATGCCACTGCCCTTGAGGATTGCGTTGGCAATTTCTTCAAACTTTTTTACCAGTAGTCTGTTCTCATCTTCTGGCAGGGGTGAGAGTTTGAAGAGAAACTCTTTGAGCCTTAGTAGATCCATAAAGAGAAAGAATATAACCAGGATCATGATGAAGAAGAGGGCGACGGACTGGAGGATATTAGCTGCCCAGGATGAGGCCTGGTCGTAGAGGAAAAGGCCACCTGCCTTGGCAAAATAGGCCAGGCTGGCCGTTATTTGGGCAGGTTGGAAATCAATGCCGAAATCCTTCAGTGGTGCCTGCATCCTGGTGATAAATTGGCTCTGTTGAATAAAGTCCTGAAAGCGCATCCATACTTGGCTGTCTCGAACCCAGTTGTAGAAGGAGAGCGCCTCGCCGGTGAGTGCTCCTGTAAAAAAAAGGAGTGGAAAAAAGACCAAGGCGATAATCATCAGGCAGGTGAGGCCGGAGGCAACGGATCTGGGTAGCTGTTTACTTAGAAAAAGATATACGGGCTGGAATATATTTACCAGAAGGAAGGAGAGGACAAGGATGGACCAGAATGGCCATAGAATTCTGCCCAAAAAGAAGAAGGCTATGGCAAAGACCAACAAAAAATACTTGATACGCATGGGGCCGGGAAGGGGCTTTCCGTCTGACTGTTGTGGCGGGAGTTGATTCATCTGCGGTCTTACTCGTAAATAAAGGTGAAAATATATCGGAGAGGCTAACTTTTTCGCCGAAACATTCGGGGAACTTTGCTAAAAGATGAATTTCTGGTAGGATGTTCACTCCTTATGTGAAGTATATATCGTATGATAAATTAAGAAAAGAAAAATAAGTACTGCCTGGAGGCCGGAGCTATGTGGGAAAATCTTGATGTTGCACTTGAAAAAGTATCTGTCGAAAATTTAAAGGAAAAACCTTCAAGTGAGAACCTTTGTTTTGGTAGTGACTTTACCGATCACATGTTTGCGATGACATGGAGCAGAGAGAACGGGTGGCATGACGCAAAAATTTGTCCATATCATAATTTGGTCCTTGATCCTGCGGCAATGGTCTTCCATTACGGCCAGGCAATTTTTGAGGGGATGAAGGGCTATAAGGGTAAGGATGGGCAGACCTATATGTTTCGTCCGACGGATAACCTTGAGCGGATGAATCAATCTGCAGTACGTCTCTGTATGCCCCGCCTGCCCGTGGACAAGGTGTTGAAGAGCTTGAAGGCCCTTCTCTATCTCGAAAAGGATTGGATTCCCGAGGCCCCCGGTTCATCTCTCTATATTCGTCCGACCATGATTGCGGTAGAGCCCAGTCTTGGTGTCCGTCCTTCCGAGAAGTACTACTTCTTTGTTATTATGAGTCCCGTGGGCGCATACTATAAGGAGGGTTGTAACCCTACCAAGATCTACGTAAGTGATGAGCAGGCCCGTGCAGTTCCCGGTGGCGTTGGCAATATTAAGACTGCCGGAAATTATGCAGCATCTCTCTATACTGCTGAGATTGCAAGGAAAAAAGGTTGTAGCCAAGTCCTCTGGCTCGATGCGAAAGAGTTTAAGTATGTGGAAGAGGTGGGCACCAGTAATATCTTCTTCCGTATTGGCGATGAGCTTATCACTCCTCCGCTTGGAGGTTCAATTCTTGGCGGTATCACCAGAGATTCTATTTTGAAACTTGCCAGAAGCTGGGGCCTCAATGTCTCCGAGCGCAAGATCACCATAGAGGAAGTTTTACGGGCAAGTGAAGACGGTACTCTGCTGGAATCCTTTGGCACAGGAACGGCTGCTGTAATCTCCCCTGTAGGTGAAATTGTCTATAAGGATAAGAGCTATATCATTAATGCTGGTAAGGCTGGAGAACTCTCGCAGAGACTCTATGCCGAGCTTCAGGGTATTCAGTATGGCGAGCTGGAAGATCCATTCAAATGGGTTGAGCGTGTGGGTTAGCATCTTCCTCTGATTTCTCTCATCTAAGGAATTGAAATCTAGTCTAAAGGCCCCTTCGAGATATTCGATAGGGGCCTTGTTTTTTTGTAAAACTCCCCTTGATTTTTATTAAACCGAACCTATAGTTTTTGCGAGTTTAAATGACTACCTAACGACATAGGTAACTATGATGAAAAATCGTCTAGATAGACGAGGATAACTAAAAACATATATGTAACGCAGGAGGCAGTAATGAAAATTCGTCCCTTGAATGATCGGCTTTTGGTGAAGAGACTGGCTGAAGAAGAGAAAACCGCTGGTGGTATCATCATTCCTGATAGCGCTAAAGAAAAGCCAGCTGAAGGTCAGGTTGTAGCTGTAGGACCTGGAAAGGTTAGCGACAGTGGTGAGCGTGTTGCATTGCAGGTAAAAGAGGGCGATCTTGTACTCTTCTCCAAGTATGGTGGAACCGATGTGAAGCTTGATGGAGAAGATTTTCTCATCATGCGTGAAGACGATATCCTCGGCATCATGGAGTAGTCATCAGTTTCCTGATGATACAGCTACACTGATTGTTTAGAAGTTGTTTGCCCCGCTGAGCGGAATATAAAATATTTGATCGTCCCTTTTGGGGATGGATTGACGGAGATAAAATAATGGCTGGAAAAGACATTAAGTACGGAGTGAAGGCTCGCGAGTCTGTTCTCATTGGTGTTAACACTCTTGCGAACGCAGTTAAGGTAACCCTCGGACCCAAGGGACGTAACGTTCTGATCGAGAAATCTTTTGGCGCACCTACCATTACCAAAGATGGTGTTTCTGTTGCTAAAGAGATCGAGCTTAAGGACAAGTTCGAGAACATGGGCGCACAGATGGTTAAAGAGGTTGCTTCTAAGACCTCTGATGTAGCCGGTGATGGTACCACCACTGCAACCGTACTTGCTCAAGCCATTTACACCGAAGGTGTTAAGCTTGTTGCAGCTGGTGGCAACCCAATGGAGATCAAGCGCGGTATCGACAAAGGTGTTGAGGCTGTTATTGCTGAGCTTCGTAACATTGCGACCCCTACCAAAGAGCAAAAAGAGATCGCTCAGGTTGGTACCATTTCTGCAAACTCCGATGAGACCATTGGTAACATCATTGCAGAGGCTATGGACAAGGTTGGTAAAGAAGGCGTTATCACCGTTGAAGAAGCAAAATCAATGGAGACCACCTTGGACGTTGTTGAGGGTATGCAATTTGACCGTGGATACCTCTCTCCATACTTCGTTACCGATCCAGAGCGTATGGAAGTAATCATGGACGATCCTTATATTCTCCTTGTTGAGAAGAAGGTTTCCAACATGAAAGATCTCCTCCCAGTACTTGAGCAAGTTGCCAAGATGGGTAAAGGTCTCTTCATCCTTGCTGAAGACGTTGACGGTGAAGCCCTTGCAACCCTCGTTGTGAACAAGCTTCGTGGTACCATCAATGTTGCAGCTGTTAAGGCTCCAGGTTTCGGCGATCGTCGTAAGGCAATGCTTGAAGATATCGCTATCCTTACCGGTGGTCAGGTTATCAGCGAAGACCTCGGCATCAAGCTTGAGAACGTAACCCTTAACGATCTTGGTACCTGTAAGCGTATCGTGACCGATAAGGATGCTACCACCATCGTAGACGGTGCTGGTGATGCTGCTCAGCTTTCTTCACGCGTTAAGCAGATCCACGCTCAAATCGCTGATACCACCTCTGATTACGATCGTGAGAAGCTCCAAGAGCGTCTTGCCAAGCTTATCGGTGGTGTTGCGGTAATTAACGTTGGAGCTGCAACCGAGATCGAGATGAAAGAGAAGAAAGGTCGTGTTGAAGATGCACTCAACGCAACCCGCGCAGCGGTTGAAGAAGGTGTTGTTCCTGGTGGTGGTGTTGCTTACATGCGGTGGCTTGACGCCCTTGAAGCCCTTCATCTTGAAGGCGAGCAAGAGCTTGGTAAGAAAATCTTATCCGTGCCCTTGAAGAGCCTGTTCGTCAGATTGCCAATAATGCTGGCCGTGAAGGTTCTGTTATTGTTGATGCAGTTAAGAAGCTTGAAGGACCAAACGGTTTCAACGCAGCTACCGAAGTTTACGAAGACCTTATCGCTGCAGGTGTTATCGATCCTGCCAAGGTTACCCGTACAGCCCTGCAAAACGCAGCTTCTGTATCCGGTATGCTTCTCACCACCGAGTGTGTGATTGCAGACATGGAAGAAGATGGCGGCGCAGGAATGCCTCCAATGCCTGGTGGAATGGGCGGAATGGGCGGAATGGGCGGCATGGGCGGCATGATGTAATCAGCCGTACCTGAAGCACATTTGCTTTAGTTGTACCTGGGGGGGACCGGCTTTATGTCTGTCCCCCCTTTTTTTGTACCCTCTCTGCTTCTCCCCTTGTCCGTGTCGGTTCTTTTTTCTTGTCGGAGAGATCTCTTCGCTGCCCTGTCGCATCTATCGTTTTATTTCGCAACAATAGTGGCTTAGGCAGGCCCTCCTTTTGTCTCAGGAAAAAAGGCCCTGGAAAACGAAATTTAACAAAAGAAACAGGGAAAATATGTTGACAGCAAGAGGGTAATTAAGTATAAAGTCCTTGCTTCACAGCGCGGCGATGTAGCTCAGTCGGTTAGAGCATACGGCTCATATCCGTAGTGTCCGGGGTTCGATTCCCTGTATCGCCACCAAGTTATTCCAAAGGGTTACAGTCATTCGGCTGTAACCCTTTTTTTGTGTCTTTTGCTCGTGTAAGCACTATGTAAGCAGATTGGATCAATGTTTCGAGCAGCGATCCCCGCCCACCCCAAGAGCAAACGAAGAGTTTTTACCTCCTGTGCCACCAATCCCCTGTTTCATCTCCTCTTGAGCTAGATACGGCTCAACCCCTTCTTTGAGGTAGAGTCTTTCTCTCTCTCTCCGTCTCATAAAGACTCAGTAACTTTTATTCTTTTTTAAAAACAAAGACTTGAATGAAATAGTGGAATAATGTCTATTGCTCCTATCATATAGACGCCTCGAAATCAAGTTGGTTGTCATCCATGTTTGTACCACCCATTTAAGGAGAAAGAATATGTCAGATGTCGCTATTTCTATTAAAGCAAACCTCAAGAATGTTAATGGTAGTGATCACATATACCCACCAACATTTGCAGGTGTAGGTCACAACTTTGTTGCTTTAGATAAAGGGACGGGCAAAGCTAAGGCTGTGCAGGTTGATTCTGTGGGATCATTTGCAAATCGTATTGAAGCAGAGCTTGCCGCTCTTGGCATCCTTCCAGAGATAACAACATCTGTTGCCAATCAAACGCTCTCTGTGAATGAGTTGCCTCATAGGATATATGATGCCATTCTTCGTGACTCCTTTTTGGGGGAAGACTCATGGAGAAATTCTGATATAGGACATCAATTACTCAGTAGTACCACAAAGAATGCAACTGCTCTTTTACTTATGCTCCATGACACTTCTTTAGGTGGCTGGGATTCTCATGCTGGAAAAAGTGTAAAAGGAGTGAAGATATCTCGATCAGTGTCATGCGAAATATGGGGATATGATGTTTTTGTGGCTCAGCATACAAGCCCAAAGAATTGACCCCCTTGGGGATCAAAGCTAACTCTGCCCCTCCATTCATTGAAGGATGGAACAATTACTCCCGATCCAGAAGGTGGTAAAACCCTTCTAAATTGGGGCATAGTGATATTCCAGATACAGCGGATAAAGGTGTCTTTGCAGGACGTATAGAGTTAAACGGAGCAATATCTCTGACGCGGTTAAGCCGCTATAGTTTTCCTGATGAAGCTGGTACATCTAGCCCAGAACGAGATCAAGCAGGCCGTGAGGTACTCATACAGTTAGCTTTACTAGGAGTTTCTCTGGTCATGGACAAATTAGATTTACGTTCTGGTTGTGAGCTTTATACAGCTAGTCGTGAGTCCTATGTTTTAAGATCGAATGGCGAGCAGGTAGCATTCAATCTTCCTTCGTCAACCGCTAAGCTAAAAGAAGCATTGGCTGTGGCAAAAGAACATGGTCTTTCTTTTAACCAAGAGCCGATATGTTTGACGGCTGGGAGTGCTCTGGTGGGTCTTCTTCCACGAGGAGAGGAATGAGTGACTTTGCGGCGCAGATAGAATTTCTGGTTAAGCCGCAGTTATCAGATCCAGCATCACCTCAAAGAGGTGAATGGCCTCCGGCCCCAGATCGAAAATTTCAAGCCATGGTCGCAACAGCCGCTGAAATAGGCGAAGATCTGGAGGTGTTAAAGTACCTTGAATCGCCTCCTTTGATGCAATTTGAAGAAGCATTGTGTCCTAGAGCCCCGCTGCAATATGTGCCGGAAAATTTTCGTAGAGGAAAAGATTATCATACGGGTACAGCAAGACATCTCCCAGTTGTTCATCCAAAGAATAATATCGTGAGTTATCTTTGGAGAGATGTTCCCGAAAAATGTATTGCTCCTCTTACAAAAATTGTTGAACAACTGACTCACATCGGCAGAGCCACAAGTCTTGTTATCGGAAGGGTTGTTCCTGCTGATAGTGTTAAGTTTAATTGGGTACCAGATAAAGATGGAGGTTTACGGGTTAGGACTCCATATACGGGTAGGTTGCAAGAACTTATAGCGCATTTTGAAGTAGGTGCGAGAAGCCCTGCTGCGCCTTATACCTCGTATAGAGAAAAGAAGACTCTTGTCTCTAATGAAAGATGGGGGGAGCTTTTTGTACTACGTCCTCAAAGACAGCTTGATATCCACCAAACAACGTATTGGACAGATAAGTTACGGAGGGCAGTTATAAGTCAGGCTGAAGATTCATCCTTGCCACCACTTGTACATGGTCACGGAGATTATCGTCATGTTGCTTGGGCGGCAATTCCTGATGTTGGTCATAAGTATGCAAAGGGACATATCCTAGGGCTAGGTTGTTGGCTTCCGTCAGACGTAAGTGACTTAGAGGTTGGAGTTGTAGGTGCATCTTTGATGAGGGTAAGAAATCTTGGAGAGGTTGAGCTAGAGCTAGACAATGTTGGTTTGAAGGGTTTACAAAGTAGTGCTTGGAATAAGGCCTCAAAATCTTTTGCAACTGTTACCCCTGTAGCTCTTGATCGTTGGCCTACAAAGAAGGTTTCTCCTGAAAGCATTGTTGCTGAAAGCTTGGCTAAAATGGGCTTACCTTTGCCTGCGTACATTTCTTGTGGCAATACCTCCCCGATAAAAGGCACTATAGATGCAAGAAAATATCCCTCAAGGAAGAACAGGCGATATATGTGCCATGTCGTTATAGTATGGTCATCATATATAATAGGGCCAATTATAATCGGTGCCGATCGGTATTTTGGCAGTGGTTTATGTAGACCCTTTTACTCAGAGGAGCTAAACAATGTCTCTCAAATTTGATGAGTGGTATCAGGGAAAACATGGATATAGTCCATTTCCTTGGCAATTGTCTCTTGCAGAAAGGGTGTTAGCAGGTCAACCACCTGAGTCGATATCAACCCCTACTGCTTCAGGTAAAACCGCCATAATCGCTGCCTGGCATTATGCTGTGGAGATTGGAGCGAAAGTCCCTACTCGCCTTATTTATATCGTGGATCGTCGCCTTATTGTAGATTCTGTTACTGAGTATGCAGAGAAAATCGGTTGTACCGTAATAAAAATGAGAGGTGGAGTAACAATTGATGACTCGTGGATGCTGAATCCACATGAGCCTGTTGTTATTGTTTCCACAGTAGACCAAGCTGGTTCACGTCTTTTATGGCGCGGGTATGGTGTCAGTCCGAAGTCAGCTCCTATTCACGCTGCTTTGATTGGGAATGACGCGATGATTGTTTTAGATGAGGCGCATATCTCTACCCCATTTGCGGAGACTTTAAAGCAGATTATGAATCTTCGCCCCCCCTCAATATTACCCTGGCACGTTGTTACAATGACAGCGACACCTGTAACAGATGACAGGACTATGACTTTGTCTGCTAAAGATTATGCTCATCCTGTCCTCAAGAAAAGATTAGCCAGTAAAAAGATTGTTAAGTTGGTCAAACCATCGGACGAGCAATTTTTGTCAACAATGGTGAAAGAAGCGAACCTTCTAATGGCGGATGTAAAAGGCGTTGTGGCCGTGGTATGCAACACCACTAAACATGCACGAGCAATTTTTGCTAAATTGCCAGGCGAGAAGATTCTCCTCACAGGTCGCGTGAGACCAGCTGATAAAGATGAAATACTTAATCAATACCTTCCGCAAATGCTCAGTGGTAGTAGAGGACGAGGGAGGCAGCCTCTTTTTGTGGTGGCAACACAAACCATTGAGGTGGGGGCGGATTTAGATTTTGATGCCCTTGTAACTCAAAATGCACCAATTGATGCCTTGCAACAAAGATTTGGGCGACTAGATCGGCTTGGAGAATTACAGGCATGTCAGGGGGCGATTGTTTATCTTGATCTGGGAAAGGATCAGGATTGCAAAGTTTATGGGAAGAAAATTCTAAAAAGTACATGGTCATGGCTCAAAAAAATACAACACGGTAAGGGTAAAAATAAGCGGGTTGATTTTGGCGTACTTGCAATAAAAAAAGCTATAGAAGCAAGCAGCCCCCCAATGCGAGAAATTTCCCTTCCTTTCCCTTTGAGTCATACAGATCTTCGTTGTTTGAGGCAAACCATGCCATCTGTCGATATGGATATTAGTCCTTGGCTCCATGGTGACGATAAAGACAATATCACTGTTCAGGTAGTGTGGCGTGAAGACCTTCCCTGTGAAACTGAGCAATGGGTTGAAATTGTTCAAGCAGCACCTCCAGTAATGGCAGAAGCTATGCCATGTCCTATTTATGAGGTTGTACGTTGGCTAGGGCGTCGGTCTGTTGTTGTAGGCGATAGGGTTGTAAGGGGTGACAGCATACGCGGTGGGTGTATGATTGTCATACCGACGCGGTATGGTGGCTATGATGAGTGGGGATGGATGCCTCAGAAATGTGACCCTGTTAAGGATCTAGGTAATCAAGTAGGAGCAAAGTTTAGATTAGTAGGAGCAGGTGAAGATTCTGACATTCCCGAGCTTCTCAAAGAAGCCAATGCACCTTTTGTGAAGCCTTTAATCACCTTTTATCCAGCAGGAGTTATAGTTACAGAAACTCCACGAAGAAAACGATCTGGTGATGAAGTTGCTTTGAGTGACCACTTAGACAATGTGTTTGAAGTCGCAAAAAATTTCTCAGCAGATGAGGCTGTTCGACAAGCAGCCCGCTTGCATGATATCGGCAAGCAAGATCCTCGGTTTCAAACTATGCTTGGAGCATGTTCCACACCCTTGGCAAAGTCAAATCACATTTCTCCATGGGCAGCGAAGGTTGCTCGTAGTATGTCCGGTTTGCCCAAGGGTTGGCGGCATGAAGTTGCATCTGTATCAATGTTGTCAGATGAGGTGAGCGACTTGTTGAAGTATCTTGTTGGGACTCATCATGGATACAACAGAAGTGTCTTGTCAATAAGCGGAGACTTTGCCCTGTGGCATAAAGCAGGGGGATCAGATTGGGGAAGTATGACCTGTAGGTTGAATGAAGAATATGGGGCATGGCAGTTGGCATATCTTGAGGCAATGGTTCGGCTAGCAGATTGGGTACAAAGTAAAAGTGAGGAATAACGTGCAATATAAAATGCAAGGTTTATTTGAGACAAATGCTCAGGCTTGGATGGCGGCAGTGGGGTGTTTTTCAATTGTATCTCGTATGGGGCATAAAGCTCATTTATTGTGGGAGCATCAGCATCCTGTTTTACTTGGTGTAGATGAAAATATTGTTTTAGAGAGCTTGTCAAGGTATCTCGCAGAGGGGAGTTCTCTTTTGGAGGAACTTCCCAAAAGTAAGACAGCAGAAAAAATACCGTTAGATCTCACAGCAGGAAGAGTGAGTTTTAGCAATGTTATTACAACAATGCTGATAAGTGTTACGCGAGATGATATTTTAAATGCCCTCAACCTCCCATGGATGAACGAAGATAACATAACAAGTCTGGGTTGGGATGTTGGTGCTAACAAAATGGCCGCAAAAGTTGGTGGTATGAAGGCGCCAACATCTTCTCCACATCGCGGGGTTATTGCTGGGCAGTGGCTTGCCGCAGAAGCACTCCCTGTTACGAGCTTAGGTGTTAGAAAGGGATTTTATCAGTGGGTAACATGGTCAGTTCCTTTAGACATAAGTGGGGTTTGGGCAGTTGTACAATCAAAGAGTACTGAGTGGGGGGGGGATCTTTATGAGGCTACTATTCAGCGCAACGGTCAGATGGGATATTTACTGCCTGCGCGAAGGTCTCACTAGCAAGGAAAGTGGCCTTGTTCGCACTTATTGATATTATAAAGGATTTTCTGTTTTCGCATATATTCACAGCAACTTGTAATGTTCTTCTGAGTGTGTTCGCGGAAACACCTTGGATGAATATGTGTTTTTAGCATGTTAGTTAACTGGCAGTATCAATCACCTCGAAAGGGGTGACTACATTGAAGCTGTTTATCACTGTCCTCAAAATCAGTTTGAGCTGGTATCAATCACCTCGAAAGGGGTGACTACATTGAAGCAAATCAACACAGCCCCACAAACATCGACCGAGGTTGTATCAATCACCTCGAAAGGGGTGACTACATTGAAGCGACCCGATACAAGTGACGTATTGCCCGATCATCGGGTATCAATCACCTCGAAAGGGGTGACTACATTGAAGCATCAAGGGATCTACCGCTATCAAGGCGATAGACAGTATCAATCACCTCGAAAGGGGTGACTACATTGAAGCAGGATAGAACTCGTAGAGTTGCCATTCGGCCCATGTATCAATCACCTCGAAAGGGGTGACTACATTGAAGCCACCTATTACTCTGATGATAAGCCTGTCTGTACGTATCAATCACCTCGAAAGGGGTGACTACATTGAAGCAGTTTGTTGCAAGCGGAATGGATTGGGACGACGAGTATCAATCACCTCGAAAGGGGTGACTACATTGAAGCCCCTACTCTCGGCCCGGCTCCTACCTTGTCGACGTATCAATCACCTCGAAAGGGGTGACTACATTGAAGCAGTTTGGCGTCTATGACCTGACCGATCTCGGGAAGTATCAATCACCTCGAAAGGGGTGACTACATTGAAGCGATCAACCGCCGATGCTCTTTCCTGTGGCAAACGGTATCAATCACCTTGAAAGGGGTGACTGCATTGAAGCAAGGACTGTTATAACGGTCGGCCTGCAGGTCTGCGTGTCAATCACCTCGCAAGGGGTGATTACATTGAAGCGCCAAAGATATGCGCTATATCGACCTGAAAAAATGTATCAATCACCTCGAAAGGGGTGACTACATTGAAGGACCCTGCAGGAGCATATGAGCAACCCTGAGCGAGTATCAATCACCTCGAAAGGGGTGACTGCATTGAAGGATCTTGGTAAGGGTGAAATTGGAGTAGGTTGGGGCCTTGTTGCATAAATCATGAGAGAAGAAAATCAGTTCCTCTCTGCTCCATTCCATTTTACTAAAAAACCTCTCGAACAGGTATTCCGAAAGCATTGATTTTGTTCAAAGCCTTGGACGCAAGCTGACTTACCTGTTTGGCCGTTGTATTCGCGAAGGTTCAGTTTGTCGCTGATCAACTGCTTGTAGCGATACATCGCCGTTTCAGCCAGTGACCTTTGATGGGGGGTCCTGTGCTTTTCTTCGGCCTTGCTTAAAATCCATAAAGAGGCGTCAAGCACTACCCGGAAAACTTCAATTCGCCTCGCGCGCGCACAACGATTCCTGAAGGTTGTTGTCGTGGATTATTCAGAGTTAGTGTTAACGTTAGAGGGCAATCCCGGTCTTAGGTAATTAAGCCCCAAACTTTTACCCCCCCCCTTCCACCAGGACAAGTGAGTAAAGGAGAGTAGGGAAGCTCAGGCTATAGTATTGTATATCCCCTTACTCTTATGTCATTTTGTGCTTTCTATATGTGTCGTGGTGAGAATGCTTCCCATGTGGTGACGGATGGTGACGCTTTTTATAACATGGATATATTTATGAGAAAAAGAAGATTTTGAATTACTGAACTTTATTTTTTCTGAAAGTTGGGTAATGTGGAAAAACCCGTCACCACCCGTCACCACCCGTCACCCATCACCATGTGCCCACCCGTAAATAGGAAGGGAAATGGTGCTGATGCCCAAATGTGGGAAAGCTCAGTCGTATAATAATGGGGACCATTTCAGTAACCCAGGTCTATATGACGAAGTCAATACGCGTTCATCAAGAGAGAAGTTCCCCCAACAGATCGGCAGCACTACCAGGGAAATTGTTGGCCATGGCAATCCCTGTGACAAGCCTAGCCTGTTTATTCCGTTTGCTGCCAAATCCAAGGCGTGTGAGCCTGTCTCTGAAACTCTTTTGGCTCAACATTTTTCGTATACCGTTCGTCTCTGCCCATGATCGATATGCTCTGAATAGCGTTGAAGACTCAATTTCCTCGTAAGGCGATTTTTCACAGCAATCCTCAACGAACTGCTGAACCTGATCTGCTTCAAGTCGCCATTCTTCTTTCGCCTGTTCACTGCTGTCAGGCTTTGTAAAACCATTCAAAACAGCATTAGCGTAAGCATGGAGAGCCAGATTCAGGATGCCTGGCAATTCTGCAAACAATTCATCCTTGAGCTTCGGGTTCTTTTCCTCGTCTGAGAAGACGCGGTTGAATTTCAGGATCAAGGCGCGCCTGAACAGCGCCTCCGAAAAGTCACGGGTATGTGGCATATGATTTGTCGCAAACCAACACGTTACATGGGGCCGCATGGTGAAAGGGTCTTTGAATTTGTTCTCGACCGTCGACGGTTCACCTGAGACAATCCCTTTTAGCTCTGCATCGGCAATGACCTCGCCTTGCTTGATCTCCGTCACGATATTGGCGAGTTTATGGCGCATGTGCCCTCGCTGAAACCGGTTGTCGAACTGGCTTGGCTGAACCCCTACTGTGTTTTTCGGCCCGACAATGGCCTCTAGTAGCGAAAGAAAAACGCTTTTACCGTTCGCGCCAGTACCTATAAGGATGACGAACAGTTCATACGAGCAGTGGGCCACCATCGTGTAACCACACATTTCCAGCAGCGCTCTTGTCTTGTCTTGGCTATCCTCATCAGTTTCGAATATCTCATTCAAGAACTGTTTAAATCGTGGTGCAGTTGCAGTAGGGTCAAACTCGACAGGAATCTGACTAGTCCGATAGGCCAGCTTATCATGAGACTTCGGCTCCCACGAACCGGTTTTGTGATTTAGGTGCAGTTCCCCGTTAAGGCAGTTAATGACATTCGGATCACCAATATTGAATTCATGATTCGCCCGATACACGTCATTTGTGAACACCTCTGTTGCCCCCACAACCCACTGAGACATAACCCGCATCTTCCCCTCTATCAGTTTCTGCAATCGGTGCTTAAGTTCGCCTTTTCTCATCGGCTCCCATACTCCTTTTTCTCGCCATATAAAAACTCCATCCTCGCAGTTCAGTACGTTCTCTTTACCGATCTCTTCCAGGAGCTTACGTGCGATATCGAGGTGATCCAAATCCTTGGAATCCACTTGACCCTTGCGTGTGTACGAGCGCATGGCCTGCAGGGGCATCCCTGTGTTTTTCTTGATTTTGCGCAAAAGTTCCTGTTCCTCGATTGAGTCTAGGGCTGTCGCAAGTTCGAGAATATCTTTCATGCCCTTTGTATCTCCTGCCTTCAGGGTAGCTGCGCGTTCAAGCAGTTCGCTAAAGGATGGTGCATGTTCTTCCACCGGCTCTTCCTGTCGGCCGGTCAAGTGGTGTATCTGGCCACCATGAAGGAAAGAGTGGATGAGTGGCTTGCCGGTATCAGCGTTGGCGTAGAACATTGCCCGATTCAACCCTTCTTCACGTTCAAGCGGGTCAGCACAGGGCGTGCCGTCATATTTGCTTCTGTCCGCAAGCATTTCTTCCACCGTGGCCGTGCTACCGTTCTGGAAATAAATGATATCCTCTGGGCTCAAGTGTCCGTTACATCGCAAGCGGACAGTCTCTTCAGCATGCTCAACATCGACACCAGTTTTCTCTGCCAGCTTGATAGCTTCAACTGACATGTACTGTTGTCTGATTCTGTCAGCTTCCGCGTGGACTTCTTCTTTCGCAACCGAAACGGTGGCCTCATACAGCATGTTTTGCGCTTCAGTTAGCGGTGTAAACTCTATCATGCCCACACCTCCAATCCTTTGCGGTACACAGGTTCCGGCAACCGTTGATTGCAGTCAATACAGTCGGCCCCGGCTACGAAATCCAATCGTTCCGGGGAGAAAACTGTCAGATCGAAGACGGTCCGGGTAAGTAGTGAACCGGTTCGGCTAATAAAGATGTGGCCGTGGCCTGCTAACCAAAGTTGCCTGGACAGCCAGTCAGCAAATTCCGGTAATTTATCTGCAGGCTCAAACGGGAAGTACAGGTGGAAACCGGCTCCAATTCCCGTCAGCTCATTTTTGTTGTTATCAAAAATGCAGGAACTCGTTGACGGCGTCCACCATGTCGACAGGCGGCGAAAATCAGGGCAGACACTATATATAATGTCAAGCAACTCATCTGCGCTCAACGTTTTCTGCCCAGGTTTCGGGTCGTGGTCGAACATGCCGATACCGGCACCTGTTGGATAGTGGAAATATTCCGATGTCCTTGTGATTGTGTCCGGCTCCCCGTTAAACTTGGCTCTTGAGGTAATGTTGGCTTGGGGATAATCACTGACGCCGTGGCAGAGGGCCTGATTATTCTGCAATGTCCGCAGAAAAGGGCCAAACTTCCTAAAGGGCATGGTAACCCTTTTCGTTACACCTCTGACGAGATTTGCAGCAGGCTTCTTGATGATCCCGCCTTGGCCATCTGGCCGGATCGTCTTTGTCAGTGGGCCGTCGTGGTTGGTGATGATTGTGAAAGCAATGTCTGTCGTCGGCTCGTCTGCTTTCGGGTGGGGAAAAATACGTTGCCGCTGACTGGCTGCAGGATTGTCGGTCGGTCCTTGCTGATTGTCAGGAAAAGAACTATACTTGGCTTGTTGATTTGAAGCGGTTTCTCCCATGGCGCCAACCTTTTGGGGAGGGACCGCTTTTCTTTTGGTATTCATGAAATCACCCTTTTAGTTGATCGGGGGTGATTGCTGGCCAAAGTAAGCGCCCGTTTGCCAGCTTTAATGGCTTCATACCTAAGAAATGACCTTTGGTGCAAAGGTTCCTGCGAACTGTATCAGGTTTCACTCCGAAGATTTCAGAAAATTTGTTGGTGGTAATGAATTGCTTAGAGCAGGATGCTTTCTTCATGGCTTACCTCATAATTTTGGCTCGTGGTTATTCACGATTTGCCATTGTTATGAGGTATGATTACTTGCAATGAGTGGGGAATACAGGAGACATTAATAAAGAAAAAAAGGCTATTTATGTACGAGGTTTTTTAAGCGCCGTTCTGGATTCTCGTGTGGAATTCCTAACCCTTCGAGGCAAATTGCCAATATCTGGCTAAGAACCCCTTCTCTCCATGTCGATGGTTTTTTATTGAATACTTCTGCAAAAGCGTCTGCAATAGCTTGCGCAAACCCCCCTTCTGTTTCTACTCTGCCACGTCCAGGCTTATCGGGCTGAAGATCTCGCAGTACCCCTAGAAGAGACTCCAGTGCCTCCTCTGCGCGGCGGGCACACACGGGGAGGTCGCAGTATGCCTTTTTGTTGATATGTTTGTCAGCATAATGTCGTGATTTTTCTTCTTCACTGTGGCAAACCCCTGGAACTGATTTTATGTGTTCTATAGGTAGTCCTTGTTTTTGTAGCAATTTTAACTGACTGTGCGCTTTTTCCAGTATCGGGAGCTTATCGTCGATCTCTTTCCGTATTTGATGGTCTCTTTTCTGTTTTAAAAATACGCCGTAATCAGTACATATCTTGGCAAGCATACTTGTGAATAAGTTGACTTCACTAACCGGATATTTCTCTAAGATATTGAAGATCCTTTTCTCTTCATCATCGGAAAAATGAGCAAAATAACAGCTTATATACTTCCTCGTACCGATCACTTCTCCGTTATCATCTGGCCAAGGAATCTCTGAAACAACGGGCATCCACTTCATATCCCTATCTCCTCTTAAACGATTTTTACTAATCGAAAACCTGTTTCTTGATCCGCTCCAGGCACTTCAACTCCAGCCTCTTCCAATATCCAGGCTTCAATCTTGATGTGCCATTTGCGGAGCAGGTCAACAGGTCGCTTCTTGTAATGTTTTTCTGCTGTGGCTGATGGTTCGTGCCCTTGGATCTGGTAGACGATCCCAACCGGCGTTTCCAACCACTCCGACAAGGTGGAGAAGGATCGGCGTAACCCATGTAGAGTAATGTCGTCAATCTCAGCCCTGCTCATCATCTTTTGAAAAGCTTTGGTGGGGCTTTGTAGGCGGCCTTCTTTCCCACGCGTTGAGGAAAAAACCCACTCATTACGTCGAGGCAGTTTGGATAATAGGGCTGCAACATATGGGGTTAGTGGAAGGTCTCTCGGCACAGCGCCTTTGCCAAGGATGTGTACTTTTTTCCAGCGGAAGTCTACGTCAGACCATTTAAGTGAAAGCAGCTCCTCACGTCTGGCACCTATAAGGAAGAGCATTTGGACGTATGCTGATAGAACTTTATTTTCATAGCGCCGTACTGAAGCAAACCAGACAGAAAGCTGCTCTCGTTGCAGGGCGTCGTCCCGTGAGTTCTTTTTAGTCAAGTTGTCTTTCTTGATTTTGGCAGAGCATGCATTAGGGGGAGCAAGGCCGTGGTAGCGTTTGTCAGCTTCGCACCAATTCAGGAAGGTTCGAAGCATTTCAAAAGCTCGTCTGGTTTCTGTCGGGCGCTTGGGCTGTTCATCTGCCAACCATTTTTTTATAGAATCGGCTGTCACACTTGAAAGAGGTAGGTTGGCAATACTGGCTAAGGGGCCCGCTACAGTCAGGCCTTTGCCTCTCTTTTTCTGTTTGCCGCCTGGAGAGATAATGCGCTCATGGTCGGAGTAGTATTTTGTTGACCAGTTTGGGCGACGTTCTTCCATGTAGGTTGGCCATGCTTTGCCAATAGTCACATCTTGTCGTTTCCTTTCTTGTCTCTCCGTGGCTTCGTTCTCAGCAGTCCGTTGACGTGCTTGGCGTGGATCTATCCCCTCGGCCACTTGTGCCGCATAACGCCTGGCCACATTGCGTGCATCTTCCAGGAGGACTGAATCACATCCGCCTATCTTTATTCTGAAAGTAGATGGTTTCAGGATGCCATTTTTATCAGGCATCAGCATGCGACTTTGGAAGATGAACACTTTTGCGCTTCCAGTGATACGTACCCCCAGGCCCTTGGCATCTTCATCCCAGAGAAAAATCTGTTTTTTATTAGGTGGGAGCTTAGCGTTTCTAATTCTATTTAATGTCAATCGTGGCATGGCCGGTTCCTCTGGAGCTAGACACCGTGTAAGCACTGTGTAAGCACTATGTAAGCAAATTTGGTCAATATTAATCAATTTGTAGATGTTGATTTGTATGTGTCGATTCTGTATTTATACCTGAAATTAGGTGTTAAATCAATATTAATCAATGTTAATCAAAACAGCATACGATACGGCTCATATCCGTAGTGTCCGGGGTTCGATTCCCTGTATCGCCACCAAATTAGAAAGGTCAATATTACTCTTTGAGTGATATTGACCTTTTTTTTTGTCCTGTGAACTGGTAGGCAATGTGGCAATGTGGCTGTGTAACTACTATGTAAGCAGATTGAAGGAATGTTTCGAGCAGCGATCCCCGCCCCACTCAAGGGCAGACAAGAATTTTCACCCTCCTGTGCCACCAATCCCCTGTTTCATCTCCTCTGGAGCTAGATACCCGCTTCTGTAGATTCCCTCTCCTTCAGCAAGCAGCAAAAGTTTAAAAGCCAGTTCTGTTAGCTCGGAGAGGCCCCGTGAGCGGCCTACACCGTTTGGGCGCCCTGTGTCTCCTCCGTGTGAAGAATCATGCGCTTTATCGGCATCTCTACCTGCAGCACAGCACCCTGCTTGCTCCCATACTCTTTTCTTCACCACGCTGGCCTCATTCAATAAGCTGTCACCAGCACAACTCTTTCCTATATTTCAATCCTGCTAGCGCCTGTGCCTCTCTTTTTCGCCATTGTCCAATGTTGCTCTGCAGAATTTCCGATAACCACTCATAGGCCCCCAACACGTACATCTAACAATCCTTAATCATTGCTCATAACAAAGAAATAGTGTAGGAAGATGATTGGAGATCGTCAATACACCCCTTTGTAAGGGGGAGTAGCCGTGGGCGTTTAGGTTGGAGTGCTGTAAGTTGATCGGTAAGGCTGGAAGGGATCTGGATTATGTAGGAGATATCCAGTTAAAAACTGGGTGTCATGGATGAAAAAGCGTTGTCAAATTGTGTTTTGCGATGATATCAGGAAACCGGATAATAACTTGTTATGCATTTATCACGAGGCGTAGATGAAACTTTACAAATTCAGATCATTAGATAACTTAGAGTTTGTTTTAGATATTCTATTAAACCAAAGACTGTACTGTTCTAGTTATGATTCTCTAAATGACCCTCTTGAGGGGCTTTTTTATACAATAATTAGTCCCCGGGGCAACCAAAAGAGGGTTAGGCAATATAAAAGCATTGATGATCTACCAACGTTCAACTCTGATCTGAAAATATGTAGCTTATCAAAATCACTTGAGGACATAAGGATGTGGTCACACTATGCAAATGGACATACTGGTGTGGCAATAGAAATTGAGTTTTCTGATTATGAGGCTGATGTTACAGAGGTGAATTATGATAGTGGCTTGAAAAAGCATGGGACAACCATCCTTGCAGGTGCAACTCCTAATGAAGTTCTATCATATAAAACAGAGCATTGGAGGTATGAAAATGAATACAGAATCATCGGACAGGACGAATACTACCCAATTAAAGGGCGCGTTACTGCTGTGTATTTTGGAGTACGAGCCTCCGATTTTCATAAAGATATATTGAAAAAGTCAGTGTCTAATAATATTAGCCTGTTAGAAACAAGACTTGATAGAAAGAATATTGTAGTGAGGGCTGTGAAATAAACATGCATAACAAGGTCCTTAACCGGAACTAAAACAGTTGGTTATGTTTTGTGCCTCAACAATTATAACCAACTGATCTTATCTCATTTTGAACAGGCCATATGAGCATTCCCCCCCCTAAGTCATTAATCTGCCCTTTGGTATCATGGGGCATTGCGCTTCTCGTAAGAATTATTAAAAGGCTCAGGGGGGGGGCAGTTTGCCAGCTTTTGAATCCACAGCAGAAAGAGACGGAGTAGTCTCAAGGGTAGCAGGGTGGGAATAGTATTCTTCTAATGCTGGCGTGCCCTTGCTTACCGTAGCTTGCAAGATAAGATCATCTTTCATCGCGCCGATTGTATTTGATGGCATTATCTTTTGCTAAACTAATAGGATATTTCTCCGCATTTTTCTCTAATTTAGCGAAGGTAGCCTCTTCGAGGTTAATATCCAGTTTATCAGCGATCCTCAGGAGGTAGAGTTGTATATCGGCAAGCTCCTCTGCCGCCAACTGCTTATCCTTCGCCTTGATATTTTCTTTTTTTGATTCATCTTCTGTGAGCCATTGAAAAATTTCTAAGAGTTCTCCTGCTTCGCCTGCCAGGGCCATGGCAAGATTTTTGGGACTATGAAACTGATCCCAATTACGCTCTTGAGCAAAGACACGCAGTTTTTCCTGGATAAAATTATGATCCATACTCAACACTCCAATTAAATATATATGTCTGAGGCTGAACGATACCTTTCACCTGAGAGGTGCCGACATTCCCTGAACTCTTCAGTTATTTCAGCAAAGTCCTATGATACATGTCTGGTACAACAAAGCCTATTCGTAAGATAGAAAAGTTTGTGATATCTCTGGAGCAAAAGCCATCAACTTTTAAGGGGGAGGAGGGAGGGGAGATCCTGCAGCTGCTTACAGTTTGGCTTACTTATTCATTTAAGAAAAAAATGAGAATAAGATTCTTTACTACAAGAATATTCTAAAAAACGGTGAACTCATTTCTCTACCATGCAAAGGCATTGTTGCTGAAGAGAAGGTACTTCCCAAAAAAAAACAAGGCGTAGCCGAGCTAATGATCAGGACAGGGCCTGCCCTAAGGGTGGGTCAGTGATGTTTTTGGAGCAAATTCCCGGATAAATCCGGCCCAGATATAGGGGACATTGATCAGTTCCATGCCTATCGTTTTGCTGATCCCCTTTTCAACTGTCCACTTGGGTATGGCCATCATTTTGAAGTTTTTTCCATTTCCAGAGACAACCAATGAGAGTGTCTTCGCACTGTGATCGAGTTTTAGAGGAATGTCATCTAGTAGTATACCAAAACGGGAGATATCGCTTACATACCCTGAAAAGAAGCCACTGCCATCTGAAATATCGAATCTTAGGTTTTTCCCATTCATTCGGGGGTAACGTCGTTTATTCATTTTTTATCTAATTGCCCTGGAAGAGAGTTTTTGTTTCACCGCTGTTTCAGCTATTGGGGTGGTCCTGTTGTGTCAGATCATTTAGCTGAAATGTTACGGTAATCTTTGCCAAGATACCAGCATTTTACGTTTCACTCCACTCCTTTTTTAGTCTCTGGTCTGTCCGGGCTCCGCGACTCTTAGGCGTTCCGCTGAGTAGCTATCTTGAGCTTTAGCTTGTCGCCTATCTATCCAGAGTTTCATCTTGAAGGCTATGTGGCTCAGGTTCGCTATAGAGCTTCTCTCTCAGCTTGGTTTGTTCGGTGCTTGAAATTGATCCGGGGCAGTTGTGGACTCGGTGCAGTGGTAAGGGGTAGGGCGGCTACAGTTTTAAGCTATTTTACAATGTATCTTGTTCCTGCCATGGAAAAAACATTAATCTGGCCATTGATATTATGGGGTGCAAACGGCACCACCTACCTGGAGCGTGATTGTGCCGCTTGCATTAAAGCGGGGCAATAATGGTAAGAGACTTTAATAAGTGCTGAGCAAAGGGGCTTGACGGGCGAGACGCCTTGCGCTCCCAAAGGCCATTATTTAAGGGCCAAAGAAGGGGCCGTCTTCTGTTAGCAGGCAGGTGAATGGCATGGTCCAGTGTAAAAAAAATGGATGATATGAAAAATTCACCGAGGTGCCCGCTCAAGGCCTCATCTATTGTTTAGGGGACAGGGCCGTTCCCTAAGGGTGGCCCTGTGCTTTTTTTTGATCAAATTCCCGGATAAAGCCGGCCCAGCTATAGGGGACATTTATCAGTTCCATGCCCATCGTTTTACTGCCCCCCTCCTTGACCTCCCATTTTGGTATGGCCATCATTTTGAAGTTTTTTCCGTTTACAGTAACAACCACCGAGAGCGTCTTGACATCTTGATTGAGCTTTATCGCAATACTATTTAGTTGCATGCCGAAACGGGAGACATCGCTTATGTACCCTGAGTAGAAGCCTCTGCCATCTGAAATATCGACCCTTAGATTTTTCCCACCCATTCGGGGATAACGTCGTTTATGCATTTTTTCTCCAATTGCCCTAGAGGAAACTTTTTGTTTCACCAATGGCTGAGACAATGGTGTCGCTTGGCGACTGGGGCACTGCTCTAGAACTGCTCTCCTTTGATGTTTTTTTGTAGCTGGGCAATTTCGAGCCCTAAGGAGAGACACTGTTGACCCTCCATGCAGTGGTCTGCATCCGGCATTTCGAGAAAGTGATTTAGGCTATGCTCTCCCTTGTTAAGGTGGACCAACCATCTGTTCTCTTTATCATCTTTTGTAACAGTGATATCGATGCCACAGGCACCAAGCTCTGGATGGAGGGAGGTTATTTTGTTGCATAGCTCATTGGCATTAAACATATTATCTCCTGATGAGAGGGGGAACGAAGGGATTAAAAAAAAGTGGACAGGGGGGCAGTTTCCCCCTCTGTTCACGGGTCTAGTAAAAAGGGTTCGGGCTATACTTCTTGCCGTCAAAGGTGGTAAAGAAGATACTCGGTGGCTTCGGTAGGCCAGCGATCTTCCAGGCTCGCATGGGGTCGGTGAACTCGCGGGCCACACAGTCCCTGCAGGTATCACCGGTTTTCTTGCAGACCTCGGCAAGGATGGGGAAGTTATGGTTTTCGGTATAGTACTTGCGCATGAAGTTGATGATATTCATCTTCTCTTCGTTGAGTTCTGTGAAGCCTTCATGTTCAGCGATGATCATTGCCACCTCCTTGTTCCAAACCTGGTCCTTGTCAAGAAAACCGTACTCGTCAAGGATGATAGTGGTATCGCCTGATCTTAAGGTAGTCATGGTTGCCGCCCCCTTTTTAAGAGCACCCCTCACCTTGGCTAGA
Organism: Desulfotalea psychrophila LSv54; assembly: GCF_000025945.1. GTDB lineage: Bacteria > Desulfobacterota > Desulfobulbia > Desulfobulbales > Desulfocapsaceae > Desulfotalea > Desulfotalea psychrophila. The sequence continues at coordinate 187,167 of NC_006138.1, read as the reverse complement.
GTGCACCCTATTTTATCCTGCAGGAACCCGGGGAAAATGTCTACTTTCGCCTGAGTCATATCTTATAGTGTATTCTTCCCTGCTTGAAATTCAAGATATTTAAGAAAAGGTGGCCTGGGAAAATGGCGTGATGGCGGTTGGATGGGTGTTTCTTTGCCAGATGGTGGAATCCGGGAGATGGTCTTTTGAAAATGCGCCCTGATCTGCTTTCTTTTGGGCGCAAATATGAGAGGGCATTTTTTTCTTGGCAGGAGGATGGATTGTACCCATCCTCCATTGTGGGTAGTTAACCGATAGGTTTTACTGTCTGGCCAGTCTGAGGTTTACGAAGTGTTCTGCATGGGTTGTACGGTAGGGGTTGATATCGAGTCCGCCCCGGCGGGTGAACCTGGCATAGACTGTCAGCCTGGCGGGGGCGCATCTGTTCAGAATATCCATGAAGATGCGTTCAACGCAGTTCTCGTGAAAACCCTCGTGCTGGCGAAAGGAGATGATATAGCGGAGAAGTCCTCTCTGGTCGATGGCCTTGCCCCTGTAGTTAATGATTACCGTGGCCCAGTCTGGTTGTCCGGTTACCGGACAGTTGGTGCGCAGGAGGTTGGTATAGAGCTCTTCCTCTGTCTCTTCCGGGCCCGTGCTCAGATAATTGGCCGTCGGCCTGTAGGCATTGATCTCCTCCTCAAGTTCAAGGTCGTCTATGCAGCTGCCCTCAGGCGCAGAGATTGTCACCTCGGTAAACTCTTCCGGCGTGAGGATTTTTACTTCCACCTCTGCGCCAGCCACCCGGCTGAGATCCTCTCTGATGATCTCTTTAACTCTTGCAGTTGAGGTAAAGCGGGTGAGATTAAAGGAGTTGAGGTAGAGCTTCAGTGACTTGGACTCGATGATATTTTCACTGGTGCAGGGGAAGGTGATCTCGCCCAGGGCAACGCAGGGCTTACCCTTACTGTCCAGCCAAGAGAGCTCGTAGGCATTCCAGATATCGGGGCCGCTAAAGGGCAGGTCGTCGGCGAGACCGAGGCTTTTTCTAGCCTCTCTGCGTGCGACAGGGAAGAGGTGGCTGGGGTCGTAGGTTTCACTGTGACCGACCTGCTTGCCGAGAGGAATGCCTGCATTTATGTTTTCTGTCATTATCTTAAACCTATACCAGATATTTTGTTACATCGAGCCCTTCGGGGTGGCGCAGGGCCTCTTTTCTCTCATCACAGGCCGCGCAAACGCCGCAGTGCAACTCTCCGCCCTTGTAACAGGTCCATGTCTTGGCAAAATCCAAATCAAGTGTTCTGCCAAGGTCGCCGATATCTCTTTTAGTCATTTCAGAAAATGGGAAGCGGATCGCTACCTGTCCGTCTGTTCCTAGATTAACGGCCTCGGCAAAGGCGTTGTTGAACTCCGGTCGGCAGTCGGGGTAGATATGATGATCGCCTGAATGGGAGCCAAGAAGTACCTCACCGGCCTGTACCGATTCAGCATATCCGGCGGCGATGGCGAGCATGATTCCATTTCTAAAGGGGACCACGGTGCTCTTCATGTTCTCTTGCCCGTAAGCGCCGTCCGGAATCTCTTCCCCGCCTGTGAGGAGGCTGGATGAGAAGAGCTCACCTATAAAGGGAAGTTTGATGATCTGGTGCTTTATGGCAAACTCTTCACAGAGCCCCACGGCCATGGGCAGCTCTCGATCATTATGTTTTGAACCGTAGTCAAAGCTGATGGCCTGGGCAGTTTTGCCCTCTTTTAGGGTCTGGGCGAGAAGTACGGCCGAGTCCATTCCGCCGGATAATACGATAATAGAATCAACCATGTTAAACTCCCTGTTGGTTGTTAAAGAAGAGGGTGTGCAGGCGCGGGGAAAAATTGTAGTGGTGCTTTACACAAAATTCCCATATTTTTGGGGAGCGAGTCAGTTGCTCGTCCCTGCCGGTACCCATGGGCATGATCCACACCCTATCCTGGTCAAGATTGTGTTTTGTGATAAACTCCTGGACAGGTTTTAATTCATCTCCTGCCACAAATTTAAAACAGTCAGCCCGTTCGCTGTTCTCAGGCAGGTAGTGCCAAATGTTCGCCAGGTATTTGGGCGAGCAAACTTTGAAACCTCTGCAATCAGCCGGAATCAGTACCTTGCCACTGGTCTCATATTGAATCTCGATTCCCTCTGTCAGAAGAAGCCTTTCCAGGAGATTTAGGCCCGACTCCCACTGGAGAAATGGTTCTCCGCCGGTGATAATGCAGAGTCTGTTGCCCAGGGCGATTAACCTGGAAGCGACCTCTTCTACTGAAATGGTTTTGCCCGGCCCCCAGGCCTGTTTGGTGTCGCACCAGGGGCAGAGTGGTTCCACGCATCCGCTCAGTCTGAGAAAGGAGGCCGGTCTGCCCATAAGGGGGCCTTCCCCCTGGATCGAGGTGAATATCTCATGAACATCGAGGATGATATCAGGCATCGTGGCTCACCGTTGCCCAGGAGGTTGGGGTCTCGTAGAGCTGAACCTCGGTGAGCGTCACCTTCTGCTTTTTCAGGCAGGCGGCAAGAACCTTAAAAATATAGAGGGACATATTTTCTGCGGTGGTGGGCAGGTCCCGGTATTCCTCAAGCTCGTTGAGATGGGAGTGGTCATATCTTGCAATGATTTTCTCTTCAACAATCTGCTTAAGATCGGTGAAGTTAAGAACCATTCCGTTTGGTTGCACCTTGCCGGTGATGGTGATTCTGAGACAGTAGGTGTGGCCGTGAAGTTGGCTGCATTTACCGAAGGCTTCACGGTTTTCTTGATCTGTCAGGTCTTTTAGAAACAGCTTGTGGGCTGCATCAAATCTGAACTCTTTGGTTATAGTAAGCATAGCCACCTCTGCATATTGTGATTAATATCCAATACGCCTTTATTGATTTAGAGTGAGGGAGAATTTATAGAGGCGGGATTCCACTCGTCCGCCAAAAAAACAGAAACGAATATACACTTTTTTCAAATGGAAGCAACTCTAACCTGAACAGGGTAAGAGTTGAAGGTGTATATCTGCTTAACCCGGTAATCCGGGGTATTAAATATACTTATTGTCTGCGTAAGCTTTTGTGACCATATTCTGCGCACTGTTGGTGACGAAAGCAAGAGATAAGATGGTCATTTACCAACCCCATGGCTTGCATGTAAGCGTAGGCTATGGTCGGACCGAAAAATGTCATTCCCTCTGCCTTGAGGCTACGACTCAGCTTTATTGATGTTTCTGTGGTGGTGGGTATTTTACCGGGGTCCCGGTACGAGTTGGGGCTGGGTTGGTAATCTACCAAGCGCCACAGGTAGTTGGCAAAGGAACCTTCCCGCTCCTGAATTTTAAGAAATACCTGAGCGTTATTTATGGCACTGTTGATCTTGCCTCGGTGCCGAACAACCTTGCCTGCCAGGATGATTTCATCCACTCTTTCTTCAGTAAATCTGGCGACCATCTCTGGCTTAAAATCGGCGAAGGCCTGTCTGTAGGCCTCTCTGCGTTTGAGGATGGTGAGCCAGTTGAGTCCCGCTTGAGCTGATTCCAGAATAATAAATTCAAAAAGTTTTTTATCATCTGTGCAGGGTACTCCCCACTCTCTGTCATGGTACTCTTGGTAAAGCTCATTGCCCTGGCACCAGGCGCATCTGCTTATCTCTTTGTTGTTCGGTTGCTTCATGGGGTACCTCTCTCTTCCTGTTTATTTATTTTAATATAGATGTATTATTAATAGGTCAAGGGGGCAATCTGTTCAATATTTTTAGGTGGTAGCCAGGGGTAAATCTCTGCTTGTTTGTGAGGTATTATAAGAGTAATCTACATGCATATATGGATTTTTTTATTAAACATCAAAAGGACATCTGCTATGAAACTTAAAGAGAATCAATCAGCACTCGTTTTAGAAATTGATGATAATGGTGAGGTGGAAGTTCATGTAGCTTCGGGAGATCATCAGGGCGTAACGGCATCTATCTGTAGTGCAATTGCCCAGAAATTGATGACCGATGGAGATTTTCAGGGTGAGTTGATGGCAACGCTTGACTGTGAAGATGTCAGAGCCTAGTTATTTGTGAGTATGTTTTTTGCGTTTTTTGGAAGAGCCGTAGATCAATTTGATCTACGGCTCTTTTTTTTAGCTATTTACATTGAGGAGGAGGGTTGCTTTTTTCATGGCCTCATTAAAGTTTGTGGCCAGGCTATACTGCAGTTGGGGGGTGGCTGGGATATTGCTTTTGATCACTTTGACCAGTGCATCTCTGGGGCCGCTGATAATGACCTTAATCTCCAGACGATTTAATGTTTGCAGAGCAGCGCGTAGGTTTTTCAGCCCGGTGGAGTCAATGAACGGTACATGACGCATTCTAATGATAAGCACATCTGAATCCATGCCCGTTGTTGTGATAAGGCTGGCATATTTTTTTGCTGAGGCAAAAAAGAACGGTCCCGATATCTCATAGATAGAGACTCCTTGAGGAAGGCTTGAGTAATCGTCAATGATATCTTTGTCAAATGTTTCAAGGGAGCTATTGCCGGCATCGGCCATTCGCTTCATAAATATCAGGGCTGCCAGAACAATACCGACCTCGATTGCTACGGTTAGATCGACAAAAACGGTGAGGAGGAAGGTGGTGAGGAGGATGAAACGGTCAAATGTACCCATCTTTAGTATGGAAAGAAATGTACGCCATTCACTCATATTGTAGGAGACAACGATAAGAATACCGGCCAGGCAACTCATGGGGATGAGTTTTGCATATTGGCCGAAGAAGATCATAATAAGGAAGAGGCCTATTGCGTGGATAACGCCGGCTACGGGGGTGCGGCCACCATTCTTCACATTGGTTGCTGTTCGGGCAATGGCGCCTGTTGCAGGAATACCACCAAAAAACGGGGTGACAATATTAGCGATACCCTGGGCGATCAGCTCTGTATTTGATCTGTGGTTGCCGCTGATCATGCCGTCTGCCACAACTGCTGAGAGTAGGGATTCTATGGCTCCCAAGAGGGCAATGGTGATGGCCGGTCGCAGGTAGTGGGGCAGGTCGGCCAGATTGACATGCGGCAGGCAAAAACTAATTGAAGAGGGGATTTCACCGTAAAAGGTTTCAATGGTTGTTACCGGTAGCTTAAATACCTGAACTGCTACGGTTATGAAAATGATTGCCAGAAATGATCCCGGTATTTTTTTTATAAATCGGCCAGAACAGGTGGCAATGAGTATGGTGATTATGCAGATACTTACAGCAGAGATATTTGTCGAGGAGATGTTGGCAAAATAGGTATGCCACTTGCCAACCATATCACCGGGCATGGCGAAGATGGTGAGCCCCAGAGCATCTTTTACTTGAGTGGTAAATATAACAATGGCAATGCCGCTGGTAAAGCCGACGATCAGTGGATAGGGGAAATAGCTGAGGAGAGAACCAAGACCAAATACTCCAAAGAGGACCAGAAAACATCCTGCCATTATTGTTGAAATTATCAGTCCGTCCATTCCATACTGTTGCAGTATGCCAAAGACAATGACAATAAAGGCCCCGGTCGGGCCGCCTATCTGGACGCGACTACCACCCAGGATAGCAATAATTAATCCTGCGACAACGGCAGTAACCAAGCCCTTTTCTGGAGAGACTCCCGAGGCAACGGCAAAGGCGATTGCCAGCGGCAGGGCAACAACAGCCACGACTAAACCTGAGAATAGATCGTTTATAAATTGCTCTTTTGAGTAGCCTAATTTTAATATGGAAAAGAGCTTTGGAGAGAAGTTGTTTTTCATGAAATATTCATTACCTAAATGATACCTGTCTCAGGAAGACGGACCATCGCATTGAGGATATAGTAGGGCAAGTACTCTGTACCTGCCAGAGTGATGTCTTCTTGTGCTAGGTATAGCTTAAGAAGTATTTGCCCAAATATTGCCCATCATTTAATGCGTTAAATAATTCAATGAAACTGTGTTGCTAAATCATCATTTATACTGATGATTTGAGTACCGCAGATGTTAAGGAGAACTGCTTTCTTTTCAGTTTTCCAGTAAAATATAATCTGTATATATAGCAAAAAACCCCTTGTAGCAAGGGGATTTTTGCCCTCTTTACCAAACCCCATTGGGCCGTTATCTATCTTGGCGTAAATACGTATGCACCATCTTTCGCTTGTAACGAAGGTGGGTTAGTCTGGTCGGTCAACGCCCCCTCGCTCTTTCTCTCGGGTAGGTCTGTCCGTCCAAGAGAAGAGGACTATATTTGGAACCTCTCAACATGATCCTTGAGTTGTTCTGCAAGTCCGGCCAGATCCTTGGCATTTTTTTCAACACTGCTACTGTTGCTGGCAATATGGCTGGCAGTGCTGTCAACGCTGTTGATGTCTTTGCTGATCTCTTCCGCTACCGCAGAGCTGGATTGGATATTGCAGCTAATTTCCTTAAGACCGCTGGATGCCTGATTTATGCTGGTGGCAATCTCTCGTGTGCTTGCAGATTGTTGCTCTACCGCCGAGGCTATTGTCGAGATAATATCATCGATACGACTGATTACCTGACCGATATGCTCGGTTTCCTCAATGGCCCCAGCTGTATCAGTTTGTATTTCAGAGATGCTGCTGGTAATCTCTATGGTTGCAGCAGAGGTCTGATTGGCAAGCTGTTTGATCTCAGCTGCAACAACGGCAAAACCCTTGCCAGCCTCACCTGCTCTGGCCGCTTCAATGGTAGCGTTGAGGGCAAGGAGATTTGTCTGTGCCGATATTTCTGTGATTGTCCCTGTGATCTTGCCAATATTCTGAGCAGAGTTCCCTAGATGTTTCATTTTTTGGGTGGCATGGCTTGCCTCTGTCACCGCTGTTTCGGATATGCTTTTTGCATTCGCCGCATTTTTGGCAATTTCATTGATGGTTGCAGTCATCTCTTCAGTGGATGCCGCCATTATATTGATATTGCTGTTAGCCTCTGTCATAGCCTCCGAGACAAGGGTCATGTTTGAACTCATCTCCACGCTTGCCGAGGCCACACTATGAGATCTATGGGTCATCTCTTCGGCCCCTTTCGACATCTCTGCCGCGACATTTTCCAGTGAACCCGATGCACCTTTGAGGGTTTCTATCTGTCGGGCAATGTTTTGCATTATGTCGTGGAGTTGGCTGAGAAAGTGGTTGAAATTATGTCCAAGGATGCCTATCTCATCCTTTGACGCAATATTTGCCTGTACGGTGAGATTACCATCTGCCGCCTGATTAAAGTTTGAGCCGATCTGCTCAAGAGGTATTTTTACCATATGGCGGAGGAGAAAAAATATGGCAATGCCTATCACGGTTAGCATGGTAAGGACAGAAATGGCTGCGGCAATCAGGTAGTTATCTGCTATGGTTGCTATGCCCTCATCGGTCTCTCTTTTTGCCTGTTGCAGGGCCTTGGTGGAAAAACGAAAAAACATGACGCCGCCGTGGTCCATTTGTTTGTTCCAGCCTGTGTGGCAGCGTAGGCAGTCTCCTGTGATCTTCTGTGGCTGATAGATGTTTATGCTCTTCTCGTCGGTGGAGATGGATATTTCTCCTCCGCTTATCTGCTTCTGGATCTCTCTGGGCAGCTTCTGGCCCAGAAATTCGCTTTTTGAGGAGTAGTTGACCCTGTTATTGGTGTCAAAGAGAGAGAATTCCAGGAGACCGTCGATTTTTCTGGTCTGCTTTAACAGGGCAGAAAATTTTTCCATCTCACCTCGATTAAGTGAACCCTCTACGGATTTAGCCACCGAGTGATAGAGGTTAGCGGCAAAGGCCTGTTCTCGGTTGCTCAGGAGTTCTATGTTTGCTTGAGCAAGGTTGTTAATTTGTTTTTCCAGTTGTGAATACTGGATGAGCTGTGCTACTACAACAACTAGAGTAAGACAGCTGAGAAGGGCTAGAATTAACTTAGTATGTAGTTTCATATTGTTACTCGCTCTTGCGATAGAAGGGGAGTGATTTTTTTTGAGCAAATTGGGGTGATGAGCAGCCTATGCAGGGAGCACCGGCTTTTATGCAGGCATTGGTGCCGCCGTTGCGATCTCGTATCGTGCAGTCTGCATAGGTACTGACTCCGAGGCAGCCGAGTTTGAAAAGGCAGCCGGGATCAGAAAATTTACGGGCAAAATTTTCCTGTTCATAGTCGCTAAACCTTGGACACTTATCATGATTTTTACTGGCAAAGAACATCTTGGGTCGCCTCTGCTCATCGCATGGTGGTAGACCGAATTTACAGAGATGGACCAAGGTGCCCACCAACCAGTCGGGATGGGAGGGACAACCGGGAATATTGATGATTGGGGTTTTGATCTTATTGGCCTGGAGAAATGGGCCAAGGGGGACAGCTCCCGTCGGATTGCCCTCGGCTGCTGGAATTCCGCCAAAGGCAGCGCAGGTGCCAAGGGCAATTACGTAATCAGCCCTCTCGGCAGCTTGTTTTATCAATTCCCCAACGGGGATGCCCCCCATCATGCAGGCCTCGGGCATTCCTGCCGGAATGCTCCCCTCAACAACTAAAATATAGCCACCCTGCTGAACAGATTTTCGCACTATATGCATACAGCTCTCCCCCGTTGCTGCCGAGAGGGTGTGGTGGAAGAGCAGCGAGATATATTGGGTGAGCAGCTCGGCTGGCCCGGGGGACTCGGAATCAAGCATGGAGATGCTGCAACCTGAACAACTTTGGGCCTGGAGCCACAAAACCTTGCTACGGCCGGTGGTAAGTGCCTCGAGGGCCTCAGCTACCTGAGGGATGGCCGAAGAACCCAGTCCCAGTACCACAGACATTTTGGCACTGAGCTCTAAAAACTGTCTACGTGTAAGTGTGGTCATTATCTTCTCCTAGTGAACGGCGCATGCCAGGCATGGATCGTAGGAACGGACGATTCGTGCTGCTTCAAGGGGGTTTGTCTTATCGGCAACGATGGTGCCGATAAGTGATTGTTCAACGGGGCCGGGGATCTGCTTGTCATCCTTTGGGGAGCAGTTCCATGTGGTGGGAACAATACATTCATAACGGCCGATCTTTTGTTTTTCGATCGTTACCCAGTGTCCCAGGGCGCCGCGTGGTGCCTCCATCATCCCCCTGCCCTCTGCCTGTTGTGGGATGTTAAAGTCCACTGCCGTTGGCTGGTCAGGGCGCAGCTGCTCCATCCACTCTTCGCATTTCTCTATGATTACTTCAAGTTCAATGAATCTGGCAATATGACGGCCGAGGCAGGAGTCCAGGTCAGTGAGGGAGAGATCTGTCTTCTGCAGAAAAGCGTTGCTCGCCTCCTGCATTTTTTTATTGCCTTTGGCCTGGGCGACCATCAGTCTGGCAAGAGGACCGACCTCCATAGCTTCTCCTCGATAGCGAGGGGCCTTGATCCAGCTGTAGGCCCCGCTTTTATGCGGTTCCGGAACTGTTTTCTCTCTGCCAGAATCACTGCTGTACTTGGAAAAGGAGACATCCTCTTTTATTGATATATCATCAACCTCTTCTAACTTTCCTTGCAGGAGGGCGCCTGCGGGTAGCAGAGGCGATTTTTCCAGGTTGGCATCACCGAAGGCACCAAAACTGAGGAAATTACCACAGCTCTTGCCGATGGAAAGATATGAGGGGAACTCTGCAGTAATGGCCAATAGGTCATTTCGGTAGGAGTTGTTGATGAAGCCCTTTAATTGGGCCAGTTTAGATTTGCATTGGATGATTTTTTTGGTAGTGACTTTTTCGGTAATTCCTCCCGGGACAATAGAGGCCATATGGGGCATTTTACCGGCAAATATTGCAATTAACTGGTGTGCTGTTGCCCGCATCTCAAGGGCGATAAAGTAGTTACGTAGGGCGGTGATGTTAAAGTCGACATCTTTTAGGTAGCGTCCTTGGTAGCGGGGGAGAAAGGGGGCGGCGGGAAATAAGTTTTTGGAGGCGAGTTCTGCTTTTACCCAGTTTTGCATGGCCAGGAGAAATGCATCACCACCCTTATAGTCTAAGATTGCCGTTATATCGATAAAATCAAGGGCTGAGAGGTGGTAGAAGTGGGTGATGTGGCTTTGGATATAGTTGCTGGCCAGCATGATATTACGCTGGAGACGAGCATTTTCAGGGAGTTGAATCCCGTAGGCCTGTTCCTGGGCAAGCACCGAGGCAATACCATGGGAGACGGGACATACACCACAGATTCTCTGGACAATTTGTTGCGCATCCAGTGGGGATCTTCCTTGAAGAATCTGTTCAAAACCTCTAACCATTTCCCCCGTGCACTGTGCATCCTTCACCCTGTTGTTTTGTACGTTAAGACTTACTGCGAGGTGCCCTTCAATACGTGTAAAGGGATCCAGTTTTACAATCGAGGACATAGTCGCTTACTCCACTGTTGGATATAGATAAGAAAAACGGATATTTGTTCTGTTGTTGAGACGTAAAGAATATTCTGACGAGCTGGGTATAAAGTTGACCATCTTTTCCATTGCAGGTGGAAATGTTTAATCTATGATGTACGCGGTGGAATTTAATAAGTCTGGAACTTTGCTAGGTATATTATCATGATTTCAAGTTAAATCAAGCATATAAGTATTTTTGGCTTTTTTGTATGATTCTTTCCCTGCTTCGACCCGTGGAAAGGGTTCAGGAAAACTGTGCTAGGGATGTTGCTAGGGAGATAGGAGGTGGGTGCAAAAAACTATCTGGGTGGGCAGAGTTATTTGTCAGTTATTACTCTGCCCCGGAAGTTTTTTGTCTTTAGATTGGTCCCTATTTGTTGGTGAGGGCTATTTTTTCGGCCTTAAACCAACTTTCCAGGGAGTTTGTGACCATGGTGATGGCTAAGGGAAGGTCTTTTTCCTGACGCATAGCGCTAATAAATTTGGGTAACCACTGTTCCAGGTGAACCTGAATGAATTTTTTTTGCAGATTCTTCAGGTTTTGATCCCTGGGTCGATTTGCCTGCTCCTTAAGTAGGAGGATATAGGCATTCAGTTGGTGAGAGAGATGATCGACAGCTTGGCTGTCCGGGGCCTTAACGCCTAAGAAAGAGTAAAAATTTTGAATTTCAAGTGCGGCACTTGTCTTGGTGCTGTTTTCGTTGATATAGGCAGAGGCGTAGGGGGGTGCAGGACTGAGCGTCGGCTTGCTAAAGAGGCGTTTAAAGTCAGCTTCTACCTTAAACCAATCCGTATTGGCGGGCAGTGGGGTATGGGAAAACGCTGCAAGCTCTGTGACAGCCTGTTGGATTTCTTCTTTATTATGGGCGAAGAAAAAATTGCGCAAAAATATCGTCCTGTGTGTTATGTCATTTTTATTATCCATGCGAATAATTTTATCATAAGTTTACGGCTAGTTAAAGTTTTTTAAAAAGAGATAGGCTGCCGTGCAGCTATTTTACCAGCTCCTTGAATTATGATTGTCGAGATATGGGACTGCCAGGCCTCTCTCTTTTTAAATGGGCGCCAGTATTCAACTTAGAATAGCTGAGGCTATTTTGGTTAAGAGATCTGAGGCCTGGCTTTTAATGTATTAGAGTGGTGCCAGATTAAGCTTTTTTTTGTCTCTTTTTGTTGAACAGGGCGATTGCGCCACAGAGATTGAAGATAAGGCTGATTCCTAAAATCACGCCCCACCTCTTTGGTACGGTCTTGGCGGATGTTGATTTGAGTATTAGGGGAGAATCTGTTTCATCGGCCCTGGTGACTGAACATTTGCCGTTTACCTTATGGCCTCGGCCATCATAGACCTTTATCTGCCATTCTCCGGGACTGTTGGGCCGGAAGGCAAATCGTCCTCTCCTGTCAGTCCTGCCGTTTTGATATTCACTCTCCTTATCTGTCGGGCTAAAAATTAGTACCTCTGCGTATGGCATTAGACTACCAGTAGAGTAATAAAATTCCATGGTTACAGTGTCATCGTTGTCCACTATTCTGTAGCCTGTCCCGTGGGCGCATGACGCTGTAGGGGAACTCAGAGTCATTGCCATAAGAAGAAGGGAGAGAGCGACAAGAGATGGGTAAATTTTTACTCTCATCTTGTTACACTGAAAACGAGAACAGCCCGTAGTATATGTTTGTCGTAATCCGCTGTAGCCTTATCATCTATATGCTCAACCCTAAGCATCCATGTCCCCGCGTGAGTGATCTGGACATGGGCTATGCCGCTATCATCGGTTTCGGTGAAGTAGGCATAGGTGTTTACTCTGTTACTAAATCCATCATAGGTGGCATAAACTTTTGTGGAAAGTGGCTTGCCGTCAGCTAAAATTTGGAAGGACATCTCTTTGCCGACAATAGCCTTAGCAGGATTTGAGATTGGTACTATTTCAAGTTGTTGTCCGAGAATCTGGCTATAACCATTATCTGCCTTGCCGGCATTGATAAGTGTTTTGCAGAATTTTTCATATTTACCGCTGGAGATAACTCCTTTGCACTTCTTTTTACTCGCCTGTTTCCATCCTGTTGTTGTTTGGGTCCAGGTAATACCATGGCGATGGCCAACAAGTATGGATGTGCCAGCCTCCTTGATATCGGCGGTACCATCCAGAGTGAGGAGGGTGTCATTTTTTTGTAGTGACAGTTTTGTTTTTTTGTCGCCTTTAATCAGGGCAACTTCAACCTGGTTGATTGCCTCTGCCTCTTCACTGATCATGAAGGCATGACAGGAGATGACATTAAAGGGTAGTTTATGGTCGACGGGAACATTGAACTGAACAGGTTTTACAATAAATTCATGGGCATTTGCAGATGAGAGGAAGAGCAGAGTAGCACAAAAAAAAGTGAGTGAGGTGAAAGCCTTTTTCATTTAATTCTCCTGAAATTATCTGTTTCTACTAAGAATTTGAGATGTTTTACCGAAGATATTTTTTTAGGTAAAAAGTCTCTTTGACTGCCTGAACTTCGTAACACTAAATTACAAAAAGTGTTACGAAGCTCAATGTATTAGCAAGGAGAGGCGTTTCTGTCAAGGATGAAGTAACACAAAGATATAATTCGTGTTACTTGCGTTGGGCTCATGGCAGATTGAGGCTCTGGCGTTAGGGTGTGGCGGGATATAGATTGAGCGGGCGAGGGCTAGCTGTGTGACTCACATTTTATTTGAGATAGGTACTTCTCTGTTACTGTCCGTAAAATTACTCTATCTCTATATTTATTGGTTTAGTCAGCCATATTATGGGGACAAGGCAGAGGCAGATTACGCCAGTTGCCCAGAAGAGATCCACCGTGGAGAGCATATAGGCCTGGCGCATAATTATCTTACTCATAAGAGATATATTGCCATGTACATCTCTGAGGTAGCCCATTGAATACTGGTTGTAGACGGTGAAATTTTCAGCGATTCTTGCATAGTGAAATGTCATTCTGTCGTCCCAGGCGGTGGTGACCACGGAAGACGAGAAACTGCCTGAAAGTGTTCTAAAAAAACTGGAGAGGGCAACTGCTGTGGCAATCTGTGAAGAGGGTAAACCGTCTATGATCATTCTCTGCAGGGGGACAAGAAAGGGCATGGTTGCAGCCCCCACCACCAGCTGGGGCAGGAAGATGATGAAAAAGGAGTTGTCGAGAGAAAAATTTGCCCGCCAAAAACCGACTATGGCAAAGTTAACAAAGGCATAGGTTAAGATAAGACGGAGATCAACTTTTCTTGTCAGATAGGCCATCATGGGTGCGGAAACCACGGCGAGGATTCCGGAGGGAGAGGTGGCAAGTCCTGCCCATGTTGCCGTATATCCCATGACTCCCTGTAACCAGAGGGGCAGGAGTACCGATGAACCAAAGTATATGCCGTAACCCAGACCCATAATAAGAACGGCCAGGGAAAAATTACGGTTTTTAAAGAGCCTGACATTAACCACTGGGTTGTCGTGGTAATACTCCCAAATGATCATCACTCCCCAGGAGACAAGGGCAACAAGGCCAAGGCCTATGATAAATGTGGATTGGAACCAGTCGTGCTGTTTGCCCAGATCAAGTAGCATCTGCAGGCTACCAGCGGCAAAGACCAATAGGCCTATACCTATGTAATCGATGCTTGGGCGGCTACGGGTAGTTTCCTTTCCCTTGAGCAGCATGCTACAGGAGATAAGGACAAAAATACCAATGGGTACATTGATAAAAAATATCCATGACCAGTGGTAATTGTCGGTGAGGTAGCCGCCGAGGATGGGGCCGACAATGGGGGCGACGATAATGGTTAGGGTCCATAGGGCCAGGGCTGTCCCTCTCTTCTCTTTGGAGTAACAACGGAGTAGTAAGCTCTGGGAGAGGGGGGCTATAGAGCCCGATACTGCGCCTTGGAGAATGCGATAGATAACCAGCGATTCCATGCTGGTTGCCGTTCCACAGAGAAAAGAGGTGAGGGTGAAGCCTATGACGGCGAAGAGAAAGAGGCGCACCTCGCCGAATCGGTGACTGAGGAAGCCGGTGAGGGGCATGGAGATCGCATTTGCTGCTCCAAAGGCGGTAATGACCCAGGTGCCCTGATCTACCGAGACTCCCACATTACCGGCAATGGTGGGGACGGCGACGTTGGCAATGGTGGTATCCAGTACCATCATAAAGGCGGCCATGGCCAGGGAAAATGTTGCGGCAGTAAGCTTAATGCCCTGTAGCCACTGCGTGCTCTGGGGGGAGTTGGCCATTATTTATTGTTATGGATAAGGAGGGTATTAAGAAAATCTCTGGCCTGTTGCTCGGCCAGTTGTCTATGGCTTTGATAGATCGCGGAGATGTCATCGTGCTGTTGAATGTGCTGAAAGCTCTTCTCCTCTTGATCTTTAGTATCTACCCTTACTGTCATCGACATGCCTATCCGTAGGGGGTGCTTTTTGATTTGATCCGGGCTGATGAAGATTTTGACGGGTACCCTCTGCACTATTTTAATCCAGTTGCCCGTGGCGTTCTCGGCAGGGATTGCTGAAAATGCGCTACCGGTTCCAGCACCGATGCCTGCAATAATGCCCTCAAATGGGAGCTTCTTGCCATAGATATCGGAGATAAGTTCTACGGCTTGGCCGATGCGGATATCTCCGAGCTGAGTTTCCTTGAAATTTGCTACCACCCAGACATTATCAAGGGGGATGACGGCCATCAGAGGCTGTCCGGGAGAGATCCTTTCGCCGGCCTGAATGCTCCTGTTGGCTATGAGGCCATGCATTGGGGCAATGATGGTGCTGTTTATCCTTGCCAGATAGATCTCTTGCAGGTGAGCGGTGGCCAGTTTGATTTCAGGGTTGTTTTGTAGCTCTTCGCCTGGAAAAATGGTCTGTTTTGCCTCTAGTCCCTGGCGGGCACTGTCACGTTGGGCCCTGGCAATTTTGATTGCCTGTCCCATGTGTTGTAGGTTCTCCAGAGTGACGGTGCCATCAAGATCTCCGCCTGCCCGTCTGGCCAGATCGGCCTCAAGTTCGGCAATTTTAAAATCCGTGGCCCTTATATTGTCTTTAAGTTGGCCGGTGGTAAGGTACTGGCTCTTGACCGTGCGCACAATCCTGGTCAGATTGGCCTCAGCTATTTTTTCCTGTATGAGGAGATCGTTTTGCTCAAGCTCGATAAGAATTTGTTGTTGATCGACAAACTCTGTGTTGGAGACAGAGATCTTTTGCACCGTTCCGGCAATTTTGGAGCTGATAATGATGGTGTTGCCTATAACATAGGCATCGTCGGTTGATTCCTGTTGTCTCTGTGAGAGAAAAATCCATATGACGATGCCGATTGCGATGGCTATTAAAAAAATAGCTATAAGGAGGTTTCTTTTTGGCTTATTTTCCTGTGATGTTGTGGGCATTTATTTCTCCGTAGCAGCTTTTGGGCTGTAACCGCCGCCCAGAGCCATGATAAGGCGTAATTGGCTCTGCAGTGTTGCTGTCTCTGTTTTAATAAGATTGAGGAAGGTTTGCTGCCATCTGCTCTCTGCCTGGTTCATCAGGAGATATGGACTAATTCCCCGCTGATATTTTTTTCTGGCAATATCATATGCCTGCCTCTGCTTTTCGGTTGAGATGCCGGTGAGCATCTCTTGCTCTTGGCTTGTCTTGAGTAAAATAATGGCATCGGATGCCTCGCGTACGGCTCCGAGCAGGGATTGGTTATAGTCAAGTACGGCTCTGTCGTACATTATATTGGCAATAGAGAGACCCGCATCTCGAAGGCCACCATCATAGAGGGGGAGGCTGGTGGCAATTGATCCGCTGAGAAGGGAGAGCTTGTCTGGATGTATGTTGGTCATTGCCAGAAAAGCCCCGCCAAGCATAAGGTTAAAATCGGGATAGAAGGCAGTCCGTGCCACCTTTATCTCGGCGGCATAGGCCTGCACAATCCATTTTTTGCCCTGAATGTCGGGGCGTCTTGCCAGCAGATTCATGGGGATGGATAGAACCTCTTGCAGCGGTGCTATGAGGGTAAGTTTTCCATCTACCAGGGGGGCGAGTTGTTCTGTTGTTCTGGCCAGGTAGAGTGCTATTTGATTTTTTGCAAGTATTTCTTGGGCTTTAGCTCCTGTCAGTTCTGCCCTGAGAAGGTGGCTATAGCTTTGGCTCTGCAGTAACTCTTCGTAGGGGAGAAAACCTCTTTTTACGCTCCCTACGATAATCTCCTCTGCTGCCTTCTGGTTTGTTATCATCCTATGCAGGACCTGCTTTTGTTGCCGATTGTTCTGTAGGTTTAAATAGCTCTGGGCGATGGAGACGGCCAGGGCCAACCTGGCCTGGGTGACATTTACCTGAGCGGCCTTCTCTCTGTTGCTTGCCGCAAGTACCCTGTTCTCTATCTTGCCCCAAAAATCTAAGTTGTAGCCAACCATGGGCAGGGCCAGGGCAAATGCTGAATTTTGACTGGGAAAATCTCCCTTGGCAGCAAGGCCACCACCGTTCAGTTTAAGGTTGGCCTGCACCTTTTGTCCTGCCTGGTTGAGAAGAACCTGTTGCTTGGCCAATGAGAGGCGATAACTCACCTGCTGTAAATTGAGGTTTTGCCGGAGGCCCATCTCTATCAGGGTGTTGAGTTGAGGGTCTCTGAAATCTTCCCACCAGCGGCAGGTTCTGATCTGCATTTCAGCTCTTATACCAATTTCTTCTGGGGTAAGTAGCTGTTGGTGGTGGGCTTCTTTTGGGGGGATCATGCTACAGCTTAACAGCAGTAGGGGCGTGAGTAGGAGGAGTAGTGATCGTCGTAGCTGTGAAGCAAACATTGATACCTCAATTCTTATGTTAGGCAGAGGAGGGTTGGTTGGGGTTGTTTACAGTGCTTTTGCAGGATAATAGCTTGATTTGAAAAAAAAAACCACCCTGGCAGGGGGGAATCTGTCAGGGTGGGAGAGAAACTAATAAAAAGTGTTCTTGGTTCGAGGACTATTTTCTCTGCTTTATGGATTATAGGGGGAGATTTTGCATAAACTCCTGAAAGCAGGGACTCTCCTTGTCAATGACCTGCTTTTTTCCCATGGCATCGATGGCCACATAGGTAAAGGCTGCCTTGGTAACTAAAAAACGTTCATGGGCGTGGGCTGTACCGGATGCGGAGGTCTTTTTTGTCCAGACCTCCAAATTTATTTTCATCGATGTGGTGCCGATATGAATTACCTTGCCATGGCAGCAGACTACGTCGCCGACGCTTACCGGTTTAATGAAAACGATACTGTCTACGGCAACTGTGACTGTACGGGCACAGCTGATCTCCTTGGCTAAAATACCACCGGCAATATCCATCTGTGACATAATCCAACCACCGAAGATGTCACCATTGGGGTTTGTGTCAGAGGGCATGGCCAGAGTGCGTAGCAGTAATTCACCAGCGGGGGCATAGGGCTGTTCTTCCATTAGATTCTTCCTTCTTCAACGCCATGACAGGCGACCTGTGATCCGCAGTCGAGTCGTCTGATGATGGGCATTTCGGTTCGACATCGTTTATCCGCATAGGGACACCTTCCATGAAAAACACAACCGGATGGCAGGTCTATGGGGGTTGGTACATCGCCCTGCAGGCGCAGATGCTGAAAACCCTTCTGGCCAAATTGCGGAATTGCTGAGAGCAAGGCTCGGGTGTAGGGATGACGTGGATTGGAGTAGAGGTTTTCGGTCTCGGCGAATTCACAGAGAGTGCCGAGGTACATTACTGCCACCTCATTGGAAATATGCTCTACCACAGAGAGATCGTGACTGATAAACATATAGGTCAGTCCCCGCTCCTGCTGAAGGTCCATGAGGAGGTTGAGTACCTGGGCCTGGATAGAGACATCGAGGGCGGCAATGGGTTCATCGGCCACAATGAACTCAGGATCAACGGCCAGGGCCCGGGCAATGGCAATGCGTTGCCTCTGTCCACCTGAAAATTCATGGGGGAAACGTTTACGCCAGAGCGGATCAATTCCCACCTGCTGCATAACCTCTGCAACCTTATCGGTGACATCGCCTGCAGTGTAGGAGCGATTGTGAAAACGGATCGGTTCTTCAAGTATCTGGGCAACGCTCATGCGGGGATTGAGCGAGGAGTAGGGGTCCTGAAAGACCATCTGCATTCGTGTTCGGTAGGGCGCCATATGCTTGTGACTGAGGTTGTCTATCCGCTTGCCATCATAGATGATCTGACCACCATTTGGCTCATAGAGGCGAATAACGCATCGAGCCAGGGTGGATTTGCCACAACCGGATTCACCAACAACGCTGACTGTCTTGCCACGACCAATATCGAGGCTCACCCCGTTGAGAGCGTGAACTACGCTCTGTTCACGAACGAATTTATTATTTTTAAAACGTATCTGTTCAAGCAAACCACCTGAGATGTCAAAGTGTTTGACTACGTTTTGGATGCTAACAAGAGTATCTTTTTTCATACCATAACCTTTGTTTTCGTCTTTTGGGAAAAGGGTGATGGACATCAGAGAGAGTCGATGCCCATCCTACCTACTTCACCAGATGACAGGCAACGCTTGCGCCACTTGCCTTGAGCTCAAGAGGGGGCACTGTTGTTTTGCAAATGTCTTCAGCGTAGGAGCAACGTTTATGGAAGGCACAGCCAACAGATTTGCTGGTGATACTTGGCATTGAGCCAGGAATCTGATTGAGTCTTTCTCGGCGGGAAACATTTTGTGGTAGAGCCGCCAGTAGCCCCTTGGTATATGGGTGTTGAGGTCGTACGCCGATGTCTTTGGTGGAGGCTAGCTCAACGATATTGCCCGCATACATTACAGCTACCCGTTCCGCTACCTGAGAGACAACGGCAAGATCGTGGGTGATGAGGATCAGGGCCATATTTTCGGATTCGCAGAGCTCAAGAAGCAGTTCCATGATATCTGCCTGGATGGTTACATCAAGGGCGGTGGTGGGCTCATCGGCTATGATCAGTGACGGTGAGGTCAGCAGGGCAATGGCAATAACAATACGCTGACGCATCCCACCTGAAAATTCGTGTGGGTACTGACTTAAACGTTTTTCCGGGGAGGGGATTGCCACCTTGCGCAACTTCTCCAAGGCAATTGCTTCAGCCTCTTTTTTGGAGATATTTTTATGGGCAAGGAGGGTTTCAATCATCTGGGTGCCGACGGTGAGCACTGGATTCAGGGTCATCATCGGATCCTGGAAGATCATACTGATACGGTTACCCCGAATTTGTCGTATTTCCTCGGGGCCTAGCTTGGTCAGGTCTCTTCCCTCAAAGAGGACGGCGCCGCCGGAGACGAAACCCGGTTTACTGATCAGGTTGATGATGCCAAAACCGGTAACCGATTTTCCTGCCCCTGATTCACCGACAAGACCAAGTCTCTGGCCACGATCAAGGTCAAAGGAGATGCCATCAACGGCAGTAAATATTTTTTCTCTCAGTTTGAAATCAACCTTAAGTCCTTGGACTGAGAGGAGTGTATGCTTATTCACTGTCTACTCCTTGTACATTTTTGGGTTGAGAAAATCACGTAACCAATCACCAAGTAGGTTGATGGAGAGGATGAGAACAACAAGGCAGATACCGGGGAAAAGGGTGATCCACCATGAGCCGCTGAAAATATAGTCGAAACCGGATTTAATCAGGGAGCCCAGAGAGGGTCGGGTTACAGGCATACCAAGGCCGATAAAGGAGAGCGCTGCCTCACTCATGATGGCGTTTGCCACCTGCACGGTGGAGATGACCAGAACAGAGGTCATGGTATTGGGCAGGATATGGCGCCACATGATTCGGTTGGAGCTGAGGCCCACAACCTTGGCTGCTTCGACGTATTCCTTCTTCTTTTCAGCCAGTACTGAGGCACGAACGGTACGGGCATACTGGGGCCATTCTGCAAAACCAATGATGAAGATGAGGATGGGGATGGCGTACTGCTCATAAAAGCCCATGCCGAATATGCCCTGGGAAATTGCCCCGAAGAAAATGGCAACCATATAGGTTGAAAAGGAGAGTTGGACGTCGGCCATTCGCATGAGGAGGGTATCAATTTTCCCTCCCTTATAGCCGGCAACCAAACCGACCATAATACCGATGATGGATTGAAGTATAACCGCCCCGAGGCCAATGAGAATAGAGACTCGCATACCGTACATCATGGTGGAGAGCATACCGCGTCCCTGGGAGTCGGTACCGAGGAGGAAGTTTGCATCTCCCTCGTCTAGCCAAATAGGTGGAAGCTCCGAGTCCATGATGTCAATGCTGGCCGGATCATAGGGGTTATGGGGCGAGAGGATTGGCGCTCCAAAGCTCAGTACCACAAGGATGGCCAGTACCGCAAAGCTGGTGAGGGCCATAGGGTCACGGAGGAAATGGTAGAGGAAATCAGACTCTTTAAACTGTTTTAACTTACTCATTATTTCCTCCCTGCTACGCGAATGGTGGGGTTAACAAAACCATAGATAAGGTCAACAAATGTATTGACCACCACAAAAATCAAACCGACAAAGACCAGGTAGGCGACCATGAGTGAGGTATCAGCACGTTCTACAGACTCGATAAACATAGAGCCCATTCCCTGCCACTGAAAGACCGTTTCTGTTAAAATGGTAAAGGCAATAAGGGTTCCTAATTGTACACCACCTACGGTGATAACGGGGAGGAGGGTGTTTTTGAAGGCGTGAACGAAGAGTACTCGGCTTGGCTTTAAACCCTTTGCTCGGGCAAATTTAACATACTCTGTTTGCAGCGATTCCTGCATCTCTGCCCGAATGAGACGGATAAAGAGGGGGAGCATGATGGCGGTCAGGGATATGGTCGGCAGGACCAGGTGTCGTAGGCCGTCCAAGGTGAAAAACCCTGATTCCCAGCCGGGGAAGATTTCTACCAGGTCACCTCGTCCATAGGATGGAAGCCAACCGAGCCCTACAGAAAAAACATATATAAGAAGAATTGCCGTCAAAAAGACGGGAATTGAAACACCAACGATACTGGCTCCCATAAAAAAACGGGAGAGGGTCGACCTTGGGTAGACGGCGGCATAGATTCCCAGAGGAATAGAGAGAAAAATGACCAGGATAGAGGTGGAAAAAACCAGCTCCATGGTGGCCGGGGCCTTACTCATGATGACGTCAACGGCGGGTTTTTTGAAATAAAAAGAGTTGCCCAAGTCTCCCTGGATGGCCTTGCCGACAAAGCGGGTCCATTGCACCATAAAGGGGTCGTTGAGGCCAAGATCTTCACGTAGAGCTTCACGCTCGGCAGCGGATACGGATACGCCGGTAATTTCACGGACAGGATCACCTACATTTTGCTTGATGGCAAAACCAATCACGCTGATGACGAGCATGACGAAGAGGGCCTGAGTGAACCGGCGGATAAAGAATGCTATCATGGTTTTTTATTTGGTTTTTGCAAAAAATGCTGTGCCGCACAGGCTGCGTTCAGCTTTCCCGCTTGATTTTTCCCGCTCCCGTGGAGTGAGTGCTTGTGTAAAACCTTCTCGGGAGGCCTTATGCTTTTTGAAAGTTTCATGCAATTCTAATTGTAGCTTTTGGAGAGGGGATTTATATCTGTTTAGCTACAGAAAACGGCCTGGTAAGAGTGGATCTTACCAGGCCATTTAAGGTGCAAAAATCGTCAGTAACGTTTGCAAACAGTTTTGTCTTTGCAAGGAGTTTAGTCCATATTGAGGTCACCGAAATATGGGTAGTTCATTACATTAACAATATCTTTTGCATTGGTAAGCTTCTCGCTTGCTGCCCAGGAAAGCATCTGCCAGTGAAGGGTGATGCCTGCTGCGTCCTTATAGAGAATTCTTTCAATCTCCTTAAGGTCTTCCGCCCGCTTGACAAGATCAGTCTCTGTTTGAGAGGCGAGGGTAAGTTCATCTACCTTGGGATTACAATAAGAGCCGCTATTGTACTGTCCGTAACCGGTCTCTTTGTTGCGACACATATAGAGGAATTCGAAAAAGTTGGCGCTGTCCTCGGTATCTGCGTGCCAGCCAAGCATTTGAATGTCAGCTACCTGAGCATCGAACTTATCCCAATATTGGGCCTTAGGCATGGTCTGCAGCTCAACCTTGATGTTGATCTTGGCAAGCATGGAGGTAACTGCTTCAGCAATCTTATCGTCATTGACGTAACGATTATTAGGAGTGATCATGGAGATGGTAAAACCCTTCTCATATCCAGCTGCTTTCATCAGGGACTTGGCCTTCTTCAGGTCGTAGCGAGGCTGGAGTGCTGAATCGTGACCGGCATAACCCATGGGCGAGGTTTGTCCGGCCGTGGTAGCACGGCCCTTCATGATCTTCTGAACGATACCTGTATTGTTTATCGCAAGGACAATTGCCTGACGAACACGAACGTCCTTGAATTCAGGGCGACGTTCCTGGTTCATCTGCAGGGTAATGATGCGGGTACCAGGAAGAGAGATAAGTTGGAGATCTTTTTGGCTTTCTATTCTCTTGAAATCCTGTGGTGGTACGGGCATAATGAAGTCTACATCGCCGGAGAGAAGTGCTGCCATGCGGGTAGCATCTTCACTGATAGGGGTAAGGATGATTTCATCAATGTTACCACTGTTTTTATCCCAGTATTGTGGGAATGCTCTAAGAACCCATTTCTGACCTGGTTCGCGCTCTATTACCTGGTATTTACCGGTGCCGGATTCGAATTCATTGGCAAAGGAGTAGTCAGTTTTTACGATAAGGCTCTTGTCGCGTCCCTTCTCATCTTTTCCACTGTAGAATACGGAATCCATAGGAAAGATGTAGGTACACATGTTGAGGGTAAGGCCATAAGGTTGCTTGGTCTTGATGTCAATTGTGTAATCATCAACAATAACGGGGTCTGCGAAGGGTTCAAAGAGTGCTTTGAAATCAGCGCTGCCCTGGAGGCGTTTGATGGTCCAGGCAACGTCTTTTGCGGTAAAAGGATTTCCGGAGTGAAATTTTACACCTTGGCGAAGATGCATACGGAGGGTAAGTGGGTCAATACGTTCCCATTTTGTGGCAAGACGTGCCTCGAACTCCATGTCCTGGGTCCAACGAACCAGCGGATCGAAAACCATGTGAGAGTATTGGACCATTCCACCTGAGAGTTGGACGTGGGGATCAAGAGATACTGGATCCGCATCCATTGCCAGCCTCATGGTCTTGGCCTGTGCTGTTACGGTAAGTAACATGAAAGATGCCAAGAATAATAGGGCGATTTTTTTCACTTTGTTCTCCTTGTATTTCGTTTTTTAGCTGTCAGTAAAGGGCTTAGCAGAAAAGACATTCTAGGCTGTATACTGCGTTAGGCGATGATTTTCAATGTTAATGTATGGCTTTCATCTATTTGCCTGTTGAACGATATCAGGGGTTTTGCTGTATGCTTTGCTGATTATGCAGGGGAGTGACTATTTGAAATTATGTGTTTAAGATCTGTGCTGTTGTTTTTCTGTATTCGCAACGGGGAATTTGTTACGAAGTATCCTTAAAAAAAATAAAGGGGAGGAGAGTATGGATGGTAAGCGTCGGTTTAGCCGAATGTTTTTTTGGGGAACAGGTGAAATTTCGCTGGCTGGGGTGATATATCCTGTGGATGAAATATTTGACCTTGCCCTCGGAGGCTGTCAGCTGGTTACAGCCGCAATCCTACCGGAAGATGAGGATATTTTGCTGAAAATGCATCTTGGTGGCGGTAGCCTTGTGGTGGATGTGGTAGGCCATGTTGTTTGGGTAAAGGAGGGGAGACTTGGTTTTCGTTTTACCTCCGTCTCGCCGGAATCTCTTGGCCATATAAAGAATATTTTGGTCTATAATGCTGAAGATCCTGAAGAGACAGAGCGAGAAATTAAAGGTCATCTGGGCATTAACTGATCAGGGCCATCTCTGCTAAAGCAAAGGGGCAGGGGCTTTCTCTTCCCGCCCCTATTTTTATTGTTTGTGGATGTAGGTGCCCACATGCTCGCCGGCTAAGGCTCTTGTTATGTTTCCAGGAACTGTGCCATTGATAATTTGAACTTTATCAATAACTTCACTGTTCTGAATGATTTCCAGACATGGTCTTTCGATGACAAGATCGTCCTGACCACTGTCCAGTAGGTCTTGAGCTCCTATTTCCCCAATAAAATCGGCCTTGGGATTTTTTTTAGGGTCATCCGTGTAGAGGCCATTTTCATCTTTGATAAAGAGTATGTTGCGGGAGCCGATCAGGTCGGCGAGAATGATAAGGCCGACATCGGTGCGATGGATGGGGATACGTCCCACCTTGGGTTTGATGGCAAAATAATCATAGGGAGGCATGCCGGCCATGACGGGGATGATTCCATCCTTGAAGTATGTGGGTAATTTGACAATATCGGAGTGGGAAATCTGGGTACCTCCCCAAGGTGAGAGCAGGGTAGCTACCATAAGGGCATTTTGTTCTGAGACCATGCTGCCAAATTTAGCAATAACGCCCGTGGGCATCCCCATCTCAAGACCGATGGTGTAGATATGTCTGCTACGTGTGCCTCCACCGGTGGTAAGGAGCATCTTGTGCTCAGCGCGATTTGCGGCAATTTCTTTGAGGACTCCTGGTAGGGCCTTTGTGCCTCTATCGCAAATCGATTGTCCGCCAATCTTCATCACAGCTACATCGGGGTAGAGCCGCTCCTGCGGAGCAATATCGAGGTTTTTGATAAATTCTTTACTGACCAGACTCTCTCCCATCAGAGAACTTTTGACGTGTAGTCTTTTGCCGTCTTTTTCTCGAACCAATGCCATGGGCTTCTCCAGTTAAATATTGTTGGCTATCTGTGCTTTTCGCCACGTTTAAGGGCTATGAGCTTTGCCCCCACTGCCTGGGCAATTTGTTTGAGCTCGGTCTGGCGAAAATGCTCCCCATATACCTTGAGGTCAACGCCACTGACGGCGATTATACGATAGCGCGGGGTTTTTGTTTTTTCTTTAGCCTTTTGTCGTTCTCGGTAAAAAATTTTTCCAGCCATGACAAGCCTCCATAAAGATGTTGTTTTTTGTTAAAATGATATGTTTATTGTAAGAAGTATCACCTGTAAGGCAAGGACAGTTCTGATGAATTTCAACTATAGTCTATATAATATCAAGAAGTGGTGCTTGGTGTCGAGGGAGATTCGCTAGTGGAAGAAAAAATAGGACAAGACTCAAAGGATAGGGTGAAGGCCGCCCGTGTTTCATTGGTGGCCAGTTTTTTTATTATGTGTTGCAAGTTCGCGGCCTTTATTGTCTCAGATTCACAGGCCATTTTCTCTGATGCTGCGGAGAGTACCGTTAATGTGGTGGCTGCCCTGTTGGCACTCATTATCATTACCATGGCCATGAAGCCAGCTGATGATCGTCACCCCTACGGTCACGGCAAGATGGAGTTTTTTTCAGCGGCCTTTGAGGGAGGGTTGATTACCTTTGCTGCCTTGGCAATTTTAGTAAAGGCGGTAAATGCCCTGTTTTATGGGCAGGAGATAAAAGAGCTTGGGTATGGACTCCTGCTTATTGGCTTTGCCGGTCTTTTGAATTTGTTTTTGGGGCTTTATCTTAAAAGGGCTGGAAAGGCTAGCAGGTCTAAGGCACTGCTTGCCAGTAGTGCCCATGTCTTATCTGATCTGTGGACAAGTGTGGGGGTTATTGCCGGCCTTCTTCTCTATCTCTTGACAGGATGGGCCTGGGTTGATCCCGCCATCGCCATTGTTGTTGCCCTGTTTCTTACCTATACGGGTTTTTCAATCGTTCGAGACTCTTTTAGCGACCTGCTTGATACAAGGGATGAAGAGCTGATCTCTCATTTGGCTGAATTGGTTAAAAGGGATCGTTTCCCGGGGATAGTTCAGGTCCATCATGCCCGTATTCTTCGTTCGGGTGCCTTTCATCATATTGATGCCCATCTGGTGGTGCCGGAATATTGGGATATTTCCGAGGTACACATCCAATCGGAGATTTTCACTAAAAGGTTGATGGCGGATTATGACTATAGGGGAGAGATCTGTTTTCATCTTGATCCCTGCCGGCGAGCCTACTGTGTCTCCTGTGATTATCTGGACTGTATAATTCGGAAGGGAGACTACCAATGTTGCAATGTTCTGTTGCTCGATGAGTTTTTAAGTCCCGAGGAGCCGGGGAACGTTATGGAGTAGGCTACGTGACGCCCAAGGCCTCCATAGAGGAGGACTTTTGAGTGTCGGTATCTATTGACCGCAACAGCGTTTTCGCATGGGTGGCGGTGGTGGGGTAGTGACCTTGTTGATTCTCTCTTTTTTGCCAATGAGGTGAAGGAGACCGTATACGGATGCCAGAATCAGGCAGGCCAGAAGGATGTATAAAATATTATGTCCCTCGGCTATTTGGTAGAAGAGAGTGGCCACGGACCAGGCAAGCATGGTGCAGTATGTGGCCATTATCATGGTGTAGAAGCCACCCATTTCCTGTTTTGCTACTCCGATCACGGCCAGGCAGGGGAAGTACATCAGGACAAAGAGGAGATAGGCAAAGGCAGAAAAAACGGTGAAGTTTGCCGCGATATGTTTGTAGACATCGGTGCTTGCCCCCGTCTCTTCGCTGATAGTTTTTTGATCCTCATTGATAATGCCAATTCCCAATAGATCAAAAGAGCTGACAACTCCCACCATTCCTTCTCCTACGGAGGTGAAGGCTTTAGTGATTGAACCTGCAACGTCGAGTTTTGCGGGAGCCTGTTCTGTGGTAGCTTCGGCAAGATCGGTCATATCGACAGAGGCATAGAGGGAGTTAATGGTGCCGACGATAGCTTCCTTGGCAAAGAGGCCCGTGAAGAGGGCAACGGATGCTGGCCAATTATCTCTTTGGATACCCATTGGTTCGAAGATCGGAGTAATAGCCTTGCCGGCATGGGCCAGAATGGAGGACTGTGAGTCCTCATTGCCAAAGGTCATTTTGCCATCTTCAATACCAACGGAGTTGACTAGGCTGAGACAAAATACTGCTAGAACAACAATGACTCCTGCCTTGCCGATAAAATTTTTCAGTCGTAACCAAGCGCTTAACAGGACAGCGCCCACCTGGGGCTTGTGATAGAGCGGCAGGTCCATGACGAAATGGGATGAGGCTCCCTTAAAGAGGGTGTTCTTTAGGAAAAAACCGGTCAGAATAGCCATAAAAAGCCCGGTGATGTAGATCATAAAGACTGCAAGGCCGGAGTATGCACCGAAGAGGGCTGAACAAAAGAGAGCGTATACCGGCAGACGAGCACCGCAGGACATAAATGGTGCCATAAAGATGGTCATATAGCGGTCGCGTGTTGTCGTCAGGGTACGTGCTGCCATAATAGCAGGGACTGTACAGCCAAAGCCTACTATCATGGGGATGAAGGCAGAGCCGGGGAGGCCTATTTTGCGCATAAATCGGTCGGCAACAACGCCTACCCGTGACATATAGCCAAGATTTTCCAGGATGGCCAAGGCAAGAAACATAAAGAAAACAACGGGGATGAAGGTAGCAACGGTTTGGCAACCGGTGCCTAATCCTCCTGCAATCATAACGATGAGCCACTCGGGTGCATGTACTGTGTTGAGCATTGCCGTGGGCACCTCAATAAAGAGGAGGCCGCCCATTATATCGAAAAAATCGATAAAAACCGAGCCAACCCCAATGGCAAACCAAAAGGTGACAAACATGGAGAGCAAAAATATTGGAATGGCCGCAAAGCGGTTCATGACAATATTGTCTATTCTATTGGTTATGCTATCTTTTTTGTCTTTTTTCTCTTTTGCAATCAGATTATATATTTTATCAATATGGGCATATTTTTTGACCGTGTCCATTACCTCGGCGCGGGATGCGTGCGAGTCATGCTTGGGGAGTTTTGCCGCCGCTATTTCTACACGTTTGACGGCTTTTTGCACGGATTTTGGACATACGGCAATTACTGGGATGACGGGGACGCCAAGCTCTTCGCTGAGTTTATTTACGTCAATGTCAATACCTTCAGACTTGGCAACATCGAGCATATTAAGGAGGATAATTATCTGACTTGTTCTCTCCTTGAGATCCATGGTCAGATAAAGATTTCTGGAAAGGTTACTGGCGTCAACAACGTTGAGGATGAGGTCGTATTCTCCCTCTCGAATAACACGCTCTGCAACTTTTTGATCTTCTGTGTCAGGACTGAGATTGTATGTTCCAGGAAGGTCAACAAGTTCAACCTTGCTTCCCCTTAAAGAAAAACTACCCTCAACTTTTTCAACGGTTACTCCCGGCCAGTTGCCAACCGTTTGCTTTGCCCCTGTCAAGGAGTTGAACAGGGTTGTCTTGCCGCAATTGGGAACGCCGGCGATGGCAATCCTTCCTATTTTGTGCATCTATTTTTTCCTTACAAAAACTTGTTGGGCTTCTTTCTTTCTTAGGGCAATACGGCTCCCCCGTATCTGGATAATAATGGGGTCGCTGAGGTTTACTGGAGCAAGTTCGATGGCGGTTCCTTCAACAAAACCCATCTTAAAGAGCTTTTCTGCGTAATCTGAATCGCTGTCGGCAAATCCTGAAACTTCGTAGGTGTTTCCATGACAAATATTTGCAAGATGTATGCTTTTCGCCATTCTGTTCTCCCGGGGGTACTGATAGTGTATGGAGCCTGGATGTCCTCGTAAGTGAGTTTGGCAAACATACTGTGTTTAGCGGGCTCTGTCAATGTTTAGCTTGCCTAAAACGTACCTCTTCCCGAGAGCAGATCAGGTGCCTTCCGGGCAGGTTTAGGCTTGTGGTGTTTTGTCGAAAACGGTGAAAAATATACTCATTTTATGGTAGGTATGGTTCATGGGGATAAGACCTTGTTTTTTGTTCTGATCTACTTTTCTGCAGGTGAAAAATGGAAATTGTTTATCCTCTGTGGAGCCAGGGTAAGGATTGCGCCCACACTGTTCCCTGCGTTTAGTGCGGTTTTGTTTACAATTTACTGGTAGAGAGAGGGGGCGACCTGTGCGGTAAGGTTTGTGCCAATCTTTAACCTTTCTAACAGGCTTTTGCCTGTTGTTTATATGCCTTTGAGGTTATTTATGGAATTTATAGATTCGGGTCTTTTTTGGCTGGTAATAGGCGGTATGCTTCTTCTTATGGGGCTTGCCACTCCAGGATTGGTGCTTTTTTTCTTTGCTGTCGGGGCTACTAGTGTAGCAGCATTAAATTGGCTCTATCCGGTCAATATGGTTTGGCAATTGGTGATCTTTCTGTTGCTCTCCCTCTTTCTTCTTGGTTCCTATAGGAAAATTTTTAAGGGAAGTTTTTTTGCAGGTGATGAGGTGGATGAGGTCGTGGTCGAGGTGGGTGCACGTGGGGAAGTTGTAGCCCTTATTGCCCCTCCTGCCGTCGGCAGGGTAAAGATTTTGGATCATGTTTGGCAGGCCACGGCCGATATTTTTATCGAAGAGGGGCAGACTGTTTATGTGGTGAGGCGTGATGGTCCCGTTCTGCACGTAGGTAAATAATTTATTAAATATAAGAGATTGTCCTCCTTGGTGAGGGTGGCGGTTTGGGAGAGATTGGGATCTAAAACAGAAAAACCTGCCCTTTTTGTAGGAGCAGGTTTTTTTTCTTTGGTCGTATCGCCGAGGTGATCTTTTTTGCTCCTGTCTATAAAAAGTAGAGAAAAAAATATGGTAAATCGTCAACGAATCTGGGCGCATATCTTGATGCTCCTCTCCTCCTGCTTTGTCGCAACATCCTTTATCGCCGGTGAGATGGTCGCAGGGCAAATCGATCCGGGGCTTCTTACCTTGGTGCGCTTTACGGTGGCGGCTCTTATTGTCCTTCTCGTTGTCGGCTTGCGTTCCGACCTCTCCTTTTCCCTCTCCCTTTTTTTTCGTTCCTCTCTGGTCAGTGGCTGTCTGGTTGGCTTTTTTTGGCTAATGTTTTTCAGCCTTCGCTATACAACGGCCTTTAATACCAGTGTCATCTTTGCCGTAACACCTCTTTTTTCCTATTTTTATTCGATGATTTTGCTGGGGGAAAGATTTTCGCTGGCGAAGCTACTTGCCCTGCTCTGTGGTGGGATTGGTGCCCTATGGGTTCTCTGTCAGGGTGACCTCTTCTTTTGGCAACATTTGAGTTGGAATAAGGGTGATCTTATCTTTCTCTCCGGCTGTCTCTTGATGGGATTCTACTCCCCGTTTATCAAAATCTGCCAGAGGGGGGAATCGGCCCTGCTGATGACATTCTGGATTCTGGTGACGGGGGCCTGTTGGCTGCTTCTCCTTAATTTCCGTCTGGTCTTTACCTATAGCTGGTCGGCTGTTCCCGGCAGTTGCTGGGGATGGATTCTCTACCTGGCAATTTTTGCCACAATAGTGACCTTCTATTGTAATCAGATCGCTGTGTCGGTGATCGGACCAATCAGGGCCGCATCCTATAGCTATCTCTATCCAGTCATTGTTGTTTTCCTCAACTTATTTATGGGTAAGGGCCTGCCCCATTATCAGATATTGCCGGGACTGTTTATTGTGATAGCTGCCATGTATTTGATTCAAAGAGGTGGGACTGAACTAGAGGAACGTGCAGAGAGGCAATAAAAAATAGGGAGACCAACAGAAAGAGTCCCCAAGTTTCATATCCAGTAGGACAGAATAGATTCAATTATGGTATCCATCGCTGAAACCCTTAGGGCCTGTCAGAAAATAACATGAATATCTTGCATCTCAGCTTCGGGTCATCTTCGACCGCTTCTCAATCGCAAAGTCCTCGATGTAGCCCTGCTCCATCTGCGGTTTTGCTCAATCGGCGCGGCCAAATCTGACCCAAGCCTGAGCGAAATTTTGGCCATCTTATTTTGCAACAGACCTTTATTTGTTGGACTTATGATCTTTCCCTGGCCCTATGACAGGCAGCGGTGAAGAGAACATCCGTTGAGCTGTTCAAGCCAGTCTCAGCTGAATCCTGAATAACACCAATAATAAAACCTACACCTACAACCTGCATTGCCACATCGTTTGAAATACCGAAGAGGCCACAGGCAAGGGGGATGAGGAGCAGGGATCCACCGGCAACCCCGGATGCTCCGCAGGCAGAGATTGCTGCCACAACACTGAGAAGGAGGGCGGTGAACATGTCCACCTGGATACCCATGGTGTTTACCGCAGCAAGGGTAAGGACAGTGATGGTGATGGCCGCTCCTGCCATGTTGATGGTTGCTCCCAGTGGGATAGATACAGAGTAACTGTCCTCGTGGATGTTGAGCTTCTCACAGAGGGTCATATTTACTGGAATATTTGCGGCACTTGAGCGAGTGAAAAATGCGGTCACCCCACTTTCACGCAGACAGGTGAAGACAAGTGGATATGGGTTTTTTCTGATCTTGATAAAGACCATGAGCGGGTTAATGACAAGGGCAACAATTGCCATGGAGCCAAGAAGCACGCCAAGAAGACTTGCGTATCCACCAAGGGCCGAAAATCCTGTCTCGGCAATGGTGTTGGCGACAAGGCCAAAGATACCGATTGGGGCAAGGCGGATGATAAAACGGACAATAAAGGAGACACCGTGACTCATGTCGCTCAAAACATCCTTGGTGTTCTGTGAGGCATGGTGAAGGGCAATACCAAGGCCGATGGCCCAGGCAAGAATACCAATGTAGTTTGCGGTCCTCAGAGCGTTTATCGGATTGTCCACTATTTTGAAGACAAGGGTCCTTAGTACCTCAATGATTCCCTGGGGGGGGGCTGCACCTTCGGCGCCTGTCACCAGGACAAGTGTTGTGGGGAAGGCAAAACTCATGGTGACTGCGGTAAGAGCAGCCAGTAGGGTGCCAATGAGGTAGAGGCTGATGATTGGCCTCATATTGGTGTTGCTGCCCTTTTTCTGATTGGCAATAGAAGATGCCACAAGAACAAACACTAAGATTGGGGCTACGGCCTTAAGTGCTCCAACAAAGAGGCCACCAAGGGTGGCTGCTGATTTTGCAAGATCGTGGGAGACTGTAGCAAGGATTATACCTGCGGCAATACCAAAGATAATTTGTAACACGAGGTTAGCATTTATTATCCGAGAAAAAAGAGAGTTGTTCTGTTCCATACCGAATTTTTCCTTTAATCTTGTCCTAAGTGAGTAACACTGCCTTTCTGGCAGCATCTGTTAATGAATTATTCTCATAAATAATTATAGATCTATATACTACGTGTTTCATTTCTGTAAACAGAAGAGTGAGAAAGGGTAAAACGATTGCTAGGAAAAGGAGATCTCTTTTTCAGCAAGGGCAAAAATTGCTTGATTCGCAATTGTTAGTCCGAAAATTGCCGGAATTGTTGGAGTAGAACCAAGGATATTACGTGAACGCCCCAAACTCTTGTCGTTGGGCTCGTCTGCGCCTTCGTTACCGTAGTTGAAGTTCACCGCCTCGTGGGAGTATACGCAGAAGATGCCCTCCCCTATACCCCGGTTGCGCAGACGTTTGCGTAGCTGTTTGGCCAGAGGGCAACCGCGGGTGTCGAAAATGTCTCCGTAGGTTATTTTTGTTGGATCTGTGCGCAGGGCGGCCCCCATGGACGAGATAGTGGGGATCTTGTGCCGAAATGCTGCCTCAAGTAGACATGTCTTTGGGTTGAGGGCGTCGATGGCATCGATGAGAAGATCCGGTTTGGGGTCAAGAATCTTATCTATGCTCTCCTGATTGGCAAAGAGCGGCAGTATTTCAACCTTACACTGGGGGTTGATCTGGTAGATGCGCTCTTGGGCAAGTTCTACCTTCAATCTTCCCACCGTGGAGTCAAGGGCAAGCAGCTGTCGATTGATGTTACTGGGGTCAATCCGGTCAAAGTCAACCAGGCGTAAATGGCCAATGCCTGAGCGGGCAAGTCCCTCCATGGCATGACCGCCAACGGCACCGATGCCGACGATGGTGACGCTACGTGCTGCCAGTCTTTCCACTCTTTTTTCGCCTATTAGTGCCTTTAATCGTGAAAATCGATCCATTTTTCCAGGTTTGTTCACAGAGTTCCTTTACTGAGATATGACGGGCCTTAGCAACTTTTTCATAGAGTAATATAATGTGTTCTATTGTGGCCTTTTGTTTTGTAGCCTTGTCTTGTACCTGATAGCTCAGGTCTGTTTCAAGAAGAATATGTTCAAGGGGTGTCTGCAGCATAACCTCAAAGCTTTTTTTCTGGTTGAGGTTTTGCAGAGAAAAGGAGATGGAGGCGCCAAGGCGAATCAGCCTCTGCATTGTCTCCACTGAACCAGAATAGGAGTGGAAGAGGAGGGGCGTACCCTGTTTTTGGCCCCGCGCATCCTGCAGCATGTTAATTGTCCTTTCCCACCTTCCCAAGCAGTGTATTGATATTGGTCGCCCATGGCGATAGGCAATTTCTAACTGATCTTTGAATACCGATTCCTGAGTCTCTGTCTCGGTACGGCATTTTTTGTCGAGGCCTATTTCACCAATGGCGCAGCCCGTTTCCCTGCTTATCCTCTCCAGTCTCTCCTGCCAGCCCGGGGTTGCATGTGCTGCATACCAGGGATGGATGCCAAGAAAGGGAGTCACGGCCTGCCACCTCTTGCCTGCCTGGATGGCCCCTGCCCATTCCTCTTCCTCGGCGGTATTGGCAAAGAGGCGCTGAATGTTGAGATTTAGGGCCTTGCTGACAATATTGTCTATATCTTCCTGGCTGAGATGACTGAGGTGAAGGTGGCTGTCCTGAAAGTCCGTGCTATGAGACATTTTTTCCTCTTGAGTTCTGGTCGCCAGAAATAGAAATTGTTTGCCATCGGGGAGGGGGGTAGAGGAAGGTTGCCAGTTAGCTGCTTCCTCTGTCCCCTTTGTCGGGGTTTGAGCTAGTACTTTTCATCTATCCACATCGATTTGTTGAAGCCGAGGACACGGTTGCGGCCCTGCTCTTTTGCCTTATAGAGGGCAACGTCGGCGAACTTGATAACCTGATACAGCTTGCTGGCATCCTTGGGGAAATTAGCAGTCCCTATGCTGATGGTCTTTTGGATCTGTTTGCCACCGGGCAGGGTAAGTGGTGTCTTCTCTACAGCAGCCCTGATCTTTTCTCCTACTATTTCGGGGGCGCTTGCCTCGCTGATATTGTGGAGGATGATGAGAAATTCCTCTCCTCCATAACGGATGGTGAGGTCCTGCTCGCGGATTACCATTTTTAATATTTTGGCCAGTTGGCGGAGGACGCTGTCGCCAGCCTGGTGTCCCTCTTCATCGTTTACCATCTTGAAGTGATCAATGTCAGCCATGATAAAGCCGACTTGTTGTGGCTCACGTTTATGGAGAACTTCGAGATGTTTTAAATATTCATCCATAAAACGGCGATTATGGCAGCGAGTGAGTGGATCTTTCAAAGATTGAGCCTTGGTCGCCTCAAGGAGTTGCAGTGATGAGAGTATGGGGGCTGTCTCATCTAAATATTTTTGTATGATAACGATTTCGCGTTGGGTGACCGACCATTGGTTGCGGTTTGTGGTAAAGGTGAAAATTGCTCCCACCCTTCCATGCATGACCATTGGCAGGCAACAGCGAATTTCCATCTCATTTTCCAGGCCGAAGAAGGGACAGAGGTGGGGGTTGTTGTTGGAGCAGACCATTTCTGCTGTTCGTCTTGCCCGACAGAGGGAGCAGTCAAAGAAAA
The DNA here is from genome assembly GCF_000025945.1 of Desulfotalea psychrophila LSv54. Lineage (GTDB taxonomy): Bacteria > Desulfobacterota > Desulfobulbia > Desulfobulbales > Desulfocapsaceae > Desulfotalea > Desulfotalea psychrophila. The sequence goes on along the minus strand of NC_006138.1, from coordinate 152,247 downwards.
CAGAATTATGGCTCTCTGTTATGTTTTGCCTGGAGATAACAGGTGTCATTCTGTTTTCAGTGCTATCTACCTTCAGCAGGTTGAACTTATGAAGATGGAAGTGCTGTTGGAAGACATATTCCAGCTGTTTGTATATCTCCTCTTGGTTGCTGGCTCCCTGAACGTCGTGACTATAGACTGTTAGTCTTGCCATATGCTCAAGATAACTTGATATATCATCGAGCCCTGGTTTTTCATTGGGAGTGCTTTTGTAGACATCGGCGAGGAGATTGGAAACATCTCCCAGAAAGTCGCTCCACAGGCCCATGATGGTATTTACAATCTGCTTGATCTCCGTTATTTCATCTCCGCGTTGTGTCTCGTAGACAGGACAGTTTGTGCAGTGTTTGTATTGGTTTAAAAAAATGCAGGCACCTCTGTTGGCGGGAGAAATGGCCTCATCTCCGGTTTCCAGATAGCAGATTTTGCTTGGTTCTTGGTAGACAGGACACTCTTTGTGGGAGCAGTTTAACATTTCCCGGCAGTGAACGGGCTTGAGGTTGAAGCGTTCGCTAAAATCATTGGAGTGCGATGAGATAAGTGATTTTTTGATCTGCTTCAGGCAGTCACGGATCATATTGACATTCCAAAAGATAGAGAGGAAGACCAGACTTACACCGATGACGGTGGTGAAAAAGAGGATGTAGATGGTCTTTTCTGCCTGGCTTAAGAAGGCCTTGCCGTCAAAGTTAATCTGGGTGGTGCCAATTTCTTTGCCATCGTAGGCCATAAGGGGAACTATTTTGGTGTAGATGGACTTGGAGGGTAAGGTTGTGGGGGCTGAGTTGGTTTGATCGGGAATCCCCCAGCTCATAGCAATGCGCTCTTTTTTGCCGGTGGCCTTTGGTGTCTTTTCTTGATCGGTGCTTATGATGAGGCTAAAATTATGGGAGATTGTCTGGTCCAGATTGAGCTTGAGTGTTTCTAAGGGGCGTGTCGCCAGGGCAAAGCCAATGAGCTGCCCTTGGTAAGTAATAGGTACACTTGCCGTAAAGACTATTTTCCCCGAGCTCTTTTTAAGTCCTGCTGCTGGCTGTAAAGATGTTTTGCTTGCCTTGAGTAGAGGAAACTCATCGGCTCCTCTTGCTGGGATGTTGGTCTGGGCTTGGAAAAATGGTTTAAGGGTTGGGGTGAATATCTGAATCTGTGTTGGTGAGCGTTTACTGAGAAGGGCAATTTTTTCCAGAGAGGTGAAAATCTTGTCGCCTAGGAGGTCAGGCTTATTTTGTCTGAGACTTTTCTGGACATCAGGATTGATACTGATATAGCTTGCCTCTTCCAGAAGCTGTGAGGAGATATGAGTCGTTGCCTGGGAGAGGAGGATGGTGAAATTGTCTATTCTTGTTTGGATGCTTTTTTCGGTACTGTGATGGAGGCTACTTGCTATGGCAAAGAGAGTGACCGATGCGCCAATAAGTAAAAGAAATCCAGTAGTATATGCCAGTCGTGCCCGAAGTCCCCAGCGTTCTGTATTTACTATTCGTTGCCATAAACGACCTGAGTGCATGAAACCTCCTTTTGGGGGCGGGTAAGGGGGGAGTAGATGTCATCAAAGTGAGGTTTTTATTGGGCTTTAAAAGGAACAGCCTAACCTGTAGACTAAATTACTATAGGTTAGGCCAATAAGACAAGGATCTTTTATCGTTTTTTCTTTTTAAACGTTATGTTGAGGTAAGTAAACAGGGGGTTATAGGTGAGCAATACCAGAATTATGGCGCAGGTTATCTGTACTGTATCAGGTACAATTTTTGCGGCTGTACCGATAATTGCCCGTGGGGAAATCCCCAGACTGCTGTAGATGGAATCGGTTAGCAGGCCAAAAATCACTGCCATTACGGCAATGGAGATGAGGTATCTGATGGTGCCCTTCTTTCCCAGTATCTTCAATAGAACTGATAGTGAAGTGATATTGGTAGCAGGTCCTGTCAAGAGAAAAACCAAGGCAGCTCCGGGGCTGACTCCCTTGAGGATAAGGGCGGCTGCAATTGGCGTTGATGCTGTTGCGCAGATATAGAGGGGGATACCAAAGACAAGCATTAACAGGAGTGATTCTATGCCTCCACCCAGCCAGTTCTCTATTATTCCTGTTGGTACCAGGGCGGTAATGCTTCCGGCAAGGATGACACCTGCAAAAAACCACAGGGCAATATCTGCCCATACATCGAAGAGGGCAAAACGAATACCCTCTACGAGTTTGTGCCGTAGAGTGTCACCGCTCCTGTTGGTCGAGCCGCAGGCAGGGTCGGAGCAGCACTCCTCTGTCTCTTCAACCTCTGAAAACATTTGGATGGCAGGAGCTTGCCTCTTGTAGGAGATAATATTTTCTAAAAATCCTGCCAGGGTAGCGGTAACGAATGCTGCCAGGGGGCGCATTATGGTCATGATGGGATCAAGCAGGGCATAACTTACCGCTATTGAATCTACTCCTGATTCCGGGGTTGAGATAAGAAAGGCAGTTGTTGCCCCATTATTTGCGCCCTGTTTCTTCAGTGATGCTGCCGCCGGCAACACGCCACAAGATCAGAGCGGTAGGGGGACACCTAGAAATGCCGCCTTGAGTACGGAGGCAAAGCGACCCTGCCCCAGATGACGGCTAATAAAGTTGGGGTTGAGAAATACCTTGAGGAACCCTGCGATGCAGATTCCTATGAGCATATAGAGTGCGGAGTCAAGGAGTATTGCCCAGGAGGCGAACAGCACCTTATCGATGGTTTCGAACATGATATCTTCCTTATTCTTTGATGTGAGTTAGTCCAGTGACAATGATTTCGTCTACATGTTTATCCGTGAGACGGTAGTAGAGGACAGTACCTTCTCGGCGATTTTTCACCAGGTTCATGGTGCGCAGCAGGCGAAGCTGATGGCTTACTGCTGATTCTGAACCCTGTAAAAAGGCAGCGAGGTCACAGACGCACATCTCCTGATGGCGGAGGGCAGATAAAATCCGTAACCTTCCAGGGTCACTAAACACCTTGAAAAATTGAGAGAGGGTCTCTGCCTCTTCTCCTTGTATCGCTGTTTTGTGGGCTTTTGCTACCCGCTCAGCGTGAATGATTCTTGTGTCGCATTTGTCTGCGGCCATTATAATTGTCCCTCCTTTGTTATATGTGAATATATGTTCATATATAGTTTTTTCCCTGTTCTTGTCAATCTTTTTGTTCTCACAAAAGAGGGCTTATCAGCAAATTGGATGAGTTGAGGAGAGAGTATCGGAAAAAGGGATTGGCCTTATTCCCCTGGGCTTTTTATTGTAGAAGGAGTAATGCGCTTTTTACTTATAACAACTCACCATCAGGGGAATAGATAGACTATGTGCTCTCTACAGACGTCACTGCAGGAACCAGTTTCTTATACTGAAGATTATTTTGTGGAGAGCCTGCTAGAGCAGGGCAGTAGTGCTGTTAACGAGGATTCTCTTTCTATCACAGCCGATGTTTTTGGCGTCTACGATGGCTCCACAAGTTTGGTTTCCTGTAAGTACAGTGGTAGCACCGGTGGGAGGATAGCTGCGGACCTTGCAGCAGAAACCTTTGCCAGGGGGAAGGGAACTCTTGCCATGCGCGCGACGGTTGCCAATAGGGCTATATGGCAAAAGATGGAGCAAGAGGGGGTGGATCGCTCTCTTGGTGAAAATCTATGGGCTACCAGCCTTGCCGTTATTAAAATTCATAGAAACAGTATAGAGTGGTGTGCCCTTGGCGATTGTCGACTGCTCTTTATTTATGGAGATGGTTCCTATCGGCAGATAAACAGGGTTGAGGATCATGACAGGCAGACTCTGGCGTTGATGGAGTCTCTTGGCGGCTTGTCCACTTCCCGGAAACATCCCAGAATGCGTCAACAAATTATCGAGGTTCGTCGGCGCATGAATATTGATTATGGTGTCTTGACAGGGGAGGAGAGGGCTTTGGGCTTTTTGCAGACAGGTCTTGAACCCCGTGCCGGTATTGTCGACATGCTTCTCTTTTCCGATGGCCTGTTGCTCCCCGGTGAGGGGCAGAGCGGACTTGGGAAAATGGTCAAAGCCTATCAGAATGGCGGTCTTGCCGCCCTTCGTGAAGATGTCCGTTCGTGGCAGAACAGTGATCCCGACTGTATCTCCTGGCCCAGGTTTAAGAAGCACGATGATGCTAGTGCCATATCACTGAAAATTCTTAGTAATATTGATTGCTGAGGCGTCTTTTTTATTTAAAAAAATTTGGTTAACTATTCTCTGTTGAGGTATACTGAACTTTTCTGGAAAGGTAGCTTTACCGTGTTTAAGTGTCAGTCATTTTAATGGTTGGCAGGGATTATTCATAACAAGGATGGTTAATATGATGTGGAATCTTTGGGGTGGTAGTAAGGCAGAAGATAAGCAGTCGACTCAGCCTGTGACAGCTGCGGAACAGAAAATTCTTGATGATTTTGAGGCAGTTAAGTCTAAGCCGGGCCAGATAACCGGTTGGGATTTTGCCCGGGCCTTTGATTTTATTGATAATTATCCAGATTCAGCTCAGGCGGAAATTTTATTAAACCAGATGTATGCAACGACCACTCAGTCTATGAAGGGCTTGAACTATGACAGTGCCGTAAGGTTGCTTGAGAGGATGCCGGATCATAAGGGCGCCTCCTCTATTATTGAAGGGATGTATAAGCTTGAAGAAGATTATGTAAACGAATTGTCATCAACTGTTATTGCCTATATTTTGCAGACAATGCCCGATCATCCCTTGAGCTCAGCCCTGGCAAGGGATCTTGCCTCCATAGACATTGCCTGTGCCTATGATTTTATTCAGGATCAGCCGGAAAGTCCACATGCAGCAGCTCTTATTCAAGAGATGTTTCACTCTCATCCCAATATTGCCGTTCTTCTCCTTCAGGAGGAGCTGGGGCACCCTCAGGTTGCAACCATATTTGAGGGTATTTATGCAATTAAGGAGAGCGACAAGATTGTTCATCTGACCCCTAATGCCATCATCTTTATTCTTGAAGTGGCTCCGGATCATCCTAAAATAGATGAGATGGTTCAGGTCTTCGTCCAGCGTAATTATGTTAAAGCCTACGATTTTTTAAGAAACAATCCACAACATGTCTGTGCGGATCTCTTTAAAGAGCTTCTCTTTCAGAAAAAGCCATCCTTGGAAAAACTTTTGCAAGCCACTTTATCCGATTGATATTTTTTTTGACCATGCTGTCGCATCTGTGCCATTTTCTTTTTGATATTTTCTTAATAAGAGTGGAGAATTGAATCAGGCTATAAGGTATTCAAAACAGATTGTTCTATAAAAGACAGGGGGGATTTTGCTGAAAAGACGAATATCTCTTCCTGTCGCATAGATTGCAAAGGAGAACTCATGGCGGAAGAACCTACGATTTTGACCCCAGATGGTGTGGAAAATCCAGATCATGATGATCTGCAATTCCCTGCCCGTATGGAAGATATATTGCCAGAGATGTTGATGGTCATCCCTCTCTATGAAAGGCCCATGTTTCCTAAGATGATGGGGCCGATTATTATTGAAGATATGCGTTTGCAAAAATTCATCCTTAGCCAAAAGGATAAAAAAGTACCTCTGTTTTTTGCTCTTCTCTTAACGAGGCAGGATCCGGATGGTCAGGTCAAGGCACCTGAGTCGGCGGATGATTTTTATGATGTGGGGGTGGTCGCCAAGGTGATACAAATTTCTCCCCTTACCATTGGTGAGCCTCTGCAGTTTATTGTAGAGATTAAGGCTCGCTTCGATGTTGTTAAGCTCATCAAAAAAGAGCCGCTCTTCCAGGTAGAGGTTAAGTATTGGCAAGAAGAAAAAATAAAAGTTACTGATGAGCTTAAGGCTTACTCAACGGCAATTATTGATAGTATTAAGGAGCTTGTCCATCTGAACCCGATTTTTCGGGAAGGATTATCCTTATTGATTGAGCGAATAAACTTGCATGAGCCGGGCTCCCTTGCGGATTTTTCTGCGGCAATGACAACTTCGTCTGGACCTGAAATTCAAAAGGTTCTCGCCACCCGTAGTGTTCGCAAACGAATAGAGCTTGCCCTTGTCCTTATTAAGAAGGAATTGGAAATATCAAAGCTTAAGGTGAAGATTTCCTCAAGGATTGAGGAGCAACTCTCCAAGCAACAGCGAGAGTTTTTTTTGAAACAGCAGTTGCAAGAGATTAAAAAAGAGTTGGGTCTGACCAAAGATGATACCCAGACGGAGATGGAAAAATACGAAAACCGGATAAAAGATCTTCATCTCCCTGAAGAGGCTCAGGAAAGAATAGATGAAGAACTGGAAAAAATCAGGCTCTTGGGGCCATCTTCTCCAGAGTTTAACGTCAGTCGAACCTATCTTGATTGGCTTACTATGATGCCATGGGGTGTTTACACGAAGGACAATTACAGTGTCAAAAAGGCCCGGAAGATTCTTGATGATGATCACCATGGCCTTGATGATGTGAAGGATCGCATTATTGAACTTATCTCGGTGGGTTCCATTAAGGGAGAGTTAACCGGTACCATTCTTCTCCTTACCGGTCCCCCGGGGGTAGGAAAGACATCGGTGGGGCAGTCCATTGCCCGAAGTCTTGGCCGCAAATTTTTTCGTTTTTCCCTTGGTGGGATGCGGGATGAGGCGGAGATAAAGGGTCATAGAAGAACATATATTGGCGCTATGCCAGGTAAGGTTATTCAGGCTATCAAGAGTTGTAAGTCTGCTAATCCGCTTATTATGCTCGATGAGATAGATAAGATCGGAGCCAGTTTTCGTGGTGATCCTGCCTCGGCTCTGCTGGAGGTGCTTGATCCTGAGCAAAACAGTGATTTTTTGGATCATTATCTTGATGTACGCTTTGACCTCTCTAAGGTTCTGTTTATCTGTACAGCAAATCTATTGGATACTATTCCTCCGGCCCTTCTTGATCGTATGGAGCGTATAGAGCTTCCCGGTTATATTTTGGCAGAGAAGATAGCCATTGCCAGAAAGCATCTTATTCCTCGTCAGATGAAACATCATGGTTTGCGTCCCTCCCAGATTATTATTTCAAACCCTGTTTTAACTGCCATCGTAGAAGGCTATGCTCGTGAGGCAGGTGTGCGTGGCTTGGAGACCTGTATAAGAAAGATTTTGCGTAAGACGATTACCTCTCATTTAGCCGGTGGTTTGGAGAAGGTACGTATTCGTAAGCGTGATCTCCGGGGACTTTTGGGTAGACGTCTCTTTGCCGAGGAGCAGGTTTATAGCACTCCGCGGGTGGGAGTAATCACAGGCCTTGCCTATACGAACATGGGGGGGACGACCCTCTATATAGAGTCTCTTGCTGTGCCCACGGGGGATAGCGGTTTTAAGCAAACAGGCCAACTGGGCAAGGTCATGATTGAATCTTCTGAAATTGCCTATAGTTATATTCGTTTTCTCTTGGGGGATGATTCTGCTGCGGTGAAGTTTTTTAATAAAAACTTTATTCATCTTCATGTACCGGCGGGAGCAACGCCTAAGGATGGGCCATCTGCCGGCATCACCATGGCCTGCTCCCTCTACTCCATGGCAACGGGAAAGACCATCGTGCCCGGAGTGGCAATGACAGGGGAACTTACTCTGACAGGACTTGTTATGCCCATTGGCGGGGTGAAGGAGAAGATGATTGCTGCTCGGAGGGCCCATGTCAAGCAGGTGATACTGCCCAAGGAAAATGAGGAAGATTTTGATATGTTACCGGATTATATCAAAGAGGACCTTTCTGCTAAGTTTGTGGAAACTTTCGAAGATGTTTTGAAAATTTGCTTTAAGTAGGTTCAGAGGAGGGGCACTTGAGTGCCTCTCCCTATTCTGGTACCAGGCCATAGATATATCTGATTACATCTGTTCTGGTAACAATACCGATCATTTTATTCTCATGGACAACGGGTAGATAGCCAATACCCTGATCGCTCATTATCTCGGCTGCAATTGAGGGTGGAGTGTCTGGGGTAATGGTGGTGACTCCACGGGTCATAAATGCCTTTACCGGACTGTTCCATTGGTTTTCTTTTTTAATCTTTTTGAAATCACAGAGGACAACAACCCCTTCAATCTGATCATCTTCGGCAACAATGATGCCCCGAATGTTTTTCTCATCCATTATCTCCCGCACCTTTCGCATGGGCATGGTTGGTGGTACAGAGACAACGGGGAAAGACATTATGTCCGCAATCTGGACATGATGGTTTGAGTTGTTTTTTAGCTTTTCCCGAATGATGCTTCGTATCTTCTTTCCATCACAGTCCTCGCCTCTGATAGTTGCTGATCCTGCCCCGGGATGTCCTCCCCCTCCGAACTCCTGAAGGATGAGGCCGACATCAATTGCCTTACTGCCACTACGGGCAATGACCGTGCAGTATGAGTCGCTGACGAAGATGACAAATACTGCGGCAACGTTGATGAATCCTCTGTAACTGCTGACAACACCTGCTAGATTGGGTGTCACCTTTTTGAGGTGGACGATATTGAAACCAATCTTCCTGCCGTTAATATGCTCCTTCTCGGTGCTTTTGAGCATCTCAAAGAGAATATCTTTTTGCTCTTCCTCGTAGGGTGGGGCCAGGAAAAAACTGGCGACATTGAGGTCGGCCCCGTTTTTTAACAGATAGGCGGCTGTCATGGCATCTTCTGGCGTGGTGGCGGGAAAGGAGAGGCGGCCGGTATCTTCGTAGAGGCCAATCAGCATTACCGTTGATTGCAGGGGGGAAAGGGTGATTTTGCGTGCCTGCATTTCGCGGCAGAGCAGGGTGATAGTTGCTCCGACATTCTCCTTACGGATAACCCCTGCTTCGATGTTTCCTATATTATGAATGTGGTGGTCCCAAACCTCAATTTCGATATTCCGCTCCCGGAGCTTTTCCATCCGATCAAGTCGCTGCCATTGATCGGTATCGACGACGATCAGCTTTTCTACCTTTTCCGGGTCTATTTCATTGGGCAGGATGAGGTCAAAGGCACTCTTATGGGTGGAGAGAAAACGACTGACGTTTTTATTCACCATCTTGGGCACCACTCCGATGCTACCGGGGTAGAGGAGGGTGGCGCCAATTATAGAGGCTAGGGCATCAAAATCTGTGTTTATGTGGCTGGTAATAATTTGCCGTGGTGCATTTTTCATATATATCCAGATGCTTGATGGTTATTTTTTCATGAAAGAAAAATAGTAAGAGATAGCCTGCTGTGTAGGCTATCTCTTACCCGTTGATATTTATTGAAAAATTGGTATTTTTTAATAAATATCAGCTAAGCCACGACTGCGAGGCAGAGATTAGAAGAAAAGAGCTTTGTGCAAGCTTGCTATTCGTTCAGCTCGTGACGCAGGTAGTTGAGGGCAGATCCCGCCTTAAACCAGCTTATCTGCTCCTGGTTCAGTGAATGCTGGAGTTCGACTCTGTCGCTGCTGCCATCGCTATGTTTGAGTACGGCCTGGAGTGCGCTGGCAGGAGCTATCTCTTTTACCCCTAAGACATCAATTCTGTCGCCGTCTTGGACCAGTTGGTAATCATTGCTACTGGTAAAGGTGAGGGGCAGAACCCCTTGTTTTTTCAGGTTGGTCTCATGGATACGGGCAAAGGCTTTACAGATGACGACCTTGGCACCCATATGTCGAGGGCTCATGGCAGCATGTTCCCGAGAGCTCCCTTCGCCGTAATTATTGTCCCCTACTACCAGCCAGCTATCACCTGCCGCTTGGTAGGCCCGGGCAATCTGATTAAATCCTTCCACCTTGCCGTCTAGCTGGTTGATGCCACTGCCCGCCATACCGGTAAAACTATTGATAGCACCACTAAACATATTATCTGAAATATTATCAAGATGTCCTCGAAAGCGTAACCATGGGCCAGCGGGCGAGATATGATCGGTGGTACATTTTCCCTTTGCCTTGAGGAGGAGACGTAGATCTTTAAAGTTCTTGCCATCCCAAGCAGGAAAGGGGATGAGTTTGGCCAGGCGTTTAGAATCAGGGGAGATTTCCACACTTATTCCTGCCCTCTCCTCCTTGGCGATCGGTGCCTGAAATCCCTCTTGGTCGCAGACAAAGCCCTGGGCGGGCACCTCGGCAACTCTTCCCGGTGTCTTGAGGAGAAAGGGGCCATTCTTGCCCTCTATCGGGGTGGTATAGGGGTTAACCGCCAGGCTGCCATGCAGGGCATAGGCCATACATGTTTCAGGACTGGTAAGGAAACTGCATGTTTCGGGATTGCCATCGTTTCGTTTAGGGAAATTTCTATTGTAGGAGCTGACAATTGTATTTGGGGTATTGGGAACCTGATCATCTCGTCGCCACTGGCCAATACATGGGCCACAGGCATTGGTGAGAACTATTGCTCCAATCTGGAGGAGTTTTTCCAGAATACCGTCCCTTTCAATGGTTGCCCGAACCTGTTCCGATCCTGGAGTTATATAGAGTGGGGTCTTCAGCTGAGCGCCCTCTTCTATAATCTGGTCGGCAATGGCTGCAATGCGTCCCATATCTTCGTAGGAAGAGTTGGTGCAGGAGCCAATAAGGGTGGCGGAGATCTTCTCCGGGTAGCCGTTAATTGTCACCTGTTCGGCAAGAGCTGCTACGGTAGCGGCCTTATCCGGGGAATGCGGGCCGACGATATAGGGCACGAGCTTATCAAGATCAATGACCACAACCTTATCGTAGTAGGACTCGGGATTTGTCAGTACCTCGTCATCTGCCTGAAGTATAGTCTGGTATTGGTTAGCCAGATCTGCTACCTCGCCACGACCACAGGCCTGGAGATAGGTTGCCATGGACTGGTCGTAGGGGAAGAGGGAGGTGGTTGCCCCCAGTTCAGCACCCATGTTGCAAATGGTACTCTTGCCGGTGGCGGAAATGCTTGCGGCCCCTTCGCCAAAATATTCAAATACCCGGTTGGTGCCGCCGGAGCAGGTGAGTACTTCCAAGAGTTTGAGGATAATATCCTTGGGGGAACTCCACTCCTGCAGCTTTCCTTTCAGGTGGACTCCGACAACCTGTGGGTGAAGTACCTCCCAGGGCATATCAACCATAACATCTACGGCATCAGCGCCGCCAACACCCGAGGCAAAGACTCCCATTCCTCCTGCGTTTGGGGTGTGGGAATCTGTGCCAAGCATCATGAGACCAGGAAAGGCGTATCTTTCCAGTACCACCTGGTGAATAATTCCTGCCCCGGGATGCCAATAGCCAAAGCCGTATCGTTTCGAGGCCGATGAGAGAAAATTATAGACCTCGTTGTTCTCGGTTTTGGCTATGGGTAAATCAGTCTCCGCGCCCTTGTATGCTTGGATAAGGTGGTCGCAGTGGATGGTGACGGGTACTGCAGCTTCATCCTTTTCAGCCAACATAAACTGGAGTACTGCCATCTGGGCGGTTGCATCTTGCAAGGCGATGCGGTCAGGCCTTGTCTTGATATAACTCTTGCCGGCGATGAGCTCTGCATTATCTGCATCATCAAGGTGACCATACATTATTTTTTCGGTGTAGGTCAGAGGTCGGTTAAGGCGAGCACGAACTGTTTTGAGCTGTTCGGTGGTTCTCTGGTAAACCTTTTCAATAAATGTGGCAGTAGAGTCAACGGATGTCTTCATAATGTCTCCTATGGTCGAAAAAAACGGGGTAGATAAGGGAACTGTTGGTAGCAGGGTTATCTGTCTGCATGACCTACTTCCCAGTGCAGGGTGCTAGGGAGTGCATCGGTGCTGAGATGCACTTTCAGCGGCTGGCTGAATTATGATCTGATCATCTCTTCAGTCACCATCTTATCAATAAAGCCTAGTATGTATTGTCGTTGCTCAGGGCTTGCATGGGCAATGCATGTACAGTGCAAATTACTCTTACTGCGGACAAGGAGTTCAAATTTGACAGAGTGCTGTTCTACTTCAACGGCGATGTAGAATGGTCCGTGCTCTTCATGTCCCAGTTGCGCCTCGGAGAGGAGTTCCTCTGGCAGAACAATCCAATAGAGGCCAATCATTGGTCCTATCTTGGTATTGCGTTTGAGATAAGAATCGATATTATCCCTTTCCATGGGGGAAAGTTCATCTATGACAAATTGGCGCATTTTAAACTCTTTTTATGGTTATAGGTCTAAAAATGTTGTGTCCTGGTTGAGGTTTTCACAGCCATCTTTACGGACAACGACCATGTTTTCCAGTCGGATTCCTCCCCAACCAGGGATATAGATTCCAGGCTCCACGGTGACGATCATGCCCTCTCTCAGTTTTTTGTTGTTGGAAAAGGAGAGGCGGGGGTTCTCGTGGACGGCCAGGCCTACACCATGGCCCAGGCTATGCCCAAAATATTCCCCATAGCCTGCATCGCTGATTATCTTACGTGCTACGGCATCGACCTCTTGGCCTGTAACTCCGGCTCGAACCGCCTTCATGCCGGCAAGCTGGGCCCGGCGGACAAGGCGGTGGTATTTTAAATATTTTTTGCCGGGCTTACCGAGGACAAAGGTTCTGGTCATATCAGAGCAATAACCGTCCAGGATAAGTCCCATGTCAATGGTCAGGGGGCTCTCTTTTCTGATCTTATCCATACCAGGAACCGCATGGGGGAGGGCGCTGTTTTTCCCTGATGCGACAATGGTATCAAAACTTGGGCGTTCGGCACCTCTGCGTCGCATGGTGGCCTCGATCTTGATGGCAAGCTCTGTTTCTGTGATACCGGGCTTGAGGTCTGCATAGACCTCCTGAAAGACAGCTTCATTGAGGAGAACTGATCTGCGAATAGCATCGATCTCATCCTCATCTTTGATGAGGCGCATTTTCTCGATGAGATTAAGGCTTGGAGTTGTTGTGACTCCAACTGTGCCTAGTTTTTCTCGGAGGCTCTTGGCAAAGGAGTGGAGGGTGTAGTCGCTTTCAAAGGCTAGAGTCTTGATGCCGAGCTCAGGCAGGAGTTTCAGGAGCAGGGGGATAAGGCCCTTGGTATAAATGAGGACCTTGGTCCAGCTGGCGTCCTGTTCTGCCTGGAGCTGGTAGCGAAAATCGGTCAAGAGATGAACCTTGCCCTTGGCGGGGATAATTAAAACACCTGATGTTTCACCGATGCCGTGGTCACCTCCTGTATACCCCGAGAGATAACGACGATTTTCCGGTTGGCTGACAAGGAGGGCATCAAGGTTCTTTCTGGAAAGAGTCTTTTGTATTTTTTTTATACGTTTTGCATAGTTCATAGCACTATCCCCGTGTTTTCCTGCTTTTAATATGGTTTAAGCCCCTATAAGTTGGGTAATGATCTCCTTACGCTGCTCTATGGCCTGAGTATATTGCTGGTTGAGGTCATCGAGCATTTTGGAGAGCTCTGCTGCATACTGAGGGTGTGCTACCGGATTTACTTCCTGGCCCTCTCTGCCCTGCGCGGCATACTGTTGTTGCATCTGGTCCCGAAGGGCATTTTCGAGTTGTTCAGTCGATTGCTCCTTATGCTGGGCATACTGGTCCACTATTGTTTGAAGCTCAGTGCAAATATTTGCAGGCTCCTCCACTCCCTGACAGAGTTCAATAAGGCCGGAGAGCGCTTTATGAGCTGCGGCTTGCATATCTGTATCCCGTGGCAGGGTGATATTTCGTAGCAGGGTTTGCAGGATTCCGGACTTCATGCTTGTCTGTTTGTCTTCATCCTGGGCTCGTAAAGATGCCATTATATCGGCCTCTTTTCCGTTCATAAAGCTTGCCCCCAGTCGCATTCCGTCTCTGCTGTAATCTGCGCCTGTCACCTCTGTTGTCTCTTTTTCCATTCTTGCAGCTCGTTCAAGAACCATTTCTATGGTACTTTTTATTTCAGCCATTCTTTTATCCTATTATTTTCATTAGTAATTATTTGTGTATTTCCCCTGAGCCAGATCGCTTCGTTAGAGAAAATTAATTTTAAATTATGCCTTTTAAAAGCAGGCTAAATGTACATAAAAGAGGGGCGGATAGCAAAGAAAACCTTACTGCTTATCTCTTCTGGCAAGGCGTGCTGCAAAAAAACCATCAAGTCTCTTAGAGGGAAGGGGGGCAAAGAAGCTCCCATCACCATCTTTTGCCGGGCGAATATGCTCGCCTACCTCTTCAGGTAGGTAATTCTGGCAGTCCGTCAAGTAGAAGTCAGGGAAGAGGAGAAGAAATTTTTTAATAAGATCCTCGTTCTCTTCAATCTCAAGAGAGCAGGTTGCATATACCAGTATTCCTGTCGGGGCCAACATCTCTGCGGCCAGGCTTAAAATTTCCAGTTGGATGATCTGCTTCTGCAGGAAATCTTCCTCTTTGCGGTTCCAACGAATGTCTGGCTGTCGGCGTATAACGCCTGTGCCGGAGCATGGGGCGTCGACCAGGATGCCATCGAAGGCTTGGGTGTTGCTGGCTTTGAATTCCTGCAAAGAGGTGGGGTGTAGCTCTACCTCATGGTGAGTAAAGAGTCGTTCTATATTGGTGATAAATTTTTCTTTCCGTTTGGCATCTGGTTCAACGGCTATCACCTTTATCTCTTTGTCCGCGCCTAACTGGATGATATGGCTCGTTTTCCCTCCCAGACCGGCACAGGCGTCGAGGTAGTGTCCACCCGATTTTATGGGGAGGAGGAGCAGAGACGCCAGTTGAGCGGCACTGTCCTGCACCTGGAAAAGGCCATCCTTATAGCCGGGAATATCACCAATAAGGCCTTGGTAGTCTTCGATGATAAGGCTTTCAGGGGCCGGCCCTCTTGTGCCCGTAATTCCCTCTCTGGTAAGGAGGGCCTCAAAATCGTCAATGCTGGTCTTTGTACTGTTAACCCGCAGAGTCAGAGGTGGCTCCTCACCGTTAATTTCACAGATGTATCTTGCCTTTTCAAGGCCGAAGCGCTCCTGCCATCGTTTGAACAACCCACTCGGGGTGGTGTGGATTTCCTGTTCCTGCTCTTTCATGCCATTGGCAAGAGCCTCTTTTTGTCTTGTTGCATTACGCAGTATGCCGTTGACGAACCCATGGAGTCGTTTATGTACTTTGGCTGTTTTACAGCTATTGACAGCTTCATTAACGATGGCAGATTCAGGGATTGAATCGAGAAAAAATAGTTGGTAAAGGCCCACCGTCAGTGCCTGGTGGACAAAAGGATCAAGCTTTTTTAGGCGTACTGTGCTGAGTTTTCGCAGTAATATATCGAGATATTGGCGTTTTCTCAGTACCCCGAAGACCATATTCATGGCCAGAGATCGTTCCCGTGGGTTGAGCTGTTTTTGTTGGCACAGTTTTTCCAGAATTGGTTTTACCGGCTGTTGTTTTTTGTAGACCTGGCAAAGTGTTTCGGCCGCAATATATCTCGAAGATGTTTTCATTTTTTTATCTGTAAGGGGAAGCGTGAATTTTTAATATATCTAGTAAAATCATTTTTCTACAATATACACTGATGGATAAAAGAACAAATTTTTGTTCTAAATAGGGGTGAAATTGTAATAAAAAGTTAAAAAACGGTTGGTTTTTCGTCCTTCTTTTAATACCCTTTCTATAAGAACCCTTTTTTATAGGAAAAAGAAAAGGCTGGGGGAAGGCTACTCAGTAAGATTAAAATTATACCATAGTGGAGTCTCTATGAAACATGTATCGAAGAAGTTTCTAGCCTGCTGTTTACTACTTTTGCTGAGCTCCTCTGTTGCGCTTGCTGAGGTTAAGGACGATTCTAATATTCAGCCTGCAGAGAATCAGGCACAGGTCATGCCTACTCAACCTCAGGATAGCACCTGGCAGAAGTCTAAGGAGGCCGGTCATGAGCTCCTTCAGGATAGCAAAAAAGCTGGAACTGAGGCTTGGCAGGATACTAAAGAGGCTGCCTCTAAGGGCTATGATAAAGCCAAAGACGTTACAGGGGATGCTTGGCAGGACACTAAGGATGTTACCTCTAAGGGCTATGAAAAGACCAAGGAATCTACTGCCAAGGTTTTGCAGGACAGTAAAGAAAAGGGCAAAGAGGGTGTCGCTGTTGTTAAAGAGAAGAGCAAAGATGGTATTGATGCCGTCAAAGATGGTGCTGGTGATACCAAGGAGAAAGCTAAAAGCCTGTGGCAGAGGATGGTAGATAAAATACGTAATGCCTGGTCTTCACTCACAAAGTAGGGGGTTTGGGTCGGAATTGTTAAAAAGAATGAGTACATAGCTGAATTGCTGTGAAAAATATATTGGTGTTATGCCATAATGTGGAGCCGTCTATGAGGAAATTATTAGCAGTTGGCGCTGTAGCCTTAACTCTCTCTCTGAGTTCATGTGCAGGTAGTAATATGAATAAGGGTGGCCAGGGCGGTGTAGGTGGGGCTGCCGCAGGTGCCCTCATAGGTCAGGCCATAGGGCATAATACTCAGGCAACTCTTTTGGGCGCAGCAATTGGTGGAGTGCTTGGTTATGTCATTGGTAATGAGATGGATAAGGCTGATCAGCAGCGTTTAAATACCGTCTATGAAAGGGGGCCTTCGGGGCAGGCAACTGCCTGGGTTAATCCTGACTCCGGCAATCAGTATAGAGTTATTCCGCAACCTTCCTACACCAATGAGAGTACTAGAAAAATTTGTCGTGAGGCGACCGTAGAGGCTGTTGTTGACGGCCGTAAGGAGATTGCTCATACAACGGCCTGCCGTGACGCCTATGGTAAGTGGCACCTGCAAAATTAGAGTCCCCTCATGGAAAAGAGGGCCCCTTCTTGGCTCCTTGTCGAAGGTTGATTCTCTGTGAGTGTCTCTGCCCACTTGTATCGGTGGCGCATCAGTTTTTAAACAAATATCTGTATGCTAGGAGGAAGTTATGGGAAGAACCATACTATGTGCGCTTGTACTGTTTGTCGCTACGCAGCTTATTGCCTGTAGTCAGCCTTATAAGATTACCACCGTTGCCGGTGAGGTCTATTATGCCCAGGATCGTCCTGAGGTGGACAGTCATGATCAGTTAAGTTTTACAGGTCCCGATGGCAGGGAGATGGTTCTTGACCGTGATGACGTAAAACTTATGGAAGAATCTGATATTCCTGCTGACCAGCAGTAATACCCTGTCTTGCTAAGTTTGATGACCGGGATATTCCCAATGAAAAGAGGCCTTATTGTTACCACAGTAAGGCCTCTTTTCTGTTAGAGCTCTTCTACCCTGTCAAAGAGAGATGCATCCTGTTCAAGCTTTGCTCTATTACCAATAGCTGTTCTATGGCTCTTTGTCAGCATCTCCTCCAGAAGAGGCGCAAATTTGCGTAGATCGCCAACCTCTGTTGAGATGATCTCCTCAATCCGTGCCTCTTTATATTGGGGAGTGATACCGCTGATGAACTCATTGCGGGCAACTGCCCCTCTGCTTGCCTGGCTCTGGTGTGGGGTGAATCCACCATAGGTGCCAATAATAAGCTGGTCCATCACCTCGCGTGGCAGGGAGAGGTTTTTGGTTACCTCGGCGACCCTGTTATAGGCATCGTAGGTTTTAGCAACCTGTGGATCACGGTAGCTGACAAAGAGCATATTGCCATTGAGCTGACTGAACTGGATAAAACAGCCGTAGGCTCCACCCATTTGCCGTACTGTATTCCACAGATAATCCCTGGAAAAATAGGTTTTAAGCACCTCGAAGTGGCCGTTGTAACCGCTGCCCTGAGGGAAGAGGTTTGCCCCCTGGATGGCAAAGACAACCTCTGCCGAGGTAATAAATGCCTCATGCTTTGCCAGGTTCATTACTGGCGGTTTCTGGCGGCTGACTCTGTGTGTAGGGAGGCTCTTGATAAGAGCCGGGCAGAGTTTTAGGAAGTGCTCTATCTGCGGTCTGTTTGCCGTGATGCCTATTTGCAGGTTCTGTTGATTGAGAAGGAGATGCGCTATCTCCTCTAGTCCTGCCAGAAAGGTCTCTTCTCTTTGCTCATAGTTCAGAGCAAGGTCTTTCAGGGCTCGATAGGCGGTGATCCCACCATACATTTCCCGGTAAGCTCCGCCTATACTGAGCTGTGCCTCAGCTCGTCCGGCGGCAAGGCCATATCCTTCGCTCTGGGCGGAGTGATCAGTCCAGGCAAATTCCCGGCCGACAATCTCCTGAATTCGAGCCCGGTCGGCAAAGGATGGTTTGCTGAGTAGGGAGCTGATAAGGCTTACTGCCCTTTCCAGATAGTCCGGCAAGCATTTTAGGTGAAACCAGGCGATGGGACGTGGGGTCTTCTCCCGGTCGATGTTGCCATAGACGCTTGCAGAGAAGGAGAAACCACCTGTGCTGGTTGCAACCTCCTTGGCAAAGGACATATAGTTGAGCTGCTCGGTACCTATTTCGGTGATAATGGTGCCAAAGATATCGAACCAAGGGAGGAGGTGAGCTGGGATGGCGGAAAAATCAAAGCCCAGATCTATATAGGCGATGTGGTTGGTGTCAAGATCACTGATTAAAACATCTTTATCTGCCACCTTAACGGTACTTGCCTGGTGGAAATCAAAGGATGTTGAGAGATCCTTAAGGGTCAAACTTGGTAAGAGGGCCAAATTTTCAACGCTATTGGCTTCCTGCTGCTCTTGCATCAGCTCTTGGGTGCGGGCAATGCGCTGTACCTTTTCAGTCTCGCTCAGTTGTTGGTCGTAGCTCTGTAGGCGCGCCTCCTCTTCAGCCTTGGTGCTGAGCTGTTTTTGGGGGTCGGGGCTTAGGCTGAGGGTGACCGTGGCAGGGTTATCGAGGAGGAATTCTTTGATAAGCTGCTCAAAATAACCCTCTTCCAAGGCCTTTTTGCGCAGGTCCTGTAGCATTGACTCGTTTTCCAGGCAGGCAAAGGGGTCCATTCCATATTTTAGAGCGGGCATAACCTTGCCGATAAGGTCCAGTCCTCGTTGTGCCTTGCTCGAATCTTCTCGATAGTCAAATTCAAATTTATTGAGCTCAGAGAGCACCAGTTCGTGGTCAAGCCCATTCTCTACCATATCCTGCAGTGCCTCTTGGTAGATCCGGACGAATTCTTCTTGATGTTCCGCTTCACTTCCCACCAAATAGCTGAGCATAAAGGTCTGGTAGGAGGATGATGCCATGTAGAGTCCGCCAAAATCCTTACAGAGTCCACTTGAGACAATACGATTTTTTAGAGGAGAGGCATCTGAGTTAAAGAGGATATTGGCGATAATTTGGAAGGCGGTATTCTTTTCTCGTTCGGTGACCTTGGCTATGTTGGTGCCAACGGCAATAAAGGTCTTCTCTTTTGTGTCAGTGGAATCCACCGCATAGGTTTTGTGAATGGAAACAGGGGACTTAATTCCCGGGCCTTCTATGACTACCGCTTTTTCACCCTTTTCTGGAAAGTGGGCGTCAAATTTTTTCTCGAGATATTGGAGCTCTTCTTCCAGGGGGGCATCTCCATAGAAAAAATACATACCATTGCTGGCATGGTAGTGCTGGCTGTGGAAATCGCAGAACTCCTGGTAGCTGAGATCGGGGATGTTTCTGGGGTCTCCGCCTGACTCGTGGGCGTAGGTGGAGTCGGGCATAAGTCCACCGTATATATTGTGGAAAATATGGCGAATAGGATCTGAAAAGGCACCCTTCATCTCATTATAGACCACGCCTTGAAATTCCAGGGGGGCATCCTCTGCCTCTTGATGATAGTGCCAACCTTCCTGCTCGAAGGTTGCTGGATCGAGGAGTGGCTTAAATACCACGTCACAGTAGACATCCATTATGCTGAAATATTCTTTGATATTTCTGGTGGCAAAGGGGTAATAGGTGATGTCTGATCCCGTCATGGCATTGAGAAAGGTCATGAGCCCGCCCTTATGTATCTCGCCAAAGACATCCTTTACCGGGTACTTTTCAGAACCCATCAGGACGGAGTGCTCAAGGATGTGGGCAACGCCCGTTGAATCGGTAGGGATGGTGTTGAAGGCCGCAGAGAAGGTTTTATTGTGGTCATCGTTTTTTATGGCAACAACGGGGCATCCCAGGCGGCTATGTTCAAAGAGATAAACGGTGGAGTTTATTTCGGCGATAAAAAGCTTCTTCTTTAGGATGAACTGAAAGTACTCTTTTCCATTAATATAGGTCATTTGCTCTTTGTGATTTCTGAGGTTGAGAGAAAAATATGGGTCTGTAGCTGTTAGAAGATCTTTTCTGAATCGAGTAGCATGGTAACAGGACCATCATTTATGAGTTGTACATCCATGTCAGCCTGGAATATTCCCGTCGCCACCTCTAAACCGCTCTTTTTGACCTCTTCTATAAAGAGGTCGTAAATCCTTTTGGCAAATTCGGGGTTGGCGGCCTGGGAGTAACTGGGGCGCCTACCTTTTCGACAGTCACCATAGAGGGTGAATTGGGAGACAATAAGCATCTTTCCCCCCCTGTCTTGTAATGAATGGTTCATTTTTCCTTCATCGTCTTCAAAAATACGCAGATGGCGTATTTTCTCTGCCATCCATTTGATCTCTTTTTCCGTGTCGCTTGCCTGCACGCCGAGAAAAACCACAAGGCCATGCTCTATTTCGCCGACAATATTATTTGCTACGGTGACCGAGGCCTCTTTACTTCGTTGAATGACAGCTCGCATAGTTAATTATCTTTTTGAAAATTGGTAATTGTTACACCTGTTAAGACCAGCAGTCCGCCTGCAAGTACAGAGATGTTGACATATTCTCCGAGAATGAAATGGCCCAGAATCAGGGTGAAGATAGGGACAAGGTTGAGAAATATTGATGTCTTGGTCGTGCCGATTGCTTTCAGGGCCTTGTAGTACCAACAAAAGCCAAGGGCTGTGCCGCCGACCCCCATATAGAGTACGCAGATCCAGCCTAGGTCCGTAATCTGTGGCATAAGGGTAAAGAGACCATCGCCTATGGCAAAGGGGAAGAGCATTGCTGTTCCCAACATGCATGAGAAGCAGACTGCTGAAAGAGGTGACATGGAGATTAATACCTTACGGCTGGCCAGGGTGTAGGCTGCCCAGCTTGCTGCACAGCCAAGCAGGGACTGCTCGCCTATGCCAAAGCCTCCCTGCAGTACTTTTTCTGGGTGTCCATTGCTGATTACTATCACGGCTCCGGTAAAGGAGAGGAGTACGCCCAGAAATCCCTTCAAGGAGAGTCTCTCCTTGAGGAAAAGGGTTGCGGTAATGGTAATCATCAGTGGCGTGGCTGCGATAAAGAGGGCGGCTCTGCCAGCTTCGATATGCTGTAATCCTTTGAAAAAGAAGATGTTGTAGGCAAAGATACCTGTGAAACCAAGGAGGAGGAGGGGGAGTAGTTGTTCTTTTTCCGGTCGTGGTATGGCTCCGAATTTTATCCTAAGGACGAGAAAAAGACTGCTAGAGGCAACAAAAAAACGAAGAAAACCGGCTACACTCGGAGGTAGGTTCTGCCCTAGGATTCTGCCTGCGACGAATGTACCTGCCCAAAAAAACATGGTGAGAGTTAAGTAGAGGTAGATGAGTAGGGGGCGAGCTGTTTTTTCAGGCATGAACGTTCCTAACTATGAGATATGGTTTTGTTTGAGGGGCTTCAAGAAATATCTAATTCACATTAGTCAGATAGAGTGGTATTCTTTTCTTTTGTTAGGGTTGCTTTTTGTTGAGCTTGATCAATAAACTCCAGGGACTTGTGGCGCAAATGGCCTCCGCCTGTCTTGTCTTTATTGTAAAATCAAATGAGAAGGCGATGAGTCTTCTTGCTGAAAATGAAGTCATCGATGATATATTAATTACCACCAATGCCCATTACTTCATCATAAGGCACCTGCCTAATCAACCGTTTTTTATCGTGACCTCAAAGGATGAATGGCTAGGACAGACACGAATGCTTATGAAGAACTATAAGCCTGAATTCGTGAAGAATGAAGAGTGCTTGCGGGGTCAATTATCAGGGATTGGTAATGCTGATATCCCCTCTCTTGAGGGGATATCTCTACGGCCCTATTTGTTTTTGATCAGTGGATGACCAAGCTCCGCACGCTGAATGACGTACTGTTCGGCAACGCCTCGGGCGATGTTACGAATTCTGCCAATATAGCGGGTGCGTTCTGTTACACTGATTGCCTTTCTGGCATCCAGTAGATTGAAGGTGTGTGAGCATTTGAGGCAGTAATCGTAGGCGGGAAGAATAAGTTTCTTGGCAATGAGCTTATGTGCCTCTTCTTCAAAGGAGTTGAAGAAGTCAGTCAGCTTTTCTACGTTAGCCTCTTCAAAGTTGAAGGTAGAGAACTCAACCTCGGCCTGATGAAAGATCTCCCCATAGGTGACCTCGTCGTTCCAGGCAATGTCGTAGACGCTTTCTACGCCCTGTAGATACATGGCTATGCGTTCAAGTCCATAGGTGATCTCGACCGTGGTGGGCGTGAGATCGATGGAGCCTGCCTGTTGGAAATAGGTAAATTGGGAAATTTCCATGCCGTCGAGCCAAATTTCCCAACCGAGTCCGGAGGCACCAAGGGTCGGTGATTCCCAGTCATCTTCAACAAAACGGATGTCGTGTTCGAGAAGGTTGAGGCCAAAGCGTTTGAGGCTACCAAGGTACAGTTCTTGGATATTGAGTGGCGATGGCTTCATCACTACCTGATACTGGTAGTAATGTTGCAACCTGTTTGGGTTTTCGCCGTAGCGTCCATCTGTTGGCCGTCTTGATGGCTGAGCGTATGCCGCCTTCCATGGTTCTGGCCCCAGTGAACGCAGTAGGGTGGCTGGGTGAAATGTTCCGGCACCCACTTCCATGTCATAGGGTTGTTGGACAACACAACCCTGCTCGGCCCAATAGTTGTTAAGTTCAAAAATAATATTTTGGAAATTCATTTTTATGCCTCTGTATTTTATGCTTGAGTTCCCTGCTTAAGAACTCAAAGTTGGGTTTCCTGATAACAATATTTCAAATTCGCTAGTATATAACTTTCGGCATAGTGACGCAAGAACAACAAGGCGAGAAAATACGATAAGGGACAAAGAGAAATAGAAATTTATTCTATTGTTTTTAAGCCTGGGAAAAGAATCTCTTCTAGCCCAAATTGCAACAATTTGCCCTGCCGTGAAACGTCTCCATGTCTGTGTCTGGGTGGAGGTGACACTTGACAAAGGTGGGAATAGTTCTCATTATCTAAGCTTGTTATTGGTCCCTATGGTAACTTAAAACTCTAACCACTTGAGGATACAATGCTTATTGATACAACAGTAGCCATACGCAAAGAGTTATTAAAAACAGCCAGAACTATTGCCATGGTAGGTCTTTCGCCCAAGGAGCAGCGACCAAGTAATATGGTTGCCCGCTATCTCATAGGCGAGGGATTTACCGTTATTCCCGTTAATCCTGGGCAAACAGAAATCCTGGGGAGGAGGTGTTATGCCTCCCTGTTGGAGATTCCTGACAAAATAGATATCGTTAATATCTTTCGTCGAGCAGAGGCGGTGCCGCCGATTGTTCAGGGGGCCATAGCCCTTGGCGCCCGTGCTGTCTGGATGCAAGAGGGGATACGTCATGAGGTGGCCGCTGCAGAGGCTAGACAGGCTGGGCTGGTTGTGGTGATGGATAGATGTATTAAAGGGTTGATCATCAGGGGTTCAGGGGAGGTGTTACTCTTCAGGGCTGTCGTCTGTAAAAAGATATGAAAGATACTACTGTCAGTAGCAGGAGTAGAGGGCTTATATGGAACCGCAAATATTAAGCATTCGGGGTGCGCGGATGCATAATTTGAAGAATGTAGATGTTGATATTCCGCGTAATAAATTCGTTGTATTTACTGGTCTTTCTGGTTCCGGTAAATCAAGCCTCGCCTTTGATACCCTCTATGCGGAGGGGCAGCGTCGTTATGTTGAGTCTCTCTCCACCTATGCCCGTCAGTTTCTAGGGCAGATGGATAAACCCGACGTTGATTCTCTTGAGGGCTTATCGCCAGCCGTTTCCATTGAGCAGAAGACAACCAACAATAATCCTCGTTCGACCGTAGGGACGGTAACGGAGATCTATGATCATCTGCGTCTGCTCTTTGCCCGTTGTGGTCGTCCTCACTGTCACCAGTGTGGAGAAGAGATCCAGTCCCAGTCCATAGAGGATATGGTTAATATATTATTGGCAAAGCCTGCGGGCACCAAGGTCGTTTTGCTTGCTCCTCTGGTAACAGAGCGTAAGGGACGACATGAAAAGCTTTTGGCCCAGATACGCAAGGAGGGCTTTGTCCGTATCCGGGTTGATGGCGATATTGTTCATGCCGATGAGGACCTTGAGCTGGATAAAAATCATAAGCACTCCATCGAGGTGGTGGTGGATAGAATAGTGCTGAAAGAGGGCGTTGGCAGGCGACTGTCTGATTCTATCAGCACCGCAGTGAGGCTTACCGAGGGTTTTTTGGCAGTCCTCTATCCTGAGGATAACTCCCTTGAGCTTTTTAGCGAGCATGCCGCCTGTCATCACTGCGGTATTTCTATGCCGCCTCTTTCTACTCAGCTCTTTTCCTTTAATAATCCCTTGGGTGCCTGTTCCGATTGCGGTGGACTTGGGGTGAAGCAGTTCTTTGACCCTGCTCTGGTGGTCCCTGATCCTGCCAAGAGCATCGTCGAGGGGACACTTGCTCCTTGGGCCTGGCGTGAGGAGATGTCCTATACGGGCCATATTCTCACCTCTCTGGCCAGGCATTATCATTTCTCTTTGACGACGCCCTTTGAGGGTCTACCCGTTCGAATTCAGGAGATACTGCTCCATGGCTCGGGCGCTGAGGAGATTATCTTTCATTACCAGAAGGGCCGAAGGAAGATGACCTCGGAAAAGCCCTTTGAGGGGATTATTCCCCAGCTGAATCGTCGTTTCCATGAGACCCAGTCTCCCATGATCCGGGAAGAGCTCGGTAAGTATATGAACGAACAGGTCTGCCCGACCTGTGGGGGCGCACGCCTGAAGCCTACGGCCTTGGCCGTTAAGGTGGGGCCCTGGTCGATATACGATCTTGTCGGCTTTTCCATTGAGCAGCTACGCCGGGAGTTGGCCCAAGTCTCATTCACCGAACGGGAAGAGAAGATCGGTGGTCCTATTTTGAAGGAAATTGCCGATAGACTCTCCTTCTTGGCCGATGTTGGTCTGGGCTATCTCTCCCTGTCCCGGCGTGCTGGAACCCTCTCCGGTGGAGAGGCGCAGCGTATTCGTCTGGCATCGCAGATAGGTTCCCGTCTTGCCGGGGTGCTCTATATTCTTGATGAACCAAGTATCGGTCTGCACCAGAGGGATAATGAGAAGCTTATCAAGACCCTGGTGGAGCTACGTGATCTGGGTAATAGCGTCTTGGTGGTGGAGCATGATACCGAGACTATTTTGGCTGCCGACCATGTGTTGGATATGGGGCTCGGTGCCGGAGTGCATGGTGGTGAGGTTGTCTATAATGGTTCCGTTCAAGGCCTGCTGGAGGATGAAAAATCCATTACCGGGGCCTATCTCTCCGGGCGTAAAGAGATTGCCGTACCGGCTAAACGCCGACCTGTCTCTAAGGCCAAGAAGAGGAATCTCAGGGTGAAAAATGGCATTGAGAATAATCTGAAGAAGGTGAATGTCTCCTTTCCTCTTGGGGTGATGACCTGTGTTACCGGTGTTTCAGGATCCGGCAAGAGTTCACTGGTGATGGAGACTCTTTATCGCTATGCCCATGCGGGTCTGGTGAAGAGGATGGCGAGCTTTCAGCAGGGAGGGACAGAGGTGAGCGGCCTGGATCTGATAGATAAAATTGTTGATATTGATCAGAGCCCCATCGGCCGAACGCCACGATCTAATCCTGCAACCTATACCGGTGTCTTTACCCCTATTCGGGAGCTTTTTGCCTCTTTGCCAGAGGCCCGGGCCCGTGGCTATAAGCCTGGGCGTTTTAGTTTTAATATCAAGGGTGGTCGTTGCGAGGCCTGTGATGGTGAGGGGGTAAATCGAATCTCCATGCACTTCCTGCCCGATGTCTATGTAGTCTGTGAAACATGTAAGGGCCGTCGTTATAATAGTGAAACCCTTGAGATAGAGTACCGTGGCAAAAATATCCATGAGGTGCTTGCCATGAAGGTGGAGGAGGCTCTGGAGTTCTTTCAAAATGTGCCCCTTATTAAAAGACGTTTACAGACCCTCTTTGATGTGGGCCTCTCCTATATTTCCCTGGGGCAATCTTCTGTGACTCTCTCCGGTGGAGAGGCCCAGCGAGTGAAACTCTCCCGTGAACTGTCGGGACGATCCACGGGCAAAGCCCTTTATATTCTCGATGAGCCGACCACAGGTCTTCATCCGGCAGATATTCAGCATCTGCTCCATGTTTTGAATAGATTGGTAGAGGCAGGAAATACGGTGGTTGTGATAGAGCATAACCTGGATGTGGTGAAAACCGCAGATTGGCTTATTGATGTCGGTCCGGAGGGTGGTGATGGTGGCGGAGAGATTATTGCTCAGGGAAGGCCGGAGGATGTGTGCACGGTTGCTGCCTCCCACACTGGCAGATTTCTCCGTCATGTCCTCTGATTTTGCCTCTTATCCCCTAAAAATGTATGAGAAAGGCTTGCTTGTCCAGGAAAAGTGCGTTTATATGAGAGGCTATTTTTTGCAGGTGATTTTGTAGTTTAATATAAATTTTTTATAAGAGGATTGTCCAATGGCAGAGACCAATGAGAAGCAAGCTGCGCACCCAGAGTTCCGTATGCAGAAGATGTATACCAAAGATCTCAGTTTTGAAAGCCCAAGCGCACCTGCGGTATTTTTGGATGGCGGGTCAGAGCCTAAGGTAGAACTTAATCTTCAGCTCAATAATAAGAAGGTTGATGATGATCATTGGGAAGTAAGCCTTGAGATTAACGCCAAGGTAACTGCCGACGATGGTGCCAAGACCCTTTTTATCCTTGAACTTGAGCATGCGGCAATTTTCTGGGTGAGAAATATTCCGGAAGAGCATTTGGCCATGGTTCTTGCCGTGGATTGCCCGACCCTTCTCTTTCCATTTACCAGACAAATTGCCAGCCAGGTTTCTGTAGACGGTGGTTTTGCCCCATTTTTGATGGAGCCAGTAAACTTCATGGCCCTCTTTCAGGGTGCCAAGAAGCAGGAGCAGGAGCAGACAGCAAACTAGCAGTGAGTAAGGTGGTAAAAAAAAGGCCCTCTCGTTTTCGAGAGGGCCTTTTTTTTATCTTTTTTTGTTCAAGAAATGAGAGATTATTGAATGCCGTTTCTGGCGAAATCATGTATCAGGAGGCAGGCATTACGCTGTACTGCCTTGCTGAATAGGGCATCGTGCTGTGGGTCAGCGAAGAAAGATCTTCGCCCAGTTTCGATATTGGTATGATTGGTCCATACCACATCGCCTGTCACCGCCTCTTGTACCCAGATGCGAAGTTCCACCATGCCATCTACCCGTGTGCCTTCAGCAAATGCGCTCTGGCCGTCGTAGGAATCGGAGTCTGCAAAACCCAAGAGTATTCTGCTGGCACCTTCACCAAAGAATGGCAAAAGGCCTCTTTTCCAGGGCGCCCATGAGGCATCGGCGCGTTTTTTGTATTCGATGATCCGGCCACGCATAATATAGTCTGCGCCAAAGGTTTTGCCGATCCTGGCAATTGCTTTGGGGTCAAGTCCTGAGGTTTTGCGGTTCATCTTGTTCTGTTGTGAAATTTCAGCACGGAAGATGTCTTCCATCTGTTGTGACCAGGTATCTGTGTCGATCTCTCTCTGCAGGGAGGCTTGTTGCTGGACAGAGGTAATAATCCCTCTCTTTTGCAGATAGGAGAGTACGTCATCCTGTACGGGCAGGGCAAATCCATTGAGCACCAACATATCGGTGATGGCCTCGGTTACTGCGATGTCTCTTCTTCTGGCGGAGTCAACACTACTGTCAGCATAGTCTGCAAAGGGCAGGATGACGACGGTCTTTCCTTTACCAACTGCATTATAAGGAGCTGTTGGGGTGAGGCTGACTTTTTCTGTTACGGTTTGACCGCAGCCCGTTACCAGTAGCATAGCAAAACCGATGCAAAGAAGTTGCAACCTAGTTAACATGAGATATTCCCCTATTTATAATTAATGAAATGGCTGACCTTGTTAATGCCCTATATAATTCGTGGCTGGATAAGAATAACCAGCTCCTTTTTCTGTTTTGATTTTCCCTCATAGCCAAAAAGGTATTTGAGTCCGGGGATGCTGCCGAGGATGGGTACCGAAGAACCTGTAGTGCTATTCGACTCGGAGATAAGTCCGCCTATGATCAGGGTCTCACCATCCTTGACTCGTACCGTGGTGCTCATCTCTCGGACATTGAGTACGGGAAGGCCCACGGAGGCACCATCATCGCCTACCTGTCTATATTCTATTTCCTCTCCGTCTTTGAAGGGAACAAGTTCCGAGGTGACGGGGACCAGGTTCATGATGATCTCACTGTCATCGAGGACGGTGGCCGTGATACCAAGACCCAGACCTGAGAGGAGGCTGTCGGTTTCTGTAGTATAGGTGATGGTGCTGGTGCCGATGCTACTTGTATCTCTATCGGCTTCAATCTCGCTGATATAGGTGATGCTTCTGCCCACGGAGATCAGGGCTGGCTGGCCGTTCATGACGCTGAGTTTGGGGTTGGAGAGCACCTTGGTGTCGCCCTGTTCGTTCAGGGCTTTTATTAACACATGAAAATCGGTGGACTCTAATGTGATGGTGTCAAGGAAGCCTGAACCATTGTGAAAGATAGCGTCTGTCGCATCGCCATAATTAACTTTTCCTCCCAATTTAAACCCATCTCCTCCTAGGACATTTGACCAGTCAATACCGATACTTGAGGCGTCGCTGAGGGTAACCTCAATGATTTTGGCATCGATGGCGATCTGTTTATAGAGCTCTTTCTTAAGGCTGAAAAAATAGGCATCAAGTCTGTCCAGGACATTTCGAGGTGCTGAAACCGTGATGAGACCGATGGGTTTATCAATGATATACATGGCCCCACCTGCAGCGTACCTTCTGGTTGCCGTGGGACTCTGCTCTTCTGCCTCAGGGTTAGCGTCAGGATCTGCCAGATCGTCGGCAGTCGCCCCTGCAATGGTATTGGTCCTCCAGGTCTGGAGGATGGCATCCATGTTGCCCTGGATATTATCCCAGATATCAAAGGCATTATCCTCACTTCTTATTTCCACGGTACCATTGATATTCTCTGACTCCTCGTTGTTGCCCAGCATATTCCCACCCGTTGCGGTATTGTAGGCACTTTTGATAAATGGCATGGCAACATGAAACTGACGGGTCTCCTTATAGCGGACAATGATAGTATTATTTTGTATTTCATGGAAGTAATCTACCTGGCGCAACAGGTTATCAAGGGACTCATAAAAATCGTCGCCTGCCTGGATATCTACATCGACGAGGACATCACGGTTGACATCACTTGCCCAGGAAACATTCATATCTTTCAGGCTTGCCAGGCGCTTGATGATATCGGCAAGGGGTTGAGGGCCACGGCTTGAACGGATGGTGGCACCAACCTTCACCGAGGTGGCCTCTTCTGAAAATTCTTTGCCGAACTCTTCCTGGTCAACTTTATACCGGGGTGTTTGATACTGCACCGGTAGTGGTTTCGGTCTTGAGGGGATTATCTTCGTCGGTGTCGGGCTAATATCTGCCGTCTCAATAGCCTGCTGAGATTTCTCTCCAGTTGTGGGCTGAACAGGCTTGCTGACGCCACAGGCAGAGACTGTTAAGATAAGTAGCAAGAGGCTACCGGAGAGAAAAATATTTTTTATAGACTTCATAAAAACCTCTTGGAATGCAAAGTTTATGTTGAAAGTTATGACTCATAAGATGCTAGTTGAGTTGTGCCTGTAATCTTTCTGTAATATATTTTTTGAGTGATGGTCGCAACTGAAAGCCAGAGTTTAATATGGCATTATACTGTTTGTTTGCCTTTTGGTACTGACCTTGCTTGTCATAAATTCGGCCAATGGCAATCATGTTATCGAGGGTCTCGCCGTATTCTTCTTGGAGTTTTTTGAGGAGAATAAGGGCTGCTCTGTTGTTGTTGTTGTTTTCGCTGAATGCGGCAAAGCTGGCCAGAGCCTCTTGTGCTGGGGGGGTGCCACTGATGCTTTGCCTGAAAAATTCAGAAGCCTGAGTTACGCGACCCATATTGGCCGAGCTGATGGCAGCATAGAGAGCGGCTCTGCTGTCGCTTGCATTGATTGCCAGTGCCTTTTGGGCGTAGTAGAGAGCCTTGGCATTCATGCCAAGATCAACAAGGTA
The DNA here is from genome assembly GCF_000025945.1 of Desulfotalea psychrophila LSv54. Classification (GTDB taxonomy): domain Bacteria; phylum Desulfobacterota; class Desulfobulbia; order Desulfobulbales; family Desulfocapsaceae; genus Desulfotalea; species Desulfotalea psychrophila. The sequence continues at coordinate 122,084 of NC_006138.1, read as the reverse complement.
TATTGTGGCAATTCTGCTGGCTATTTGTGTGTTTTCCGGCCAGAGATTCAGGGCCTGATTATAGAGTTCTACCGCTATTTCAAATTGTTCCTTTTTCTCAGCCTTGCGCGCCTGGGCTAAAAATTCCTTGGCTTGAAGAATTTCTTTAGGCTGTTGGGCAGCCTGCTCGATGATTAACTCTTCGTGGGCAATGATCTCGGGCGACTCTTCGATGGTGAGGCTGCCAACAGATTGATTTGGCCAGACAAAGGCCTTATTTTTGGCATAGATCACAATGGTGTTAAATCGTTCTTCTTTTTCAAGATCTTTGAGATTGAGTATAATATCAAGGGCAAAGTCCCAGGGTACATCTTTAAGCGCCAGGGTGAGGGAGCCGGTGACACTCTCATCAACAATAATATTTTGCCCGGAAACCTCTCTGAGGAGTCTGAATACATTGTGCAGGTCGATCTTAAAAAAATCAACGCTGATACGTTCGCGGTCGTAGCCTGCAAATACAGATTGGAGCTTATTGGGTTTTGTTGGGCTTTTGCCATTTTGTAGGGATACGCCTGCACTGTTGGCAAGTCTTTCTGAAGAATCTATGAGACTTTTAAGGGTGTTATCCGTTGACTGCTGGTGGGGTTGGCTGTTTTCATTAATAATTACATTGAGCCCTTCGAGGCTTGATTGGATGCTGTAGTGAAAAAGTGTTTCGGAGGAAGAATCAAAAATAATTCGTACCCCATTGCCTCTGGGTACGGCCTGAACTGTCGCAACGGAGGTGCCTATCTCTTTTGTCCGTATAAGTTGGCTGATATCCACCTCGTTAATATCGATATACATTCTTGGTGGTTTTCCTGCTGACTTTTTCAGGGTGTCTACCTGGTAATCTGTGATTTTGTTATTGGCGACGATCTTGATAGTTGTCGTTTTGCTTGCTGTTATGACTTGAAATGCAGTTATTCTGGTCAGTTCTTTTGCCAGCTCGTTTTTTATGGGGGCAAAGGTAATTTTTAAACCGTTGGGACGATTTATGACCCGGTAGTTGTGGCTGTTATCTAGAGTGAATTCCAAGCGGGTTGCTGCTGTGTTACCTGCCCTATGGTCAGTCACCTTGAGCGTAACAAATTTATTTTTTGGAAGAATTTTATCTGGAGTAATATCTCCACTGAAGGTGGCATTGGCGATATCGATAACAACTCGAAAGGGAGAAAATCTCTCTGTAACTGTGTAGACCGGGGTGCTCTTGCCCATGAGGAGAAGCGATAGTGTTTCATGGTCGATGCTGGCATCAGCCTGGTCGATGCTGAAGTCTGTTGCAGTGGCAGCAAAGAGGGAATTGGCTGCTGTCAGGGCAAACAGGACGCAAAAGAACACAAAGATATGTCGTGTGTTATGTTTTTTGTACATTGCTTACTCTTCTCCTTCTGACTTTAATGCCATAATAATTTGAGTTATTTTTTTCTTTCCAGCTCTGTTTGTGGCTGTTTCTTCAATAATTATTGATTTAGCAGTGATATCTTTGACGACGCCACGTTTGCCAATAAGAGTGCCGGTCTCTATGGTAAATCCCTGTCCTATAAGATCCTGAACCATTGCTACCTTTTTTTCAGGTGTTGCCAGGATGGCGACCAGCTTGAGTTGATCCGGCTCAAACAGCCTCATTCCAAATAAGGTCTCTTCCGAGTCAACAATTTCATCCATGTTAGCTTGGGTACTGGCCTGTTGTTCCTTGATAAAGGGAAGAAAGGGATCCTGCCTGTTTTCCATTTGATATTCGAAGCTGGCCTGATCTTTTAAAAAAGAATCTGCTGCCGTTTCGAGAGAAGAGGGAGCTATGCTGGCAAGGCATGTCTGTGCTAATAATATACCGGTGGGTAGAAGATAGTATATGCCTTTAGCCTTCGGTGATTTTTTTTTATAAGAGAGTATTCTCATAGTGTTATGCTTACTTTTTTTGCTTTTTAGGTAACTCAATATTGGTGAATTGGTAGGTTACCAGTTGGCAGTTTGAGGTTAAGAGCATTTCTCCATCTTCTTTTTTTGGGGAAGTCATCTTTACGCTTTTTACAGAAACAATTCTTTCTAACTTGTTTATCTGATCAAAGAAAGAACCAACATTATGATAAGGTCCACGTACCTGAATGGATATGGGGATTTCAGCATAAAAGTCTTTTGGCCTGTTGGCCAGCGGTTTAAAAGAGATAAAATCGAGGCCCGTGTTGCTACCAAGAGCTGAAATATCTTTGAGGAGTTTTGGGATCTCCTTCTCTTTTGGCAGAAGGGCTGCTTGTGTCTCAAAGTCCAGGGTAGTTGCCTCGACCTCTTTTTGAAATTTTGCCAGGTTGGCAGCCTTATTCTTTGCCACCGTCACTGTCTGCTGAGTATTTTTTTCTTGTTGTTGCAGACGAGTGATTTTCTCATTGTTGGGCAGGGAGTAGAGGAAGATAAAGGCCAATAGGGGGATGGTAAGGATGGCCACAGCTATAGCTATTTTCACCCTGGGCTGCAGAGGGATATATTTTTTGTCGAGAAAAGATGTGAGTGATGTTGAGTTAATATTCATAGTATCTCTGGGCAACCTTTATGACTTTTTTACCTGTGCTACTTTCTGCTGAGGAACAGAAACAGCGCATGTAAGAGAGAACTTCTTAAGGTTTCTGCCGGAAACCTGTTGCATGGAGGTGCCTGTTAAGTTGACTTCTCTGATAAAGGGGGAGCTCTTTAGGGTATTCATGAAGTCAGAAATGGTCCTGTTGTCGAGGGCAATTCCTGAAATTCGTAGTGAGCCACCATTTTGGTCGAGAGAGTTGATCCACATTCTCTTGTTATCCACAGAGTTTGAAACTTCATCTAAAACATGCATGGAGAGCGAAGAGTCTAGCTGGAGCGTTTTGATAACTGCTGTTTTACGCTCTAGCTCTGCCTTGTGTTTTTTGAGATTTTCTATCTTTTTCAATATGGGGTTATAGGAGTTCTTTTCCTTGTGTAGGCGACTGATAGAATCTTCCAGATCAACGATTGTGCCCGATTGGTGAATGCCAACGAGGGTGCAGGCAAAGATGATAAAACAGAGACTTATGAAGATCATAAGGAGCTGTTTTTTTGCCTCAGCACGTTTTTTAAGCTGCCTGATTGGCAGAAGGTTTATTTTGAGCATAAGTCTACCGAGTGTATTCCATAGTGATTAAATAACGGATTCTCGAAGAGCAATGCCGGTGGCAATTGCCATTTCTGGTCCAATACTTGCGAGATAGTCTGGATCGATATTTTTCTCATCAATATCAATACCCTTAAAGGGTGAGAAAATTTTAACGTCAATTCCTGTCTCCTGGGAGAGGAAATCGGCAAAACCAGATACCTTTGCTCCGCCGCCGGCAAGGACAATTTTTTGCAGTGGTCTGTCCTGATGGTTGGCATGGTAAAGATCAATAGATTTTTTAATCTCAAGTACCCAATAGGAACAGGTAGAGTTGAATATCTCCCTTATCTGTTCCTGGCTTTTCCCGGCAGGACTTATTCCGAGCTTGATATCTTCGGCTTCTTTGAATTCGATGCCGAGGTTATCCTGAATTTTCTCTGTGAGCTGTTGGCTACCGAGCGCTATATCTCTTGCTACAACGGAAATACCGTTGGAGATAAGATTGATATTCATCGTCGTTGCACCTATGTTAACGAGAGCAACGTCTTTTTCGTTGGGGTGGGCGTGCTCAAATGCATTCTCGAAGGCAAAGCCATCAACATCAACCAGAACCGGAGTAAGACCCTGTTCTTCAAACATGAACAGATAATCCTGGACGACCTCCTTTTTAGCCGCTACTAGCATTATGTCTGTTCTGTCCTGAGGATCTGTGTTGGTCTTAAGATCTTGGAAGTCGAGGTAGACATCATCCTGATCAAAGGGGATATACTGTTCAGCTTCAGCCAGGATGTGTTCTTCTAGCAGGGCATCTTCCATGGCATCGAGAACAATTTTTTTTACAATAACAGAGTAGCCAGAGATAGAAAAACCAATTTTTTTATTCCGTATGCGTAAATTTTGTAGAAGGTTTTTTACTATTTCACCGACCAAAGATGGTTCATTAAGGATACCGTCATCAACAGCGCCTTCGGGAAGAAGTGCCGTGCCTAGGGAGAGCAGACTATATCTGCTACCATTTTTTTTGAGTTGGCAAATTTTTACCGAGTGAGAGCCGATGTCAATGCCGACAACAAGCTTATTTCGGGATAGAAATGGTATTTGCATAATCATCCTAAGTGAAAAAAAACAGCATCATGTAGGCACAAAAAATGTGACGAACGATGAACCTCATTAAGAAACTAAGTTTATAGGTTATTTAGGACATAGAATTAGCCCTTTGTCAAGGGCTCAAATGAGGGGTATTGGCCTTCTTTGTTTTCTGATATATCGGTAAATTACTGTTAATTTATTTATTATCCTTCTGCCAGATTATTGTTAGGATCTTGTTCTTTTTTTATATTTTTGCATAATAGAGCTGTATAACAGTCTTGTAATAAAAAAAAAATTGCAGTAGCTTGGGCAAGATTTGTATGCGGTTCTATTTAGAGGTACTCATACCTACACTTTAAGGGGTTTGTTTTGGGGAAAAATATAAACGGTAAATCGGTCGTGCGAGAATATGTGGAAGCTATTGTGGTAGCCATTATTCTTGCTCTTTTTATCCGGACTTTTGTCGTTCAGGCCTTTAAAATTCCGTCTGGCTCAATGCTTCCTACCCTGCAAATTGGTGATCACCTACTGGTCAATAAGTTTATTTATGGTATAAAAACGCCTTTCTCTGGAAAAACCATTATTCCCATAAGTACTCCTGAACGCGGAGATATTGTTGTTTTTCGTTTTCCTAAAGATCCCTCCATTGATTATATAAAAAGAGTTGTTGGTATTTCTGGTGATCAAATTGTAATAAAGAACAAGGTCATCTATATTAATGGGAAGAAGGTTGACGATTCCCATGCCTATGTGACTGACTCTCCAATGTTGCCTCGTGGTGAGAGTCCCCGGGATAATCTTGGCCCCATTTTGGTGCCGGATGGAAGCATTTTTGTCATGGGGGATAATCGTGACAATAGCTATGATAGTCGTTTTTGGGGATTTGTGAATAAAAAGGCCATACTGGGTGAGGCATTTGTTCTCTATTGGTCTTGGAATATCAAGCAACCCCTCTTCTCACTTGATAGGTGGACGTCTATAAAATGGGCGCGGATTGGTAGGTTGGTTGATTAGTCATGTTTGTCTTTTTGTTGGGACAGGCATCTTTATAAACACCTTATAAAAATAGAGCATATGGATTCCACATACTGTTTTTCACATAAACATATTTTTGGCATTGAGCAGATGTCTACGGAGGATATTGTCCATATCCTTGACACGGCTCAATCGTTTAAAGAAATATCAGAGCGCTCCATAAAAAAGGTGCCAACACTGCGCGGTAAAACGGTGGTGAATCTTTTTCTGGAGCCATCGACCAGGACGCGTCTCTCCTTTGAAGTTGCCGGGAAGAGATTGAGTGCAGATACCTTTAATATTTCAGGGTCCACCAGTTCTACCACCAAGGGTGAAACCCTGGTGGATACAGCTCGTAATATTGAGGCGATGCGACCGGATGCGATTGTCCTGCGTCACTCGAGTTCTGGTGCTGCTCAAATTTTGGCCAAACATATAGATGCATCTATCATTAACGCAGGTGATGGTACTCACGAACATCCAAGTCAGGCCCTGCTTGATATGATGACCGTACGGGATAATTTTGGCTCTATCAAGGGCTTGATTATTACTATTATTGGTGACATCGCCCATAGTCGTGTTGCTCTCTCTGATATCATTGGTTTCACCAAGATGGGAGCCACGGTTCGCCTTGCCGGTCCTGCTACCTTTATTCCCATGGGGATAGAGGCGATGGGGGTGGAGGTCTATAGTTCTGTTGCAGAGGCTGTGCAGGATGCTAATGTGGTCATGGCTCTCCGCATTCAAAAGGAGAGACAGAATGATCCGTTGATTCCGAGTCTTCGCGAGTATTCCATCTGTTATGGGGTCAATAAAAAGCTTCTGGAGCGGGCAGCAGATGATGTTATCATCATGCACCCGGGACCTGTGAATCGGGGGGTGGAACTCAATCCCGATGTGGCCGATGGAAAGGGTTCTGTAATCCTTGATCAGGTGACTAACGGTGTTGCCGTACGTATGGCACTTCTCTACCTGGTTGCAGGTGGCAATAGAAATGGTGAGGAGCAGGGAGTTTAGTTATGATCATTATATTAAAGGGTGGCAGGGTTATTGATCCGCGTAATCGTCGTGATGAAGATGCGGATATCTGGATGGAAGATGGTCAGATCATTGCTCCTCAGGAGACTGTTCCGGAAGATGCAAAGATCTATGATCTTGCCGGTAAGTGGGTGGTGCCTGGTCTGATAGACATGCATGTGCATCTGCGTGATCCGGGTGAAGAGTATAAGGAGAGTATTGTAACCGGTACCGATGCGGCTGCCGCTGGTGGTTTTACTGCCGTCGCCTGTATGCCAAATACCGATCCTGTCAATGATACCGGATCTGTTACCCGTTATATCCTTGAAAAAAGCGAGGGGGCTGCTGCCCGTGTCTATCCTGTTGGGGCGCTGAGTGAAGGCCTTAAGGGTGAGAGTCTCGCTGAATATGCTGATATGAAGCATGCTGGTGCTGTTGCCCTTACCGATGATGGTAATCCGGTGGTAAGCAGTCAGCTGATGCGCAGGGCCATGGAGTACGCCAAGAGCCATGATATGCTTGTTATCTCTCATTCAGAGGAGCCAACACTGAGTAAGCGAGGCTGCATGAACGAGGGTCTGGTTGCGACTCGTCTTGGTCTTAAGGGTATTCCTGCCGTTGCCGAATCGATTATGGTTCAGCGTGAAATTGCCCTGGCTGGGCTGACCGGGGCTCGCCTCCATATTGCTCATGTGAGCTGTATAGAATCTCTGGCTGCTATTCGCGATGCGAAAAAACGTGGTTTGCCGGTGACAGCAGAGACGGCACCTCATTACTTCTCTTTGACCGATGATGCAGTGATCGGATATGACACCCATGCCAAAATGAATCCGCCTCTACGTACTGAGGAGCATCGCCAGGCAATTCGTCAGGCCTTAGCCGATGGAACTCTCGATGTCATAGCCACCGATCATGCACCTCACTCCATTGTTGAGAAAGAGGTGACCTTTGAGTATGCGGCAAATGGTATAGTGGGTCTTGAAACATCTCTTGGTCTCTCTCTTGCCCTTGTTCGTGATGGTGTTCTTACTCCATCACGCCTTGTGGAACTGATGAGTTCAGTACCAGCCCAAATACTTTCCGTTGCCGGTGGTGAACTGGGGGTAGGTGCTATTGCAGATGTTACCGTAATTGATCCCGAGCTGGAACATACCTTCCTTATTGCAGAAGGCCGTTCCCGGGGGGCAAACTCTCCCTTTGATGGTTGGAAGCTTAAGGGCGCTGCCACTCTTACCTTTGTGGCAGGTGAGGAGAGTTACTGCCGTTGAGGATGATTGGAAGCGCTCGGAGAATGACGCTTGCCTGGTAGGCCAGTGCCTGCACTCCTTGTTGCAGTGCTTCTTTCAGCGTGTTGGCGTAGAGGGGATCTATGTGGGTTGCCGGCGAGAAGGAATCGGCGTCCTCTCGTTGGATAAGAAAGAATATGTAGGCATTTTCTCCTTGCTTCACTAATTTGATAAGCTCTCGTAGGTGCTTTGTGCCGCGGGCAGTGACTGCATCGGGGAACATTGCCCTTCGATTTTCCGCCATGGAACAATTTTTAATTTCAATATAGCTTTTTTGATCCGCATGGTCTACAAGGAGGTCTAATCGACTGCCCTTGGAGACGGTTATCTCTCGCTGCACCTTGGTAGCTCCAGAAAATTCAGCTATACTGCCATTGAGAATGGCCTTTGCGACGATGCTATTTGTCCGCCCTGTGTTAACTCCTATCCAAGTGTGATTTTCAAAGATCATCTCCAGGGTGTGGGCGTATTTTCTCTTGGGGTTGTCGGAGATGGAGAGCATAACGGGGCTGTTAGGTGTTGAGCAGGTACGCATGGTGCCCGTATTGGGGCAGTAGACTGTTATGATCGTACCATCTTCGATCTCTACATCCGCTAAAAACCGTTTATATCTTCTGATGAGTCTTGCCGGGGTGAGTCCTTGTGAGAAGTCCATATAAGTATCTCTTCTATAAGTAAAATTTATATTGCATATCAATTGCCTTGGTGCTAAAGAGGGTGGCACGCTGACAGGTCTGAGTGATATGCTCTTGATAAGACAGTAGGTAGTTTTTGAGATTGCCTTTTAGCTGTACCGTAGGTGTTGTTAATCGTACAACTGGGCTTTATGGCAAAGCAGCAGGCGCAGTTGCAATTATGTTTCCATTCTATAAAGAAAGGAGAAACGCTGCTATGAAATTAGGTATCAATGGACTTGGAAGGATAGGGAAACTTTCTCTATGGCATCACGTGGCCCATGAAAATTTTTCCGAAGTAGTGGTGAATATTGGTCGCGAAGTTGGAGGTGGCCTCCACGATCTTGCTTCTTCTATTGAACGTGATTCAACCTTTGGCAATCTCGCAGCTTATCTGCATGGATGTCATGGTGGGCGAGTAATTGAGGAACTGAATGAAGCAGCAGGCACCATGGTGATAAATGGTGTCCCTGTTAAAATATTGCGCAATGCGAGAAATCCACGGGAAATTGGCTGGCAAGAGCATGGTGTTAAGCTTGTTGTGGATAGTACGGGTGCCTTTACCGATCCAACAGCCGATGCTGATTCTGCTCGTGGCGCTCTGCGCGGTCATATGCAATCCGGCGCTGAAAAGGTTGTTCTTTCAGCACCGTTTAAGATCAAGTCGAAGGGACTTGTTATGCCGGAAGATGCGGTAACGGTTGTTTCGGGCATTAACGATGAGAGTTATGATCCTCAGCAGCACTCCCTCATTTCAGCGGCATCCTGTACCACGACCTGTCTTTCCTATATGATCAAGCCTTTGCTTGACTCTTTGGGTGCTGACCGGGTGCTGAGTGCTTCTATGGTTACGGTTCATGCCGCAACGGGCAGCCAGCAGGTGCTTGACCGTTTGCCTGGTGCCGGTGCTCAGGATCTACGTAAAAACCGATCGATTTTAAATAATATAATTCTGACCACAACCGGTGCAGCCAAGGCCCTTGCCCTTGTTATTCCCGAGATGGCCTCCATTGGTTTTATGGCAGAGTCCGTCCGTGTCCCTACTGCGGCTGGTTCACTGATTATCCTTGTCCTTAATCTCCAGGATGATAAGGAAGAGCGGATAAAGCGTAATCTGATTAACGGTATCTATAAAGAGTATTCCGAGATCAATAACTTTCTGCGTTATTCAGAGGAACAGAACGTCTCTTCTGATATCATGGGATATCCGGTGGCAGCAGCTGTCATTGAAGCTAGCGAAACCCATACCCGTACCGCCAATATTCAGGTGAACCTGAATAATGTCGCAGGTGCTTCTCTGGTCGATGGTGCGAGTCCGCTCCTCGATGTTCCCGTGACCCAGGCAGTGGTTTACGGTTGGTATGATAATGAGTTGGCTAGTTATACCAATATGCTGGGAGATCTTACTAAGCAGGTAGCAGCTAAGATGATCTAATTTTTAAAGGGCTCTGCATCCCCTGTAGGGCCCTTTAGAGGTAAAAAAATGTTGTTTCGTGCCATGCTTCCTGCAGATCTTGATTCTGTTGTCAGGATTGAATCACAATCCCCCTCGCCCTGGTCGCCCTCATCCCTGCTCGAAGAATATAATTGTCCTCGTGGTTTTCAATATGTTTTGCTGGATGGTAATCTGATTGTTGGCTGGTGCGCTCTGACCTTGCTTGATTTTGAAGCAGAACTGCTTAAAATTGCTATTGATAAAAGCCATAGAGGGCAAGGGTTGGGGCAGCTGTTGTTGAAGGAGGCCCTGGCACACCTTGAGGCTCAGAATGTCTGTGAGATTTTTTTAGAGGTACGTTCTCATAATACTCCCGCCTGTCGTCTCTATGCTAAAAATGGTTTTAAGCAGGTGGGAACGCGAAAGAATTACTATCAGAATCCTGCCGATGATGCCTTGGTTTTAAAAAAAACAGTTGTTAATAATTAGTGTTTTTCTCAATATAGAAGGAGAAACGTATGAAGTCGTTACGTGAATTGGAACTCGCCGGTAAGCGAGTCTTGGTACGGGTGGATTTTAATGTGCCGATGGATGATAAGCAACGAATAACCGACGATATTCGTATTCGTATGGTTCTTCCCACCCTACGCTATGTGCTTGAACAGGGTGGCCGCTTAATTATCTGTTCTCATATGGGTAGGCCCAAGGGCAAGCGAGTTGAGGAGTATAGTCTTGCTCCCATAGCCCGTCATCTTGCAGGTCTGCTAGGCAGAGATGTCGGCATTGCTCCGGATTGTATTGGTGCTGAGGTGGAGGCGCAGGTGGCAGCCCTTGGCGTAGGCGAGGTGCTTCTTTTGCAAAACCTTCGTTTTTACGGCGAAGAAACGGAAAATGATGCCGTCTTTGCCGGTAAGCTTGCAGGACTTGCCGATGTCTATGTAAATGATGCCTTTGCCGTATCTCATCGAGCCCATGCCTCCGTGGTTGGAGTTGCCGAGCGGGTAGCTGAAAAATGTGCCGGCTTTCTCCTGCAGACAGAGATAGATTATTTTCATAAATCGATGAATGACCCCATTCGTCCCCTGGTGGCCCTGGTGGGTGGAGCCAAGGTCTCCTCTAAGATAGGTGCCCTGGAAAATATGCTTGGTAAGGTCGATAAGATGATTATTGGCGGTGCCATGGCCAATACCTTCTTAATGAGTCAGGGCGTCGATGTTGGTGCCTCAAAGGTGGAGGATGACCTGCTTGTCACCGCCAGGAATTTTCTGCAGGCAGCAGGGGAGCGGGGGATGAAGGTCTATCTTCCCGTTGATTTTGTGGTTGCAGATCGTTTTGCCGCCGATGCGGTGCACAAGACTGTGCCCGCCGATAGTGTTCCGGAGGGTTGGATGGCCCTCGATGTCGGCCCGGCAAGTAGTATTCTCTTTCGAGAGGCCCTGCAGGGTGCCGGTACCATCGTCTGGAATGGGCCCATGGGCGCTTTTGAGATGGATGCCTTTGCCGGAGGGACCATGAGTCTCTGTCGTGATGTTGCCGCTTCGCAGGCGCTTTCGATCACTGGTGGTGGGGATTCTAATGCCGCAGTGAAGAAATCAGGCGAGGCAGATAATATCTCCTATATGTCCACCGGTGGAGGGGCCTTCTTGCAGTTGATGGAGGGGAAAACCCTACCTGGGGTGGATGCCTTGGAAGCATAACTGGTATCAATAGGTTAAGGTTTAATCTATTTTGAGGTGCGGGATAGGTTAAACCTCCCAGCTCCATATAGAATAACTATAACAGGGTGAAGAGATGAAGAGAAAGGCTTTGATTGCAGGGAACTGGAAGATGCATATGACGGTGCTTGAAGGTTGTCGTCTGGCAGCGGAAATTGTTGCATCCTGTAAGGATTATACGGATAGAGAGGTGCTTCTTGCACCGCCCTGCACAATAATAAGCGAAGTCTCCCATATCCTTGCGGGTAGTAAGATTATCCTCTCGTCGCACAATGTCTGCTGGGAAGAAAAGGGTGCCTTTACCGGAGAGATTTCTCCCACTATGCTCCAAGATGCGGGGGCAAGCTGTGCAATTGTTGGCCACTCTGAACGTCGCCAGGTATTTTTTGAAAGTGATGAGGTGATTAACAAACGCTTAAAGGGTGCTCTGGCCTTTGGTTTGATGGGCATTTTATGTATTGGCGAGACCCTTGAGGAGCGTGAGGCGGGCAATACCCAGGCCGTGCTTGAGAGACAGGTGCGTAAGGGACTTGCAGATGTTCCTGCTTCCCAGATGAAACAGGTTGTTCTTGCCTATGAACCTGTCTGGGCAATTGGCACCGGAGTCACGGCAAGCAAGGAGCAGGTTCAGGAAACACACGCTGCCCTGCGGCAATTAATTTCAGAAATATATGAAAAAGATATTGCGGAAGGACTGCGTATATTGTATGGTGGCTCGGTTAAAGCAACCAATGTAGACGAGTTGATGTCCCAACAGGATATCGATGGAGCCTTAGTAGGTGGCGCGGCTTTAGATAGTATATCTTTTGCTCGCATAATTAATTTTGAATAAGGGTTTGTAATACGACATGGATACTCTCCTAACAATTGCACATGTTGTTGTTTGTCTCTTCCTGATTGGAGTTGTTTTACTTCAACACGGTAAGGGTGCTGATGCGGGTGCGGCTTTTGGCGGTGGTGGTTCTAGTCAATCCCTTTTTGGGTCCGAAGGGCCTGTGCCACTGCTTAATAAGCTTACGACTGCTATTGCTATTATTTTTATGTTGACATCTATGGCTTTAGCGTTTATATCATCTCAGTCTGGTTCAGGCTCTGTGATGGAGAACGTTATTACTACGCCGGCGGTGCAAGAGAGCAAGGTTGCAACTCCAGCTGTATCAGATGTACCTGCTGTAAAAGAATAAACACACAATTTTGTGTGCCGAAGTGGTGGAATTGGTAGACGCGCACGATTGAGGGTCGTGTGGGGCAACCCATGTCGGTTCGACCCCGACCTTCGGCACCAAATTTAAAGGATCTTCACCAAGATTCTGGAAAGCTCCAAATCAGAAATGATTTGGAGCTTTTTTTTTACCTTGAATCATGCCTTTGCTAATCTCTTGTTATAAAAGAAGATTAAATGAAATAAAAGAGTATTTATTTTGTTGACAGCTCTTTTCTGATTGTGTATAAAGGTCCTCGTAGCAACGGTGAGCAGTAAAAAATGAGTTCAGCTCACAGCAAAAAGAACACACAATTTTGTGTGCCGAAGTGGTGGAATTGGTAGACGCGCACGATTGAGGGTCGTGTGGGGCAACCCATGTCGGTTCGACCCCGACCTTCGGCACCAAATTTAAAGGATCTTCACCAAGATCCTGGAAAGCTCCAAATCAGAAATGATTTGGAGCTTTTTTTTTGCCCTCCGTTTGCCTCCCCGCCCATTCCTTCTCACAGCCTTCTTTTCTGCCCACGTGACTCCATGTCGCTTTTTTGCTCTCCGTTTCTCCTGTGCCGTTTGCGCCCGTTTGTATGGGGTGAGGCGCCCCCTACTCTTGTTCTGCCTCTGTCAAGTGATGGTGGGTGGCCCTGCTCATCCCTGTGCCTGTTACTAGATGCCATTCTCTCTGGGGGCAATAATCTTCTTTCTGCCCGCCTATGTCCTCTCATGGTCCCTTCGTCTGGATATGCGACCATTGGTATCTTTTTGCGGTCTTCGTTTGACTAGGACCGTTTTAGCCTATTTGAGAGGACTGTGGAGCGCCCCTGGCTCTGCAACTATCACCAGCTGACAGTAAAGCCTCCTCAGCCTGGCAGTAAATCCTCATCCTGCCTAGCAGATTCTTTTGCCAAAATGTCCCTTTGCCAGAGGAGGTGCAGGGAGACCTCTTTTTTCTTACTTGAAAATGGGAGCCTGCTCTTTTCGTTAGCGCTGGCTATTGGCAAGATATCTTCTCCTCTCTTTGTTCCCTGGGAGGCTGCTTGCGATAGAGAAGCGAATATCAATAGCACAGGTATTTGTATCTCTTCTTGTCCCTTGCCCTTTGCTAAGGGAGGATTGTTCCCTCTTTTACTTATACTGTTCTCTTCGGCGAGATCGCTTTGGGGGCGATATGACTTTGTGTGCCTTTTCTTGTCTTTTTGCTAGCGAAAAGCGTGTTATAAAGATATAAGAAGATATTTTACTTATGCGAAAAGAGCTGTTATAGAGGATTTCTTCTTGTCGGTTTTGTTAAAGGAGAATCTACATATTATATAAAATGTTGAGGTAGCGTAGTGGACAAAAATATTTCTTCTCAGCCCCATTTTCGGGCTCTTCTCCCCTTGGGGCTTTTTCTCACCATCTTTGTTGGTAGTGGTATCTACTTTCAAAGTCAGGGTACAAGCTTTGCCTTTTATCAGGTAGCTGCACCTGTTGCTGCCCTTCCTGCTATCATTCTCTCACTTTTTCTCTCTCGGGAAAAATTGGGCGCATCGGTGGAGAGATTCCTGCAGGGGGCAGGGCATAGTGATATTATGGCTATGTGCATGATCTACCTCCTCGCCGGTGGCTTTAGCTCTGTTGCCAAGGCAACGGGTGGGGTTGATGCCGTTGTCGGCTTGGCAATTTCAGTAATTCCTGCATCCTTCTTGCTGCCGGGACTTTTTGTTGTGGGTGCTCTTATTTCCACAGCCATGGGTACCTCCATGGGAACCATTGCTGCCCTGGCCCCTATTGCCCTCGGTATTGCTGGGGAAGCCGGGCTTTCTCTGCCTTTGACAGCAGGTGCTGTGATGAGTGGTGCCATGTTTGGTGATAACCTCTCTATTATTTCTGATACCACCATTGCCGCCACCAGAACCCAGGGCTGTGAAATGAAGGATAAGTTTCGGGTCAATGTGGCTGTGGCCCTGCCTGCGGCGATTATTACTATTATTATTCTTCTCTTTCAGTCTCAGGGTACTGCTACTCCTCAGGTGGCTGGGGATAACTCTCTCTTTCTTGCCCTGCCCTATCTTGCTATTCTGGTTATGGCTGTTTCCGGGGTCAATGTATTTGCCGTCTTGCTCTCTGGAATAATCTTGGCAGGCGCTGCAGGTTTTTGGATGAGTCCAGACTTTACCCTCTTGATCTATGTAAAAGAGATCTATAATGGTTTTACCGGAATGCAGGAGATATTTATTCTCTCTATCTTTATTGGTGGATTGGGCGAGTTAATGAAGGCCCAGGGTGGTCTTCTTGCCCTGGAAAAAATGGTTTCGGCGGGGATTAAGCGTGTAGCCTCAGGTAAGGGCGGTACGGCTATAGCCGAGGCGGGAATCGGGGTATTGGCCTTTCTGACAAATCTCTGTACAGCCAATAATACCGTTTCTATTCTGGTTACAGGTAGTGTGGCGAAAAATATTGCCAAGGAAAATGGGGTTGAACCAAAGCGGGCGGCGGGGACCTTGGATATCTTTGCCTGTATCTGCCAGGGATTTATTCCTTGGGGGGCGCAAATTCTGTTGGCGGCATCGATTTTTAAAATTTCTCCCCTCACCGTGGTCAGCAATGTTTACTACTGCATGATGCTCTTTATCTGTGTAACGATTTCCTTGCTCATTCCTCGAAAGAATTAAAGAAAGCTTCTCTTGAGCGGTATTCTCAACCAAATTCATTGGTTGAGAATACCGCTTTTTTTATCTCCCCTCTCTGTGTTAAAATTCTTTAACTGATTAGTCTATGGGAAAAGATTTTTTTAAAAGATCTCTCTCACCGGACGTTTATTTCCCGCTCATGTTATTTACTTTAGGGACTTTCATTTCCTAGGAGGTATCTGATGGTTGATTTTTTTCAGCAATTCAGCCCTGTCGGCCAGGCATTTATTGCGACTCTGTTTACCTGGGCGGTGACGGCTGCCGGGGCGGCTCTGGTCTTTTTTACCAAGAGGGTGAACCAAAAATTGCTGGACTGTATGCTTGGATTTGCTGCCGGGGTAATGATTGCTGCAAGTTTTTGGTCATTGCTTGCCCCTGGCATTGAGATGGCTGAACATTTAGGGCAAACCCCATGGTTGACTGCAGTCATAGGCTTTATGGGAGGGGGGATATTTATGCGCATAACGGATAGGTTATTGCCTCATCTTCATCCCAGTTTGGGCATGAATAAGAGTGAAGGTATAAAAACCTCCTGGCAGAGAAGTACCCTGCTTGTTCTGGCCATTACCCTGCATAATATTCCAGAGGGATTGGCCGTAGGGGTGGCTTTTGGTGCTGCGGCGGCTGGCCTGCCTTCGGCGACCCTCGGCGCGGCCATAGCCCTGGCCATTGGTATTGGCATTCAAAACTTTCCTGAAGGGACAGCTGTTTCCATGCCTCTGAGAAGAGAGGGTATGTCCAAGGGCAAAAGTTTTTTCTTTGGCCAGGCCTCGGGTATAGTCGAACCGATTGCCGGTGTTTTGGGGGCCCTCTTTGTCTTGAAGATGCAACCTGTTCTCCCCTATGCCCTCTGTTTTGCGGCCGGTGCCATGATCTTTGTGGTGGTGGAGGAATTGATTCCGGAGTCCCAGAGAAAGTATGAACACATTGATATTGTTACCATGGCAACCATGACCGGATTTTCGGTGATGATGATTCTTGATGTTGCCCTTGGTTAAAATATTTTTTGTCTGTCGCAGCTGAGATAGTTGAGGGGAGGCACTGCTTTTTGCAAGCGTATTGGTATTGATGATAATTCCATTTCAACTAAGAGGAGCTGATATGGTTAAACAAGTTTACTGTGATGCCTGTGGCAAGCTGTTGTTGCGTTTGAATCTTGGTGGCTTGTTGTTGGTTCATGGTCTTAGTAAGGTGCTGAATCCAGATAGTCTGGATTTTATAGGTAGGAGTTTGGTTGCAGTTGATCTGCCCGCAGTCCTTGCCTATGGTGTGTATCTAGGCGAAGTTATTGCCCCGATAATGATTATTTTAGGATACCGGGCCCGTCTCGGTGCCTTCATTGTTACCGTGCAAATGGCCGTTGCCGTGGGTCTCGTCCATATGGATGATTTTTTAGCCTTCACGCCCCATGGAGGATGGTATCTTGAACTTCAGGCCTTTTATCTCTTCGGTGCCTTAGCCATTGTTTTTTTGGGCAGTGGCAAGCTTGCCCTCAGGGGAGATTAGGGCTGGCGAGAGGTAAAGCAGGGTCAGGCCCAGCTTCATAAGCTGGGCCTGATTGCTGTTGGCACAGATTTTTAGCTGTTAGTTGAAAAGGTTCTGCAAAATTTTCCTCTCAGGGCTTACGGGCTCGCCCTCTTTTTCCTTACCAAATATTTCTTCAAGGCCGCGCTTGATCTCCTGCTTGGCCTTTTCTTTGGCTATTTCTTCAAGGCTGAGGCTGAATTTAGGCATCTGCCAAGTCCCCGTTATCTTGATGGGGATTTCCAGGCCACGGAGAGAGCGGAGCTCTTCTGCCTCCTGCCCCTGTAGCTCTTTGGCCAGGGCTGTTTTGAGGAGGAAGTTAAGGTCTTCTTTCACCAGGTTCGTCTCTCCTGCCCCCTTAACTATGAATAGTGGTGATATGAGTTTGAGGTTGTTGGTTTTTGCCACTCCCTTTGCCAGGGTGAGGGTCATGCCCATTGAGCTAAAATCGGTTTTTAGCTCGCCCTGTTCTTTTTCGGTTATGACTTCTCCCTTGAGGATAGCAGCTGCCTCACGGAGCATCTTGGGAATGTTGACTCCGTGGATGGCACCGTCAGCAAATTGCAGGTCTACTGTTCCCTTGATATTACTTCTGATTTTCTTTTGGCTCAGGCCACGTCCAGCCACGTCTATGGAGACCTTGGCCTTTCCTTCCAGCATTTTTATGTCGGCAAGGTCCATGAGCAGTGGCCGTGCATCTACCCCCACTATCTCTTTTTTGGCAAGGTAGGTGGCAGGTCTGTTGTTGCTGTTGATCTTGACCCTTGCCTTGATGCTACCCTTATAAAGGTTTGCTGCAAGGGAGGAAATTTCGGCAATACCCTTTTGGATCTTGAGATTGATCAGGACGTCGGTGACATGGACTCCCCTTGCCTTAAATTTATCTACGGCAAGAGTGCCGATGAGATCAAGCTGTTTAAGGGCGCTGAGGTCCGGTTCCTGATCGGATATGGTCGCTTTTACTTCCGGGCCCGTTTGGCTGGGCTTTGCCGCAGGTTTGGCCTTATTCATGCCGAGTAGCTGATCAATATCGATACTCTCACTACTCATATTGAATCGGATCTGTCGTACCCGACCATCTTTAAAGGAGGCCTTGCCCTTGATGATCATCTGCTCAATGTCTGCTTCAAGGGAGGGGATGGTGAGGAGGCTTTGTTCGACATTATAGTTGGAATCGGCCTTGAGGATGAGATTGAGTTTCTTTTTGGGCAGGGCATCTCCTTTAAGGTTCGTCTCTACCTGTAGGCCTGTTACCTGTAGCTGGTTAAAGGCCCTGTCGCTCTTGATCTTTGTGCTTCCTTTAGAGGCAAAGTCTAGATCTCTCTTTTTCCCCTTGATGGAAAATGTTAGATTGCCATCCTGGCCCACGGTAAATTGATCAAGGTCTATCCTGACGGATTCTATCTGTATTTCCGGGGTGGTGGCACTAGTTTCCAGATGAAGCTTCTTGAGCTTCACTTCCCCCAGATCCGCCGCTATGAAAATTCCCGTCTGCCCTGAAGAGCTTACGGTGATTTCATTGCTCGTGGCCGATAGGGAAAAACTTATCTTGCTCCATTCGCCGGGACTAAAATGATCAAGACTAAAATTCAGCTTGCTCATTGTCTTAAGGTCTCCCGTTTTGTCATTACGAATGGTTGCACTGGCATTGGTCAGCGATATACCCTGGAGGATAATGTCCCATGGGGCTTTCTCCGCTGTCTCTGCGGAGGTGCTTTGTTTCTCTTCTGCCTCTTTTTTACCGGTTATCATCCCATCCATATTTGATCTGCCATCGGCCAGAGTTTGAATGAAGATATGGGCATTTTTGAGGTTTATGTTGCCTATTTCAAGACGGTGAGAGAGGAGTGGCATCAGGGCAAGGTCCAGTTCTGCATTGCTGAATTGAACGAAATTCTCTGCAAAGCCGGGAGGGCTTTGCAGAGTAGTTTCTCCCAGGGAGAAGCCTATGCGGGGGAATATTTTCCAGCTCATATCCCCGCTGATGACCAGTTCCCTGCCGGTGGCCTTTTTTACCTGATCGGCAATTGTCGGCTTCAG
Source organism: Desulfotalea psychrophila LSv54 (assembly GCF_000025945.1). Taxonomy (GTDB): domain Bacteria; phylum Desulfobacterota; class Desulfobulbia; order Desulfobulbales; family Desulfocapsaceae; genus Desulfotalea; species Desulfotalea psychrophila. Next base: position 103,293 of record NC_006138.1, on the reverse strand, counting down.
TTGGTTGGGATCTATCAGAAAAAAGAGGGCGCCAAAGCCGATTATAATCAGCAGAAGAGCGGCAAAAATTAAGTAGAGAAGCTTTTTCATTATTATTTCCTTTTATGAAAATTGCTGAGGGGTGTGCATGTACTCTTATTGTAGCTTAGAGAGTTATTTTTATTCTAGCAAAATTTAATCTGCCCATGAATTCTTGGCTAGAGGTTATCTTTTTTTGGGATTAGGGGTATTCGAGTGCAGGGCGTGGTCTGTGAGGTCCATGGCGAGATAAGAGTTGAGTAGGGGTGGGTAAGGGCAGGGCGAATGAGCTGTCATTTCGCCCCTCCATGAAAGCTTAGGCGGTTTGAGCTCCACGTGGTTTCTGCCAGTTGGTGGAGAAACCGTGGTGACTGAGGATCTCAATGGCTCTGCTCATGTGGTTAGCTACTTGGCTTACGCCGTGGGAATCATCGCCAGGGACAACGGCAATCTCCAGTTCACGTGCTCGTTCAAGGATGGCCTTGCTGATATAGGGCTCTTGTGCGCCCTTGGTCAATGCCCGCAGGTTGAAGTCCATGATCAGGTCGTGTTTCTTTATAAATTCGAGATTACGTTCGATTTTGGACATAATTTCAGGTTTTTGCAGTCTGTTTTGGTAGTCGTTATCAAAAATGCGTACCAGGTCAAAATGTCCCACCACGGAGGGGCGGAGTCTCTCCATCATTTCAAATTGAATATCAAAGTAGTGGCAGTACATTTTGTCAATACCACCAATTTTTTCAGCAGTAGCATTATACTGTTCTGCGGAATAATCAATGCCCATGTCATCGACAAAGTGGACAGAACCGACCAGATATTCCGGGGAAAATTGCTCCATAAGAGAGGGGACAAAGGTGTCGTAACCACTGTAGGTTTCAATCTCCATGGCAACGGAAATTTTGATTTTGTCCCTGTATTTGGCCTGAAGTCTCCGGCACTCTTCGATGTAGAGAACAAATCTATTGAATAAAAATTCAGGGGTGAGACCAAGTTTTTTTTGATCAGGATAGAGAAGCTCTTCACTTATTGAAGGGGCGTGCTCGGGTAATGCCAACCCAGGGAAAACCAAGCTCTATGTATCTTAAGACGATATCCTCAAGACTATCCACTGCGTGACTACAAAATTGGCCGCTATGGCCACCGTGTACTGATATTGGTTGTGCTTTTGTCATCTCTTCTACCTTTGTCCTCTCTTAATGTAGTGATTTTCCTGTACTGTTCATTGCCAGGTTGCTATCCCGAACTCCCTTTAAGGCAGCAAGTCCGTCGGCAAGTTCTATAACATCACCCGCTCTTCCCTTGACGATAATGACTTCAAGGCAATTATCGTGATCCATATGTACATGGGTGGTAGAGACGATATGGTGATGGAAATCGTGCTGAAGATCCGTAACTTTTTTTTGTAATTGGGATTGATGGTGATCGTAGATAAGGCTGATTACTCCCATTACATCACGATCCTCCTCCCACTCCTTTAAGACAAAGTTTTTACGGATAAGATCGCGGATGGCTTCAGAACGATTATTGTATGCTTTTTCAGCAATGTGTTGGTCAAAAATTTCGAGTAAATTATCATCGAGAGAAATAGAAAATCGTTTGAGCATATGAGATCCCTTTTATGGGTGTATTTGGTGATATTTTCAAGAACAGATCTAAAAATTATTTTTATATATCTTAGGCTTATTGCCTAAACCTTGGCGGAAAAAGATAAAGCCGATGAGCATTAAGATCAAGAGGTAGGGGGCAAAGTAGCCTATAGAGTCTCTGAAGGCGAGATTTTCTACCATTTGCTTACCGAGGTGCGGTTGATTACTGATGATTTTGCTTTCTTGCGCTTTCATTAGCGCTGCGAAAAAAATACCAATAAGTGCATAGGATAAATTAAACATCATTCCCTTAAAGCTCAGCACCGTGGCTCGCATTTCCGAGGGGGTGATACTGTTGAGGTAGTGACTGGTAAAGAAGCTGGTAAAGGTAAGCCCGGTAAAGACAAGGGCAACTGCCAGGAGACCATAGAAGATTGAAAAGCTGGTCAGACCAAAGAGGCCAAGAAGGGCTATGGCTCCTGTAATAGCAATATTTTTTTTGGCACTATAGCTGATCACCATATGCTCTGCAATCCTTGGGGTAATCAGGCCAAGCACCGCCATGGCAGCGCCAATGATACCAAAACTTGCGTCGGGCAGGCCAACAACACGGAAATATTGACTGGTCATGGTGACGATCATACGGAGACTATGGTCATAGCACATGGCGATCATGATGATGGCGAGAGCAAAGGGGCATGCCATTATCCATTTGCCTGCCTGCATTGTTTTATAAAAGGCCTGTTTGATGCACAGTGGTTCCTCGGTGGCTGTTTCCTGTGGCTCTTCCATCATACATACCGTCGCAAAGGCTAAAAAGCCAAGAATCAGGGTAAGGTAGATGGGAAAACGCATGGTTGTTTCCTGAGTCAGGCTTATGCTTGAGCCGAGAAAGTGGAGAATTCTGTTCATAGCATGAGAATCATAGACGATTGAACCAAGGGTCACAGAGATCATAACGGCAACTGCGCGAAATCTCATCTGGACACTGAGCACCTTGGGCCATTTGCCGGCCAAGCCTTTTTGCATAAGGGTGTCGTAGGTAAGGGCCTCATCTGCACCACTGGCCATGGCCTCGGCAAGCCCGCTGAGAACGCGATTGAGGAGAAACGCGGCAAATATGAGTTTAGAGTTTCCCAAGGGAACAAAGGCGATCAGTGAGAGCTCAACAATCATGAGGCATGAGGTGAGTAAGAGAAGTTTTTTGCGGCCAATAATATCGGCCAGGGCTCCCGATGGCACCTCGGAGAAAAATATAGTTACGGCCCAAACTGTGTTGAGGAGGGCAAATTGTTCGATGGTGAGGCCGTAGTCAAGAAAAAGAATAGTGAAAACGGGGTAATAGAATCGAGCGTTAAAGAATACTCGAAAGGCAATAAAGAGACGTACATTTCGAAGTGAAAATGGAGACGGGGCATTAATGTTCTCTTCTTGATTGGTCATAGCTTGTTCCTATTACCTTTTGTGAGTTAAAGGGCAAGCCCCTGCATCCGGTCTGGGTCTGCAATACGCTTTTCAATACAATGTACAATATATGATAAAAAGAGGCAGATAATAAGGTACATACTGGTGATAATAAGCCAAACCTCAAGGGTGGCCTGGCTTGAAGCCATTACCTGCATGCCCTGGAAGGTGAGTTCCTGGATGGAGATAATGGAGACGATGGAGGACCATTTAATAGTATTGATAAACTCATTGGCCAGGGTCGGGAGCATTGTTCGTACAGCCTGGGGCAGGATGACGCTGCGTAACTGGGTCCATTTAGTGAGCCCCAGGGCGCTTGACGCTTCCCACTGTCCTCGGTCAACGGCCTCTATGCCCGCTCGAACAATCTCGCCTATATAGGCTCCCTGGAATAGGGCCAGAGTCAAGATACCCGAGAAAAAAGGTGTAATTGTCTCAGGCTTTGAGAAGAAGAGAGATATTGCCCTCTGGCTCCTTGGCGAGAGGTTTCGCATAAAGTCATCAAGGGGCAGAAGGGCAAAGAGCTGGTCGCTGATAAAGTAGTAAAAGATGAAGATCAGTACCAAGGGGGGAGTATTGCGAATAAGGGTGATATAGGTGGTGCCCACCAGACGAAAGAACAATCTGCTGCTGGTGCGCATGATGCCCATGCTAAAGCCGATAAGGGTGGCAAATATCATCGCCCAGATGGAGAGCCGAATGGTGGTAAAAAGACCTTCCAGGAGCACACTGGGCCTGCCTTCTCCTGTCTGAGGATTAATATAATATATATATGGTAGAACAGCCTGCCATCTCCAGTGATAGTTCATTCCCCAGACGAGACGATAGAGGAGGAAGGCAAGACCAGTGCTCAGGGCCAAAAGGAGCATTCCGTCGAGGAGGCTGAAATTTTTTTGTTTTTGCATATATTTTTTTGCTTCCCGAGCTCTCTATTCTACTTGATCTATCCACTCTTTACTGTTGAACCAGTAGTTATGACGTTCCTTAAGCCAGCCCTCATGGTCGACAATCCTGATCCAGGCATTGAAGAAGGCCAGGGCATCGGGGTCACCTTTTCTCAGGGCAAAGGCAATGGGCTCTTGGCTGAAGGTGTCCGCTATGGGATTAAAGAGGATGTCCTGATAATCAAGGGCCTCATAGACCGGACGAGGTGCAGAACCCACTACGGCCGCGACCTTGCCATTGCGAAGTTCCTGATAGGCTTGGATTTCTGTGTCAAACATTCGAAGCTTTGCTCTGGGCATATATTTTTTGGTGGCAGTAACTGCGCTTGTCCCTAGCTTTACCGCAATTTCAATCTCGGGACGGTTAAAGTCTTCAATGGAGGAGAAGCCCTTGGCCAATTTCCTGTGGGCGACAATTCCCATTCCCGAATAATCATAGGGAATGGTGAAGTTGACCTTGAGGGCCCGTTTGCTGGTAATGCCTATGCCGCCAATAAGAACATCGAATTTTCCGGTGAGGAGGGCTGGCACGATTCCGGACCAGGGGGTGGGCACAAATTCAACTCGAACGCCCATATCTTTTGCCAGCCTGCGGGCAACGTCAATTTCAAAGCCCACCAGTTCCCCTTTCTTATTTTTCATTGCCCAGGGTTGAAAAACGTCCATGCCAACACGGAGGACTCGTTTTTTTTGAATTTTACTGATAACGCTTGAACGGGTTATGTCACCCTGAATTTGACTTGCCTGAACCGTGCCTAGCATCATTATACAGAGCAGGGCTAGGGTGAAGAAAGCAATTTTTTGAACCTTCATTTTTTTCTCCTTTGTTTAGGAATAGTTGAACTTTTTGTCCATAAGAAAAACAGCGATTGATAAGAGGATATTGATACAGAGGTATATAAGGGCAACTGTGAACCAAATCTCAAAGGAAAGATAGGTCTCTGCCACCAACATCTGGGCCTGCATGGTGAGATCATAGATGGCAATGGTGCTGACCAGTGCAGAATCTTTAACCAGGGAAATAGCCTGGTTGGTCAGTGGTGGGAGAATCTTTTTTATTGCCTGGGGCAGGATGATAAATCGGTATCGCTGTATATTTGACAGACCAAAGCTGGCAGCGGCCTCGTGTTGTCCCCGGTCTATGGAGAGAATTCCCGTCCGAAAAATTTCAGAGGTGTAGGCACCTTCAAAGAGAGAAAGGGCAAGGATTGCTGAGCTAAACCTCTCCAGCCCGAGGATGGGGCCAAAAACAAAGTAGATAAAAAATATCTGGATCAGTAGTGGAGTGTTACGACTTATTTCAAGATAAAAAACGGCAAGTCCATGGCCTACTCTCGAGGATGAGAGGCGAAGTAGGGCGGTGGTAAGGCCAATAAAGAAGGCACAGACCAGGCTGATTCCGGATATCTGTAGGGTGATTTTCAGTCCCTTGAGTAAGGGGCCGGCCTTGAAACTGCCACCTGTGAAGCTACCTATAAAATCAGGTATTTGATACCACTGCCAATAGTAACCCAGGTTTTCGATACTCCTGTCAGCCAACCAGCCCAGGATCACGAGGAGCACTAGGAAAAATAGGCAATCAAAGACAAGGGATCCGGGGCCCTGTTTTGAGTGGGGGATGTTTTTGGGTGCAAACATGCAGTAGACCTGTTAGGTGACATTTAGCTAGGATGGGAAAGTATACAGTTAAACATTCTACATGCTTAAAAGCTAAAAATCTACCAGTAGGTCAAGGTAAAGGAGATAATCTCCTTCCCTAGGGTTTCTTTTTGGCCATTCTTGTTCTGGCTATCTCTGTGATTGCTTTAAAGTCCAGCTTGCCACTGCCCATTTTAGGCAGGCTCTCCTGATAGAGGAATTTCTTGGGTAGGGACAGTTTGGGTAGATGCTCTGCCATCTGTTTGAGCACTTTTTTCTCATCAATTTCTGCTGTGACCACGGCAATAATCTTTGCGCCTTTGGTGGCGTCTGGCACCTCCACAATGCAGCAGAGGGTGTCTTCTGTAAGAAACTTCTCAAGCACATCTTCAATTTTAACTAGAGAAATCATCTCGCCGCCAATTTTGACAAATCTTTTTAGTCGGCCGACATGCCAGAGAAAACCATTTTTATCAATATTTCCCATATCGCCGGTATCGTACCAACCATTCCTGATATGGAGACTTGTCTGTTCAAAGTCATTGAAGTAGCCCTTCATGACGCTCTCTCCCTTAACCAGTATTCGGCCATCTTCTTCGGGAGGGCACTCCTCTCCTGTCTCATAGTTTTCAATGCGTATCTGTAAATCAGGAAGGGGCTTGCCGACGCTACCGGGGCAGTTGGCTTCGGGGCAGTTGGCCGCAATAACGGGAGAACACTCCGTGGCTCCGTATCCCTCATAGAGGGTGATACCGTGTTTCTCTAAAAATTTTGTCCGCAGGGAGTCAGGGCATTTATCTGCTCCGGCCAGGGCGATGCGCAGGGAAGCAAAATCACCTCGTTCTGATTTACGCAGATAACCCCAGAAAAAGGAGGGGGTACCCACTAGAAAGGTGGCCTTGTGCTCCCGGACGATGCTACAGATCTTTTTGAAATCAAGGGGGTTGGCGTAGGTCAGCATGGTAAGACCCTTGGAGATGGGTAACCAGAAGCTGGTGGTGAGGCCAAAAACATGAAAAAAGGGCAGAGACGAAAGGAAAATATCCTCGCTGTTAAAGTGAAATATCTTATTGATGGAGTTGATATTTGTATTGATATTTTTGTGAGTAAGCTGGACGGCCCTGGGTTCTTTTTCACTGCCGCTGGTAAAGAGGATGACGGCTGTGTCTTCATCATGGCTGCCGTGTACCAGGGTCTTGATAGTGTTTGCCGGCAGGGAGGCAATAAAGGCAGCCTTGGCCTTTTGCAGACCGTTTATGCCCGCCATGATATCTTCGATATAGACCATGCCCTCGACGTGGGGGCAATCTATCTTCTCCAGCAACTTTTTTGAGGTGATGATCGTTGAAAAGGCACATTTTTGTTGGGCGAAGCGGGCATTTTGTTCTGCCCCCGTCGAATAGTTGACCATTACCGGGATACGTCCACAGAGCAGAAGGCCGAGGTTCGAGAGTATGCAGCCTGCCGAGGTGGGCAACATCAGGCCGACAAAGCCCTTGTCGAATTTTTTAAATATTGCAGAGAGGATCAGGGAGGCAATAAGTGCTTTTTTATAGTCAAGTTTTGCCCCGGTGCTGAAGTCGTGTATGGCCTCTTTCTTGCCTAATCTTTTAGCCACTTCAATGAATTTATGGTGTAGCTGCACGCTTACTCTCCTTGCGGGAAATGAAATGATCACTTTGGATGTGAATAATTAATCTTATAAAGATTAATTACCATTTATCAGCAAAGCCCGCAATCTGAACGAGACGCTCCTCTTATGGGCCGTCATTGAACTTGATCGTTGCTCGAGGAGCCTTTGCTTAATTGATGTGTAGTGGTGGGGCGAGGAGGAAGGGATTTCCTCTTGGAGGATGTTTTATCAGTGGTAGCAGCGCTGGTTTTTTCTGAAAATTTATAGACTTTATAGCTAGCTGGGCTGCTTTTATTTGGCTGAGGCGAGCTTTATGCCAATAAAAATAAGTATTGAGCCGGTAAGCCCGTTGAAAATACGATTGTAGGCCCGGGAGGCAAAGAGTCGTTGGGCTCTATTGGTGATTCCTGCAAGGACGCATCCATAGATCATTGCCACTGTGAAGTGGGTTGAAACTACAATAAGTGATTGGATTACTGGCGATTTTTCAGGACTGATAAACTGGGGTAAAAAGGCGAGATAGAAGAGAACTGCCTTGGGGTTGAGGATATTGGAGAGAAAACCCTCGCCGAAGGAGCGGAAGAAGGTAAAGGAGACTGCTCCTGTTGCTGTGCCGATAAAGAGGTCGGGCTGGCTCTTGCCTGCCTGGCGCAGACCGCAAAGACCTAAGTATATAAGATAGACGGCACCCGCGTATTTAATCAGGGAGAATGCCCAGGCCGTTTGTAGGAGGATCAGGGAAAGACCCATGGCGGAAATCATGGCATGGATAAAGAGGCCGGAGCAGATACCAAAGCTTGTGCTGATACCATCTTGCCAGCCACCCCGAACGCTGTTGCGAATGACAAGGATTGTATCAACGCCAGGTGTCAGGGTGAGGAGGCTTACTGCAATAAAGCAGGTGATAAAGGTGTGAAGCTCCATCCTAACCCTGGTATTTACGAGTGAAACTCTTAAAGAGCTGCATGAGCTTTTTGCTGTGCAGGCCGACTTTCTGTGAGATTTGCTCGGAGTTTATGGCGCAGACGGGTAATATCTCCTTGTTGGAGGCCGTGATCACGGCCTCGTCCATAAGGCGGATTTCATCCTGATGGATGGGACGAATTTCGATATTGAACTCTCCTTGGGCCAGATCAAGTACCGCTTCCCTGGTGATTCCAGGGAGTATGCGGCTACTTGGTGGGGTAACAAGGGTCGAGCCAAAAAAGGCAAAGAAATTTGAGGTTGTTCCCTCTTGGAGAAAGCCTCCCGCGTCGAGGTAGATGGACTCAACTGCCCCCCGGGCCGTGGCCTCCTGCATGGCCAGGATGGCCGGGATGTAGTTGGTGGTCTTTGCCCCGGGAAGAAAACGGCTGGTTCTACAGGTGGTCACCTTAACCCCATTGCTGTACCACTGCTCAGGTAACGGGTGTAGGGGGCTGACCATAATGATAAGCCTTGCCGCACCCCTTTCCGGGAGAAATCCACCAAGGCTCTCTCCGCCGGTGATGACAAGGCGGATCTGATACTCCTGATGGTTATTGTGGGCGATGGTCTCCATGGTGAGTCGGAAGATCTCTTCACAGGAGACCGGGAGGCTAAGGCCTACGAGCTGCGCAGATCGGGCAAGGCGATCTATATGGGCCTGTAGTTGGAAGGGATGACCATTATAACTGCGGAGGAAATCAAAAACGCCATAGCCGCGGAGCAGGGAGAGGTCATGTACCGAAATTGTGGCCTTCTCTTCAGCAATGAAATTCCCGTCTAGGCAGTATATGCTCATCTTCTTGTTCCTCATAAGGTTATGCCTTGCTGCCCCATTTTCCCCTAATAGTGTGGCGGTAGCGGGTCAGGGCCTTGGTCTTCCGTGCCCGTACCCATGGCGACCAGGGCATGTTTGAGCTTTTCAAGTTCCAAGAAAAGGGTATTGATCTGTTGCTGTTGATCGATAATAACCTGGTTAAGGGTGGCTATTGTCGTATCTTGAAACTCGAAATCCTCTTCAAGGCGTTGAATTCTTTCCTCTGTCTCCGCAACCATATTTTCTTACTCCGCAGGCTCTGTAGGATAGGTGATGGTGAAGAGGATGATGCCATCGATTAATTTATTGATCTGTTCTTCGCTAATGCTATCAATCCCGTCATCGCTTGCCTTTTGCTGAATCTCTAACCAGGTAAAAATAGATTTATTGGTTTTTCTTTCATAGAGACCCTTCTTATACACCCTGCTGTTGATCTGCACAGAGGTATATGGATGGGTTACACCACCAACTTCCCGCATGATAGACATTTCGTTCTGCAGGGAAAAATTTTGTAGATGACTCTCAAGCAGGTTCATGGCCAAAACCAGGGCAGAGAGTTTTTTTCCTTCGCTGAGCTGTCTCTTGGCATTTATGAGAAGACCACGTTCAAATTTCCCGTAGACTTCGGTTTTCATGGAGACCAACCAATCTCCCTGTAGCTCTCTTTGCGCTGCCGTGAGGATACCTAGGGCACGTTCTGTTCTGGTAGGGGTTGGGTAGGGTCACCTCTTTTTCGAATTCTTTGTAGAATTGACTTGTTACCCCAAAGGTGACGCTCAAAAAAGAGAGAGCGGAAATCCTGAAGTCGTGGAATTTTTTTTCATTGAGATATTGTTTTTGATGACCCTCAACTGCAGTTTCGAGGATTTTGTCACCCATTTTGATAAGAGCAATAATCTTCTTGTCTGTATCTCTTTGTGTTTTCATTATATTTTCCTGTTTAAAGTTGATCTCTACTTTTGTCTACATACTACCACTTATGTAGATCATCTTTCTTGCTTTTTCAAAAGAGAGTGAGGCGAAAGATGTGTATGCTGTTTCTGCACAAAAAGCTACTTCTTGTAAAGAAAAAAATATGCGAGCTTTTCTTTTTACTTCTAAAATTTCTTTTTTGTTTTGTTTTGTTATTCGCCTTTTTGATATCATGTTTTCAAATCTATCCATGCTTATTGCTTTGGATTGGTCAAGGAAAGTGGCTTGGCCTATAACAGTAAAAAGGAAGGCTATGGAATTCAGTAGAAGGAAAGGCTATGGAATTGTTTGAAGCTCTACACGTCAGAAGAAGTTGTCGCAGTTTTCTCGATAAGCCGGTGTCAGATAGCGATATAGAAAAAATATTACGGGCCGCGATGGCCGCACCTTCTGCCGGCAATCAGCAGTCGTGGCGTTTTGTGGTGGTGCGGGATAAGAAAAAATTGGCTACTATAAAGGAAATACATCCCTATGCAGCAGTGGTGGTCGGTGCTCCTCTTGCTCTGCTTGTTTGTGGAGAGGTTACTGGTAGGTGGCCGATGTACTGGTCGCAGGATTGTAGTGCGGCAACCCAAAATATGCTTCTTACGGTTAGAGAGCTAGGCCTTGCTGCCCATTGGCTGAGGGTTTATCCAAATCCCGGACGTATGGCTAGTTTTAGAGAAGCCTTCGCCATACCCGCGGAGGCGCGGCCCTTCGCCGTTATTCCCATTGGCTATTCTGGGACCCCTGTCGAGTTCAAGGATCGTTTTAAGCCAGAGTTTATCCATTATGAGAGTTGGAAGTAAAAGGCCTGCATTTGCCTCTATTCCTCTCTGTTGCAAAAAGCTTTATATGCTTCATGCTCCTCCTCTGTTGTCTTTATATCATCCTCATAGAGCAAGGCTGCGCTATAGAGTAAGAAGCCAATGGCCGCCAAGGGGGCAAGCTGTGGGATAAAACCATGCCAGACGGGGGGGAAGAATTGGGGAAGAAAATATTTAATTCCCAGATAAGAGATAACAGCCAATATGGCACTCAGCCACCACGGTGTGTGCTTTTTTTTCATAAATATCCTTCAGTTTTGTTTGACCATTTCGCGTATCTGTAGGCTTTTCTCGATAAAGAGCCTGGTTCTCGCCATTCCGCTAGCGCTTCACTGCTACAGCTTTCTGTGTCTGTCCTTTACCAAAAAAATCTCTGTGTACTCTGTGCTCTCTGTGCTCTCTGTGGTTAACTTTTTGTCCTTGTCCTTGTCCTTGTCCTTGTCCTTGTCCTTGTTTTTGCTTTTAGCTGACAGCTGACAGCTGACAGCTGATAGCTCGCCATTCCGCTACGCTCCACTGCTACAGCTTATTTCCCCCTAATTGCTTCTGGTCAAGACGAACGAGGTGATAATATCGACCCTTAAGAGCCAGCAGTTCCTGGTGGCTACCCTGTTCGATTATCCTGCCCCTGTCCATAACAATAGTCTTATCAGCCCTCTTTATGGTGGAAAGTCTATGGGCGATGATGATGGAAGTACGGTTGACAAATGTTTTAGCTAAGGCCTCTTCAAGGATATTTTCAGACTCGGTATCGATGGCGGCGGTTGCCTCATCAAGGACGATTATAGCCGGTCTGCGGCAGAGTACCCTGGCAAAGGAGAGGAGCTGCTTTTCTCCGGTAGAGAGATTCTGACCGCCCGGGCCAATGGCGCTGTCTAAGCCTTTGGGGAGTTTTTTTACAAAACGGTTCATCCCCGTCTCTGTTAATATTTTTTCAACCTCGGCGCGTGATCGGTTGGTGTCCATGATAATATTGGCAAGGAGGGTATCTTGCAATAAAATAATATCCTGTAAAATAACCCCCACCATGGAACGAAGGGTCTTGAAGGGATATTGGCTGATATTATTGCCGTCGATTGTTATCTGCCCCTTTTCGGGGTCATAAAATCGTAGCAGGAGGTTGATAAGGCTGGTTTTACCTGCTCCGGTGGTACCGACGATGGCTATGGTCTGGCCGGCTTGGATATGGAGGTTGATGCCTCTGAGTGTCGGTACCTTGGGGTTGTAGCTAAAGTGGATGTCATTGAAGATAATCTCTCCCTGAACAGGGGAGGACGGGCCAGAAAGTCTTTCCGGTGCCTTTATCTGTGACTCTGTATCGAGTAGATGGAAGATTCGCTCAGCCGAGGCCATGGCCGCCTGGACGATGGAGTATTTTTGTGAGAGTTCCCGGAGTGGTTGGAAGAAGAGGCGCATATAGGAGAGGAAGGCCACCAGTTCCCCCAGGCTGAGATGCTTTTGTATTACCTGGCCACCGCCATACCAAAGGATAAAGGCCGTGGCGATGGTTGCCATAAACTCGGTGAAGGGCATAAAGGCGCCAAACACCTTTACCTGTCCCAGGCAGTGGCCTAGGTAGGTTTGATTTATCTCTTTGAACTGAGAAAAGAATGTTCGCTCACGGCCAAAGAGCTGGATGGTTGATGCCCCTGATATCGCTTCGCTGAGAAAGGTGTTGATTTTGCCGATCCCGACCCGCATGGCCCTGAATTTTTTCCGGGCCAGGCGGGAAAAGATGATGGTGCTGATCAGGGCGAGGGGGAGGAAGAGGGTCATGAAGAGCCCTAAACGGGCATTCATCAGGATAAGGATGGCCAGAATGCCAATAAGGCGTAGGCAGTCATTAAAGAGGTTGACGATCACCGAGGTGAACATATCGTGCATATTTTGAATATCGTTTGTGAGCCTGGTGACTAAGCTGCCCGTCGGATGATCGCTGAAGAAGCGGAGGTCGAAGCCTAACATGCGACGGAAGAGGGTTTGGCGAATATGGTGCATTACCTTTTGTCCAATCCACTCGAGGAGGACGATCTGGAGAAAGTTGGCTGCGAAAAAAAGGGTAATGCATGCTGCGTAAAGAACAGCTATTTGACCAATGCCGGAAAACCTGGTGTCCATGGGCAGTTTGGTCGCTGTCATAAAATCGTCGATACCCCTTTGGATAAGGTGGGGGAGACTGAGGCTGGTGGCGGTGATGAGTAGGGAGAGAATGATAGCAGCGAGCAGGTGCCATTTGTAGGCAGCCGTCATTTGCAGGATGCGGCCCCAGAGTTGCCCGTCTGTCAGGGAGCCTGTCTGCCCGGCCTCGTCGTATCCATAGCTTTTCATAGTTTCTCCTCCCTCTGTTCCTGTTGTTTTTTAGCCATGGACTGATAGAGGGAATTGTGTCTCAGGAGGTGTTGGTGGCTACCACGGTCGGCTATTTCGCCACTGTCTAAAATAATAATCTCATCGGTCATGGAGAGGAGTTTTATCCGGTTGGAGATGATGATGATAGTTTTGTTTTCTCCTTCCCGGAGTCGGGAGAAAATTTGGTGCTCGGTTTCGACATCGACGGCGGAGAGACCATCGTCGATCAGGAGGATGGGCCGTTTTGTCAGCAGGGCTCGGGCCAGGGCAATGCGTTGTCGTTGGCCACCGGAGAGCTTAACGCCCTGTTCGCCGATGAGTGTGTCATAGCCATTGCTCAATTCACTGATATTATTGTGTATGTCTGCCCGTCGCGCGGCTTCTGTTATCTCCTCTTCGCTTGCCTCCTCATTGCCAAAACGAATATTGTTTTTCACCGTATCGGAGAAGAGGGTGGACTCCTGGCTGACATAACTGATCTGCTCTCGCAGTTCGTTGAGGCCTTGCCTGTTAACGTCTATTTCGTTGTGGAGGTACATACCGTCCTCTACAGGATAAAGCCTGCAAAGAATTCGACAGAGGCTGGTCTTGCCGCAGCCTGTTCGCCCCGTGAGTCCATATGTTTTTTCTAAGAAAGTGAGATTTATATGGTGCAGGGCTGGCTGTGAGGCATTGGGGTAGGTGAAGGAGAGGTCACAGAGTTCTATTCGTGCCCCCTTGGTCTCTCTTGAGGCCTTTTCCGGGCCATCGAGCATCATCGATTTTTGCTCCATAAGGAGGCGTATTCTCTGTAGTGAGGTTAATCCTCTTTGAGCGAGGTTGGTCACCCAGCCGATGGCCATCATGGGCCAGATGAGCATATAGAGATAGGTGATAAAGGCAACAAAATCACCGAGGCTGATCACTTCTTGGATGACCATTCTCCCCCCAAAAAAGAATATCGATAGTATGCCGAGATTTCCAACCAGGGTGGAGAGGGGCTGCAATAGGCCATTTATGACGCCAACCTTCAGATTTGCCCTGACATACTCTTTGCCAAGGGCATCGAATTGATTTGTCTGTAGATCTTCCATTGTGTATGCCTTTACTAACCATATGGAAGAGATGGCTGAACGGGAAAACTCGGTGAGATGGGAAAATTGTTCCTGTACTGTCTCGAATCGGGTGTGTAACTGTCCTGCCAGTATTTTAGTGCTTATCGCCAGAAGAGGCAGGGGGACGAGGGCCAGAATGGTGAGCTTGACATTGATGGAGAGCATAAAGGCGATGGCTACGGTCAGCATTACGGAGGAGTCGACGGCTGCCACTGTACCCATGCCAAAGGCCATTTGCACGGCGCTTAAGTCATTTGATGAGTGGGCCATTAATTTTCCCGTACTGTTTTTTTCAAAAAAAGTGGCGTCCATTTGCAGGATATGGGAAAATATACTGTTGCGAATGGTGCACTCAAGGATACGGGAAAAGCCTAAAATCATATAGCGCCAGCAAAAGCGAAGGATGATAACGGTGCAGGCAATGCAGATAATAAAAATTGCAAGTTGGGCCAGATTGGTCGTCTCTGCTTTCGTGGAGATGGAGTCAATGCCTTGCTTGAGGATACGTGGAATTAGTAGTTGCAGGATATCAACGATAATCAGGGCCATGAGCCCCAGGGATATCCGGAGGCGATACCTTTTAAAGGAGGGGGCCACCAGCAGGAGGAGTTGGCGGAGAGAAGGTCTTTTTTCTGATGCGGATGATTGCAAGGTGGTTATTCTGGGTTGAGGTTTGATGATTTCTTTATCATACCAGATATGGGTAACTTACACCAAAAAATGATTGTATCCTGGAGGTACTGCCACTCTATGAATAAAATATATGCTGTACTGCTGTTATTCGCCCTTTGTGCCTGCCGTGGCGAGGGTGTTGTGTCCGGGAAAAATGGGGGGCGTATTCTTGCTGTGGGTGATAGCCTGACTGCTGGCTATGGCCTGGAAAAGGAGGATGCCTACCCAGCCCTACTCCAGACAAAACTTGCCCGGATGGGTTATGCCTTTGAGGTTATAAACCTTGGCGTAAGTGGGGAGGTCAGTGCTCAAACCCTTGCCCGTGCATCTGATATTTTGGCCTATGAGCCTGATATTGTTATCCTGGAGACAGGCGCTAACGATGGCCTTAGGGGCTATGCCCCTGCCAAAATAAAGGATAATATTTCTCAGTTACTGCAAATTTTTGCAGATAATGACGTTGTTGTTGTCCTGGCGGGGATGAAGGTTAGGGCGACCAGGGGGCAGGCCTATATGCAGAGATACAATAGGATCTATTCTCAGCTGGAAGAGGATTATAGTCCTGTCTTTTTTCCATTTTTTCTAGAGGGTGTTGCCCTCGACTGGCGTTATAATCAGTTGGATAGGCTTCACCCCAACCAGGCGGGCTATCAAATAATTGTTGATAATATCTTGCCCTTTGTGGTTAAAGGCATAGAACGGGTTGAGGTGAACAGGTAGGTCTGTTATCCATTCATCCTGTTATGATTTTGTTTTTCTTATTAAATATTAACACCATAAATAATGTTATGAGCAATCCATTTCAGGACCAGTTCTTAAAGCTTGGCCTAGTTGATAAGAAGCAGGTGACCAAGAGTAAAAAAGTTCAACATCAGAAGAAGAAACAAAAGGTTGCCAAAAATGCAGCACCTGTAGTTGATGAAAACGCCCTCTTGGCTCAGGAGGCTCAGGAGAAGAAACGGATTCGGGCTCAGGAGCTTAATCGTCAGCGTGAGGAAAAATTACGCAAGCGTGAAGCGATGGCTGCGGTAAAACAGATTATTACTCAGAATCGTATAGAAAAAGACAAGAAAGGTCTTGCCTATCATTTTACCGATGATAAAAAAATACAGCGCATCTTCGTTGCTAAAGAGGTTGCCGATCAACTCAGCAAGGGGCGATTGGGTATTGTTGCTTTTGCGGCAGGTTATGAGGTTGTGAACCGGGCTGTCATTGAGAAAATAGAGAGTCTTGCCACAGGTACCTTTGTCTTTATTGCTGAAATGACAGCTGATCTTGATGAAGAAGATCCCTATGCGGAGTATCAAATCCCCGATGATCTTATGTGGTAGCTCTCCCTCGGGTAGTAAGGGCTTATCTCTTCTCTATGGATCTTTATTACCTCTTGTAGCCTGATCCCCCCAGCCTTTTGCTCATGTTGGGGAAGATGAAGCCATGGAAGGGCAGGATGGAGTACCAGTAGAGACGGCCGAGAACACCCCGTGGACGAAATGTGGCGGTTTGGTAGAGCTTGTTGTCCTCCACCCTGAATTCAAGCCAGGCCTCTCCGGGAATTTTCATCTCGGCAAAGAGAAGGAGGCGGCCCTCGTCTCTGTCGGCGTAGAGTACTCGCCAGAAATCGAGGGCATCTCCTGTGGCGATATGATCCGGGTGGGTGCGTCCTCTTCGCAGGCCGACACCGCCAAATATTTTGTCGACAACTCCCCGTATACGCCAGAGCCAGTCGGCGCAGTACCAACCGGTATTGCCTCCTATTCGCCATATATTATTGAGACACGCCTCTCTGTCTTCTATTGTCTCTATCTGTTTATCGATAAAGCAACCAAAGGTGGGCACATCGATAAAATCAGAAATGCTCATCTTCAGCCCCCCGCTTGCGAAGGAGTCCTTCCAGCTTGATGGGATCTCCTTGCTCTCGATTTTTAAGAAGGCCCTTTCCAGTGCCTCCCGGTACGAGATGTTCTTGCTTGGAATAATCTTCTTAATGTCATTGCCGCGGCAGGTGACCTCCACTGTTATGCTGTCCACCAGTGACCTGGCTAGGGGGTAGGAGGTGGAGGTGAGAAAGTGCAGGCCGTATGAGGCCAGACGTGGTGTCATGAGAGGGACGGTGTATATTTTTCTCGTCAGACCACGTGTCTCAGCACAGATCAGAAGCATCTCCCGATAGGTGAGAATGTCCGGCCCGCCTATATCAAAGTTTTTATTATAGCTTGCCGGTAGAAAGAGGCATTCGGAGAGATAGGTGATGACATCGGTAATACAGATTGGTTGAGATTTGGTTTCAAGCCATTTGGGGCCAACGATCAGGGGGAGCTTTTCCACCAGGTCTCGAATGATTTCGAAGGGGGCGCTTCCCGAGCCGATAATAATTCCGGCTCGAAGGCTTGTCAGGTGGTAGTCTCCCCTTCGGAGTTCTTTTTCGACCATCTTTCTGGAGCGAAGGTGTTTAGAGAGTTTTTTCTGGTTGGCGATGCCACTGAGGTAGATAACCTGTTGAGCCTCTGTACCTTCGATTGCCCGGCGAAAATTATGAGCTGACTGGAGCTCCATCTCCTCGTAGTCGGAGGTAGCGGCCATGGAGTGGATGAGATAGTAGGCAGCTCCTATGTCGGTGGGGATAGTTTGCAGAGAGTCTTGATCGAGCAGATCTAATTGGATGACTTCGATATGGTCGAGCAATGATTTGGGAGGGTGGAACCTCTTGGGGTCCCGAACAGCACAGACAACTTGATGCCCCTTGATGATAAGGGCGGGCAGAAGCCTTTTGCCTATATATCCTGTTGCGCCTGTGAGGAGAATTCTCATTATGTCCCTCGTTTGCTGTTAGTTTTAGTCTATCTCGCATCTCGCATCTCGCATCTCGTATCTGTTTTTTCGCTTTTCGTCACTTCGCTACTACTGACAGCTGACAGCTGTAGTTCTCTTACAGCTTGATTTTTCTCGCTGTTCCTCTCGCTATCGCCATTCCGCTCGCCACTCGTTCGCCGCTATGCTGCTGACGCCACTCGTTGTCCTCGCTGCTACTCACTGCTACTCACTGCTACTTACTGCTGCTCCACTGCTACTTTTCGCTTTTCGTTTTTCACCAAAAAATCTCTGTGCACTCTGTGGTTAATTGTTTTTTTGTCCTCATCTATTTGATAACTGCCAGCTGTTGTTCTCCTACAGCTTTTCCTTATATACTTTAGGGTGCAAAAGTACTCGCAGGAGACCCTCTTTGATGATGATGTCTGAGAGCGCCATGTCGATAAATAGTTTCTGTTGATCTATCTGGGCGGTGATGGGCTTTATCTTCTCAAGTTTTAGGGGGAACTCCTTGCCGCTTAAGAGTAGGAGCAGGGCGTTACTGAGGGCATCACCATCTGAGGAGCCATTTTTGAGAACGGGTTTGATGAATATTTGTTTGCCTGCGGGGTCAAAGCGGAGAGTTGCCTCGGTGGAAAAATTAGTCTCTACCTCACCAACATTAAGGTGGATGACCTGGCTGCCAAGTTTGGTTCCCAGTTGGATATTGTGACCCTTCAGTTTGGTTTTGCAGGAGAGTATCTTGTTGCTGAGCTTGAGTTCGCTTATCTGGGCAATTTCGATGGTACCAGAGATGCTGTCGGAATTGGTAGGGATGGACAGTGGGATAATTTCCTGGAGAGCCTTTTCTATTACCGCCTCGGGGAGGTCAACGATAATGGGTGGGGTGCCTGGTTGGGCGTAGGCTGCTTGGCAAAAAGAGCAGAGGCTGATTGTCAGCAGGGCGATGTATTTCAGCATGGTGGTTCCTTTAAGGTAGAAGAGATCAATTATTTTAAAATCTAATAGTACAAAAGCTTTGTTAGAAGTGCAAATAGTTGTGAGGCTACTCCTCTCTTGGCGGCAGCTGTACTTCCTTTGCTTCGAAGTTTTCTTGACAGGGAGGCCCTGTCGCCATTATTACTTATCATAGTAGCTTTGTGATGAATGTAGTTATATAGCTTTGGCTATGGCAGCCTGTTTCTTTTCCTGGCCTTGTGGCAATTTTAGAATGGGGGACGTGATGACCTTAGGTGCATTATTAGGTTTACTTGTTGGTTTAGTTCTTATTTTATTGGTTATTCGCTCTGGACCTAAGGGTGGATCGAAGCGGAAAAATGGTGATCGTGCTGGGGGAAAAGGCCGTTCTGGGCGGGGTGGCGGCTCTGGCAGAGGAATGGGGTGATGGTTCTGACAGGGTCGAGTCTCTCCGGTAAAGATGCATGCATAAGTCCAAATAAAGATGACAGACAAACATTTTCTTCGGTAATAGGTGGTGTTGGTGTGGATTTTTATACTTGCCAAGTTTGATACTTTGTGTATAATGTAATGTTACTCTAAGGCGACGCATGATTGCGAAGCCTTTTTTTTTTTGCACCCCCAAAGGCTGGGGATGTACTTCTGACTAAGATTACCCAACCCCGCCTTTTTTGGCTATAGGACAACCAGGATGGAACAAAGTAAAATTCGTAACGTTGCTATTATCGCCCACGTTGATCATGGAAAAACAACCTTGGTTGATGAGCTTTTTAAACAGTCTGGTATGTTCAGAGATAACCAGGCAGTGTCCGAGCGTCTTATGGACTCCGGCGATATTGAAAAAGAGCGCGGAATTACCATTACCGCTAAAAACGGTTCATACCATTACGACGATCATATGATTAACATCATTGATACCCCAGGCCATGCCGATTTCGGTGGCCAGGTAGAGCGTGTTTTGCGTATGGCGGATGGAGCCCTGCTCCTCGTTGATGCTCAGGAAGGACCAATGCCACAGACCTACTTTGTTCTTAAGAAGGCCCTTGAGAACCATCTTCCTGTAATCGTGGTAATTAACAAAATTGACAAGCCAGCAGCTCGTTGTGACTGGGTTGTAGATCAGGTTTTCGACCTCTTTGTTAAGTTGAATGCCCCTGATCATATCCTTGACTTTCCTATTGTCTACGCCTCGGCGAAAGAGGGCTATGCCCTTCTTAATCCTGATGATGAGATCGTTGATGGTGGTAGTATGGAGTGTATCTCCAGGATGATCATCGAACAGACTCCAGCACCAGTGGGTTCTGTTGATGCTCCTCTGCAGATGCAGGTTGGTACCATTGATTATTCTCCATACCTTGGTCGTCTTGGCATTGGTAAAGTTGTGAATGGCACCATGACCATCAATCAACCCATTGCTGTGGCCCGTCGTGATGGATCTCTCACCCCTGTTCGTATCACCAAAATTTACCGTTTTGAGTGTGATGGCAAGGTGTCAATAGAGAGTGCCAGCGTTGGTGAAATTGTTGCTGTTGCCGGTATGGATGATGTAAACGTTGGTGTAACATTTACCGACCTTGCGAATCCAACCCCTCTGCCACTCATTGAGATCGATCCACCTACCATCTCCATGCATTTCATTCCAAACGATTCACCTTTTGCTGGTCGTGAAGGAAAGTATGTTACCTCACGTCATATTGGTGATCGTCTTGAAAAAGAGATTCTCTCCGATGTTGCCCTTCGCTATGAGCCTCTCACCGATGCTGTAGGTTTTAAGGTATCTGGTCGTGGTGAATTGCATCTTTCCATTCTTATTGAGAATATGCGTCGTGAAGGATTTGAGTTTCAGGTAACCCGTCCTCAAGTTATCATGCGCGAAGATGATAATGGTCAGGTACTTGAGCCATACGAAACCCTTACCGTTGACGTTGATGAACTCTATCAGGGACCGGTTATTGAGAAGCTTGGTAAATTGAAAGGTCAGATGGAAGAGATGACCCTTGCAAATGGCATGGTTCGTTTGATTTACAAGATTCCAACCCGTGGTCTTTTGGGTTATAAATCACAATTTATGACCGATACCAAGGGAATGGGCATGATGGCTTATGTCTTCTCCGAGTACGGTCCATATGCTGGTGATATTATTAACCGTGTGAACGGCGTTCTGATTGCAAAAGAGACCTGTGTAGCCGTAGCCTTCGCACTCTTCAACCTTCAGGATCGTGGTTACCTTATTGTTAAGCCGGGCGATCCCCTTTATGCGGGACAGATTGTTGGTGAGCATGCTCGTGCAGCTGATTTGGTTGTTAACCCAGCTAAGGGCAAGAAACTTACCAATATGCGTGCCTCTGGTTCCGATGAAGCCGTTATTCTTGTTCCAGCAAAGGCAATGACCTTGGAAGATTGTATTGCCTATATCAACGATGATGAGCTCGTTGAGGTAACTCCTCAGTCCATTCGTCTGCGTAAGAAGCCAGGCGTACGAATTCGTAGTTAGTATTCGCTGACTCCGTACTAGTGCTTTGTAGAGATTTAGATATCGTCAATATTGTTTAGCCATTTTGGTGCGCTACAAGGCACGAATGAAGGAGCATAGCAGCGCTATGTGACCGAATGAGAAACGAAGTCAGCGCGAGAAAAGGGCAAACAATATACGGTGGATAAAGTTTTACAGAGCACTAGTTAAGGGCTGAGAGGAATTTTCTTCTCAGCCCTTTTTTTATGTCCTCAAATTCTGAGAAAATGCTCTGAATTCGGCGAGTATTTTTTTGTGATCAAAGACAATTCCTGCAGGCAGGTCATCCCAGGAAAAGAGTTCTGCCCGGAGGGCATCGTCTCCACCTCGGGGCTGTTGTCCATCTCCTCTGGCAAAGAAAACGGTTGAGGCGGTGTGCTGGCGTGGGTCTCTGTCCGGGGCTGAATAGGTTCTAAACTGCTCTATCTCCTTTAGCTTTATCCCTGTCTCCTCCTCTGCCTCGCGCAATGCCGCTGTCTCAAAGGATTCACCGTAGTCGACAAAGCCGCCCGGAATGGCCCAACCATGAGGAGTGTTTTTTCTCTCTATCAGCACCACCTTTTCCTCTATTTCGATAATGATATCAACGGTGGGGATTGGATTTCTGTAGATAGTGATTGGTCCTTGGCAGTGTGGGCATTTCATATGCGTTCTCTCTTCGTTCTATATTTCGACAAGGTCTTGAATCTCCTGCCAATTGGAAACGGTGGTGAGACTATGTCGTCCCCTATTCCACGGTTGCTCAAATACCAGGGGGGTGAAGTTTTCACGGGCGAACTGGAGACAGGTATCGGCCCTGTCGTCAACAAAGTATTTTATGCCCCGCTCCCGTGCGTAGCGAACTTTGCCGTCGTGATCTCCCATGGCCACCAGATTGATTTTAGGCAGTATCTCTGCAGAAAAATGTCTCTCCAACCAGATCTCTACGGGCCTCTGGATGGGGCGGGCGGTGATAATGGTTGCGGAGTGCTTTTGGGCAATTTTGCTCAGGGTCTGGATGGCACCTGCCAGTGGCTGCAGTCTTGTGCTCATTGAGTCCTGCATGATCTCCATGAAAATGTCGTCGGCCATCTCCTTGCTCATGTTGAGGCATTCTTCCACGTCAAAATTGGTGATATCTTCAAGGTTAATGTGGATGTTGTGTTTTTCTTTGGCCAAGTTGATAAAGTATGAGGCGGTGTTGGCTATTACCCCATCAAAATCAAATCCTATCTCTCCTGCTGGAATTTGCATGTTTTTCTCTCTTTATATTTTCTACTTTTGTAGTGATTTTTCTGTTTTACGTTAGTCTTGTTATAGATTTCAGTTGTCAGTAGCAGCGGGGCGTAGCGAAGTGGCGAAAAGCGAAAAGCGAAAAACAAAAAGCAAAAAAAAGTTAACCACTGCAACCAAGCACACAGAGATCTTTTTGGTAAACTGCCACTGCCTAAAAGATAGCAGCGAAGTAGCGAAAGGCGAGAGGTAGAACGAGAAAAGCGAAAACAGTTAGCCGCTGGCAACCAAGTACACAGAGAAATAATATTAAAAGTCTTTAAAATTAAAATTTCATCTCTGTTTTTAGGCAGTTTAATTTAAAAAGTTTTTCTCTGTGCTCTCATTTTCCTCTGTGGTTAACATTTGCTGTTGCTGTTGCTGTTGCTGTTGCTGTTGCTGTTGCTGTTGCTGTTGCTGTTGCTGTTGCTGTTGCTGTTGCTGTTGCTGTTGCCCTTTCTGACAGCTCGCCATTCCGCGGTGCTCCACTGCTATAGCTCCAGTCTTAAAGCTTCTTTTCGGAGCACCTCAGATACTATAAGGGCATTTTCAGGACAGGCAATACCATGCTGCGTGGCAATTTCTAACAGAGCCACATTGATAGCCCTGATCTCAGTACTTCGTCCCGCCCTGATATCCTGGAGCATTGATGATATATTGTTTTCTGTTGCCCGGCAGACGGCCCGTACCTGCTCAAGGGGGTCTGGCGGCAGTTTTATACCAATTGCCCGGGCCACCTCTTCTGCCTCGGTCACGGCCCTTTTCATTCGTGCCTGCGCCTCGGGTCGTTTGAGTAGCTCGCCATTGGTGCAGTTGTAGATGGCTGTCAGGCCGTTAATGCCAATATTGACCAGGAGCTTAGACCAGACAACCTCCTCTATCGTCTTGCTCTCTTCGCTTTTTAGACCTGAACTGTTCAGTTCCGTAATAAGCTCTTTAAGAAGACGTTGGCTCTTCTCGGGGGCATTGGCAAGAAAGCCGATTTTAGTTATTCCCTGACCGGCATGATAGATATGGCCCGGCTCTACCAGGTAAGCGCCTTCGGTGGTGCTGGCAAAGGCGGCGCTTACATGATCGGGCCGGCGTGGTTGGAGATGACTGATGCCATTTTGCATAAAGAGGGCCAGGGAGCACCGCTCTAAAAGAGGTTGGCAAAACTGAAGGGATTGGCTCAGTGAGTAGGACTTGACACAAAAGATAAGGGCATCAATGTTGGTGAGGTTCCTGGGCTGGGAGATAAATTTCGGTCGGCAGATCTGTTTATCCTGCCGGTTTTGGTAGATGATTCCCGTTTGGTTCAGCCTCTCTGCCCGCTCCTGCCGATAATCAAGCAGGAGCGGCTCATTACCTGCCAAGGCAAGTTTTGAGGCGATGAGTAGGCCCATGGAACCCGGGCCGATAATAACAATTTTCATCTGTTTTTTGTCCTACTGATTTTCTACGGGAACTGCCTCTTCGATCAGAAGGTTATACTTATATGAATAACCAAAATCACGGTCAATGGTGACCTTTCCTTCAAGAACAAGGGTATCACCCTCCTGCAGGGTCTTGGCTGTTGTTAGCACCAGATCATGGGTGTTTTCCATGGGATTGCCACTACCATCCTGAATGTGGATCCAATTTTTCCCCAGAATACTCATATTGATCTTGGTGATCTTGCCCTGCACCCGAACTGTCTTGCCGACAAGTTCCTGCCGTTTGGCAAAGAGCTCCGCAACGGTATAGGCATTGTCGCCCTGAGCCTTCTCTATCTTTACCTCCTGATAGCTACTGACGGCCCCCTCGCTACCCGGTGATTCGTCCGTTTCCATCTTTTTCTGGGCCTTTTCTGCCTTAATGGCGCCGGCAAAAAGATCGCCACTCTCCGCAGTTGTGGCCTCTTCTGTGGTCAGTCCTGGTGAGAAGATGATGGTGGCAAAGGTCTTGTTAAGGGTCTTGCTGGTGAAGTTGGACATCACCATTCCCTTGATATAGTTTACCTTGCTGCCCTCTGTTACCTTGCTCTCTGGGATTGCTACCCAGATATCCTTGTTGCCCTCGTCCATGAGCATATAGGTGTAGCCACCTGAGTTCATAGTCTCTTTAATTATGCCATTATGTATTGCTCCGGCAAAACCTGTAGTTGAGATGATAAGGGAAAAAAATAGGAGGGAGGTGGTAAGAAGTGTCTTTACTGCTCTTTCTTGTTGTCCTGTCTGCATGATGCTACTCCTGTAATGTGAGTGGTCTTGGTTGGAGACCACTTTATTCAAATATCAACCTTAGATGAAAAATATCTACGAAGGTAAGTATAGACCTTGATATAAACAATGTTTGTGCTGACTTTTCAAACCACCTCTTATTCAGCCTCGATAAGAAAGGCGACATGCTCTTGGATCTTCCTGGTCCAGACGGCATAACCTCTTTCGGTGAGATGGATATTGTCCTGTTGAAAAATGTTTTCTGACTTTGCTGCTGTAAATACAGCATGCATATCAAGGAGGCAACTGCCCGTTTGTCTGGCAAGTAGGGCAATATCCCTGTTGACAGCCTCTATTTGTTCTGCAGTAATATGGGAAAGGTGCATGGGAAAAATATTTTCCAGCAAAATTTTGCTAGAGGGAAAATTCTTTCGGCAGAAAAGGATAATCTCCTGCAGGGACTGGTGAAAAGAGAGATCTTGCTGGTAGATATTATTGGTGCCGATAGAGATAAGGGTCAGGTCAGGTGGAGTAGCAGTGGTGAGCAGGGGCAGTCTGGCTAGAAGCTCATCTGTCCGTGCTCCAGGAATACCGAGACTTTCTATTTTGTGCTGTGGAATACGATCTGACCAGGGGGCACCGCCCTCTATGAGAGAATCACCGATAAATAGCAATTGAGCCATAATAACCTAAATAGTTGATGGGTACTACTGAAGGGCTTTCTTTTTTCTGCCCATATTCTCGTCTGCACCACTCTACAATTTTCTCGTCCAAAAGCCAATATGCAAGGGATGGATAAAATATGATGCCTGGCTCTGGCGATTTAGTTGGGAACTATTCTCACTTGTTTCTGGACAAGTGAGTTGATATAATTTATGTTGGTAGTATTGGTAATCATTACCAAACAGATGCTGTTCATTTTGAAATCCTATTCAATATTGCTGCTTTTAGGCGAGGAGAGGCTATCATGAGTTTGTTTAATAAGGTGAAGGTTGGCGAAAAAATTATTAGTCCAATTGATTGGGAAATGAGTCCGGATCTCTGCTTTGGCACCTATGAATCTTGGGGCGGTCGTGAGCGTGTGCGCAATAATGCTGAGTGTGTCTACTATTTTTTTGTTGATAATTGGGGTGATAAACCCAAACTTTGTCTGATGGAACGGGCGGTGAAACACGCCAAGGTCATAGCGGAGGTACTTGCCCCTCTTGTCATGTTGGAGCACTGTGTTGCCAGTCAGGGAGTTGCCTCTCGCTTTGAGCAAAGCTACCCTATTAACGAAGAGATTAAAGATTGGCTGCTTAAAAATGTTCTTGATGGTGGCAGGGAAGATCTTCTTATTCCCCTGGTTGATGAGGAGGGTGAGGGCGAGGATATGGGTGAGTCACTCCCTGAATTTACGGGTTTGGCCAGTTCAGAGGCTATAACGGAACTCCCTCGTGAATCGGCTATTATTAAGGATGATGAGATCGAAGGAATTATCAAAAAATGGAATTTTTATGATAGCAATATTAACCATTCTGGAGGCTTCGCTAGCAGGTTGTCGGCTTTCGGCGATGATGCGGTGGTTGACAGTGCTACAGGGCTGATGTGGCAGCGTGGAGGTCTGGATATTGCCTCTATCAGAACCATACAGCGTGGCATTGCTGAGCTTAATGAGCGAGGTCTTGCCGGTTTTCATGATTGGCGGCTCCCAAGCATGGAGGAGGCTATGTCACTTATGGAGCCTGGCAAAAATGGTAAGGATCTCTTTCTGCCCCTCTGCTTTTCCAAGCAGCAGCCTTTTATCTTTGTTGCCGCTCAGCGTAAGCCAGGTGGATATTGGTTTGTTGACTATAAGCAGGGGCGGGCCTTTTGGTCTTCTGGTACCATTCCCGGTGCTTTTGCCCGGCTTGTGAGGACTGTTTAAGCGATTGTAGTTGGTAAGCCATTGGTGCAGATAGAAAAGCAGGAACAGTGATATGGAGACCTCCCTTATTTCCCGTTACCTGCTTTTTGGGGTCTAGGGCAGAAAGAGCAGATACTAGATGCGAGCAGTGGAGCACCGCGGAATGGCGGATGCTAGAAAAAACCTAAAAACAGCAGCAACAGCAAATGTTAACCACTGCTTAGGAGAACACAGAGAAACTTTTTATATAAACTACAGAAAAGACAGCTTTAAGACTGGAGCTATCAGCTGTCAGAAAGAGCAGAGGCTAGAAAAGCCTAAAAAACAGCAGTGAAGCAGATCGGAATGTCGATTGCGCTAATAGCTTGATTTTTCTCGTTGTTTCTCTCTCTGTTGCTTTTTTAATAATTTCCTCTGTGCCCTCTGCCCTTCCTGCTTTTCGTCGTTCGCTTTTTACAAAAAAACTCTGTGTCCTCTGTGACCTCTGTGGTTAATTTTTTTTCTGCTGTTGCTGTTGCTGTTGCTGTTGCTGTTGCTGTTGCTGTTGCTTTTTCTAGCATCTAGCATCTAGCATCTAGCATCTAGCATCTCGTATCTGTTTTTCTCCGCCCTTTCCCTAAAAATTTAAGGCTGTTAAAAGTATAAAAATTGATTATAAGTCATATTCTTTACTTTTATTGAAGAGAATTAGCGTGTGCTATATGAGAAAGGGCCTGCATCAACAGATGTGCTGGTCTTTTTTTTTATGGGGTTTACTTGACTGTAGGTCCCTGGCTCTCCTTTTTACCTGTGAGGTGGTGTTCCATGAATGCGGGAGAAGAACTGTCTATGACCCTCAATCATCTTGTTGATATGAGCTGTGAAAAATTTGCTGCCCTGCCAGCCATTGGCATGGCTATGGCTCATCCTCTAACCTATGAGGAGATGCAGAGGAGGATTATTGCCCTTGCCGCCAGCCTGCAGGCAGAGGGGATAAAAAAGGGTGGCCGTATTGCAATCCTTGCTGAAAATTCCGATAGGTGGGGTGTAGTTTATCTTGCTGCTGTTCGAATAGGTGCCATTGTCGTGCCTATCCTGCCCGACCTGCCGGAAAGTGATGTGCATCATATCCTTTCCGAAATGAAGGTGGGGGCACTTTTTATCACCCATCGCCAGTTAGAGAAGGTCTATGATTTTAGTGGTTCCTTTCCAGAGTTAGTTGTAACCCTTGATGATAGTGATAGTTTTGCCGAAGTCTTTACCGTTACCTCCTATAGTACCTATCTTGAAAATGCCCTTGAAGGTTTGCAGGGGCAGGAGGGGGCACCTCATTTTCCTGAGGTGGAAGAAGATGATATTGCCTCTATTCTCTATACCTCTGGTACCTCGGGGTATTCAAAGGCAGTTATGCTTTCCCATGGAAATTTTAGTGCAAATGCTCATGCGGCTTCCGAGCTTGCCGAAATTGAACCTGGTGCTGTCTGGCTTTCCATCTTGCCCATATCCCATACCTATGAGTTTACCTGTGGTTTTATCTTGCCACTCCTCTGTGGGGCGCGTATAGCCTATGCGGGCAAGACCCCGACTCCTGCTATTTTGCAAAAACTCTGTCAGCACGAGAGGCCCTTTGCCATCTTTGCTGTGCCCCTTGTCTTAGAAAAAATTTATAAAAAACGAGTGCTGCCACAGATAGAGAAGAGTAAACTCCTGACCCTGATCTGTAAAACATCTCTTGGTCGTAATTTTATCTATAAAAGAATAGGGCGAAAGCTTATTGAATTTTTTGGTGGTAATCTGGGGATTATGGGGATTGGTGGAGCTGCCCTGAATCCTGAGGTCGCCCAGTTTTTAACAGATGCTCAGTTTCCATATCTCATTGGCTATGGTATGACCGAGGCTGCTCCTCTTATTGCCGGGGGACCCCTTGGTGATAAGACTATTGCCACCGGTTCAACGGGTAAACCTCTTCCCGGTGTGCAGGTAAAGATCGTTGATGGTGATGCTGAGACAGGGGTTGGCGAGATTCTTGCCCGTGGTCCAAATGTGATGCAGGGCTACTATAATGATAGGGAAGAGAGCGGCAGAGTACTGAGCGAGGATGGTTGGTTGTCCACGGGAGACCTTGGCCGTCTGGATGCCGCTGGTAATCTCCATATCAGTGGTCGTTTGAAAAATGTCATTGTTATGGCCAACGG
Source organism: Desulfotalea psychrophila LSv54 (assembly GCF_000025945.1). Taxonomy (GTDB): domain Bacteria; phylum Desulfobacterota; class Desulfobulbia; order Desulfobulbales; family Desulfocapsaceae; genus Desulfotalea; species Desulfotalea psychrophila. The sequence goes on along the minus strand of NC_006138.1, from coordinate 74,570 downwards.
TGAAAATGTTTATCCCGAGGTCATTGAACATAAGATAAATTCTTTCCTCTGGGTAGTGGAGAGCCTTCTCCTTGAAAAGGAGAATGGTCTGGAGGCATCGGTTTATCCCGATTATGAGTATGTCGACGAACAGACGAATGGGCAGTCCGGTGAGGAACGACGGCGGTTCATTGAGCATCTCCTGGAGGAGATGCGGATAGAGGTGAATGCGACCCTCTCCAGGTCTTCCCATATTGCCAGGATATTTGAAAGACGGGAGCCCTTTACCAAAACGGCGACCCATAAGATAAAACGCTATCTGTACGACACGTAATGCTATTCCTGGCCCGGGATGTTCCTGGGGCCTGTGGGGTCGAGAGGCTCGTGGGGGAGTGGCGCTTTATTTTTTCACCTTCTTTTGGGAGAGAGAGTGTGGAATTGTTAAAAAAGAGGAGAGAAGATGAAAAAGAAGATTTCTGCACTGGCCCTGATAAGCCTTATGGTGGCGGCAAACGCCTCTGCCTCAGGTTTTAGAATTCCAGAGCAATCTGTTGATTCCACGGCTAAGGCCGGTGCCAATATAGCCTCGTCTACCCGGGCCGATGCCACCTATTTTAACCCTGCCAATATGTCATGGCTGGAAGATGGGACCATGATTCAGGGTAACCTGACCTATATCCATCTCACCAAGAATGAGTACCATGGAGCTGATGGATATTCGTCTAATGCAGAGGATGAAAATTTTGTGATGCCCACCGGTTTTATCGTCTCCCCGTATTTTGGAGATTTTCGCTTTGGTATCTCCAATACCTCTCCCTATGGCCTTGCCAAGAGATGGAAGAATAATGCCGGAACTGGCTCTGCCCGCGAGTTTTCCATGGAGACCTTCGAGCTGAACCCCACCCTCTCCTATCGTATTAACGATAAGGTCTCTCTGGCCGGTGGAGTACGGATGATGTACGCCAATGCCACCATAAAAAATGTATTGTACGATATGGAGGGGGATACTATCGAGTGGGGCTATAATCTGGCCCTCTCTGTTCGTCCTGTGGAGAGTTGGAATATCTCGGCCACCTATCGTTCCAAGATTGATCTGAACTTTTCTGAGAGCGATGTACGCTTTAATCCTACAGCTAGTGGTCTCTTGCCCCCATCGGCTATAATATCGGCGTCCACTAGTGTGCCAGCACCTGCAGTCTTAGCCCTCAGTACCTCGTTTCAACCCCTTGAAAATCTGACCGTAGAACTGACCGTAGATAGAACATTTTGGTCAGCATACGATCAGCTTAATATTGTAACAAATCCAGCAGGTTATTCAAAATCTTTTCTGAAAGATTGGGATGATGGCAATGCCTACCGTCTTGGCCTTAGCTATGATCTTAACGATGCCCTGACCCTGATGGCTGGTTTTGCCTACGATGAGTGTCCGTCCCCCAATAGCACCGTGGGCTTTGAGCTCCCAGACGCACCTGCCTGGCTCTACTCCGTTGGCTTTCAGTATGCCATGACCGAGAACCTCGATGTAGGTATGGCTGTCCTCTATGACTACAAAGAAGAAAGAGATGTTAATCATCCAGGCATTGGCGCTGTTGGTGAATTTACCAATGGTGGTGCCTTCTTGGTTAGCACTGGCCTGAATTATCGTTTTTAGGAAAAGACAGATACGAGCAGTGAAGCATCGCGGAATGGCGGATGCTAGATACTAGAAAAAACTTAAAGGCAGAAATATTTTCTTAGAGGCAATGCCTTGTTGATTCGTAGATAATGGGTTGAAATGGGCAGGGTCCACTCCTCCTCTTGGTAAGGGGAGGCTGGGAGGGGTTTGTCGAAAAAGCCTTAAAGAGATAATTTATCAGCTATATTTTTCAAGTAGTTGTCCAATAAAAAAGGAGCTGATCTCTTTCGAGGTCAGCTCCTTTTTTTGTTGCCCTTAATAGTTGGCTTTTAAAATCAACTACAGAGTCCACAGAGTCCACAGAGTCCACAGAGTCCACAGAGTCCACAGAGTCCACAGAGTCCACAGAGTCCACAGAGTCCACAGAGTGTTTTTTGTGAAAAGATTAACTGCTTGAACTTCTGTCGGAGAGAGGTTCATCATTTCGCTAGAGCTTCACAGTCAAAGTTTTTTGGTTCTTTACCTAAAAAGTCTTTCTCTGTGTTCTCCTTCTCTCTGTGGTTAATCGCTTTTTGTTTGTCTCAATTCCTCACTAAGAGCATTCTCAGGACGAAAAGACTGTTGCACATAGGTTGAGCCCGTCGGTATCAGTCCCCGGATCTCCGCTAAATCAGCCTCATCCAAAAAGGCCTCGACATAGGTGGTCCGGAAGAGGTGCTCAACACCAGATTTGGCAATGATCTCCATGCTCTGCTCTATGTGCTCAAGATTAACCTTGACCCCGCAAAGCCGAGAGTATTTAGCTGCCGGGGCCTTAACATCCATGGCCACAAAATCAATGAGGCCCTGATCGAGCAGCTTTTCCAATACTTCTGGATGGCTGCCATTGCTATCGAGCTTGATTTTATACCCCATCTCTCTGATCTGGCAGATAAAGGAACCAAGATCAGCCTGCAGGGTGGGTTCACCACCGGTAATGACTACCCCGTCGAGCTTTCCCTGTCTCTCCCGTAACCAGGAGAGGACCTCTTCTACCTCGATCTCTTCACTCCCCTGCATGGGCAATAGGTTCCCATTGTGGCAGAAGGGGCAACGATAGTTGCATCCCTGAGTGAAGATGATGGCAGCGGGTACTCCCGGATAGTCAGAGAGGGTGAATTTTTGTAGACCACCTATACGCATTATTTACCGACCTTGAAATGAGAGCGTTGTTTGAATTCTGCCTTTTTGCCATCGTTCCACTGTTGTACGGGGCGAAGATAGCCCACAACCCGTGAGTAAATCTCCGTTGGGCCATCACAGGTGGGGCATTTTTCAACTTCCCCTAACAGGTAGCCATGCTCAGGGCAGATGGAGAATGAAGGGCTGATGGTAAAATATGGAATCTGGTAGTTATTGCAGATAGATTTGACAAATGCTTTTACTGCCACTGGATCAGGTGCTGCCTCACCGAGGAAGATATGCTGTACAGTACCGCCTGTATATTTGGTCTGGAGGTTATCCTGCAGATCAAGGATCTTGTAAATATCATCGCTGTAGTTGATGGGCAACTGGGTCGAGTTGGTGTAGATGGGGGTGCTGCCATCGTCGGTGCAGAGAGCTGTCTTCATTTCAGGAAAACGTTTCTTGTCTATCTGGGCCAAACGAAAACCGGTGCCCTCGGCAGGGGTTGCCTCAAGGTTGTAGAGATTCCCTGTTTCTGTTTGGAATTGCTGGAGTTTTTCTCTGATATAGTCGAGGATATCCGTGGCAAATTTATTGCCTTCAGGGTCGCCGATATTATGGCCGACAACGCCGATACAGGCCTCATTGGCACCGATAACGCCGATGGTGGAGAAGTGGTTTTCCCAATATTTTTGGAAACGATTGTGAACCTGACGCAGATAATACTTGGTGTATGGGTAGAGTCCCTTGGCAGTGTAGTCTTCGAGCACCTTACGTTTAATCTCAAGACTGGTACGGGCAATCTCTAACTGGTGGTCAAGTCGGGTGAAAAATTCTTCTTCGCTGTTACTTTGCTGGCCAAGTGCCACCAGGTTCATGGTCACAACACCGATGGAACCGGTGAGTGGATTGGCACCAAAGAGACCACCACCACGTTTTTCCAGTTCGCGGGTATCAAGACGAAGGCGACAGCACATGGAACGGGCATCGTCAACGGAGAGGTCCGAGTTAACAAAGTTGGCAAAATAGGGGATGCCGTATTTTGCCGTGACGCTCCAGAGCTTGTCCAGGCTCTTGTCGTCCCAGTTAAAATCTTCAGTGATATTGTAGGTCGGAATAGGGAAGGTGAAAACACGGGCATTGGCATCACCTTCGGACATAACCTCGAGGAAGGCCTCGTTGATCATGTTCATCTCCACCTGATAATCACTGTAGCAGTTCTCCTGGTCTACGCCACCAATCTTAGCTGGCTCATCACGTAGGGTGGAGGGTGGTTGCAGATCCATGGTCAGGTTGGTGAAGGGTGTTTGAAAACCAACCCGGGTAGGTACGTTCAGGTTAAAGATAAACTCCTGTACGGCTTGTTTAACCTCCTTGAAGGTTAAACCGTCCTTGCGGATAAAGGGGGCGAGCAGGGTATCAAAACTTGAAAAAGCCTGGGCACCGGCAGCTTCTCCCTGCAGGGTGTAGAAAAAGTTTACCACCTGACCCAGGGCGCTTCGGAAGTGTTTTGCCGGAGCAGATGCAGCCTTGCCTGCTACTCCACGAAAACCGTTTTTAAGAAGATCCTGAAGGTCCCAGCCAACGCAGTATACCGACAGCAGGCCAAGATCATGGATATGGAGATCACCCTGCTCGTGGGCATCACGCACCTCTGGTGGGTAGATGCGGTGCAGCCAGTAGTTCTTGCTGGTTTCGTTGGCAATATAGTTATTGAGACCCTGAAGGGAGTAGGCCATATTGCTGTTCTCGTTTACCTGCCAATCAAGACGCTCAAGGTAGTTGTCAATGAGCTGAATATCCGCCTGCTCAATCATCTGCCGGCGTCGTTTTTGCTGATCGCGGTAGAGAATATAAGATTTGGCTGTTTTTCTATGGGGAGAGGCGAGAAGTACCTCCTCCACCAGATCCTGGAGCTGTTCAACTTCTGGTGTCTCAGGCAATACCTCATAGGCGAGGGTGAGAACACGAATAGTTAGACGGCGCGCCTCGTCCTGGGCAAATTCCTCTGTGGCAAGACCTGCTTTCTCGAGGGCGGCGGTTATCTTGGCAGACTCAAAGGGAACAATATTACCAGTTCTTTTTTTAACATGGGTAAAGACTACAGGACGGAGAGAGGCGGTATGCGCTGACATAATTATTTTTCCTTGAAGGTGTAGGTAAGGGTTGATATTGGCAGCCGGGATGTTCAGGTCTTGCTGTTATCATGGTGAAAAAGTCGTGCTACTCAAGATAACAAGCCTGCTTTTTATCGATGCCCTGGCCTTTTTGTATGTTGTTGTTTGCCGTGTCTGACGATGGATAATTCTTTGAGTAACTCTTGCAGAATCATCCTAAATATGCGCGGTATGTTCGATTTTTATAGGTGCTGCCAATATCGATGATGTTGGCTGAGGCCATCATATATGGTATGACAGGGCAATGTCAACTACTAAGTGTTGTGTCTGCCCGCTTTGGAAATCAATCGAGGGGCCGGGCTGGGATGGAACGTAGTGACAGCAAGGAGTGGAGGCTGAGGGTGCTAATAATGACTATGCCACCGATGATGGTTATGGTCGCGGGGGCCTCTCCCAGAACGAGCCAAACGATATAACTGGCCAGCACCGTTTCGATGGGCATCAGAAGGCTGACCTCGGGTGAACTGATATAACGGGTGGCCATGGTGATCATGATAAATCCCGCCGCAGAGGAGACGCCCATGCAGACAATAAGGGCCGCCTGTTGCCAGGAGAGTGCCAGGGATGGAGCCAGACTTGCTCCGACGCAGATGAGGATGATTCCTCCCAGGGCAGTGGCAGGTATCATATTGCGTTTTTTCCCACTGCGCATCATGGTGAAACCGGCTGACATGCACATTGCTGCACAGAGGGCGATGCAGTTGCCCAGGAGACTGGTGCTACCCTCGCTGTCGCCGACAATGAAGGAGATGGCGGTGATTACCACTATTATGCTGATAATGGTTCTGCCGGCCACCCTTTCCTTCAGGAAGACTCGACTGTACAGGGCGGCAAATATCGGCGAGGAGGAGAGGATGACCAGGGTATTGGCAACACTGGTATAGTAGAGGGCCATGACAAAACAGCAGCTACTGCAACCCATCAACAGTCCCACCCCGATACCGGTCTTGCCGATTTGGCGAAACTGATGGGCCGTGTCCCTGCCATGCTGGAGGAGGGTGACTGCGCTCATACCAATGAGGGTGGCAAGTCCTCGCCAAAAGAGCAGGGTGGTACTGTCAAGATGGGCTAGACGAACGAGCAGGGTGTCGGGTGTCAGGGCCAGGACACCAAGGGCGGCGATGAGAAGGCCCTTGGACTGATTCGATTGTGGAAGCATTTGTGAAAAATCCTTTAGAGATGCTAGAAAGAGCAGAAAGACAGATATTAGATGCTAGATTCGAGATGCTAGAAAAAGCGGTAAAGCTATAAGCTTGAAGCTATCAGAAAAAAGCCAGCGCAAGGGCAGAAAGACAAAAGAAGAACAAACACAAAAAATATATAAAAAATAGTGCTTTAATGTGAGACGATCCGCTCCGACTCTCTGCTGCTTTTAGGCTTTTCTTGCAGTTGCGCTTTTTAGTATCTAGTATCTCGTATCTGTAGCTTCTAGCATCTGTAGCTTCTAATACCTAGTGTCAGCTCTTGCTTTCTTTTTGCTGTCTCATTTTTATCATCATTGCAGCAATCATCCGCGAAATTTCATCAGACTCTCGCAACCAAAGAGATCCTTGCCGGGACTCTATATAGTCAATCGCAATACCAATGTCGACCTGCGTCTTGAATTCGCCCAAAGAACCTTTAGCAATATCAAAAAAGCGAATACGTTCGAGAATCGATGTTCTTTCGCAACCTTCTGCAAGATTACTGGGAACAGATAGAGATGAGCGAGTAATTTGATCTTTAAAACCAAAATCTCTGCAATTTTTAAAAACAGTATACGTTTCGATAGCCAACACTCTACTGCGCTTCCAGACATCAAGATTCTCATAAAGCATCTCTTCCTCCAGGCTGTAAATTCCCTTGCTGTTGCTGTTCGCAGTTTCTGCTTTTTTCTTTTAGTTTTTGCCGTTAGCACTCGCCATTCCGCTTCGCTGCTGCTGTTAATTTTTTTCTAGCATCTAGCATCTAGCATCTAGCATCTAGCATCTAGCATCTGCTTTTATGATAGTAAGAGCCCATTAGCAAAGCGAATAATAGGCACAATAGCCTTTGACAGCAAACCGCTAAAGGCCAAAAGTATCAGAATAACAAAGCCATATTTTTCCACCTTTTCATAGGCAATGGCCAGGTCCCGGGGAAGAAGGCCTGCCACGATTTTACTGCCATCGAGAGGAGGAATGGGGATGAAGTTAAAGATACAGAGGACAAGGTTGATCCAGACGGAGGCCACCAGCATGCCATTCAGTGGGATGACGATGGCCTTAATCAGGGCCGTGGCCGGTAGGCTGGGGGCAATGGCCCATAGGGTCTTGGCGGCAATGGCACTGATGATTGCCAAAAGAAGATTGCTGATCGGGCCGGCAAGTGCCACCCAGAGCATGTCTCTTCTCGGATTTTTGAAATAATTGGGGTTAACGGGAACGGGTTTAGCCCAGCCAATCTTGATAAAGAAAAAGGCAATGGTGCCAATGGGGTCAAGGTGGGAGAGGGGGTTGAGGGTCAGTCTGCCCGCAAGCTTTGCCGTCGGATCACCAAGTTTATAGGCCACATAGCCATGGCAAAATTCATGGATAGTCAGGGCCAACAGGAGGGGAGGGGCAAGCAGAATTATTTGGTTAATAGTTTCAGTCATCAAATTTCCTCTAGTGTTTATCTTCAGAGCGTCTGGTTTCGGCAGAAAAGATAGATCTCTTTTTCAGCAGTGCAAGTTGCTAAGGGGAAAGTTTTTTTGCAGAAGCTCCTCTTCGTCGGCCCTGCTTGAGACTAAACCGTCCATCTTCGCCCTCTTAAGCGAATTAAGGATCTCGCTGAACTTTGGTCCTCGTGGATAACCCATTTCCATCAGATCCTTGCCCTTCAGAAGCGGTTTTATATGTCGCAGTTGGCAGAGATAGTCGAGGACGGATTTGTGGATATGGCTCTTCTTGGCCACAGAGCAGATATAGAGAAGGTCTTCGTAGTTCAGATCCTGCAGATGCTGATGGAGCTCGCTCTTGGCCATGGGCGTGTAGAGTATGGGGAGGAGGGCATCGCATCTTTGTTTGGTCTGCAGCAGTTTCTTGCAGATTTTCTCCTCTTCATTAAAGCGGTTGCAAAAGGCCTGTATCTCTTCAGGTCCCGAGCGGTGGAAGATGGTGAGGAGGAAGGCTACAGATTTATCGATCTTGGCCTTTGGCTCTATTTCGTAGAGTTTTTTGATGGCGGCCTTTGTCTGTCTGATGCCGTGGCAAAATCGTCTGTCGGTGCGATAATTAGGTCGCAAATCTGGCCAGAGATATTGGAAAAGACCAAATTCGGCAAGGCGTACCAGAGGGCCAAGTGGATCTTTTTCCTTGAAGATGATCTTGAGTTCAGAGAGAAAGCGGCTATCTCGGGACTTGCCAAAGAGGTTCATGGCCACTGCATTTCCTATTAAGCCTTTTGTATGCGGCCCTATATGGAAATTCATCCTCTTTTCAAAGCGGATGGCCCGGAATATCCTGCTCGGATCTTCAACGAAGCTGAGATTGTGCAGTACCCGTATGACCTGATTACGCAGGTCGCTTTGGGAGTTGAAGTAGTCAATCAGGGTACCAAACTGTTCCCGGTTGATCTGCAGGGCCATGGCATTGATGCTGAAATCACGACGGGAGAGGTCAAGCTTGATGGAGGAGAGTTGGATCATGGGCATGGCAGCCGGTGATTCATAGTACTCCAGGCGTGCCGTGGCTATATCAATCTTGAAATCATTGGGCAGGGTGACGGTTGCGGTAAGGAACTTTTCGTGGGGGAAAAATTTACCCTTAAAATGTTCGGCAACCTTTTTGGCAAAGGCAATACCGTTGCCCTCTACCACAATATCAAGGTCCAGGTTTGCTGTTTTGAGTAAGAGATCCCGGACAAAACCGCCAACGGCAAAGGCCTTGAAGCCAATTTCGTCGGCCAGTTCTCCTACCTCCTGTAGGAGGGTGATTATTTCCGGGCTGAGGGTCTCGTGGATGAGGTTGTTGAGATTTTTTCTTTTGGTGGGAAGAGGCATTTTGCTACCACTCTGTCTATCGTTGGGTAAATTTTCCGGGCTGGTGACAAGTTTTCTGAGCAGGTCTGTGCGGGTGACAACGCCAATGAGCTCTCCCTGTTCCAGAATGGGAACCAGACGTTGTCGCTGTTCTACAATTAACTCCTGTACCTCGGCTAATTCAGCATCTGGTCCCAGGCTCTGTACCTCGGTACTCATATATGATTTGACGGGCAGATGGCCGAGATCGTGGTAAAGGGCCTTTTCCACTACCTGACGCGAGATAATTCCTGCCACCTTGCCGTCCCTGATGGCGGGGACGGCGGTAATATTATAGCGGGTGAGGGTGGTGTTGGCCTCGGCTATGGATATCTCCGGAGAGATAGTGATCACGGGTCTTGTCATCATCTCCAAGGCCAGTGGTTGTGGCTGGATATGGCGATGAAGGAGGGCGATGAGCTTCTCTTCGACTTCGTTCATGGAGAGCCCTATCAGGGTTGCCGAGGCAGTGCTGGCGTAGCCGCCCCCCCCCATTTCTCGGGCAATAAGTCCTACATCAATATCGGTAATGCGACTTATTGCGGTTAGGTGGATGCGGTTCTCTGTAGCCAGGAGAACAAAGATGGCGTCGAGGTTTTCCATCTCATAAAATCTCTTAACGATCAGGCCAAAATCGTTGATATATTGGGGACGGGAGAGGCTGGCAATGGTGACGGGGAATTTTTTTATGGTGAAGAGATCGGCTTCCTGTTTGAGCTCATGCAGGATCTCGTCTTGGGCAATTCCGAGGGCGCCTCCCAGAAAATGGGAAATCACATGGAGCTTGGCCCCTTGGGCGACTAACCAGCCAGCTGCATAGAGATCTTCCGCCCTGGTCTGGGAGCGGGTCATTGACTGGGTGTTGCCGTAGATACCGAGGGCAAATATGGTGGCCTCTTCCGGGCTGATGCTTGTCTTCTGTTCTTGAAAGAGGCGGGTGAAGACGGTGGTACAGGCCCCGTAGATTCTGTTGTGGTCAGAATCACCTCTGAGGTCGCCCCTTCCCTGGCTGTGATGGTCGTAGATATCAAGTCGGAGATCTTGGTTTTGCAGACATTCTGCGATGCGGCCAATCTTGTCACTGGACTGGCAGTCGACGATGGTTAGGCGGCGCACATCTGCTAACTCGATGCTGTCGGCTGTTTGGAAGTCGTAGTTGCAGGAGATATTCTGAGCAATAAACTCATGCAGGGATTCCTCTCTTGATCCAGGGAAAACAAGAATGGCCGAAGGGTAGAGTTTTTGGGCGGCAATCATGGAGGCAAGCCCGTCAAAATCAGCATTCTGGTGGGTGGTGATGATGTGCATGTTTGTCCTTATATTTTTTCAAGATCACTTTGATAGTAAACGAGATATTTTTCGCAAGTGTAACATGTTGAGGCTAAAGCTTCACAGGCTTTCAATCGACCAATAAAAAAGAAAAGAAAAACAGGACAGCAGTGAAGCAGGGCGGAGTGGCGAAGACAGCTAACCACAGAGATCACAGAGAGCACAGAGGTTTTTTGATAAAAAGCGAACGACGAAAAGCAACAACGAGAGAAACAGCGAGAAAAACAGGAGAAGAAAAAAGTTAACCGCAGAGGAAACTAATTAAAAAGCAGCAGCAAAGCGCAGCGGAGTGGCGGAGAAACAAGAAAAAGATGCTGGGGTTAGAGCAAGGAGCTGAATTTTAAAAAATGGGGATAGAGATGGTGAATATTTATTTGTTTTAAAAAGATTTGTGCTGTGAGAAGGATCTGTCTGGAGGGGTAATGCAATGGTGAAATAAATTCTTACTAACATGTAACTTTAAAGCGTTTTTTGCTCTTAACTGACAGCTCGCCATTCCGATAGAGCTTTTTTGGGGTGGGGAGTGGGTGGCCCGTTTGCTGATTATGCTAGGAGGTGGGTACGATGAGAGAGAGGGGGGAGCTTGTTTGCCGTTCACAAAAAAATCTCTCTGTGTCCTCATTTTCCTCTGTGGTTAACTTTTTTTCTTGTTGTTGCTTTTAAGTTCTTTCTGACATCTGTAGTTTCCAGCCCTATCGAAAGATAGGACTGGAAACACCACACTTAGTAAGACTTCTTCATGCGGTTGAACTTGCGCAACTTGCGGCGAGCCTCAGCCTGCTTGCGACGCTTCTTAACACTTGGTTTTTCGTAGTACTCACGACGCTTGAGCTCTCTTTTGATACCATCGATTTGCAACTTTTTCTTCAATTGGCGGATCGCGTACTCGAGATCTCCTCTAACTTCTACTTCAATCATGACTGCTCCGTTTTACGAATATTCAATTATCTGTAGATCCCCAACGGGATCGGTGTTTATACAATGGTCTATATATATCTAATAAATCAAAGCTAAAGAGCTTCTATCACCCCCGGAGGCATTGAAAAATGAAAATTTAAGGTCTTTTTTAAAAGGATAATCTCCCATATATACTAAATGGGATTGGCCATTGTCAACGGGTTTTTTACTTATCCCCTGATTCTATCGTTTCTGGAAATATTTTTCCGGGATTGAGTATATTATGCGGATCCATCACCGATTTAATGCTCTTCATCAGTTTGATAGTAGCCTCGTTTAACTCCAGGCCCAGGTAGGCAGACTTGGTTATGCCGATACCATGCTCCCCTGAAAGTGTTCCCTCAAGGCTGATGGTATGGACAAAGAGCAGTTCCTTGGCCTTTTCGCCCCGCTCCAGTTCATTGGCATTTGCCTTATCAATCATGATATTGACATGGATATTACCGTCGCCAGCGTGACCGAAGGTGAGGATGGTGATATCAAGTTCCTGCGAAAGCTTTTCGGTAAAACGGACAAGCTCGGGGATACGACTGCGCGGTACCGCCACATCTTCGCTGATCTTATGCGGTTTGAGTTTGAAGGCTGCAGGCGAGATGGATCGGCGGGCTAGCCAGAGTTCCTTGACCTCAGCCTCGTTTTTTGCCTGACGAAAGCTGATGTCATCGTCGTCCGCCAGCAGTTGCCTGAGTCGTACTGTTTGTTCGTCAATACTCTTCTGTGTACCATCAAGTTCAAGAAGGAGGAGGGCCTCGGTGCCTTTAGCCGGTGGCTCGCTGAGTAGATCTGAGACAATACGAATGGCCGTCCTGTCCATATACTCCAGAGTGGAGGGGACAATGCCCCGGTTGAGGATGGTACTGACCAGCTCCGTTGCCTTGTCCAGGCTCTTTGACAGAACCAGAAAGGTGGCCTTGCTCTCGGGCAGGGGCAGAAGTCGACAGTAAAGTTTGGTGATAATGCCTAGGGTTCCCTCGGAGCCGACAAAGAGACGGGTGAGGTCGTAGCCAGTTACCCCTTTCTCTGTCCTGGTGCCGGCAGTGACAATCTCTCCCGAGGGCAGTACTGCCTCAAGACCCATGATATAATCCTTGGTCACCCCGTATTTCACCGCCGATGGCCCGCCTGCGCACTCAGCCGCATTGCCGCCCACCGTGCAAAATTTAAGACTTGCCGGGTCAGGAGGATAGAAGAGGCCCACCGCCTGCACTGCCTTCTGCAGATCAATGGTGATCACCCCCGGTTCCACCACGGCTACCTGATTGCGGTGGTCAATCTCCACAATACTGTTCATCCGGGTCATGGCCATAACAAGGCCTCCGGCGATGGGCAGGCTGCCGCCGGTCATCCCCGTGCCAGCACCCCGCGGAACCACGGCAAAGCGGTGTAGGCTGGCCAGCTTCATGATCTCGCTGACCTCCTCTGTGGTGCGAGGAAAGGCAACGGCTTCAGGGAGATAGATAATGCCCTTGCCGTCATAGGAGTAACAGTGGAGGTCGGCCATGCGGGTGGTGCAGTACTCCTTTCCTACAATGGCAGATATTTTTTTAATGATATTCGAATTCAATGAAGTCATAATAGAGTGGCTGGAAGAAATATTTTTAAAGGTTTGAGGCAAATGAACATCCTTCCCGGGAAATTTTAAAAGGAGTGAGGATGCATAAATATAGAGATCGAATACCACGGAGAAAGAAATAAATGCAAGAACAAAGAGCAGAAAGATTACGTATAGCCCTGATAGCTGGTGGAACCTCCGGTGAGAGAGAGGTCTCTTTGACCGGGGCCGACGGTGTCGAGAGGATCCTCGATAAAGAGAAGTATCTGGTCTCGCGCTATGATTCGGCCACCGATCTGCCCCGACTTGCCGCCGATGCCGCCTCCATCGACTTTGCCTTTATTCTCCTCCATGGTCTGCATGGTGAAGACGGTACAATCCAGGGCTTTCTCGACCTGCTCGGCATTCCCTACCAAGGTTCCGGGGTATTGGGCAGTGCCCTGGCCATGGATAAGGACCTGGCCAAGGAGTTCTATTATAACGCTGAACTTCCCGTGGCTGATTGGCATACCATTGCCGCAGGGGATTTCTTTTATTCAGAGGAACTTATCGAGGATCTCGGTCTGCCTTTGGTGGTCAAACCTGCCTGTGCAGGTTCCAGTATTGGTATCTCTCTGGCCCATACAGAAGAAGAGTTGCTGGCCGGGATAAACCATGCCCGAGACTGTAGTGCCGGGGCCATCATGGTGGAGCAATTTATCAAGGGCCGGGAGCTTACCTGTGCAGTCCTCGGTAACGACGATCTACAGGCCCTACCGGTACTGGAAATTGTTCCCGGTGATAAATATGCCTTCTTTGACTATGAGGCAAAATACCAACCCGGTGCCTCCGAGGAGATCTGTCCCGCCCTCATTGCCGATGCCCTTCGTGAGCAGGTGCAGGATCATGCCATTCGTGCCCACCAAGCCCTGCGGCTGCGCGGCTACTCTCGCACAGACTTCATCTACGGTGAAGACGGTAAGCTCTACCTGCTCGAAACCAACACCATCCCCGGCATGACCGAAACCAGCATCCTCCCTCAGGAAGCCGCCGCCACCGGCATGGACTTCCCCTCCCTCCTTGATACCCTCATCGAGCTTGGATTAGAGAAAAGCAAGGGCAAAAAGGGTTAACCACAGAGGAAGAAGAGGACACAGAGGAAATTATTTAAAAGTAGTAAAAATAAAGATTAAATACCTAGTTCTTTTGGGGACATTGATAACTACTATAGTAGTTGATCTTTGTTTTTTGTCTTTAAGCAGTTTATCTATAATGCTCTTCTCTGTGAACTCCTTTTCTCTGTGGTTAACTGTAGTTTTTTCTGTTCTTATCTTTGTTTTTAATTATTGAGACCAAGAACACAGAGGATGCTATGGATGCCAAAGAGTTGACAGGCGTAGTGATTGGTTGTGCTATAGAAGTTGATCGTGAGCTTGGTCCTGGTTTGCTTGAATCAAGCTATGAACGTTGTTTGCTGTATGAGTTGTAAGGTCTCATGCTGTGCGTACTCAGGTTATGTTACCTCTTCGCTATAAGGGAATTGAGATTGATGCGGGATATCGTATTGATCTTCTTGTCGTTGATGAGCTCATTATTGAACTGAAGGTGGTGGAAGCATTGTTGCCACTTCATACTGCTCAGGTGTTGACCTATATGAAGCTTGCTGGGGTACATACTGGATTATTGATCAATTTTAATGTGCTTCGCTTGGTGGATGGCGTTCGACGTCTTGTTTTGTAAAGACAACTACATCACCACAGAGAACACAGAGGTTTTTTGGTGAACTGCTAACTGCTTAAAGACGAACAGCGTTAACCACTGGCTGAAGAACACAGAGGGCTTTGGGTGAGCTACTGATGGAGGGGAACATTTTTCTTTTCCTAATTGTTTAATCTTTAAGGTTTTTTGTTTTTTAATTAAAGAGTTTTTCTCTGTGTACTCCTCTTCCTCTGTGGTTAACTTGTCTTTGTTTTTTCTAGTTCTCGCCATTCCACTACGCTCCACTGCTGTAGTTTTTTAATTTCTTCCTGCCAGAGGCTAGTGTCCACAGTTTCAAGGATGAGAGGGATATCATCAAAACGATCATCCTTCATAATATAGCGAAATGCCTCCCAGCCAATATTTCCCGCCCCCAAACTCTGGTGCCGGTCAACCCGACTGAAAAATTCACTCTTGGCATCATTGAGATGCATGCCCCGCAGATATTTAAAGCCCACGATCCGGTCAAATTCAGCCCAGCTCTTCTCGCATGCCTCTACAGTGCGCAGGTCATAGCCGGCGGCGAAGGCGTGGCAGGTATCAATGCAGACTCCCACCCGCGACTTATCCTCAACAGCCGCTATTATCCTGGCCAGATGCTCAAAGCGATAGCCCAGATTAGTTCCTTGGCCCGCCGTGTTTTCAATAACGGTTATCACATCTGCCACCGACCCATGGGCCAGATTAATGCTCTCGGCAATACGATCCAGACAGGCCTCCGGATCAATTTTTTTTAGGTGACTGCCGGGATGGAAGTTGAGCAGGGGTAGTCCAAGCTGGGCGCATCGCCCCAGCTCGTCCATAAATGCTCCCCGTGATTTTTCCAGAGCCTCGGCCTCGGGATGCCCCAGGTTGATCAGATAGGAGTCATGGGGGAGGACATGTCTGGCCTCTATCCCGGCCTCTGTCAAATTCTCTTTAAAGGCGGCAATACTCTCCTCCGTTAAGGGCTTGGCCTTCCATTGTCGTTGGTTCTTGGTGAAAAGGGCAAAGGCATTGGCCCCTATTGCAACCGCATTTTTCGGAGCATTTTCAACCCCTCCCGCCGCACTCACATGGGCACCGATATATTTCATCCTCTTCCTCTTGTGGCTATTTTATTATAAGGACAGCTTGTTGGTAATTATTCCCAAAACCCACTTTAAACAATTCCTTGCCAAATGTAAAAAAAAGTTAACCACTGGCAATCAAGAACAGAGAGACAGAAAAAAGTTAACCACAGAGTTCACAGAGTACACAGAGATTTTTTGGTAAAAAGATAACTGCTAGATAGCTCTAGTTTTAACGATTTGTTGCCAGAGATGTTTTGCCGTGCCCTTGGTTGCTGTTAGATTTTCGTCCTTTGCCTAAACTGAAATCAGTGTGCTCTTAAGCAGTGGTTAACTGTCCTTCGCTTTTTCTGCTCTTTCTCGCATCTAGTATCTTATATCTGTCGTATCTAGTATCTGTCTTTTCTGCAGTTTACATAAAATGAAATCAGTGTTCTCCACCAGTGATTAATAGTTCTTGTCTTTTTGTTTTAAGCAGTTTACATAAAATGTTTTTCTCTGTGTTCTCCTCTTCCTCTGTGGTTAACCGTAGTTTTTTTTGTTTTTTAATATGGAGTTTTGTTATGGACCAGTCCAAAGCCCTTGATGTTGTGCGGCATGCAGATGATGATTGTATAGATTTAACTACCATATTTAGGGACTTATGGTCCTGTCGCAGATGGATCACCATTGCTATTGCCTGTCTCTTTTTCCTCATGGCCTCCTCGGCAGCCTTTTTGCTCAGTAAAAAAGAGATGCGCGTGGTTGATCTGCCTGTTCATTTTAGTTTTGCCGGGGCGGCTAGCGGGGAGTATCCCAATGGCATGAGCTTTAAGGTGAGAGACCTGCTGGAAACGCCTATTCTTCGGGCCGTTTATGAAGAAAAACAACTTGCTGAATATCTCAGCTTTAAAGATTTTCAGGCCTCTCTTACTGTACTTAAGGATAGTAGGGGCATGCTCATTTTAGAACAACGATTTTTAGCAGCAACAGCCTCTAAAAAAATGTCCTCGGAGCAGTGGGGTGTTTTGCATAAGGAGTATCTTGCCGATAAGCGGTCTTTAATGGCCTCGGCGCCCTATTTCCTGAGGATGGCTGGCGATGCCATTCCCTATGATATTGCAGAGATTGTTCTGACCCAATTATTGGAGGGGTGGGCCAATTATTCGAAGGAGAGTAAGGGGATTTTTCAATACTCTATTCCAATAATCTCTTCTAGTGCGATTTTACGGGATATGTCGGAGAGTGAGTTTATGATCATCGCCGATCGCTACCGCTTGGTGCTGCAGAGGGTTGAAGGATTCGCCAAGGGGGTAGAGGCACTCCCGGGGGCTGATTTGTTGCGTGGCGACCGTGGAACGATTGCCGATTTGCAGAGTGAGATAAAAGATATTCAGCTGTTTGCCTTTAAAAATCTCTTTGCAAAAATTTGGGGACTTGGGGTCTTCAAGGAAAAAAACCAGGCCCTCCTCTATATTGATTATCGGTTGGATGCCCTTAATCGGAAAAGAGTTGAAATTGAAAAACGTATAAGGGTTGTTGAGGACGCCATGGAGGCCTATATCCAAAATAGGGCAACCAGAAGTTCTCGCTCTGGAGCTGGTGGCAATTCAAGTCTGTCTGCTAGTGGGGGGAGTATGATCCCGCAAATTGGCGATGCCTTTTTGGATCGCCTGGTGAAGTTGACCAACGAAAGTGCCGAAGCACAGTTTCGTCAGGGCTTGATGAAGCGTATTATTGCCGAGGGAACTGATCTTGCCGGGGTAGAGTCTGATATCAGTTTTTATCAGAATATGAAGAATACTCCGGAGAATGACCTGGCCAAGCGCCTGAGTGCAGATGAAAAATTTGCCATTGTTAATGGAGATATTTTACAAATACAGGAGAATCTTGTCGCAGTAGTTGAGGGAGTAAGCACTATCTATAAAGAAGTTTGTCAACTCTACCTCAAGCCATCCCAGACGATGTATACCATTGTCGGGCCAGTCCAGAAGAGGCAGGCCGGGGTTTACGAAGCGAAAAAAATAATTCTACTGGAGGTAGCCTTTGGCATGTTGGCACTAGGTATGATTTTTATCGCCGCCCTTCTCTTTTCTGCCCTGAGAAGAAGAGGGCAAAGCTTTAAATAGGCCTTGCCTCAGCCCCTTCCCCTCTCAACAGGGGAAGGGGCCTCCTGCTCTTCTCTTTCCGCAGTGCCTGCCCCAAAAAGGTTAACCACTGACACCAGGTACACAGAGGAAATTATTTAAAAAGCGAAAAGCGAAAAGTAACTACAACAGCAACGACAACAGCGAGAAAATATAACAGCAGGAAAGGGCTAACCACTGCAACCAAGCACACAGAGATTTTTTGGTAAAAAGCCACTACCTAAAAGGTAGTAGCGAAGTGGCGAAAGGCGAGAGAAATAGCGAGAAAATCGAATGGATTAACCACTGGCTGAAGAACACAGAGGAAATTATTTAAAAAGCAGCAGGAAAGCGGAGTAAGAAACTTAAAGATAAAAAGATTTTAAAGTTCAAGGTTTTATTTCTGTTTTTAAGCAGTTTACCTAAAAAGTCTTTCTCCGTGTCCTCAAGGCAGTGGTTAACTGTAGTTGTCTTTTTATTTTGTAGTTCTTATGAGTTATTACCATGCAAGGAAGGTATTTTATGCAAGAAGATAAGACAGCGCTATTGGCCAGAGAATTTCGAGGAAGAGATAAAGAACAATCGCCTTATTTTCAAAATGATGAAATAGATCTTCTCGGTTTGTTGCATGATATCTGGGATCAGCGAAAATTTCTTATGAAGATTGTTCTGGCCGTAACCTTGGTGGCTTTTCTGGTGCTACTCGTCCTTCCATCGACCTATCAGGCCAGAATGGATATAGGTCAAGCCGATAGTGTTGCCCTGGTTGTGCCTGTGGCTACAGGTCAGGACTTGCTGACTAGATCATACCGTTTTGGCATCGTCTCCCAGTACTTAAAATCCTTTGATAGTTGGGTCACTTTTCGTCAAGGGAATAGGGAGGGGGCGTTTACCGATGAAGAACTTCAGGGATTGCAGGGGGAGTTTGTTGGTCTTTCTGTGCAGGTTCAGGCCCCAAAACCTATCAAGGGAAAAGCTGTCTCAGATCCCTCGGTGCTGCGCATCTCTTATCGGGGAGGAGGAGATAATACGAGTGTAGAACAGCGACTGACGGGATTTGTTCTCTTTGTGGATAAAAAGGCTGCTGCCTATGTGGAGCAAGAGATGGAGGTGGTTATTCAGAAAGCGGGTAAAGAAATAAATAATAAGATTGGACTGTTGCGCCATGCTGCCTCAGTTGACCGCGGGAATCGAATTACCCGTCTATTGGCTCAGCAAAAAAAGGATCTTGAACAGGTTGATATGGAAATTTCAGCCCTCAAGGCCTCGGTGCTACGATCCCGTGCTGTTCGTTTGACTCGCTTGCAGGAAAATTATGCTATAGCAGAGTCTCTTGGCATAAAGTTGCCCACCTCCATGGATAATATTTCTGAAAGAAATGTTTCTAATCTCAAGGTAATGGTAACTGATCAAACCGCTATGCCTGTATATTTGTTGGGTACCGAGGTGTTGGCGAAGCGTATACAGATTTTAAGAGAGATCTCCGATAAAAAACTTTATGCACAGCAACTGCAACCCCTTCTAGAAAAGAGAGAGCTCTTACTGGGAAGTAGTGAGCTTAACGGGCTCAGGGCTCGTAAGGATGATGATGCCTATATCGCTGAACTACCAGGACTTCTCTCTCGCCTGCAACAGTTGGATGCTTACACCGATGATCTGCAGGGAGTTCATGCTCTTCAGGTTTATTCTGCCGCGACGGGAAGTGGGCATAAGATAAAGCCGAAAAAAGCTCTCATCCTTGCCACCACAGTTTTACTCTCCTGCTTTCTTGCTGTTGCCCTGGCCCTTCTCCGCACCGCCCTCCAGCGCCGAAGAGAATCAATGTAATAAAATCTCACATCAACCACAGAGAGCACAGAGAGCACAGAGAGCACAGAGGAAATTATTTAAAAAGCAGCAGCAAGCGTAGCGAAGTGGCGGCAGCGGAGCAGGGCGGAGTGGTGAGGACGCCAACCACTGGAACCGAGTTCACAGAGGTTTTTTGGTAAACTGCCACAGCAGCAGCGAAGCAGAGTGGAGTGGCGACTGCCTAAAAGCGAGAATAACAGCGAGAAAAAGCAGAAAAAAGAAGTTGACCACTGCTTATGAGAACACAGAGGTTTTTTTTGTAAACTGCCACTACCACTGCTTGAAAGATTAAAAAAAAGAGAAAAGCAGTTAACCACTGGAACCGAGGACACAGAGGAAATTTATTTTAAAAGCCTAAAGCTCAAAAGCCTAACTTGTTTAGGAGCATTGGTTGTGAGTTTAGGCCTTACAACCGATGCAATGGGAAAACCTAACTATAAGGTTTTTTTTACCTAAAAGGGATCAGTGTACTCCAGAGCAGTGGTTAACTTTTAGTCCCTGTCCTTTACCTAAAAAAGATCAGTGTTCTCCTGAGCACTGGTTAACTTTTTTCGCCATTCCGCTCGCCACTCGTTCGCCGCTACGCTGCTGACGCCACTCGTTATCACTCACTGCTACTCGCTGCTGTTTGTCAGCTTTTTCTAGTATCCGCCATTCCGCGGTGCTCCACTGCTAGCATCTAGTACCTGTCTTTTATCCTAAAAAAGATCAGTGTTCTCCTAAGCAGTGGTTAACTGTTCTTTGTCTTTTTTTCTCTTGTATTCCACCCTGTTAATGATATACACATAAGAGATAAGCTATTTTTCTGTACGGAACTTCTTGGGGAGGATTTTAATGAGTGAAGCTAGGCCTGTAGGTTCAAGTATCCAAGCACCTAACCTGTGTCCCCTGTCGGTAAGTAATTATCGAGACGATGAGATCGACCTCCTCTCCCTGCTTGTCGATGTCTGGCAGCAGCGCTGGTTTATTGGTGGAGCCGTATCTGTCATAGGTGCCCTCGCCCTTGTGCTTCTTCTCGCTCTGCCATCCACCTATGAGGTGACGGCCGAGATAGAGATTCCTTCAGCAGTCTCCTCTCCCCTCTTGCCAGCCCTCTATCAGCAGATTGATACATTGGAAAATCTAGAGAATGTTCCCTCTGAAATGATTGGTGAAGATGGCAATATGGAGCTTCCCTTTGTTCTGCGCACGCCCTCTGTTGGCAGTAACCCTCTCTTAGCCCAGCACCGTTTTAACCGTGTCTATCAGCTCCTGAAATCCCGTGATATGTGGTTGGCCTACCAGAAAAAAACAGGTAAGACCTTTTCCGCAGAGCAGGGCCTGCAGGCTGAATTAGGCAGATTCAAAGGGGCTCTCTCCGTTACGGTCTTGGCTCCTCAGGGTAAGAAAAATCAATCCATTACCAATCCCACCGTGCTCGGCATTAGCCTAAGGGGTGGTGGTGATGAGAAATTGGCCCGTGAGCTTGAAGGCTTTTTGCAATTTGTTAACGAGCGTGTTGTGACAGAGGTAAGTGGGGGACAGCAAATTATTCTCAAGGGCTATAGGGATAGTGTGGAAAACCAGATAAGCTTGATCCAGTTGCAGAATCAGGTAGGGCCGATGAAGGACTCAACTGCTGGCAAGGGGCAGGATGCGGGAGTAGCCTCTATGCCCGCTACTGCTGGGTTGGCCTATGGCTTGACGCAACTACAGTCGAGTCTGCAACAGCTGCAGAATTTTAGTCCTGATCTTGCCGGTCTCAAAGGATTCCAGTACCTGTCCCATCCTCTGGGTGAGGGGGAAAAGATAAAACCAAAAAAGGCCCTCATTCTTGCCGCCACACTCCTCTTTGCCGGCTTCCTGGCCATTGTCCTCGCCCTTCTCCGCACCGCCCTTCAGCGCCGTAAAGAAGCAATGTAATAAAATCTCACATCAACCACAGAGAGCACAGAGAGCACAGAGGAAATTATTTAAAAAGCAGCAGCAAGCGTAGCGAAGTGGCGGCAGCGGAGCAGGGCGGAGTGGTGAGGACGCCAACCACTGACACCAAGAACACAGAGATTTTTGGTGAAAAGCTAAAGCAACAGCGACTAACCACTGGAACCGAGCACACAGAGGAAATTATTTAAAAAGCTGAACTACTGAACAGCAGCAGTGGAGCGTAGTGGAATGGCGACTGCTAAAAAGCTAAAAGATGAACACTCCTGTGTTACTGGAGTGAGGTGCGTAAATTCTCTTCTTTTTCCAGCTTTAGGTTTTTTAATTAAAGAGAGATCAGTGTTCTCCTCCTCCTCTGTGGTTAACTTTTTCTTTTTGTCCTTATTTTTTGTGAACTACTGATGGAGGGGCTGGGTCTTTTCTTAGTAGTTTAAAATTTTTAAGGTTTTCTGCTTTTTAATTAAAAGTCCTTCTCTGTGCTCTCTTCTTCCTCTGTGGTAAGCAGTATTTGTTTTTCAACTTAATCACTGCAACCAAGTACACAGAGGGAATTATTTAAAAAGCCACAGCGACTAACCACTGGAACCGAGAACACAGAGGATTTTTGGGTAAAAAACCACGACCTAAAAGCGAGAGAAAAAGCTGAAAAAAACTGTTAACCACAGAGAGCACAGAGGAAATTATTTAAAAAGCGTAAAGCTCAAAAGGCTAGTTCTTTTGGGAACATTGGTTGTGAGTTTAGGCCTTGCAATCGATGCAATGGGAAAACCTAACTATAAGGGTCTTTTTACCTAAAAGGGATCAGTGTACTCCAGAGCAGTGGTTAACTTTTAATCCCTGTCCTTTACCTAAAAGGGATCAGTGTCCTCCCCTACTCTGTGGTTAGCCGTCCTCGCCACGTCGCTACGCTTGCTGCTGTTCTTTTTGTTATTGTCTTTTTTTAATCACTGGAACCAAAAATATAGAGATTTTTTTTTGTAAAAAACCACGACCTAAAAGCGAGAGGAACAGCGAGAAAAAGCAGAAAAAAGAAGTTAACCACTGACACCAAGAACACAGAGATTTTTGGTGAAAAGCTAAAGCAACAGCGACTAACCACTGCAACCGAGATCACAGAGGAAATTATTTAAAAAGCTGAACTACTGAACAGCAGCAGTGGAGCGTAGTGGAATGGCGACTGCTAAAAAGCTAAAAGATGAACACTCCTGTGTTACTGGAGTGAGGTGCGTAAATTCTCTTCTTTTTCCAGCTTTAGGTTTTTTAATTAAAGAGAGATCAGTGTTCTCCTCCTCCTCTGTGGTTAACTTTTTCTTTTTGTCCTTATTTTTTGTGAACTACTGATGGAGGGGCTGGGTCTTTTCTTAGTAGTTTAAAATTTTTAAGGTTTTCTGCTTTTTAATTAAAAGTCCTTCTCTGTGTTCTCCAGAGCAGTGGTTAACTTTTGCTTTTTGTCCTTGCTGTTCTTTTTGTGGTTAAATTTTCTTTGTTTTTAATTATTGGGACCAAAAATATAGAGGATGTTATGGATTCTAAAGAGTTGACAGGTGCAGTGATTGGTTGTGCTATAGAAGTTCATCGTCAGCTTGGTCCGGGTTTACTCGAATCTAGTTATGAACGCTGTTTGTTGTACGAATTGCAGTGTCTTAATATTTTTGTGCGTACTCAGGTTGTATTGCCCATCCGGTATAAGGATATTGAAATTGATGCGGGATATCGTATTGATCTTCTTGTCGCAGATGAACTCATTGTTGAACTAAAGGTGGTTGATACCTTATTGCCACTTCATACTGCTCAGGTGTTGACCTATATGAAGCTTGCTGGGGTAGATACTGGATTATTGATCAATTTTAATGTGCTTCGCTTGGTGGATGGCGTTCGACGTCTTGTTTTGTAAAGACAACTGCATCAACCACTGCCTAAAAGATAGCAGCGAAGTGGCGAAAGGCGAGAGGAACAGCGAGAAAAAGCAGAAAAAAGAAGTTAACCACAGAGATCACGGAGCACACAGAGGATTTTTGGGTAAAAAACCACGACCTAAAAGCGAGAAAAGCAGAAAAAAACTGTTAACCACAGAGATCGCAGAGGAAATTATTTAAAAAGCGTAAAGCTTAAAAGGCTAGTTCTTTTGGGAACATTGGTTGTGAGTTTAGGCCTTGCAATCGATGCAATGGGAAAACCTAACTATAAGGGTCTTTTAAACCTAAAAGGGATCAGTGTACTCCAGAGCAGTGGTTAACTTTTAGTCCCTGTCCTTTACCTAAAAAAGATCAGTGTACTCATAAGCAGTGGTTAACTGTAGTTGTCTTTTTCTGCCTTTGGTTGGTGTTGTTTTTATTTAAGCAGTTTAATTAAAAAAGTCCTTCTCTGTGTTCTCTTAAGCAGTGGTTAACTTTTAATCCCTGTCCTTTACCTAAAAGGGATCAGTGTCCTCCCCTACTCTGTGGTTAGCCGTCCTCGCCACGTCGCTACGCTTGCTGCTGTTCTTTCTGCCTTTGGTTGGTGTTGTTTTTATTTAAGCAGTTTAATTAAAAAAGTCCTTCTCCGTGTTCTCTTCTTCCTCTGTGGTTAACTGTAGTTGTTTTTTTGCTTTTTTCCTCTTGCAATCCCCAACGATCTTCCCTATAACAGTGCAGGTTCTATCTAATAATATTCTTGTGTTTCTGCAGGTAAAGGAAAAAAATCGGATGAAAAAGATTCTCGGCATAGCAGTTTTTTTGCGTCACCAGTTCCTCCTCCTCAGGAGACGTTTCTCGCAGAGAAATGCCTGGTTTCTGGTCCTTGCCGATTGTCTCTCTATTGTCCTGGCCCACTTCCTGGCCCATCTTATCCGCTTTGACTTTCAGCAACAGCCGGGAGATGTCTCTCATTTTTTGGTATTTATCCCCTTTATTTTCCTCGTTCGCCTGCCAATCTTTTATGCCTTTGGCCTCTACAGTGGCATGTGGCGCTATACCAGCTTTAGGGACCTGCTTAATATCATCAAGGCCGTCCTTACCTCTTCACTGACTATTGTCGGTATCCTCTTCCTCCTCGATACCAGCATGCAGTTTTCCCGAAGTGTTCTGGTCCTTGATGCCATCCTCACCTTTCTCCTTGTCTGTGGGGTCCGGGTGGGTATTCGTTTTATCCTGCGCCATGTGGTGGATAAAACTGGTCGCAGGGCCTATTTCAACAGCTGTAAAAAGCTCCTCATTGTTGGGGCCGGCAGTGCTGCCGAGAAGACGGTGCGGGAGATCAGAGAAAACAGCAAGCTCTGCTATGATATCGTTGGCTTTGTAGATGATGATCCCTCTAAGCGGGGTCTGCGTATTCACAACATCCCCATCTGGGGTGGAGTGGACTTTGTGGGCGAGTGTGCTCAGCAGACCAAGGCTGAGGAGCTCCTCATTGCCATCGCATCGCTGACTGGCGAGGAGATGCAACGGATAGCCTCTCTCTGCCAGAAAACAGGCCTGCCCTATAAGATTATCCCCAGCTTTGGCGAAATTATTGATGGCCATGCCAATCTCTCTGATATTCGTGATATCTCCTATCGGGATCTACTGGGCCGGGCCGAGATAAAGCTGGAAACAGACGAGATCGGCTCCTGTCTGGCCGGGAAAAACATCCTCATCACCGGTGGAGGTGGCTCCATTGGCTCCGAACTTGTCCGTCAGGTAACTACCTTTGCCCCGGCCAAGATCATCATCTTTGAAGCCTGTGAAGAGAACCTCTATAATATTCAGATGGAACTCCTGCACGAGTATGATCTGGATAATATTGTGCCCGTTCTCGGTAAGGTCCAGGACCATAAGCTGCTGATCAATGTTTTTGAGCAGCATAAGCCTCAGGTGATCTTCCATGCAGCCGCCTATAAACATGTACCCCTGGTGGAAAATAACGCCTGGCAGGCGGTGGACAATAATATTGTCTCTAGCCAACTCCTGATGGAGGCTGCCATCGTCTACGGGGTAGAACGTTTTGTGGTGGTTTCCACCGATAAGGCTGTGCGCCCCACCAATGTCATGGGTGCCTCCAAACGGATGACAGAGCTCCTCATGTCCGCCTACCGGAAAAGGAACTGGCAGGGAAATCTTTCCCCGATCTGGCAGAGGATTATAAAGGATAGGTCGATAGAGCATAATACCATCTTTATGGCGGTACGCTTTGGCAATGTCCTCGGCTCTTCCGGCTCGGTCATTCCCCTCTTTACCCGCCAGATCCAGCGCGGTGGACCCGTTACGGTAACTCACCCTAAGATTACCCGTTACTTCATGTCCATTGAAGAGGCCGCCCAGCTCATCCTTCAGGCTGCTTCCATGGGCGAAGGTGGGGAGATATTTCTCCTCAAGATGGGTAAACCGGTGCTTATCGCCGATCTTGCCCGTAACCTTATCGCCCTCGCAGGTTTAGTGCCGGACCAGGATATAAAAATAGAGTACAGTGGTCTGCGTGAAGGGGAAAAACTCTATGAAGAGCTTATCACCGAAGGCGAGGGCATTGTCGAGACCGGCCATGACAAGATCATGGTCCTGGCCGGAGAGAAGGTCCTCACCGACAGCGAGGCCATTGCCATTGTCATGGAGCTGAGACAGGAGGCTCGGGCCTTTGATGGCGATCGGGTCCGCGATTTATTAAAGGTGCTCATGCCCGAATATGCCGAGATGG
This sequence comes from Desulfotalea psychrophila LSv54, assembly GCF_000025945.1. GTDB lineage: Bacteria > Desulfobacterota > Desulfobulbia > Desulfobulbales > Desulfocapsaceae > Desulfotalea > Desulfotalea psychrophila. The sequence continues at coordinate 48,473 of NC_006138.1, read as the reverse complement.
TCAAGGTCAACGAGGCTTTGGTTAAGGTGGCGCTGTAGTCTATTATCCGAAAAATTATAAGAAATTTATGAAAAAGGCAGTGTATGGAATATTCGCTTGATACTACTAAAATTGGTATTGTTGGTCTTGGCTATGTCGGTTTACCCCTGGCTGTTGAGTTTGGTAAAAAAATCTCGACGATTGGCTTTGACCTAAATGAGAGCCGTGTCCGTGATCTTGTCGCTGGTAGCGACTTCACCCTGGAATGTTCAGCAGAAGAGTTGAGTAAGGCCAGTGAGTTACAGTATTCTACAAACCTTGAAGATCTGCGGGACTGTAATGTCTATATTGTCACTGTGCCGACCCCCATTGATGAGCATAAATGTCCAGACCTCTCTCCCCTGGTAAAGGCTTCAGAGAGTTTGGGCCAAGTTCTCTCCAAGGGTGATATTGTCATATATGAGTCCACTGTCTACCCTGGTGCCACCGAAGAGAACTGTGTGCCTGTTTTAGAGCGTGTTTCAGGTCTCTCCTATAATAAAGATTTTTTTGCGGGGTATAGCCCAGAGCGTATTAATCCCGGCGATAAAGAGCATAGCGTGACCATGATCAAAAAGGTTACCTCGGGCTCTACTGAGCAGATAGCCGACTTTGTGGATGAACTCTACTCTTCAATTATTATAGCGGGAACCCATAAGGCCTCTTCTATTCGGGTGGCTGAGGCTGCTAAGGTGATTGAAAATACGCAACGGGATTTGAATATTGCCCTTATCAATGAGCTTGCCATCATCTTTAATAAACTTGGTATTGATACCGAAGAAGTTTTAGAGGCAGCAGGAACAAAGTGGAACTTCCTTCCCTTTAGACCGGGTCTGGTGGGGGGACACTGCATCGGGGTTGACCCATACTATCTCACCCATAAGGCCCAATCCGTGGGTTACCATCCAGAGGTGATTCTCTCAGGGCGTCGCATCAATGATAATATGGGAAGCTATGTTGCCTCGCAGCTTGTAAAGGCGCTTATCAAGAAACGAATTCAGGTGGAAGGTGCCAATGTCCTCCTTCTTGGTCTCACCTTTAAGGAAAACTGTCCTGATCTGCGCAATACCAAGGTGGTGGATATTATCTCGGAGCTCGCCCAGTATAATATCCAGGTAGATGTCTATGACCCTTGGGTTTCTAAGATTGAGGCGGAAAAAGAGTATGGCATTTCTCCTGTAGAAAAACCAGGGCAAAATAAGTATGATGCCGTAGTTGTGGCTGTAGCTCATAATGAGTTTGTAGCCCTTGGAGAGTCCGGTTTACAAGATTTGCTGAGGGAAAAATCAGTTGTATACGATCTTAAATATATACTGCCCAGGGCAGTTGTTGATATAAGGCTATAGGTGTAGGAATGACAAGATACCAAGAGGTACAACAGGAATTAAAAGATAGCCCCAAGACCTGGCTTATCACAGGTGTTGCAGGATTTATTGGCTCTAACCTTTTAGAGACTCTTCTTGGCCTGGGGCAAAAAGTTGTGGGTCTCGATAATTTTGTTACAGGATACCAGCATAACCTTGATGAAGTTGAAGGGGCGGTGACAGATGCTCAATGGCAAAACTTTCGTTTTATTGAAGGGGATATTTGTAGTCTTGATGCCTGCCAAGAAGCCTGTCAGGGCGTTGACTATGTGCTCCAGCAGGCAGCTCTTGGTTCTGTGCCTCGTTCCATTGTTGACCCGATTACCACCAACAATACCAATATCAGTGGGTTTTTGAATATGCTTGTGGCGGCTCGTGATGCTGAGGTGAAAAGCTTTACCTATGCCGCCTCCAGCTCTACCTATGGTGACCACCCAGCCCTGCCTAAGGTAGAGGAGAATATAGGTAATCCCCTCTCTCCCTATGCTGTAACCAAATATGTCAATGAGCTCTACGCCTCTGTCTTTGCCAGAACCTATAGTTTTAAGACCATAGGTCTTCGCTACTTTAATATTCTGGGTAAACGTCAGGATCCCAATGGTGCCTATGCGGCTGTCATTCCCCTCTGGACTGCGGCCATGATTAATGATGAAACTGTTTTTATCAATGGTGATGGAGAGACCAGCCGTGATTTTTGCTTTATAGAGAATGCAGTACAGGCAAATATCCTTGCTGCAACAGCGACAGAAGAGGCTAGGGACAATGTCTACAATGTTGCCGTTGGCGATAGGACAACACTCAATGAACTGTTCAACCTCATAAAGCATAATCTTGCAGATCATGGCATAGTCTATAACCTAGATCCGAGCTATCGTGACTTTCGTGCAGGTGATGTGCGGCATTCTCAGGCAGATACCACTAAGATAAAAAGGCTTTTGGGATATAGTCCACAGTATAAAATTGGTGCGGGAATAGAGAAGGCTATGGGCTGGTATGTGCAGAGTCTTTCCGTCTCCGGGCATAAATAAAATGTCTCAGAGGGCTATGAAAATATTAGTAACAGGCGGTGCAGGTTTTATAGGATCTGCGGTTATTCGCCATATACTAGAAAATACGGATGACAGTGTCGTTAATCTCGATAAACTCACCTATGCGGGTAATCTTGAGTCCCTAGAGGGTGTTGCCGGGAATGAGCATTACCTCTTTGAGCAGGTGGATATCTGTGACCGTGAAGAGTTGGTACGTGTTTTTGCTATCCACCAGCCCGATGCTGTTATGCATCTGGCCGCCGAGAGTCATGTCGATCGCTCCATAGATGGCCCGGCAACCTTTGTAGAGACCAATATTGTGGGTACCTCCACCATTTTACAGGTGGCTCAAAAATATTGGTCTGCTCTACCTGAAGAGAGGAGAGAGTGTTTTCGCTTTCACCATGTCTCAACCGATGAGGTCTATGGAGATCTTGCAGATCCTGAGGAATTCTTTACCGAAGAGACCTCCTATGCGCCAAGCAGTCCATACTCAGCCTCCAAGGCAGCCAGTGACCATCTGGTTAGAGCATGGCAACGGACCTACGGTTTTCCAACTATTATCACCAACTGCTCTAACAATTATGGTCCCTACCAATTCCCTGAGAAACTCATTCCTCTCATGATCCTCAATGCCCTGGAAGGCAAAGCTCTACCTATCTATGGTAATGGGCAGCAAATCCGAGATTGGCTTCATGTCGAGGATCACGCCCGTGCTCTTCTTCTCGTGCTTCGGCAGGGGAAAATTGGAGAGACCTATAATATCGGGGGGCATAACGAAAAGAGTAATCTGGAGGTTGTTCATACTCTCTGTGATGTTTTGCAGGAAATGGTTCCTGGTGAAGAGGGTAGCTCCTACAGAGATTTGATAAGCCATGTTGCTGACCGTCCCGGCCATGATCTGCGCTATGCCATTGATGCAGGCAAGATAGAACGGGAGCTCGGTTGGCGACCCCAGGAGACATTTGAGTCTGGCATCCGTAAAACAGTTCAGTGGTATCTTGATAATAAAGGATGGTGGAGCAGAGTGCTTGATGGCTCCTATAATCGTCAGCGTTTAGGAGTAAGAGCATAATGAAAGGTATTATTTTAGCAGGCGGTTCAGGAACGCGTCTCTACCCCATTACCATGGGTGTCTCAAAACAACTCCTTCCTATCTACGATAAGCCCATGATCTATTATCCCCTTTCGGTGCTTATGCTCGCTGGTATTCGGGAGATTTTGATCATTACCACCCCTGAGGACCTTGCCAGTTTTCAACGTCTCCTGGGAGATGGAAGTCAGTTTGGTGTTGATCTCTCCTATGTGGTGCAACCAAGCCCCGATGGCTTGGCTCAGGCCTTTATCCTGGGTGAAGAGTTTATTGGTGATGATGATGTCTGTCTCATCCTCGGTGACAACGTCTATTATGGCCAAGGCTTTTCCCCCATGTTGCAACAGGCTGTTGTCACAGCCCAGTCTGGCAGAGGGGCCACCGTCTTTGCCTACCAGGTGAAAGACCCGGCACGCTTTGGCATAGTTGAATTTGACGAGGAGAGACGGGTACGATCCATTGAGGAGAAACCAGCTCAGCCTAAGTCAAACTATGCGGTGACAGGACTCTATTTTTATGACAACAGGGTGGTTAAGATAGCGAAAGAGGTTAAGCCCTCCTCCCGTGGAGAGCTGGAAATAACCTCGGTCAACAATGCTTATCTGGCCCTGAATGATCTGAATGTTCAGTTATTGGGTCGTGGTTTTGCCTGGCTTGATACGGGAACCCATGAGAGCCTGCTTGAAGCAGCCCAGTTTGTGGAGACAATAGAGAAGCGTCAGGGCTATAAGGTGGCCTGTTTGGAGGAGATAGCCTACAACAATGGTTGGCTCTCTATTGAGTCTGTGCGGGAGGTAGGTCAGAGATTGAGCAAGGGCTGTTATGGAAAATATCTTCTTACCCTTATTGCGGAGGCAAAATGAAAGAGAAAAATATCTATGTAACGCAACCTTTTTTACCACCCTTAGAAGAGTTCACCCCTCTGCTCAAGGAAATTTGGGAGAGTAAGATCTTGTCAAATTGTGGCCCTATGCATCAACGTTTTGAGCAGGCCCTCTGTGATTATCTTGGGGTTGAGCACATCTGTTTGTTTAATAACGGAACAATTGCGCTTATCACTGCGCTTCAAGCACTAGGAATTACTGGTGAGGTAATTACGACCCCCTACTCCTTTGTTGCAACGGCTAACTCAATTGTCTGGAATGGGCTTAAACCTGTTTTTGTCGATATTGATTCTGAGACTCTAAACCTCGATCCTGCTAAGGTTGAAGCGGCGATCACTCCAGCGACGACTGCTATTATGCCCGTGCACTGCTATGGCAATCCTTGTGATGTGAAAGCCATTAATGAGATTGCTCAGAGGCATAAGTTAAAAGTTATTTACGATGCAGCCCATGCCTTTGCCGTGCAGGATAAGGGTGGCAGCATACTACGCCACGGTGATCTTAGTGTGTTGAGCTTTCACGCCACCAAGGTCTTTAATACCTTTGAGGGGGGAGCCATTGTCTGTAAAAATGCTGAGATTAAGCAGCGTATTGATCAGCTGAAAAACTTTGGCTTTGTCGATGAGACAACGGTGGCTCTTGCAGGTATCAATGGCAAGATGAGTGAGGTTAATGGTGCCTTTGGTCTGGTGCAGCTTAATTATATTGATGAAGCAATAAAACAACGTAGCTTGGTTGATGAGTATTATCGCGAACAATTAAGGGATGTGAAGGGAATTACCGTCCCATCTTCTTCAGCACTGAAACAAAATTACTCATATTTTCCCGTTTTGGTGGAGGAAGAGTATCCGCTTACGCGTGATGTGTTGTATCAGAAACTTAAAGATAATAATATCTATGCCAGGCGTTATTTTTATCCGCTGATGAGTGATTTTCCTATGTATAGGGGGGAACCTTCAAGTAAGAAAGAGAACCTTTCTGTCGCAACAGAGGTAGCAAGTAAGGTTTTGTGCTTGCCTATTTATCCGACTCTTGACTTAAATGGTTTGCAACGAGTTGTTAGTTTTTTTAAGAAGGTGTAGAAATGGTTATAGCTGTTATGCAGCCTTATCTCTTCCCATATTTTGGTTACTATCAGTTAGTCAACTGTGCGGATAAATTTGTTGTTTATGATGATGTTAATTATATAAAAGGCGGTTACATTAATAGGAATAATATTCTCGTTAAAGGTCAGTCTCAGCGGTTTACAGTGCCTGTGCCGGGTGCATCCTCAAACAAAAAAATTAAAGAACTGTCTTTTTCAAGTGATGTCAAAAAGGTGTTGTCGACTATTCAACAGTCATATTCAAAAGCACTTTTTTTCAACGAAATTTTCCCGATTGTAGAAGCGATTCTGACTTATGAGGACAGGTCTCTAGCTGAAGTTTGTAAACAGAGCCTCTCGCAAGTGTTTGCTTATTTAGGGGTAGAAAAAGAAATAATTAAATCAAGTGAACTTGACTATGATCATAGCTTGTCTGCAGCGGATAGACTGATAGATATAACACGTCGTTTTGGGGCAAATAAATATATAAATAGTATAGGTGGGCAGAGCCTTTATAATAAAGATTATTTTCAATCTAACGGTATTGAACTGTCATTTATTAAAATGGATGAAGTTAGCTATACACAGGCAAATAATAAGTTTGTCCCGTATCTTTCTATGATTGACGTGTTAATGTGGTGCAAAAAAGAGAGAGTTGTTGAAATGCTAAAATCATATAAAATGGTATGAGATTGTGATGAATTCTGAAGCTATAGGTGGTTATTTTGAACTTGAGCTTCCAGTGGCTAAACAAAGCCTGTACCCACAGGCTTTGAGGTATCAATCTGCTCGATCTGCATTTTATGCATTGATACTATACGTGAATCCACGGAGGATTTGGATGCCTCTTTATATTTGCGATGCAATGTTGGCTCCAGTGCATAAGGCGGGTGTCGAAGTTTCTTTTTATTCTTTGAACGATGATTTTTCAATTAAAGAAGACTTGAAACTTCAAGAGAATGATTTGTTATTATATGTTAATTACTTTGGTGTCTGCGGAAAGCAGCAATTAAAGATACTTGAGAAATATAACTCTGATCAGATTGTCTTCGATCATTCACAGGCATTCTTTCAAGCACCTTTGGATTGTTTGGCAACAATATATTCACCAAGAAAATTTTTTGGTGTGCCTGATGGTGGTTTTTTGGTAACGAACGTATCTATGGTAGAACCAGAAGAAATTGACGAAGACTCGATTAAACGATCTATTCATTTATTAAAACGACTTGCAGATTCAGCAGAATTTGGATATTTAGATTATCAGTTGGCAGAAAAAACTTTGATGGATTTCGTGCCTAAAAAAATGTCCAAGTTGACAGAAAGGCTCCTGTCAGTTGTTGATTATGATGCTGTTAGAACTGCAAGGAATGAAAATTTTTTATATATCCATAGTATCCTTGGCGGTAGCAATAAAATAAATATAAATTTGTCGTTTGTCGATGGGCCAATGGTCTATCCATTCCTGTATGCTCAAGAAGGCCTTAAAGATATATTAATTAAAAGTAGAGTTTTTATTTCAACATACTGGGCGGAATGTATTGATAAAGTTGAAGATGGCTGTTTTGAACAGAAACTGGTGAATATGTTGGTCCCGTTACCATGTGATCAGCGTTACGCTCTTGAGGAAATTAGAATAATATTGTCTGTGATGAATAGGATAGGGATATGAGAGATTTTTATCTCAGAGAGATATCTAGGCAGGACCAAAAAACGATTAATGAGTGGCGGAATAATAATGATTTGATCAGTTTACTGGGGGCACCTTTTAGATATATTGATGAAAGTATTGATTCTGCTTGGTTGGATAACTATTTTTCAAATAGATCTAACTGTGTGCGCCTAGCGGTATGTCAACATGGCAGTAATGACATAATTGGTGCGGTTTACTTATTATCAATCGATTGGATTTCTCGGAGTTGTGAATTTGCAATTTGGATTGGTGATGTTGAATTTAGAGGTAATGGCGTTGGTACTTTTGCCACTGAAGGTGCGCTTAAACATGCTTTTCTGGATTTAAATCTAAATCGAGTTTATCTGACTGTCTTGGAAGAAAATGAAGCTGCACGTGCGCTTTACAAAAAGGTAGGATTTTCTGAAGAAGGTAAGCATCGACAAGCAGTTTTTAAGGAGGGAAAATATATGAATATGATTCAGATGTCTATCCTTAAAAATGAATTCTCCTTATCAAATTAACTTTGTAAAAGTATCTTTGTCTCTTAAAAAAAATATTATTGCCAACTATATTAGTCAGGTTTATGTGACTGGTGTTGGAATCCTTATTCTTCCCTTGTATATTAAATATATGGGTGCAGAGGCCTATGGGCTTGTAGGCTTTTTTACCATGCTGCAAGCCTGGTTTTCCTTGCTTGATTTGGGCTTAACTCCGACTATTGGTCGCGAAACCGCGCGTTATCACGGCGGCTCTATGTCGGCGCTAGCCTATCGCCAACTATTTCGGGCCCTTAGTCTGATTTTTGCAGGTATTGCTATCTCGGGTGGAGGTGGACTATGGCTATTCTCAGAGTTTGTTGCCACTCGTTGGCTTAAAGTGACTAGCTTGCCCTTGAGCGAAGTGGTCTTGGCGGTCGAAATTATGGCTATCAGTGTAGCCCTGCGTTGGATGGGTGGCTTATACCGAGGGGTGATAACGGGCTCTGAGCGATTGGTCTGGCTAAGTTGTTTTAATGCGTTGGTCGCCACCCTGCGTTTTATTGCCGTATTCCTCAGCATGTGGATTTATGGTTTTACGCCCGTTGTCTTTTTTGTCCATCAGCTGTTGGTTGCAGTGTTTGAGGTGACAGGATTATGGCTGATGAGTGGCAGGTTGTTGCCGTCAGCTAGCCAATTGCCACAATCGATCGGCTGGTCATTCAATCCTGTAAAACCGGTATTGAAATTTGCCTTAACCATTGCCTTCACCTCATCAGTATGGGTGCTGGTTACCCAGACAGATAAACTGATCCTCTCTGGTATTCTACCCTTAGCGGAATACGGTTACTTTACCCTTGCAGTATTGGTAGCGGGGGGCATTATGGTAATAAGCGGCCCTATTAGCAGCGCGATTATGCCACGTATGGCTAGGCTACATGCCGAAGGTAAACACGAAGAATTAATTCAGGTTTATCGCAACGCTACTCAACTGGTAAGTGTGATTGCCGGTTCGGCCGCGATTACCATTGCCTTCTGCGCCGAACCTTTGCTGGTCGCCTGGACAGGTGATAGAGGGCTTGCTATTAATGCATCTCCTATATTGCGATTATATGCAGTAGGCAATGGCTTTCTTGCGGTGTCAGCTTTCCCGTACTATCTGCAGTATGCTAAGGGGAATCTTCGTTACCACCTTATTGGTAATGTAATCATGGTTATTTTCTTGATACCTGCTATTATCTTTGCCGCCTCCCATTACGGTGGTGTCGGTGCTGGTTATGTTTGGATGATAATTAATTTTTTATATTTATTAACTTGGACCGCCTATGTGCACCATAAGCTTGAACCAGGGCTTCATCTTGAGTGGTTGTTAAAAGATGGTTTAGCTATTTATATGCCAGCTTTTCTAGTGGGACTGTCAACACTGTGGTTGCCTATTGAGAGTGATAACCGTTGGGTAATGTTTTTTTATGTAGCAAGTGTTGGCTTGACCGCCTTGTCGATATCCATGATGTTGTCGTCAAGTTTGCGTAATGCCATTAAGTTAAAGCTAAAGAGTGATGGATAGCATGAATTCAGAAATTAAAGTTTCGGTGTGTGTTGTTACCTATAATCAAGAAAAATATATTGGCGATGCCGTGATGAGTGCGGTAAACCAAGATGTTGGTTTTAATTATGAGATATTAATCGCGGATGATGCCTCTACTGATTCAACAAAATCTATTATAACCGAGTTAGCAGCAAAATACCCAACGCTAATCAGGTTGATTGTAAGAAAAAATAATTTGGGACCAGCAAAAAATATTATTGATCTCTATAAAGAAGCACGAGGTAGATATATTGCCCATGTCGATGGTGATGATATATTATCACCAGATAAGATTTTACGGCAGGTTGAGGTGCTTGACTCTCACTCTGATGTGTTTTTTTGTACTCATGATGTAAATGTTATAAGCAGTGAAGGAAATATACTAAGACATTCTTATCGTCGTTGGCCTGAAGGAATGCATACTACTTTTGAGTTATTATCCCAATTACCTTTTTTTGCTCACTCATCAAAAATGTTCAGAAACAATGTACCTGAAGACTGTTGGGATAGATTGTATTTCGATGGTATGGTAGATATAGAGATGCACTTTGAACATTCTTTGTTAGGGTGTAGTTATCATTTAGATAAAGTGTTGGGAAGTTATAGAGCGTTTTCGGGTGTAGCTGTTGAAGGAGGTGTCATTAATAAAAGTGTAGTTGAAGCAAACAAAAGGGTGTATGCATCGGCTAAGTTAATCTTCCCCGATAAAAAAATAGATATACAGAATTTGTATGGTAAATCATTGACAAAGTATGCATTTGTTTCTTCGTATATTGGTGCATATAGTGATGCTACAAGATTTGCAAGACAGTCAATGATTGCTGGAAGATATGGCTGGGTTAATCTTTTTATTTTTATTTGGCCTAGGCTATTTGGGAAAGTAATATCAATGAGAGAGAAATTCAAAAGGTTTTTTTAGTGAAAATAGATTCAGTTTTTTTGCTGTCATTGGTATATGCAGTTGTGAATGCACTCTTTCTTGTTAGAGGCATATCAAATGGTGGTTTTTTGTTTGATGAGCAGTGGGTGAAGATATCACCTATTTCATATTTACTAAGTTATATGTTTCAATTATTATCTATTGTATATATTGTTTTCTTCTATTTTGTTGCTAAAACAAAATTAGAAAGAGATAGTTTGCTATTCGTGAATAAAAGATCTGGGCTGGTTGTATTGATAATTCAAGTGGCTTTCTGGCTGTTTTGTATTTATACAGGTTCGGGTATCGCTGGTTCTAAATTTAGATTTGCAGAGGTTAACTTACTCAACTATGTTTTTGTTATCGTTAAACCTGACCTTCTTGCTATTCTAACAATACCTTTTATTTCAAATAATAAAGTTTGCAAATACAATTTATTATTTTTGGGATTTTCATTGATGAGCAGGGGCTGGATGGGAAGTGTTTTTATAGTTTTTCTGCTGTACCTTGTTCGAAATGAAATTTATTTTAAAGCTAAAAATAGTATAAAATTTTTTCTGTTGTTTATTGCTTTAATATTGTCTCTTCCTTTTATTGATGGCCTTAAGTGGGGGTTAAGAAAAGGAATTGCTGTAAATGAGATAATTATAAATGTTGTTGGTAATTATAATTTTGATTTTTTTGGAAAAATAATTTTCAGTGTTATAAGTAGATTTCAACATTTGAATTATTCAGCAAGTTTAATAGAAAATAGAGAGATGTATTGGGATCTTTTTTTAAATCGAAACTTTAGAACTTTTTTTGAAAATGGGATTCTATACGAGATTTTCATAAAAATATTTCCTTCATTTTCAAGGCCTGATCTTAATCTAGTGTTATCTGGAGCTTATTTAAAAGGAGAAGTGTATAATGTAGACCCAGGTATGGCTGGATGGATTGGGCTGCTAGGTTTTTCTTCAGTGTTCTTTTTTATGTTTGTTTTTTGCATACATTTTGTGCCGCTTTTTGTTGGCGCAAGGTATCTTGGCGCGAGGTATGTTAGACTCTTTTCGCTTTTTTCTCTTTTGTATTTATTTCATGGTTGGTTTGCGCCTTTTTTAGATTTTACACTGTATTCTGTTATTTATTATTTCTTTTTTAAGAAGATTAAGATTTGGGGTTAATATGAATTACTTGTTTTTGTTTTTTTATTACTCTTTCTTGATTTATCTGCCATCAGTTTCATTTGTTAGTTTTGGTGTTTTTCTTCGTCGTTTAGTTGTTGCTCACATATTTAAATATGTAGGGAAGAATGTGAACATAGCTAAGGGGGTGTACTTTGGTAGAGGGCATAATATAACGATTGGTGAAAACTCAGGAATAGGTGAAAATTCTAGAATAGTCTGTATGGAAAAGGTTGAAATTGGATGTGATGTTATGATTGGCCCAGAAGTTATGATGCTAACTGGAGGCCATGGATATACTGACACTAAGCTTCTTTTACGTGAACAAGATATAATTACAGCGCCAATAAAAATTGGCAATGATTGTTGGATAGGTGCAAGAGCTATTATTTTGCCAGGTATAACAATTACCGATAGAGTGATTATCGGTGCTGGGAGTGTAGTTGCTAAATCTATATTTGAATCAGGTATCTACGTGGGTAATCCAGCAAGTAAAATTAGAAATTTATAATAATTTATGGGTGTGATGCGGCCTTGTTGCACAAATAGAAGTTGCTAGCATTGCTCGATGATGTTTTCTTGTAACATGGAGCATTGGAGGAGTCATGAGAGAGAGCAGGGGAAAGATCAAAAATTGGCCGGAGTGGGGCGCTGAAGCAATGGCGTTGACATTTTGGGTGGACAAGAAAGCGATTAAAAGTTGGTACAGCACGACACCATCGGGACAGCGTGGCCGTAGCCGCAAGTACACTGATGATACACGACTTGTTTGATGTGGAACCATTTACGGCCTGTCTCTCCGAGGAGCTGAAGGTTTTCTGAATTCACTTTTTGAACTGATGGATATCGACCTCCAGGCACCTGAAAAACCTGTTGGCAGACGTGCCCAAACTGTTAAGGTGAATTATAGGCTGCCAAGTCATGGGCCGATTAAGCATATCGATTCGACGGGGCTAAACCATGGAGAAGGAGAGTGGAGCGTCAGAAAACACGGGGCCTCCAAACGTAGAACCTGGCGTAAGATTCACCTTGCAATCGATGCCGAGATCGATCACCTAAGTGGCGAAATCTCGCTAGAGCGTGTTCATGACTCCAAGGTATTGAAACCTCTTCATCGACGCATAGAGCAGATATCAGGCGATGGTGTGGAACACAAGATTGCTATCATATTGTAGTCAAAGGTGTCTCTGCTCATCCACCACGGAAAAATGCTGCTATGTGGGAGGAAGGCCATCCAAGAAATGAAGCTGTAGGAGCATTGCAAAAAGGTGAGTTGAAAGAGTGGGAAGCAAGCACAGGGTATCATCAAAGGTCTCTTGCTGAAACAGCGATGTATCGCTACAAGCAGTTGATTAATGATAAATTGAGCCTCCGCGAATACTGGGTACCAGCAGATAGGGCTGCGATCAAGGCTTTGAACAAAATTAATTCTTTAGGGATGCCTGTTCGAGAGGTTGTTTACTATTAAACCGGCGGACAATTAGGTTTAAAATCACCAAGCTAAATTGCTGAAATTATGGACATACCATCTTGTTCTTTTGTAGGAGGATGTCCACCGGGTTAATAAGATGGAATGGAGTAGAGGGAAGATGATTTTCTTTCCTCATGATTTATGCAACAAGGCCGTGTGATGCCAATCTATTGAAATGATGGTATAAGGTGTTTTTATGCACTGACAATTTTGACGTGTATCATGCTGAGTTACCTAAGAAAAAGCACGTTGTGGTGAGCTGTGTACGCAACGTATTGATCGGCAGAATCTGGATTTACGAACGAGGCTGAAGCGGTTCAACAAATTAGTATAAAGATCAAAAAATAAGATAAGCGAAATGAGGTATCAGTTGTGGCTGTTTGCAGAACAAACTCATAGCCATATTAAGGTTGCTGAACAGTACCTGGATTTATGGAGTAAGCATTAATGTGCGGTCTGGCAGGTTTTTTTAATTACCAATTCATTGCAGATAATACTATCTTGCATTTACAATCAATGGGGAAATCAATTTCTCATCGCGGTCCCGATGCCTCAGGCACTTGGTACGATGCTGATACAGGTATTGGTCTGGTGCATACGCGGCTTGCTATTGTTGATTTGTCCTCCGCCGGTCACCAGCCAATGCACTCGCAGTGTGATCGTTATGTTATTGCATTTAATGGCGAGATATACAACCATTTGATGTTACGTCAAAAGCTGGAACAGGCTAATCAGGCGCCAGCCTGGCGTGGACATTCAGATACAGAGACCTTGCTTGCCTGTTTTGTAGCCTGGGGAATAGAGCAAACACTTAAGGTCACGGTGGGGATGTTTGCTCTTGCCCTGTGGGATAAGCAGGAGCAAAATTTGACCCTTGCCCGCGATCGTGCTGGTGAAAAGCCCTTATACTGGGGGTGGCAAGGTGATACGCTGTTATTTGGTTCTGAACTTAAGGCTCTGAAGGCTCATCCTGATTTTAAGGCCAAGGTAAGTCGTGATGCACTGGCCGTATATATGCGTCATAACTATATCTCTGCACCACAGAGTATTTATGAAGGTATTTATAAACTATTACCAGGGCATTACGTCACTTTAAATAGTGTATCAAATATAGATACTGCTACTCCAAAAGCTTACTGGACAATGAATCAGGCGATTGAATCTGGCATCGCCCAGCCATTCAGCGGTACCGATATTGAAGCGGTTGACCTTCTAGAGCATCGCTTGTCACAGAGTATTGGTGGGCAAATGTTGGCGGATGTTCCCTTGGGGGCATTTTTAAGTGGTGGGGTCGATAGCAGTGTGGTTGTGGCGCTTATGCAAAAGCAGGCGCAGCAATCGGTTAAGACCTATGCCATCGGTTTTGATGATCCCCGTTACAATGAGGCACAATATGCCGCTGCGGTGGCTCGCCATTTGGGAACTGAGCATACCGAGCTGTATGTATCGGCTCAGGATGCACTGGAACTTGTACCGCAGTTACCATCGATTTACTGCGAACCCTTTGCCGACAGTTCTCAGTTGCCGACATTTTTGGTAACTAAAATGGCCAGGCAGCATGTAACCGTAGCGCTCAGTGGCGATGGTGGAGATGAGCTGTTTGGCGGTTATACCCCCTACCTGTTTACTCCGCGTTACTGGAACTTGCTGAAATGCTACCCTCAGCCACTGCGGGCAGCACTTGCTGCCAGTATGAGTAGACTGCCATTACCTGATAAGTTTCTTAAACTGGCCGAGGTGATGGGTGCTTCGAATAAAGAGTCATTTTATCGGAGCATCATGAGTCATTGGGGGCAGCCAGAAGACGTGGTCATTGGTGCTAAAGAGCCTGCGTCTGTTTTAAATAGCTCGGATCTGTGGCCAGAAACGGACAGCTTCGAGCACTGGATGATGGCCATGGAAGCACAGATGTATATGCCAGATGATATTTTGGTTAAAGTTGACCGTGCAGCAATGGCTAATAGTTTGGAAACCCGCGTGCCTTTGTTGGATCACAGAGTGATTGAATTGGCTTGGCAATTGCCCTTGAGCATGAAAATTCGAGATGGCAAAGGCAAGTGGGTATTGCGTGAAGTGTTGTATCGTCATGTGCCTCGAGAATTGATAGAACGCCCTAAAAAAGGTTTTTCCATTCCTTTGGCAAATTGGCTTCGCGGCCCTTTACGTGACTGGGCCGAAGCTCTGCTTGATGAAAAACGCTTGCGAGGTGAAGGGTACTTTTATCCAGCGCCAATACGTGAAGCATGGCAGCAACATGTGCAGGGCAAGCGTGATAATGCAAGTAAGCTGTGGAGTGTGCTTATGTTTCAAGCATGGCTGGATGAGCAAGATGCGAACTCGATAACACTCTGATGATTTTGAAATAATGAATACAAAGCAAAAAAAAGTCTTGCATATTATTACCGGGTTGAATGACGGTGGTGCAGAAGGCGTATTGACTCGTCTTTGTTTACACAGCAAGGCGGCTATCCATGTTGTCATCTCTTTAATGGATCAAGGGAAGTACGGCACAGTGTTAAAAGAGGCCGGTGTACGTGTATATTGCTTAGGCATGAACCCGGGGAGCCCTAGTATCTTTAAGTTCTTTCGTCTGGTAAAGCTGATTCGAGTAGAGCAACCGGATGTGGTCCAGACATGGATGTATCATGCCGATCTGTTGGGGGGCATTGCCGCGCGGTTAGCAGGTGTCCGTAGCGTTTTTTGGGGGATTCGCCATTCAACCTTGGAAAAAGGTAAATCCAAGTGTTCAACGATCATGATCGCTCGCTTATGTGCATTTTTGTCGGGTTGGATACCTGACAAAATTATTTGCTGTGCCAATAAGGCATTGGCTGTGCATGCAGATATTGGCTATAAAAAATCAAATATGTCTGTTATTCAAAATGGTTATGACTTGTCGCGTTTTAAACCAGATTTTGGTGCAAGCATATACATGCGACAAAAACTAGGGCTGAGCCAAGATGAGTTTGTGCTTGGTACAGTGGGGCGCTTTGACCCTCTTAAAGATCACTTGAATTTATTGCAAGCTTTCGCGTTGGTCACTAAGCAAGTCACTCATATTCGCTGTGTCTTGGTTGGTAAAGGCTTATCTGTTGATAATGATGTTCTTATGTCATATATTGCTGAGCTAGGCTTGCAGGATAGCGTGTTGTTAGCCGGTCAATGTGGTAACATTCCTGCGGTGATGAATGCACTCGATCTTCATGTGCTTTCCAGTTGTTCTGAAGGTTTTCCTAATGTGATTGCTGAGGCCATGGCCTGTGGCACACCCTGTGTTTCTACCGATGTTGGTGATGCTCTGGAAATTATCGGTGAACCAGAATCCTGTTGCCCTGCGCGAAACTCCGAAGCTTTGGCCGGTGTGATTATGAACATGGTTGAGGAGAGAAAGAGCCATCCGGATACATGGCAAGCACGAAAAGATGCTAGCGCACAACGCATAGCAGAACAGTTTTCTCTTCAGGGAATGGTGCATGCTTATGAAACTTGTTGGCGGGGTATTAAATAAATCCTATTTACGTGATGAGGTTTTTAATCGCAGCAGGGTATTACTATCTCTAATTTAGGGGTGTCTGCGTGTCAGAAATAGATATTTGCGCCTATGCTGATTTTTCTGCTGATTTCTGTGATTGGCCGTTCGAGAGGAATGGGAGATGAAGATAATAAAGCAGTACATAAGATGGGCTATCAAAAACAATGAACAATACTGTATTACTGATTGCCAGTTTTCCCGATTCGTTGATTAAATTCCGCGGCCCTTTGATTGACGCTCTGTTGGCCAGGCGTTTGGAGGTGCATGTTGCTGTACCAAATCTGGCCGAGGGTGATGCCATCCATCAGGCGCTTACTGGCAAAGGGGTAAGTGTGCATGTTATTGGATTGCAGCGAACCGGTGTGAATCCGGTGGCAGACCTTAGCACTATACTAGAACTGTACCGGTTGATGATAAAGATAAAGCCGAGATTTGTGCTGGGTTATACCATCAAGCCTGTTGTTTACGGCAGTCTTGCCGCTTGGTTGGCCAGAGTGCCGCGCCGTTTTGCGCTGATCACTGGCCTTGGTTACGCATTTACCGGCCAAGCCGGCGGTAAGAGAGGGCTGCTTAAGACGCTTATCCAACGGTTATATCGCTTTGCCCTAGGTAGGGTGGACAAGGTCTTTTTTCAGAATCCAGATGATGAAGAGCTGTTTCGTAAGCTCGGTATTCTTTCTGCCAAAGTGGCGTCCCGCATTGTCAATGGCTCGGGAGTGGATGTGGCAGAGTACCAACAAGTTCTTTTGCCGAAATCACCGCATTTTTTATTGATTGCCCGGTTGCTAGGTGATAAAGGCGTACGCGAATATGTCCAGGCGGCAGTGCAAGTAAAGATTATATATCCTCAGGCGCAATTTCAACTCGTGGGGTGGATAGATGACAATCCGGATGCAATTAAACGGCAGGAGTTAGATGATTGGGTTGCCGCAGGCACTGTGGAGTATTTAGGTAAACTTGATGATGTCCGGCCGGCCATTGCTGGTTGCGGTGTGTATGTGCTACCGTCTTACCGGGAGGGTACCCCCAGAACCGTGCTAGAGGCCATGGCTATGGGGCGAGCGGTGATTACTACAGATGCCCCTGGTTGCCGTGAAACAGTTATCGATGGCTTAAATGGTTATTTAGTGTCGGTTAAGTCTGTGGCTGCTCTTGTTGATGTGATGCAGAAGTTTATTGAAAATCCGGAATTGGTTGCTGAGATGGGTGCAGAGTCGCGCAGAATCGCGGAAGAAAAATATGATGTGCATAAGGTAAATGCACATATGCTTTCTGAAATGGGAATAGAGTGATTAAAAGAATATTTGATATTATTGCTTCAGGTACAGGGCTATTTTTTTTATTGCCTATGATTATTGTTGTTGCCTGGCAGATTCGAAAAAAGCTGGGTTCTCCAGTATTGTTTCGTCAGGTCCGTCCAGGGAAAGATGGTAATCTCTTTACTATGGTGAAGTTTCGCACCATGCGAGATGCCTTTGATGGGAGCGGTAGGCCTTTGGCTGATGAGGAGCGTTTGACCTCTTTTGGTAAGAGGTTGCGCTCCACAAGCCTGGATGAGTTACCGGGCCTGTGGAATGTCTTGAAGGGGGATATGAGCTTGGTTGGTCCACGCCCTCTGCTTGTGGAATATCTCCCGCTGTATACCGATGAGCAGAGGCGACGTCATGAGGTGCGTCCAGGGGTAAGCGGCTGGGCGCAGATAAATGGTCGTAATGCTATCTCTTGGGAAGAAAAGTTTCAGCTTGATGTCTGGTATGTGGATAATCAGTCACTATGGCTTGATATCAAAATACTGCTTTTGACGGTAAAGAAGGTGTTTGTCCGGGAAGGGATCAGTGGCGGTGGTTGTGAGACAATGACAAAATTTCAAGGCTCAAAGAGATGAAAAAATTAGCCATATTAGGGGCGAGTGGGCATGGGAAGGTCGTTGCCGATATTGCCCTCTGCTCCGGTTGGGATGATGTTGTATTTTTTGATGATGCATGGCCGCAAAAGAGTAGCCTAGGCCCCTGGCAAATTGTTGGAGACAGTGCCGATCTTATTGGGTCCCTTGCTCAATATCAAGGTTGTGTGGTGGCTATTGGCGATAATATCATTCGTTATCAAAAGCAAAAAGTTTTGATGTCTGTGGAAGCTGATCTTGTTAGCTTGGTACACCCTCGTGCTGTGGTGAGTCCTTATGCGATCTTGGGCGTGGGGACTGTGGTTATGGCTGGGGCAATCTTGAATCCTTTTGCTCAGATTGGTGATGCCTGTATTGTCAATACAGGGGCTATTGTAGAGCATGATTGTCAACTAGCAGATGCGGTTCACCTAAGCCCGCAGGTAGCCTTGGCAGGTGGTGTTTGTGTCGGTGTTGCCTCTTGGTTGGGAATCGGTTCCTCTGTGAAGCAGTTAGTGAATATTGGTGCTCATGTTATGGTTGGGGCAGGATCGGTGGTTCTTGCCGATATTGCTGATAACTCTGTTGTAGCTGGTGTGCCAGCCCGACCTCTTTTGTAACTCTCTTATTTAGGATATTTCCGTGTCAAATGCCTCCTTTTCTCCCTGGCCCTCTTTCTCTCAAGAAGAGGCCGATGCTGTTTCCCGTGTACTTCTCTCTAATAAAGTAAATTATTGGACTGGGCAGGAGTGCCGCCTTTTTGAGCAGGAATTTGCTCGGTGGGCTGGCTGTTCCCATGCTGTGGCCCTTGGTAATGGTACCCTTGCTCTTGATCTAGCCCTAAAGGCCCTTGGTATAGGAAAGGGCGATGAGGTGATAACCACCTCCCGAACTTTTCTGGCAACGGCCTCATCCATTGTTACTGCCGGTGCTGTCCCGGTTTTCGCAGATCTTGATCGAAATAGTCAGAATATCTGTGCAGAAACAATTGAACTGCATATTACCAAGAAGACCAAGGCGATTATTGTGGTCCATCTAGCAGGTATGCCTGCAGAGATGGATGCCATTATGGAACTTGCGAAAGCCCATAGTCTCTATGTCGTGGAGGATTGTGCCCAGGCCCATGGCGCTCGATATAAGGGGCGTAGTGTGGGTACCATTGGTCATATTGGAGCCTGGTCATTTTGTCAGGACAAGATCATGAGCACCGGTGGTGAGGGTGGGATGGTGACCACCAATGATCGAGAACTATGGTCCAAAATGTGGAGTTATAAGGATCATGGAAAAAGCTATGAGGCTGTATATGAAAAGGAGCATCCACCAGGATTTCGTTGGTTGCACGAGAGCTTTGGCACCAATTGGCGCATGACCGAGATGCAGGCCACCATTGGTCGCATTCAATTGCACCGTATGGAGCAGTGGACAGCCGCTCGGAGGATGAATGCCCATGCCATTGATGATGTCGTAGCAGATCTGTCTGTCGTACGTCGAGTCGAGGTGCCGGAGGATTGTGTGCATGCCTGTTATAAACATTACCTCTTTGTTTGTCCTGACGACCTGGCTTCTGGCTGGAGCCGTGATCGTATTGTCGAAGAGATTGTTGCCCGTGGAGTACCCTGCTTTCAGGGTAGTTGTTCTGAGGTCTATCGGGAGAAGGCCTTTGACGGTACTGGTTGGCGACCCGAAGTTCCCCTTGCCAATGCCCGTGAACTTGGTCAGACCAGTTTGATGTTTTTGGTCCATCCGACCTTGACTGAGGCTGAGATTGAAAAGACTTGTGTTATTGTTCGGGAGGTTTTGCAGAGGGCAGAGAAAAAGGGTTAACCACTGCTTGTGAGTACACGGAGGGGAAGAAAGCTGTAGCAGTGGAGTAGCAGCGAGTAGCAGTGAGTAGCAGTGAGTAGCAGCGAGTGGCGTCAAACGAGTGGCGTCAGCAGCGTAGCGGCGAACGAGTGGCGAGCGAAATGGCAGCAGTGAAGCAGCAGCGAGCGACAACGAGTGGCGTAGCGTAATGGCAGCAGTGAAGCGTAGCGGCATGGCGAAGGCAAATAGCGGGAGATTAACTGCGAGGACAGCATGTAGCTCTTGAGCTGTGCTGCTTTAACTGACAGCTGATAGCTCACAGCTCTTCTTTTGTTTTTTTGGGGCCGTGTCTCGATATCCATAAGCTATCCGCTTGAGCAATCTTATCCCTTCGAGAGTGCAAATATCCATTGGGTGAATGGCTGATGCATCCTTCGTGTAGGTATGGATTTAGCCTTCTAGCGAAGGCAAGTAACGGCTTTATCCCACTGTCTTGTATCCTCTCCCTATTGCCGATAGCCCGTGGGATTATTTTTCTGCCAGCGCCAGGTGTCTTCGCACATGTCCTCAAGGCCGAGGGAGGTTGACCAACCGAGCTCATCCAATGCCTTGGTTGCGTCTGCACAATATACTGCTACATCACCTGCCCGTCTCGCTACTATTTTATAGGCGACATCATGGCCGCAGGCTCTGGAGAAGGCGCTCGCCATCTCAAGGACACTGCAGCCATGACCTGTTCCCAGATTGTAGGTTGTGATGCCCCGACCCTCAAGAATTTTTTTTACAGCACAGACATGCCCTTTGGCCAGATCGACCACATGAATATAATCCCGCACCCCCGTGCCATCGACCGTAGGGTAGTCATTGCCAAAAACTGACAGGTAATCAAGACGACCAATGGCGACCTGGGCAATATAAGGCATGAGGTTATTGGGAATGCCATTGGGGTCTTCTCCTATCCGCCCGCTTTTGTGAGCTCCGACAGGATTAAAATAGCGGAGCAGGCAGGCATTCCACTCATGGTCTGCCCCATGGAGATCGGCAAGAATCTCCTCTACCATCAATTTGGTGCGTCCGTAGGGGTTGGTACAGGAAAGAGGGAAATCTTCGGTTATGGGGACAGTTGCTGGATCACCATAAACCGTTGCCGAAGAGCTGAAGATAATATTTTTCAGCCCGTGCTTAGCCATAAGGTCACAGAGGACAAGGGTTCCCGTGACATTATTATGATAATAACGGAGTGGCTCGGCCACAGACTCACCAACTGCCTTTAGTCCCGCAAAATGAATCACTGCGGCAAAGGGCTTTTTGCTACTTACAAAAACAGCATCGAGGGCCTGCTGGTCAAGGACATTTACCTGATGAAAGGTTATTTTTTTTTCAGTAAGTGTCTCCACCCGGGCTAGGGCTTCATAACACGAATTTGACAGATCATCCACAACGGTGACCTCATAGCCTGCCTCTAGCAATTCCAGACAGGTATGACTGCCAATATAACCAGCCCCGCCTGTCACCAGGATATTTAATGCTCCCATCCCTCTGCCTCTCTAAATTGATTTTTTACTTTTCAAAATTGTATTAAGATAACAGCTTCAGCATAATATTGATTCCATATAAAAAATAGCCATTTTGATCTTACCCCATTTTGTGGAGTCTTAGTGAGGCTAATTTTTGCAACAAACCACTTTTTTTGCTCAGAAGTGAGGGCAGGAATACCGATAGGTGTCAGAAAGGGCAAGAGTAAGGGCGTAAACTATCCTGCCACATAGGGCCACATAGGGCTAAAAAGCAGTTAACCACTGGCTGAAGAACACAGAGGAAATTATTTAAAAAGCGAAAAGCGAAAAAACAGTGAGAGAAACAGCGAGAAAAAGCTAAAAAGCAGTTAACCACTGGCTGAAGAACACAGAGGAAATTATTTAAAAAGCGAAAAGCGAAAAGTAACTACAACAGCAACGACAACAGCGATAAAATATAACAGCAAGAAAGGACTAACCACTGCAACCAAGCACACAGAGATTTTTTGGTAAAAAGCCACTACCTAAAAGATAGCAGCGAAGTGGCGAAAGGCGAGAGACATAGCGAGAAAAGCTTAAAACCACTGTAACCAAGTACACAGAGGGAAAAGAAGCTGTATGCTTTTGAGTTATCAGCTATCAGGGGACTACAGCTATTAGATGCTAGAAAAAGCTGAAAAGAGAACTGAGATTAGCGCTTGACATGACAGTTGCCTGTGGCGCATCTCACATCTCTTTTCTGTCTGACAGCTCGCCATTCCGTAATACTCCACTGCTCCAGCTTATCGCTGTATTTTTTGTCTTTTACCTAAACGGTCCTCTCTGTGTTCTTCAGCCAGTGGTTAACTTTTTTCTGTTTTTGAGGGTCATGTTTTATAAAATTCCATGCAGACCATTGGCTCTGTTCGGCAATGGGAAAGAAGTTGTTTTTTGTCCTGTAAGCTTCTATTGTGGTGCTGGATAAATTACCATTAGGCTTTATAGGGTTTCTCTGAAAATATATTGTGGAGTGATTATGAAGAAGGCATTGATTACCGGTATTACCGGCCAAGATGGGTCCTATTTGGCGGAGTTGTTGTTGGAGAAGGGTTATGAGGTACATGGCATCAAGAGGCGGGCCTCCTCCTTTAATACCGAGCGGATTGATCATATTTATCAGGATCCCAATGCCGAGAATCCCAGGTTTTTTCTCCATTACGGTGATTTGACTGACTCCTCCAATCTTACCCGTATCCTCAAAGAGGTGCAGCCCGATGAGGTCTATAATCTTGCTGCTCAGTCCCATGTGGCCGTCTCTTTTGAGGCTCCTGAATATACTGCCGATGTTGTGGCCAATGGCACCCTACGCATCTTGGAGGCCATTCGCTTTTTGGGGCTTGAGAAGAAGACCCGTTTTTATCAGGCCTCGACTTCGGAGCTCTTTGGTGAGGTGCAGGAGATTCCCCAGACTGAGACGACCCCATTTCATCCCCGCTCACCCTATGCAGTGGCCAAGATGTATGCCTATTGGATTACCATAAATTACCGTGAATCCTACGGTATGTATGCCTGTAACGGCATTCTCTTTAACCATGAGTCGCCTCGTCGCGGTGAGACCTTTGTTACCCGCAAGATTACCCGTGCCTTTGCCAATATTGCCCAGGGACTCGAGGAGTGTGTCTACCTTGGTAATATGGATGCCCTGCGTGATTGGGGCCACGCCAAGGATTATGTCCGTATGCAGTGGATGATGCTCCAGCAGGATGCTCCCGATGATTTTGTTATTGCTACGGGCAGGCAGATTTCGGTACGTGACTTTGTCCGGCTATCGGCCAAGGAAGCTGGTTTCGAGCTTGAGTTCAGCGGTGAGGGCTTGGCTGAGGTTGGAACAGTAAAGGCTATTGTGGGTGAAGATGCCCCTGCGGTTCAGGTGGGTGATGTGGTGGTTCGAGTGAATCCCCGTTACTTCCGTCCTGCCGAGGTGGAGACCCTGCTTGGTGATCCTACTAAGGCTAAGGAGAAGCTTGGTTGGGTCCCTGAGATCACCGTGGAGGAGATGTGTGCTGAGATGGTGGCTAACGATCTTGCTAAGGCTAAGCAGCATGCTTTGTTGAAATTGCACGGTTACACAATTCCCGTCACTAAGGAATAAAAAAAGAAAAAGTTAACCACTGCAACCGAGCGCACAGAGGTAATTATTTAAAAAGCCACAGCGACTAACCACTGGCAACCAAGATCACAGAGGATTTTAGGTAAAATACCACAGCAACAGCAGCAGCGTAGCGGCGAGCGGAATAGCGAGAAAAAGCAGAAAAAAGAAGTTAACCACTGCTTATGAGAACACAGAGGTTTTTTGGGTAAAAAGCCACAGCAAAAGCGAGAAAAACAGCAACGAGGAACAGCGAGAAAAACGGTTAACCACTGGCAACCAAGGACACAGAGGTAATTATTTAAAAAGCCACAGCGACTAACCATAGAGGGCACAGAGATCACAGAGGAAATTATTTAAAAAGCAGAGATACGAGATGAAAGACAAAAATAAAATCCAACATGTTAGCTGAGTTGTTCTTAGGGGTTCTAGTGTTTATATTTTCGAATTTGTTTTTTGCTTTAAGCGGTTTATATAAAAGTCTTTCTCCGTGTCCTCATAAGCAGTGGTTAGCCGTCCTTGTTCTTTCTGTTATTGTTTTTTTTTTAATTATTGGAATCAAGAACACAGAGGATGTTATGGATACTAAGGAGTTGACTGGTACGGTTATTGGCTGTGCCATAGAAGTTCATCGTCAGCTTGGTCCAGGTTTGCTTGAATCTAGTTATGAGCGCTGTTTGTTGTATGAATTGCAATGTCTGAACATCGCTGTGCGTACACAGGTTGCCTTGCCCATCCGGTATAAGGATATTGAGATTGATGCTGGATACCGTATTGATCTTTTAGTTGCTGATGAACTTATTGTTGAACTGAAGGTGGTTGATAAGCTGTTGCCACTTCATACGGCCCAGGTCTTGACCTATATGAAGCTTGCTGGGGTGCGGACAGGTTTGCTGATTAATTTTAATGTGCTTCGCTTGGTGGATGGTGTTCGACGTCTTGTTTTGTAAAGACAACTACATCAACCACTGCCTAAAAGATCAAAAGCGAAAAGGGTTAACCACTGGAACCGAGGACACAGAGGCTTTTTTGGTGAAAAGCTAAAAGCAACAACGAGAGAAACAGCGAGAAAAAGAAGGATAGTTAATCACTGGAACCGAGGACACAGAGGACTTTTTTTGAACTACTGAGCAGTGGAGTAGCAGCGAGCGACAACGAGTGGCGAGCGGAATGGCGACTGCTTAAAAGCAACAACAGCGACTAACCACAGAGAGCACTGAGCACACAGAGGGAATTATTTAAAAAGCATAATAACAGATTGATTTGGAACAATTTATTTTTTCAAATGATTCTAGCCTTAACGCTTTTGGTCCTTTACCTAAAAGGTCCTCTCTGTGTACTCCTAAGCAGTGGTTAACTGTCCCTGTTTTGATTTCAACTACAGAGAAAAGTTTTAGGGTGAACACTTCTTAGGTGGGCTTCTTAGAAATATCAATCCTATCTGGAATGAGTCTATTTCAGCCTAGCGATTTTTCCTATCACCTTTTCAGTGCGTTCTGCAATTCTTTGTGCTGCCGTCTTCGATAGTATGCTAGCTTTTATTCTGTTTTGTTTTTGATAAAAAAAAGTAGTTCTCTGTGTCCTCTGTGGACTCTGTGGTAAATGTTGTTTTTATGATTGAGGAAGAGTGTTATGAAAATATATGTAGCAGGGCATCGGGGCATGGTCGGATCGGCCATTGTCAGAAGGTTGGAGGAGATGGGCGCGGGAGAGATTGTGACCCGGACCCATGCGCAGTTGGATCTGGTGGATCAGCGGGCTGTGGCGAATTTTTTTGAGGAGGAACGACCGGACGTGGTTTATCTGGCCGCTGCCAAGGTGGGCGGGATTCATGCCAATAACACCTATCCTGCCGAATTCATCTATCAGAATATGATGATGGAGGCCAATATCATCCATCAGGCCTATCTGCATGGGGTGAGAAAGCTCCTGTTTCTGGGCTCGTCCTGTATTTATCCCAAGCTTGCTGAGCAACCCATGGCGGAGTCTGCCCTGCTCACCGGGGTACTTGAGGCCACCAATGAGCCCTATGCCCTGGCCAAGATTGCCGGGATCAAGCTCTGTGAATCCTATAATCGTCAGTATGGGGTAGATTACCGTTCGGTGATGCCCACCAATCTCTATGGTATGAATGATAATTTTCATCCCGAGAACAGTCATGTGATTCCCGCCATGCTCCGTCGTTTCCATGAGGCCAAGCTAGCCGGTGCAGCAGAGGTTGTGGTCTGGGGTACGGGGACGCCGATGCGGGAGTTTTTGCACGTAGATGATATGGCGGCGGCCTCGGTCCATGTGATGAATCTTGACAGGGATATTTATAGTCAGCACACCGAACCCATGCTCTCCCACATTAATGTGGGTACCGGGCTGGACTGCACTATCCGTGAGCTTGCCGAGACTATGGCTGAGGTTGTGGGTTTTGCCGGCGCGCTTGTCTTTGATAGCAGCAAACCCGATGGTACTCCTCGCAAGTTGATGGATGTCTCTCGTCTGGCTGATCTTGGTTGGCGGGCGCAGATATCTCTTCGTGAGGGTTTGGCTGAGACCTATGCCTGGTTTTTATCGAATCAGGATAATTATAGAGATTAAAAGAAGGACAATTAACCACAGAGGTTTTTTGGTGAACTGCCACTACCTAAAAGCAAGAGAAACAGCGACTAACCACAGAGGTCACAGAGAACACAGAGGTAATTATTTAAAAAGCGAAAACGCTAACCACTGCAGTCAAAGACATAGAGAGAAGAGAGAGCTATAGCATTGGAGCATCGTGGACGGGCGACGGGCGGAGAAAAAAATTAAAGATCAAAGGGCGATCTTTTGGGAGTTACTAATCTCTCTCATGGTTTTGTTCTTAAGCAGTTTACCTAAGATGTCCTCTCTGTGTCCTCCTCGTCCTCTGTGGTTAAATTTGTTATTATTAAAATATATGAGGAATTATGAGAGTAAAAAAGGCTATTTTTCCCGTAGCAGGTTTAGGAACGCGTTTTCTCCCTGCCACCAAGGCGATGCCTAAGGAGATGCTTCCCGTGGTGGACAAGCCGCTTATCCAGTATGCGGTGGAGGAGGCCCTGGCCTCTGGTATAGAGCAACTGATCTTTGTCACGGGCAGTGGTAAGTCGGCCCTGGAAAATCATTTTGACAGTAGTTATCAGCTGGAGGATACCCTGCGTAAACGTGGTAAGGATGAGCTGCTGCGTACGGTGGAGTCTCTGGTCCCCGCCTCCGGGTCTATTATTTACACTCGCCAGAGTCAGCCATTAGGGCTTGGTCATGCCATCTGGTGTGCCCGTGATGTGGTGGGGGATGAACCCTTTGCCGTCCTTTTGGCCGATGATCTTATTAAGAGTGAAAAGCCTGTCTTGCAGCAGATGATCCACCAGTTTGATCGTTTGCGGGCCTCCATGGTGGCTACCATTGAGGTTCCACGGGAGGAGACCAATCGTTACGGTATTCTGGAGGGTGAGACGGTCTATGATGGTATCCTGCAAATCTCCTCCATGGTGGAGAAGCCAAAGCCGGAAGATGCTCCTTCTAACCTTGCCGCCATTGGCCGCTATATCTTTACCCCCCGTATCTTTGACTTCCTTGGCAAACAGCAGACCGGTGCCGGTGGGGAGATTCAGGTCACAGATGCCATGGTGGCCCTGCTTGCCGAGCAGCCTATTTTCGGGGTCGGTTTTGAAGGGACCCGTTTTGATTGTGGCGATAAGGTGGGCTTCCAGAAGGCCAATATTGCCTTTGCCCTGGAGCATCCTGAGATTGGCGGCCCTTTGCGGGAGTATTTGCAGGGGCTGGAGCTGTAGAAAGACAGCTGTAAGTTTAGAGTTGTCAGCTGTTAGAAAGGGCAGAAACGACAGATACGAGATATTAGCAGTGAAGCGCTAGCGCAATGGCGGATATTAGAAAAAGCTGAAAATACAGTTGAGATTAGCGCTTGACACGATAGTTGCTTATGGCACAATCTCGTATCTCGTATCTCGTATCTCGTATCTCGTATCTCGTATCTCGTATCTCGTATCTCGTATCTCGTATCTCGTATCTCGTATCTCGTATCTCGTATCTCGTATCTCGTATCTCGTATCTCGTATCTCGTATCTCGTATCTCGTATCTCGTATCTCGTATCTCGTATCTCGTATCTCGTATCTCGTATCTCGTATCTCGTATCTCGTATCTCGTATCTCGTATCTCGTATCTCGTATCTCGTATCTCGTATCTCGTATCTCGTATCTCGTATCTCGTATCTCGCATCTTGCATCTGTTTTTAATGAGAATTTATGTTGACTGAAAAAAAAATGAATTATCTGGAGTGGGCTGGAGTGACTTTTATCGCTTTGGCCTGTTTTTGTTCTGTTATAACGACTACGGGAAAGACGATTACCACTATTCTCTTTATCTTGTCTTGGCTGTTGGCACGGGGCTATAAAGAGTTTGTCCCGACCTTGCGCAGGTACCCAATGGCTCTCTCTGCCTTTGCCCTCTTTATCCTCTACTGTGTTGGCATATCCTATTCGGTGGGGCCGATGGATGAGGTGCTTGATCGGGTTAAGGGCATGCGCGGCCTGCTTTTTCCGGCAATGGTAATATTTTTCTGCAGACGACAGCGAAAGGGGGTGGATTGGGTCGTTAACGCCTTTTTGGCCGCCTTTGTTGTTCTACTGATAGAGACATTTTTCGTCTATTTTGGCCAGATTTCGAGAAGCTATGGCTGGGCTGGTGCGTATAATTCACCCATCCACCCGAGTTTTAGTAGTGGTATGATGGCCCTGCTCTTTTATGTCTCCTGCCATAGATTAAAGGATTCTTCCATCTTGCACCGATTGTTTTGGGGTGGAGTTGCCCTGCTGAGCTTTGCCGATATTTTTTATCTGCAGCGTAGTTTGACAGGGATGGTGGTTTTCTTTGCCCTTGCCCTCTTGCTGCTGGTGCAAACACTCTCATGGAAGAAAATGTTTGTTGGTGGACTAATGCTTGCTCTCTCTCTTGTTGTACTGGTTCAGACCTCCCCTAAGTTTATGAATCAGGGGCGAGAACTCTATAATACCGTAACAAATTACCAAGAAGAGATTTCTCATGGGAAGTTTAACAATGTTTCCCTACGCATAGCGTGGCAGATCAATTCTTTAAAGCTCATCGCCGAGGCACCTTTTCTCGGTACTGGTCCTGCCTCTTTTCCTGTGGTTCACGGTGAGTTGATTAGGGGGACTCGGGTTCCTCCTATGAAGGGGCCCCATAATGCATTTCTGCTTGTTGGAGTAGAGGCGGGGCTTGCAGGGATGGCCCTCTTTATTGCTGCTCTGCTCTTTGCGGCTCGGGCCTCTTTTACACTGGAGAGCAGGTATCGCCTGTTGTTGCAGGGGGTCTTGCTTACCTTTGTTGTTGGTTCTCTCTGTGATAGCTGGTTAGGTGGTAGCTCTACTGGATATCTTTTTACTATTCTGGTGCCCGCCTTGCTCTCTTCTAAGAAGTGGCAGGGAGAAGAACTTGCCGAGGATAATGTATAATCGTTTATCTGCAGAAACAGCTTATCATTATTCTCGTAGAAATTGGAATAACATTGCGTTGAGTCTGTTTTTCCATCGTGGCATGAAAGTTTTCCCGTGAGGGTATTATGGGGTGTGATGCCAAAACCTTAAAGAGATGGTAGCGTATGCTTTTTTTAAGTTATTTTAGCAGGGTTAAGAGTGAGGGGTCAGATAATATTGTTTCTATTCCTGGTAGAGGTAAGGTACGGAAAATATCAATCAAGGGAGATGGCAATAGTATTACCTCAAAATCAATACTGGATAGTATGCGGATTTCGATCATAGGTGACAGGAATCGCGTATATATAGCAGAGAACACATCTCTTATGAATGATACTATTCATATAGGGACGGATGATTGTCCTGTATGTGAGTGTTCTTTGATAATAGGGCAAGATAGTAAAAGCAATGGCTCAACAATAATGATGCTTGAAGATAAGAGTGTCATTGAAATTGGCAGGGATTGCTCTTTTGCGGCGGGAGCACAAATTTGGTGTACAGATAGCCATAGCATGCTTGATACGAATAACTGTGTTACCAATAGAGGAAGATATATTAAAATAGGTGATCATGTTTGGTGCGGGCTTGATGTGAAAATCGGTAAGAACGTGATTATTGCCGATAATTGTATGGTTGGGTGGGGCAGTATAGTAACGAAAAGTTTTGAGGAAAATAATGTACTTATTGCTGGTAATCCTGCAAAAATTGTTAAGACCAATATATGTTGGGATCTGGCACGTCCTAATGTTCTGCTTAAAAAAGCAGAACATTGATGACTTATGGTTTTTTTGCTCTAGCCGGTTGCTCATAAAGAGTGACGGCTCTCTTCTTTGTTGTTTCTCCTGGTTAATTTCTGCTGATAATACATCTATCTGATCTGCTCTTTTAGGCAGGTCTTTAATTTTTACCTTCTGTAAGGCATGAGAAAAATACTTATAAATTATGCGGATGATGCATTTAAAAAAGCACAGAAAAAAAACAGTGAATCAGGTATAGCTATCGGTGGATTTGATCAATGTATTTCCTATGGCCCCAAGGACATAGGTAGTGACTTTGCCAAGAAAAATAAAAAGATACTATCCCAAAAACGAGGGGCGGGATATTGGCTTTGGAAGCCGTATATTATACAAAAAACACTAGAGCTGTTGGCGTATGGTGATTTTTTGTTCTACTGTGATTCGGGCTCCCATTTTATAGGGAGCATTGATCCTCTGATAGATATAAGTACGCAAAGGTCACAGGATGTTATTGTTTTTGATCTTGAGCACATAGAAAAGAGATGGACTAAGAGAGATGCCTTTGTTTTGCTGGGTTGTGATGAAGAAAAATATAAAGAAACAATGCAGAGAATAGGCGGTTTTGTTTTGATAAAAAAGACAGATCGATCTCTCTCTTTTTTTGATGAATATTTGCGCTATGCCCAGGATGAGAGAATTTTAACCGATCAGGTAAATAGTTGCGGAGAAAATTATCCGGGATTTGTTGAGCATCGACATGACCAGTCTATTTTGAGTCTTCTCAGTAAAAAACATGGATTGGAGTCGTATCGGGATCCCTCACAATGGGGGAATAAGATGATGCCAGAATACGAGAATTCAAGCTATGGTCAGTTAGTTGAGCTTACCAGAAAAACTGCAAGATCTGATCGATTCCGTAAGATGATTAAGGGCTGGATCGGCATGGTCTGATGTGGTTCTGTATTGTGGAACCTCGTTGTTAAAAAATTGCAGGGTGTTTAAGGATATTTACCCCCTAATGTATGCATAAAATTGGTAATATGTAGGGGAATTGTTTAGGTGGAATACGGAAGAGATTGAAATGATGTCAATAGTTTACCTTGTTAAATTTGCATATTTTGTCAGGTCCTCTGATAAAGTCTCATTAAGTGTTGCCTTATGTTAGGAGAAAGGGTTTTGGGAGAAAGTATTAAAGGTCGGCGGAGTGCAAATGGATTTAGGCCAGATATAAATGGGCTACGTGCCTGTGCTGTTTTGTTTGTCGTTTTTTATCATTTTGGTTTTTTGCATCTTAAGGGCGGCTTTATCGGTGTAGATGTCTTTTTTGTCATCTCTGGCTTTTTGATGACAAAAATTATTGTGACAGGGATAAAAAATGAAACCTTTTCTTTGAGATATTTCTACCTGTCTCGTGCGAGAAGAATTGTTCCGGCCCTTTTGGTTCTTGTGGCCCTGCTTTTGTTTTTTGGCTACTTCTTTTTACCACAGGGGAACTATAAAGAGCTTAGTTCTGAAGCAACAAATGCCCTGTTGTTCTTCTCAAATGTTTATTATTGGGGAAAAAATGGTTACTTTGACACGGATTCTCAGGAGAAGTGGTTGCTACATACCTGGTCACTTTCCGTGGAGTGGCAGTTTTATCTTTTGTTTCCTGTAGTTTTAGTACTGTTGTACCGATTTTGGCGGAAGGGGATATCAGCTTTTGGCTACAAATTTGATTCTGGTCTTGTTGTCATTATCCTGCTCTTTGTTTGCTCTTTTTTTTCTTGCGTAATATTGAGCAGAAGTGCTCCTGTGGCGAGCTTTTATCTCTTGCCTACCCGGGTGTGGGAGATGCTTGCCGGTGGGATTGTTTTTTATCTTGATGATCGCTTTTGCTGTGCAGGAAGGTATTCACGCTTTGTATCTTTTCTTGGTTGGGGCTCTTTGGCTACCTGTGCCTTTCTTTTCCGAGAAAATTTTCTCTGGCCCGGGTATTTGGCCGCTCTTCCTGTTGTTGCGACCATGCTTATTATATACGCTCGTCATGACGCTTGTTTCATCAGCAATAGAGTTGTGCAGTGGATTGGCGCGCGATCTTACTCTGTGTATCTTTATCATTGGCCTCTGGTTGTCGTCGCGTACTTTTTGGGAGTTGATGGCCATGTGCTTTGGACAATGTTTTTTGTTGTTCTGAGCTTTGTTCTTGCAAGCATCTCCTACTCTTTTGTTGAGAATCCCTGTCGCCTGTATTTGGCAAGGGGAGGCATTTTTCGAGAACGATATACTCTTGTGCCTGGTGTATGCATGGTGATCTTATTCAGTGTTATTATCCATGCTAAGGTTTCGGTATTGCCGCAGAATCGTTTACTCTCTTTTGTACGGGAAAGCGCGGCCGCTCTTGGCGAGATTGATAACCGCGATCCACGGCGTGAAGAGTGCTTTGAAGCTGCAACGGGAGCAGGTTCACCGGGATGTGTTTACGGAGGTGAGAGTGTTGGGGCTATTTTAATGGGGGATAGTCATGCGGGTGCTGTTGCTCGTTCTTTTGGTGGAGCGGCGAAGGCACATGGTAAGGGCGTACTGTTTTGGGGAATGTCTGGTTGCCCAACAATTAAGGGATTTAAGCGAAATGGAGTTTCCCAATGTTTGGATTTTAATAATTGGGCGTTTGCTAATATAGATAAAATATCCAGAGATATACCTCTTGTTATTGTCAATAGATCATCTCTGTACCTCTTGGGAGAAGTCGGGAGCAGTGGTGTGGCTCAGCCATTGGGCTTTATATCTCGTTCTCCGCAATCTGCTGATGAAAAATGGTTTCAACAAGAGTATCAAACTAAAATTGTTGAGACGGCCTGTATGTTGGCAAAAACAAGGGAAGTGTATCTTGTCAGGCCAGTTCCTGCCATGGGCGTTCATGTCCCTAAAACCTTGGCTCAACAAATATTACGGGGAGAGGAGCTGCGGGTTGTTCTCCCCCTGGAGAAGTATTATTCACGTAATAGCTTGGTTCTAGAGGCCCAGGATCGAGCTGTGCAAGAGTGTGGGGTTCATATTTTAAATCCATTGCCCGCTTTTTGTGATGCTGAAAACTGCTATGGTAGCAAAGATGGTCGATCTTTATATTCGGATGCAGATCACCTGAGTGAGTATGGAAGTCAGTTTTTGCAGCCGATGTTTGAGCAGATTTTCCAAAATGAGAGTGAGGGGACATGTTCGCTGCAAGAGGACATAGTTCCTATGTAGAGCGTTCGGTCAGACGGTTTGTGAGTTTGCGGTCGTTATGTGGTGTGTGATTGCCGTTCTTCCTGTAAGAGTTCTTGGTATTGGCAAAGTGCACTTGCTCTTTGTGGGGTTATAATGAAAAAAATTTGGTCAATTTGGAAGAAGTGGGAAAAACGTATTGGCGGAGGATTATCCCTTCTGCTGTCGGTAGCAGGGGATTTTCTGGGGAGAAAGGGGGCTGATAGTTCGGTACGAATTGCAGTTTTTGGCAATCATTTTAAGGAAAAAGATGCTCCCTCCCGCAGTTGGTTTTTTCGTTTTTGCCAAGAAAGTATCGGGGAAAAAATTGTCGTATCGTGGTATAGGCCTCAGCTGTTGCTCGTCTCTCTCTTTACCGACTTTGCTTTAACTCGACTTCTGCTCAGGGTGTGTACTGTACCCTCGCTCTTTTTTTCAGGAGAGAATCTACATCTGCCCTATCATCGCCAATATAAGGATTATCTTCAAGGTCTCCCCACCCTTGCCATGGGGTTTGATTATGATGAACGGCCGGGATATCGTCGTTTTCCTCTGTGGTTAACCTATATTTTCAGCCCAGAATTTGCAGTGAACGCCTCCCTGGAAGATATCAGGCAGCGTTTGGCTGAAATTGAGGCGCAGAGCCATGGGAAAAAAAATAAGTTTGCTGCCTTAGTTGCTCGCCACGATGGTTTTTCTTTACGCAGGTCAGATGTGGTGGCAGCCATTTCGACTATTGCGCCCGTTGCCTGTGCTGGAGATTTATGTCATAATGATGAATCGTTGCGGGTGGCCTTTGCTGATAATAAGAAAGGAGTATTTACAGCAATTTTTGTTTAATATCTGTCCTGAGAACTCACCGGCTAAGGGCTATGTCACAGAAAAGATATTTGAGGCAATTGAGGCTGGAGCAATTCCTGTTTATTGGGGGGGGGCTGAACCTGAACCGGGGGTGTTGAATCCTCGGCGAATTATCTTTTGGCAGTTAGACTCGGATAATCGAGAGTCGTTAGCCCTTATCGAGAAAATATATAGGGAGGAGACGGTTCGGGAAAAGTTTTTAAAGGAGCCTGTCTTTACAGAAAATGCTGCTTGTGAAATATACGCGTACTTTCAGGTGTTGAAGGGTGATATTGCTGGGATGTTGGGAAGAAAACAGTAAGAAAGGCTAGCTGTCAGTTAAAGGTAGCTGGTAGCTGGTAGCTGATAGCTGATAGCTGACAGCTTCAAGCTTTCTGCCCTTTGCTCTCGACCTTTATCTAAAAAAACTCTGTGTTCTCATAAGCAGTGGTTAACTGTTCTTTCTCGTATCTCGTATCTCGTATCTTTTATCATTTTTTGTGAGGCTTTTATGAAGGTAACGGTTTTTGGAGTAGGTTATGTGGGCTTGGTGCAGGCGGTGGCTTTGGCAGACTGTGGTCATGATGTCTGTTGTGTCGACGTTGATGCTGCGAAAATTGCTGGTCTCCAGCAGGGGATTATCCCTATCTTCGAACCTGGACTTCAGGAACTGGTACTTAAAAATTGCGAGGTCGCTCGTCTCCGCTTTAGTACCGATGCGGCCCTTGGGGTCGATCATGCCACCATCCAGTTTATAGCCGTGGGTACACCTCCGGGTGAGGATGGCAGTGCGGATCTGCAGTATGTGCTTGGGGTTGCTGGTACCATTGCTTCCCTGATGTCCGATGAAAAGATCATTGTCAATAAATCAACTGTCCCCGTTGGTACAGCCGATAAGGTGCGTGCCCATGTGCAGGATCTGCTTACCAGACGTGGGCAGGAACTACCATTTCAGGTATTGTCCAATCCGGAATTTTTAAAAGAGGGTTCTGCCCTTGAAGATTGCATGCGGCCTGAACGTATCATCATTGGTACCGAGAGCCCCCAGGCAGAGACCCTTATGCGTGAACTCTACGAGCCATTCAACCGTAATCGTGACAAGATAATGGTTATGGATGTGCGCAGTGCTGAGTTCACCAAATATGCGGCCAATTGTCTCCTTGCCACCAAGATATCTTTTATGAATGAGATGTCTCATCTGGCCGAAAGGATGGAGGTGGATATCGAGGAGGTACGCCGGGGCATTGGTTCGGACTCTCGTATTGGCTATCAGTTTATCTATCCGGGCTGTGGTTATGGTGGATCCTGTTTTCCTAAAGATGTGCGTGCCCTGGAGAGGTCTGGGCGAGAGGTTGGCTATCATGCCCAGATTCTTCAGGCCGTTGAACAGGTTAATTTCCAGCAGAAACAAAAGCTCTATCAGCATATTACCTGCCACTATGGTGATGACATTGCCGGCAAGACCTTTGCTCTTTGGGGCCTCTCCTTTAAACCCAATACCGATGATATGCGTGAGGCGTCGAGTCGGGTCCTGATGGAACGACTTTGGCAGGCGGGAGCACGTGTTCGGGCCTATGATCCAGAGGCGATGGACGAGGCCCTTCGTCTTTACGGGATGCGTGCTGATCTGGAGATTGTTGCCAGTAAGGATGAGGCTGTAGTAGGTGCCGATGCCCTGGTCATTGTCACCGAATGGAAAGACTTCCGGGTTCCAGACTTTTCTATGCTTCAGGAAAAGCTGAGGGATAGGGTGATTTTTGACGGACGTAATCTCTATGAACCTTCCCGGGTGGAGGATGCTGGCCTTGCCTATTATGGAATTGGTCGGGGTAGGAGTTGCAGGAAAAAGCTTTAAGATTGGAGTTGTCAGCTGTCAGTAGCAGCGAAGTGGCGAAAAGTAAAAAGTAAAAAAAGTTAACCACAGAGGACACAGAGATTTTTTGGTAAACTGCAGCAGCGAAGCAGAGCGGAGTGGCGACTGCCTAAAAGCGAAAAAGTTGACCACAGAGGTCGCAGAGGACACAGAGGGAATGAATTAAAGAGCAAAGAGCTAGTTTTTTGGTAAAAAGCTGAGCAGTGGAGCGTGGCGGAAAAACGATTAACCACGGCAGCCAAGGACACAAAGAGAGAAAAGAAGCTGTAAGCTGTAAGCTATTAGCTGTCGGCTCGCCATTCTGCGGTGCTCCACTGCTATAGCTCCTCCTTGATCTTAGTGAGCCCTGTTAATTTCGTTTAAGGTATCTGTTGAACTGGATCATTTTGTATCGTGCGTAGAGGTAGTCCTTTATTCCGAGGGATGCCTTGGCTTGCAGGGGGTAAAGCCTGTTTCTTTTGAGTTGAGCAAGTTTTTCTTTAAACAGTTTCGGTTTGTTGTGTGCTATGCACAGATCTAGAACGTTTATGGCTAATCTGTTTGTTTTGCGGGAGAAGTATGACTGCCAAATGTCTCTTGAGTCGCTATGAGCCTTGGAAAATTCTGCCAGTGAATGACAAATTTCATACTTTGAATTTATGTCGATGAGAGGGTTCCATGGACTACTTGTTATGGATGCCTCTCTCTTCAGATAGCAGTATATTGCCCTGTTGAAGTGAATTATTTTTTTTGCAAAGAAGAGGGCCTTGGGGGTAAATTCTTCATCCTCATGCATTATTCCTTCCGGAAAAGAGAGCCTGTTCTCTGTGAGCATGGTTCGTCTGTAGATATATAGCCAGACCATTGGCGGGAACGATTTGAATTTTTTTAAGAATTGATGATTGGTGTAGGGCTGTGCTGTGCCATTACGTTCTCCTGTGCCTTTTTCGTCCCTCTTGTTTTCATATACTTTTTTATAGCCTATATAAAGTATGTCAGGTGAGGGCATTGTTAAAATATCCAGGAGTTCTTGTAAGGAGTTATCGATGATGTAGTCATCAGAGTCTATGAACCAGACATACTCACCCGTCGCAACACGAAGTCCTCTGTTACGTGTGACGCTCGGCCCACTGTTCTCTTGGTCTATGATCTTGATGTTTGAGAATTTTTCTTGCATTTCCGAGACTATTTTGCGGCTATCATCCTTTGTCCCATCGTTAACGACAATTATTTCATAGTCTTGAATGGGGACGTTCTGCTGTAATATACTTAATAGACACTTTTCAATGAACTTTTCTGCATTGTACAGGGGGATGATGAATGA
The DNA here is from genome assembly GCF_000025945.1 of Desulfotalea psychrophila LSv54. Taxonomy (GTDB): domain Bacteria; phylum Desulfobacterota; class Desulfobulbia; order Desulfobulbales; family Desulfocapsaceae; genus Desulfotalea; species Desulfotalea psychrophila. Next base: position 11,350 of record NC_006138.1, on the reverse strand, counting down.
GAGCTTTGGCATGAGCGTATTGTCTTTTGAAGTGGTGCTGTTAATTTATTGTGGTTTGTTAGCTTGTAATTTTAAATAACATTATCTCAGGGTTCTGTCTGCAACTTTTCCTCTCGATTTAAATCTGTTAGGCAGTCGCCACTCCGCTATGCTTCACTGCCGCCGCTTCGCTGCTACTCCACTGCTACAGCTCTTCCTCTTGGTAAGGGGAAGTTGGATGGGGTTTGTGCATTAACAAGTAAAATCAATTTACTAAAACAGCCTTGCCTAGAAAATCATGCCAAAAAACACTCTTTTAAAGGCATAAAAAAGCCATTTGCCACATCTCGTAAAAGAGTGTTATGCTAAAAAGAAAATGACAACAAGCAAAAGAGCCTTCACACTCAAAAAGCATAAAACCCTCCGACAAAAGCTTCGCAACAATCTCACGCCATCGGAAAGAGGGCTCTGGCTTTACCTCAGGCGAAAAGGTTGCGGTTGCAAGTTTCGTCGCCAACATAGCATCGGCAGATACGTAGTCGACTTCTACTGTCATGAACTCAAACTTGTCATTGAGGTAGATGGCGATAGTCATTTCCAATCAGGTGCCGTTGAACATGATCAACAGCGCGAAGATTTTCTCAAATCACTTGGCCTCACCATTCTCCACTACACAAACGTCGATGTCCTCAACAACGGTCTTGCAGTTGCAGAAAATATTGCTACTAAAGTCGAATTACTACAACAAAAATAGGATTCTTTGCTTTGCAATCAGCGAGTTTAGTCTATGAAAATTTTTTGTTCATGCTAGTTCCGTACTTGCGGGAAAAGCGACAAACCCCACCCCCGCCTCCCCTTACCAAGAGGAGGAGCGACTCTTGCCATGTTTTTTAAGCATTATTAAATAATTAACAGGCATTTCTTCTGAGGAAATATTTTCTAACTATATCTCATCCTACCTGCTACGCTCTACTGCTATCTTTCCGTCCTTTATCTAAAAAGTTTTCCTCCGTGTTCTCCCACCCTCTGTGGTTAACCGCCCTTGCCGTTGCATTTTCTGATAGCTCAAGTCTTGCCATTCCGCTAACGCTTCACTGCTACAGCTTTTTGTTTTTTGCCGCTTTATTCTCCCTCTATGTGTTGTCGGAAGAGCTGGATCATTTCGTTGCGGATTTTGCCGTGATCAAGGTGAAATATTTTCCTGGGAAAGAGAAGCTCGGCTACTCCGGAGTCAAAAAATCTTTTGACCTCATACTCGTCGTGGGCCACATCCTTTTGGTACATATAGTTAAGCCAGGATTTGTTGGTATGGATGATAAACTCTACCCGCATGCCACCAAGACGAGCAAAAAATTTCATCATAGGGGTCTTGTTGCTCGAGCCAATTGCATGCGATCTGTAGAGAGAATTTTCGCTGAGTGAGTCAGAAATGTTTTCCAGTGCCAGGAAGGAATTGGCCTCTGCTGCACTTTGGGTCAGATGGTTTTGGAAGGTCTTGATATCTGCCATGGAATCCAGCACTGCCATAAGCCCGAGCTCATCATCTACGGCAACAGCAGGGTTTTTTTGGTTCTTTCTGAGCAGTTTGAGTACCTTGGCCTCAGGTGGTTTTTTGCGTACAGATACATGGATAGGAATATCTTTGTCCCGTACGGTAAATCTTCTCCTCTTGAGCAGGGTCTGCTTGATGCCCTTGCCAGTGGAATAGTTCTTCAGTTCCTTGGGGGAAATCACCTTGACGCTGCTACAGCTAAAATTGTCTTCCCTGTGGATGGAGTGAAGGAAGGCAATGTCGTGCTCACCTATTTTTTGTTTTTTGCTCCAGACATAACAGTTGAGAAAATTCAGAAATTTTGAAAATTTATCTTCAATTTTTGTTTCACGCTCCCGTTGGTCGATGCTTCCGGCAAGACTCATCAGTACCAGTTTGCGTCGGGCCTCAAATCGAGCCTTGCGGTGATAGCGATCGTTAAACATGATCAGAATCAGTTCGATGGGATTGTTAACCACCGCTATTTCATTGGTGGTGGCAATATAAGCGGTATAGGGGGCGAGGATTTTTTCTTTCAGGGAGTTGACCACCGCATCGGCTGTTCTGGCATATTCATTGACCCGGGCCTCTATTTCCCGATTGGAACCCTGCATGTCAAACATATTGGCCAGTAATGAGTAGGCCCGTTGGCTTTTTTCCTGTTGGCATTGGGGGGTCTTGATCAGGGCCTCTATCTCTTTGAAGTGGCTGATGTTGAGCAGGGCAAATATTTGGCTTCTGAGGGCGCGATATTTTGTGATATGGGTGCTACTGGTACAGATATTTTTCACCCACAGCCGTGATTCAGGGCTGAATGTTTTATCTATGACAACAGATTTTGGTACTGCCAGAGGGCCCTCTTGTTTGAGGGAGGTGAATACGCTATCTTCGCTAATTGCTGACATGGATTGTCCTTTTAGGGGGGAGTTATTCTGATGGGGGCAGTTTAGCATGGACCATCAGGAAAGACTAGCAGTTAGAGGGTAGCTCTAACCACAGGATCACAGAGTACACAGAGGGAATTAATTAAAAAGCTAAAAAGCAGTTAACCACTGGCTGAAGAGCACAGAGACAGAAAAAAGATGCTAGATATGAGCAGTGGAGCACCGCGGAGTGGCGGATGCTAGAAAAAGCGAAAAAAATAGCAGAGAAACCAGCTATAAGCACTAAACGCAGGATCACAGAGTACACAGAGGGAATTAATTAAAAAGCTAAAAAGCTAAAAAGCAGTTAACCACTGGAGCCGAGATCACAGAGACAGAAAAAAGATGCTAGATATGAGCAGTGGAGCACCGCGGAGCGGCGGATGCTAGAAACACCGAAAAAAATATCAGAGAACCCAGCTATAAGCACTAAACGCAGGATCGCAGAGTACACAGAGGGAATTAATTAAGAAGCTAAAGAGCTAAAAAGCTAAAAAGCAGTTAACCACTGGAGCCGAGATCACAGAGACAGAAAAAAGATGCTAGATATGAGCAGTGGAGCACCGCGGAGTGGCGGATGCTAGAAAAAGCGAAAAAATAGCAGAGAAACCAGCTATAAGCACTAAACGCAGGATCACAGAGTACACAGAGGGAATTAATTAAAAAGCTAAAAAGCAGTTAACCACTGGAACCGAGATCACAGAGATTTTTTGTAAACTGTTACTGCCACATAGGGGTGGGGGTGTTTTTGTGGCTGTTCTTTTTTGCATTTGTTTTTCACCTAAAAAGTCCTCTTTGTGTTCACAAAGCAGTTTACTTAGAGCTGTTTTTCTCTGTGTACTCTCCTTCCTCTGTGGTTAACTGTTCTTTTCTTTGCCTTCCTTCTCTTTTCATTTGGAGAAAAAATGGCGGACGGGCGCATCTTTGCGGAGTAAAAAAGCAAAAATATATTTCTTTTTTTATAGCGCAGAAAGGAATTGCGGTGTATTCTATGCGGTTCATTATAAGGTAAAAGCGGTGGTTTTATGTTAATATTGCCACTATAAGTGAGCTTCTAGCGTTGTGCTGGAAGGGGTGATGAGAACTACAAATCAGTGGTATCTCATTTTTTATTTTCTCAAAGCCTAGAGAAGAGCCGGCCGGGCCGGTTGCTAGAGGACAGCAAGCCATGAGTAAAGATTTATCAAAAGTTCGTAATATTGGTATCAGTGCCCATATTGACTCTGGGAAGACGACTCTGACTGAGCGTATTCTTTTTTATACAGACCGAATTCATGCAATCCACGAAGTACGTGGTAAGGATGGAGTTGGTGCCAAGATGGATTCCATGGAGCTTGAAAAAGAGCGCGGAATTACCATTCAGTCTGCCGCAACTTTCTGTAACTGGAAGGGTACTGATATTAATATTATCGATACTCCTGGCCATGTTGACTTTACCGTAGAGGTAGAGCGTGCACTTCGTGTACTTGATGGCGCGGTACTGGTACTTTGCTCCGTTGGTGGAGTTCAGTCTCAGTCTATTACCGTTAACCGTCAGATGACTCGTTACAATGTTCCACGTATTGCTTTTATCAATAAGTGTGATCGTACCGGCGCCAATCCAGCCAAGGTAACCGGACAGCTTCAGGAAAAATTGCAACTGAATGCACATATGATGCAGATGCCAATTGGTCTTGAAGGTGATCTTGTTGGTATGGTTGATCTTGTGACCATGAAAGCCGTTTATTATGAAGGCGAGAATGGCGATGAGATTCGTATCACAGATATTCCTGCTGAGATGCTCGATGAGGCAACAGAGAAGCGTGAAACTCTTCTTGAAGAGATCTCCATGTTCTCAGAAGAGCTGATGGAAGCACTTCTTGAGGATAGCGAGAATGTTGATATCGATCTTATCTATAAGGCTGTTCGTCAGGGAACTATCGCTCTTGAATTCACCCCTGTATTCATGGGCTCTGCCTATAAGAATAAGGGCGTTCAGGCGCTTCTTGATGCCGTTGAGACCTATCTCCCATGTCCTACCGATGTTGAGAATATTGGTCTTGACCTTGATAACGAGGAAACTGAGTTTGCGGTAACCAACAATGATGAAGATCCTCTTATCATGCTTGCCTTCAAACTTGAAGATGGTCGTTATGGTCAGTTGACCTATGTACGTACCTATCAGGGGCAGTTGACCAAGGGCGATACCGTATACAATCGTCGTACCGGTCGTAAGGTGAAAATCGGTCGTCTCTGTCGTATGCACTCCGATGAGATGGAAGAGATTGATGGCGTGGGCTCTGGCGATATCGTTGCCCTCTTCGGTGTTGACTGTGCTTCCGGTGATACCTTCACCAATGATGCAGTAAACTGTTCCATGACCTCTATGCATGTGCCTGAGCCTGTAATTTCCCTTTCTATTAAGCCCATAGATAACAAAGCTCAAATTAACATGTCCAAGGCTCTCAACCGTTTCACCAAGGAAGATCCTACCTTTCGTACCTTCGTTGACCACGAGACCAATGAGACCATCATCAGCGGTATGGGTGAGCTTCACTTGGAAGTATACGTTGAGCGTATGAAGCGTGAGTATGCTGCTGAAGTTGAAGTAGGTAAGCCTCAGGTTTCTTATCGTGAGACCATTACTCAGCGTGCTGAGTTCAACTACACCCACAAGAAGCAGACTGGTGGTACTGGTCAGTTCGGTCGTGTTGCAGGTTATATGGAGCCTCTCGATGAGGGCGATTACGAATTTGTTGATAAGATTGTTGGTGGAGCAATTCCTCGTGAATTTATCAGCTCCTGTGACAAAGGTTTCCAAAAGTCTCTGGTGAAAGGTCATCTCTGTGGTGCAGGAATTACCGGCGTTCGTTGTGTTATCAATGACGGTTCTTTTCATGCAGTTGATTCCTCCGATGTTGCCTTCCAAATTGCATCTGTTGGTGCGTTTAAAGATGGTTACATGAAGGCTAAGCCTGTTATCATGGAACCAATCATGAAGGTAAGCGTTGAAGGTCCTTCTGAATTCCAAGGTGCTGTTATGGGATCCATCAACCAGCGTCGTGGTATGATCATTGGTTCTAACGAAGAAGGTACATATTCTGTGATTGAAGCAGAGGTGCCTCTTTCTGAAATGTTCGGTTATTCTACCACTCTTCGTTCCCTTACTCAGGGTAAAGCAGAGTTCACCATGGAGTTCGCAAACTTCAAGCCTGTTCCAAAGACCGTTGGTGATAATTTGATCAAAGCCCACGAGGAAGAGCGTAAGAACGGTTGATAAAATTGCAGTAACCGGCTACTCTGAAGTTATCCTATCATGGTTTTTTTGTTAGACCTGATAGGATAACTGCCTGCATTGTATGTTGTTAAAGACAAACAGAAAAGAGGGGGCTGCCATGGAAAGTTCAGAAGAGAATGTAATAAACCCACTTAGGGTAATCGGTTTGGACAGCAAGAAGGGTGATGGCTTTCAGTCTATGGGTTTGGTTATGTCCCGGGCTGGGATTGGTAAAACCGCAGTTCTTGTCCAGTTTGCACTTGATTTTATGATGAACGGCAATAATGTTCTTCATGTTTCGATCGGTACAGGTCTTGAAAAGACGAGGGCCTGGTATAATGACATTGTTACACTCCTCAAGTTAGATGCGCAGAATGTCAGGAATTTAATGGCAAGGCGTATGATCATGACCTTCCAGGAAGGTGAATTCTCCCAGGCCGTTCTGGCCAAACGTATCGACGATTTACGACAGCAGGGTAAGTTCCAAGCGGATTGTCTGGTGATTGATGGCTTTGATTTTATTGAATCCGACCGTGCGCTATTAGAGTCCCTACGTGCCTTTGCTGAAGAGACAGGTATTAAGATGATGTGGTTTAGCGCCCTCTGTCATCGAGATGATGAACGTTTAAGTGCCCAAGGTATTCCTGCCCCATGTCATGAAGTTGAAGACCTCTTTGAAACAGTGTTCCTTATTGATCCAGAAGAAAAAGAAATTAAGTTGAAGGTTCTTAAATGTGGACCATGTGCCGTCCAGCCTGGTGCTGTTCTGACCGTTAATCCTGCCACTATGCTTCTGCAGCAGGGATAAGAATTGAGCTGTCAGCTTTAAGATAACTACAGCTGTCAGCTGTTAGTTAAAAACGAAAAAAGTTAACCACAGAGACCACAGAGTACACAGAGCAAATTAATTAAAAAGTAGTAAAGCATAAATCTGAAATGGCTAGCGCTTTACAGCTAAAGGTTCGCCATTCCGCTATGCTTGACCGCTAGGCGGTGAGTGTGGAGATGGGTTGTTTTTTTGCGTTATGATGCGGGACGGGACCTGATGGGTTCTGTCCCTTTTTTGTGTCGCGACAAAAAACTGTAAAAAAAAGTTAACCACAGAGATCATAGAGAGCACAGAGGTTTTTTGGTAAAAAGCCACTGCCACTGCTTTATCTTTTTGGTTCTATCCTTTCTGACAGCTTCAGGTTTTTTGCTCTTTATCTAAAATGTTCTTCTCTGTGTTCTCTCCTTCTCTGTGGTTAACTGCTTTCTTGTCCTTGCCCTTCGTATCTGTCTTTTTTCTTGTTACTATGGGACGGATCTTGTATCTTACGCAATTTATTAAATGTTAATTTATCTGTTGATCAAAGAGGATCTTTTTTGTGAAATTTCGACCATGCATAGACCTACATAATGGTCAAGTGAAACAGATTGTTGGCTCGACCCTATCCGATGTAGAACCGTCCCAACTTCAAACAAATTATACGGCAGATAAGCCTGCCAGCTGGTTTGCCAACCTCTATCGGCAGGATGATTTGAGGGGTGGTCATATTATCAAGCTAGGTCCGGGCAATGATGACGCCGCAAAATCTGCCCTTGCCGCCTGGCCCGGAGGTATGCAAATTGGCGGAGGCATTAACTATGATAATGCCTGTGATTGGCTCGATCTGGGCGCATCGCATGTGATTGTTACCTCCTGGGTATTTTCTAATGGTCAGATAGATGAAGGACGCTTGGCGGATCTTGTCCGTCGAGTGGGTAAGAAACGTCTGGTGCTTGATCTGAGTTGTCGGCGGCGAGGTGATGACTATTTTATTGTCACCGATAGATGGCAGAAGTTTACCGAGGTGCAGGTTGTACCAGAGGTGCTGGAACGACTTGCCTCTTGTTGTGATGAATTTCTTCTGCATGCGGCCGATGTGGAGGGTAAGTGTGAAGGAATTGAGCGTGATTTGGTCCTGAAGTTAGCAGATTGGAGCCCCATTGCCACAACCTATGCTGGTGGTATCCGTGGCGTGGAGGATTTGCAGGCCATTGCCGAGCTTGGCAGGGGCCGAATTGATGCCACTATTGGTAGCGCTCTTGATATATTTGGCGGGAGCCTGATCTCCTATGCCGAGGCAGTGGAGTTCCATAAGAGAAACGATCTTTAATTGGCTAAGGCCTTAGCTCGAATAAGCGCATCTCTGATGTGCTACTACACTTGAATACGGTTTTATAGAGATGGAAAAAAGCAAACAACAGTTGAAAATCACGAAATTTATTGACCATATGCCTTCTATGTCGACAACGGTTGGTAAGGTACTTCAGGTCTGTAGCAAGACGAATGCCTCCCCCAATGAGCTTTGTAAGGTTATTTCTCTTGACCCTGTTCTCACCGGTCAGGTCTTGAAGTTGATTAATTCTGCCTATTACTCTCTGGTAAACCAGGTGACCTCTCTGCCCCGGGCGATTACCATGTTGGGGATGAATACTGTCAAGAATATGGCCCTGAGTACTGCTGCCATTGCCCTTGTTGGTCATGCGCGAAAAAAAAGTGCCCTTTCCATGGAGCAATTTTGGGTTCATAGTCTGGGCGTTGCCGTTGCCGCCAAGATGTTTGGTGGTTTGCAAGACCTTGATCTTATGCAGAGAGAGGAACTCTTTTTCGCAGGTTTGCTTCATGATTTGGGCAAAATCCCCTTCGCCGATGATTATTTGCAGGTGCTGGAACTTATTGAGGAGAAGCAGATTCCACTGATCGAGGTGGAACAGGAGGTTTTTGGTATAACTCATCAATATGTTGGAGAGATGATTGCTCAGAAATGGAAATTTAACTCCTTTTTAACGGACTGTATTTCGCACCATCATGATTTCGATCATCGGGGTTGTGATGAGCGGATAGCTCTGGTAAGTCTTGCCGATCTGTATATCAACTGTATGGGATATGGCTCCGCCGGTAATGCCTATCCCGATCTTCAGAGGCGAGATGAACTTCTGGTTCGGCTTGGTTTTGATTGGGATCAGTTGGTCCAGATGGGAGAGAATGTCTTGGTTGAAATAGAGCGGGCCAAGATCTTTTTACAGGTATAGCCTCTTGCTTGGGATTGGCTTATTGGGGACTTGGTGAGGGATGGCGGAAACATTTACAGTAAAGTTATGGGGAGTGCGTGGCTCGATTCCCTGTCCGGGTAGGACCACCCAGAAATATGGTGGTAATGGTGCCTGTATAGAGTTGCGCGTTGGTCTGGAAAACAGGTTGGTGGTGATAGATGCAGGTTCCGGGATTCGGGCCCTGGGCAACGCCTTGATGAATGCGGATGTACCCCGGGGTAGTCTCTCTCTAGACCTCTTTCTTTCCCATACCCATTGGGATCATATAATGGGCTTTCCTTTCTTTGCCCCCATATATTTGCCAACAACAAGAATGAATGTCTATGGCCCCGTATCCTATGAGGAAAACTCCCTGGAAGATGTGGTGGGGGGGCAGATGAAGTATCGTTATTTTCCCGTAAATGTGGGGGAGCTCTCTTCCCATATTAATTATCGCTCCCTGCAAGAGATCTCTCGGCTTGATATGGGGCGTGGACTTCAACTTACCACTAAATACCTTAATCATCCTGTCAGTACCCTCGGCTATCGTTTTGAGTATGGCGGTAAGGTCTTTTGTACCTGTTATGATACAGAACCATTTCGTAATCTCTTTGTTACAGATCGCGATGATCCTGAATATGACGAAATGCTTGCCTACGAGGGAGAGCTTGTTGCCGCAGAGCAGAACAGGGCCATAGAATCTTTTTTTGCCGGGGCAGATGTGCTCATTCATGATGCTCAGTATACCCAGCAGGAGTATGAGACCATGCGTCGGGACTGGGGACATAGTCCGATAGAGCATGTGATACAGGCCGCTGAACGTGCCGGGGTGAAGAGGTTGGTCTTGTTTCATCATGATCCGGATCGAACAGATGCGCAACTGGATCTTTTTAGTGAGAAATATTGCCAGAGTCTCTCCATGCAGGTAGAATTTGCTCGGGAGGGGATGCAGTTAGATCTTTGATTTGGACTACTGCCCGCCGCCTAATCGTCTGATGCAATCCCGGTCCGCCTGAAATGGTAGGACAGGTAGTTTGGGGCTAGGTAGGCTCATCTCAGCGGCAAAGGGGGTTGCCAGTAGCTTGCGGTTATAGGCCTCCACCATAAGTCGTTCAAGGTTGACGCTGTCCTCAATATTGTAGGCGACCAGAGTTTGCAGGGCAGCCTGATCTCCTTGTAGCTGGTATGCTCGCCAGAGAGTGATGGCAAAGCAGCCATTAATGCCATCGAGGTCGCCGCGGTCAATGCCGATCTGCTTTTCGCATCCCTTCAGACCGCCTCTGATACCAAGACTTGCCAGGACGTAGCGCAGGTCGATATGGGCATGGTCGAGTTTGATTTTAAAGTATCTTTCGATAACGGGTAGGTCAAATCCGGTACCGCTGTAGCTGATCAGTACCTTATATCTCCGTATATCCCGGACGAAGTCGTCAAGGTTGTGTCCCTGGATATAGTGCATGATCTTCTTGCCATCATAGACGGCGATGGTGGTGATCTCTGCATCATCACTGAGGCCCGTGGTCTCGATATCAATATAGGCCGACTGATCTCTGAACTGGTTGAATATTCGCCAACTTTCCGTGCTGGCCAGCTTTTTTGTAAAATATTTTGGATTGTTCTCTAGTGCCGTAAGCGATTCTTCCAAGGTTTGGGCGAGATCAGCTCTGCTGGTTGGCGAAAGTCTTACAGCGGTGGAACAGGAGATTTGCCCCCAGTTGTGGATGCCAGCTTCCCAGAGTTTTTTTTCGGTTTTTGCGCCAAGACCTGATATATGGCAGAAGGTATGTTGTAACATAGATTCATTGACCCTTGTTTTTAGTGAGGTTTTTTATGCAAGACCATGATATGTGCCCTCTCTGTAAAGAATGCGCAAGCCATTTTTACCATCGTGACCGGCGCAGGACGTATCTGCACTGTCCGGTCTGCGATCTTGTCTTTGTCCCAGACTCCTTTCATCTCTCGCAGCAGGAGAGTAAGAGGGAGTATGACCTCCACCAAAACAGTCCAGACGATGCCGGTTACAGAAAGTTTTTATCCCGTCTCTTGCAACCTGTGCTTGCGCGCATAGCTGCTGGTGCCTGTGGTCTTGACTTTGGTTGCGGGCCGGGGCCGACTCTCTCCATACTCTTTGAGGAGAGGGGGCATGTAATGGCCATTTATGATCCTATTTACGCCCCTGATCAAAGGGTCTTTGCCGAGCAGTATGATTTTATCACCAGTTCAGAGGTCTTTGAACATCTACAGGATCCTTGGATGGAGATAGAGCGGTTATGGGCCTGTTTAAAGCCTGAGGGTGTGCTGGCTGTGATGACTAAGCGGGTGCTTACAAAGGAGCTCTTTGCCAATTGGCACTATAAGAATGACCCCACCCATATTTGCTTCTTTTCGGAGTCTACTGTTCAGTGGCTTGGTAAAAAATTGCAGGCGTCGGTTCAGCTTGTGGGAGGGGATGTCTTTTTGCTGATTAAGGGAAGCGAAAAGCTAAAAAAAGTTAACCACAGAGGAAAATGAGAACACAGAGAAAGATCTTTTAGGTAAAGGACTCAAAAACAGATGCGAGAATGAGGCTATACTGAAATTAAAAACACAGACCAAGGTAGAGAC